>NZ_JBZYWF010000005.1:0-335662 GCF_058932855.1 Pontibacter sp. LHS1
TCCCTGGGGGCTGAACCTGGTGGGGATAGAGAAGCAGGGAAGTCCTAACCACCTCTTCCAGTACAACGGCAAGGAGCGTCAGACCGAGCTGGGACTCAACTGGATGGACTACGGGGCCAGGATGTATGACGCCCAGATAGGAAGGTGGCATGTGGTGGATCCAATGACCGAAACGCAGGAGAGTTGGACGCCTTACCATTATGTATACAATAATCCTGTACTTCGTACAGACCCAGACGGTAGATGTCCAGATGGCGATTGTCCTACCATCAGCGTGGCTGGCATTATTGAGAATACAGCCAAAGACTTGGCAGTATCGGTTATGAACGTGGCTTTCATGACTGAAAGTCCACTTGCAATAGTAGCGAACGGCGGGCAGACCCGAGCCTATAGGGATGAGAATGGAACGATTCAAGTTGGAACAAGGCCTTTGCCAACTAGTAACAAAGAATTCTTTCAGAATTTAGGTTCTGATGCGCTAGATGGGCTGAACGTTGCTACAACTGTTGCTACGGGCGGTACAGGTGGTGCTGGATTATTGATGGCTAAGACGGGGGCTAAAACTATTGTTACTAATGCGATTGTTCAGAGAGGTAAAGGTGCTGCAAAAGGATCTTTAAGTGGAACAAAAGAAGCATTAAAGGAAGCTAAAGCTAAAATAGGATTGAAACCTACTGATAGTTTGCCAAAAGGAAAGCAAGGGAAATTTGGTAGCCCTCAAAGAGGGGATGGCAAAAAGGGATACAGACTTGATCCTACTCATCCTGATGCAAAAGCTGGTTCTGGAGAAGAATACCCACATATAAATTACTGGGATTATACGAAAGGTAAAAGAGATAAAGGAGGAGTTAGTGGCGCAATCCCTATCAAAAATTAATTCACTATTATGGAAAGTTTTAAAATTGATCTATTTGAAAGAGAGTATAAATCAGTATTTCCTGATTATAAAACTCTATCTAGTGAAGACAGTTTGAAGCTAGCTAAGGAAATATCGGAAAGATATAAAATGCCTATTGCTTCTTTAGTCGAAAGCATAGGTTCTAAACAAATTATATTAGAGGGGCCTAATGCTGAGAGTAGCTTTTGTTTAAAAGAATTGTTGAGTAGCCTCGCAATTAAGCCAATGCCAAATGTTTACATAAATTGGTACAGGTTCGATGAAATAGACTTATTTAATTTAGATGACTTGGACAAATACTTCAGTGACATATGGTTTCCTAGCTCTGACGATATTGATTTATTTGATAAGAGCTTGGATTGGATTGTTTCAATTAGACATGATGGAGTTATCAGTTATATTAGACAAAATTGATTGTCTCAGTTTGAAGAGCCTATTCTTTCACTTGTAACCATTGCCTTTTCTTTGGCGCTGATTTGTGTCCCGAGTCCTCATTCTGTATGAAAGCAAAAGTCCTTTCCACTTTGGATTGGGTTGCTGCTTTCCCGCTGTAAGCATTAAGTATATCTACTACTGCCACATGAGAGGCTGTTGATGCAGTATAGCGGTGTTCGTACGTGTCCTCGGCTGGACTTCGCTTCGGCAAAAGCAAGGCTAAATAAACTCCCTCTGGTCGGCCTTGCTTTTGCCTGCGCTTGCCAGCCTGCGGTACTCCTCACGGCTGTTCCTATTTTATTTTTAGAGTTTAAATGATGCCTCCGGCAGGAAGGCGAAAAAATAAAACCCACAGCCCATGTTATGCTCGCCTGCGGGTCAGCCGCCGCACAGCCAGCCGCCCACCCTCACGGGTGTTCTTCTCCTGGCTGGCTATGGCTTCCGCTCGCAGCGGCTTCGCGCTTTGAAACCTTACCCCCAACCCCCGGCATCAACCGGGGGCTTTTTGTTTATGGCCAGTGCTACACCTTATGGTAAAGCTATACCTATACCTTATAGCTGGTGCTATACCTTGGGGCCAGCTGATTCGGCAGCCGCACGAAAGGCCAAGGGGCTTTTCCGGCCCCTTCCACCCCAGGAGCCTTGCCTTGTGAAAGAGAAGAGTATTTTCAATCATTTCTCGCTGTTGCAACTTGTAGTGCAGCATGATTTATTGAAAAGTAGACATAATGTCCTATCTTGTAGGGGTGTAGGCCTTACAATTATAAAGGCCCAGCATCAACTGCCAGATACCTCTTCAAAGAAAACAGAACCACTCTATGCGCTACCTGCTTTCGTCCCTTTTCAGAGCCTGTTTTTACATGCTGCCCTTCCTGCTGCTTTCTTTTGCATCGCTTGCCCAGCAAACCAAGCAGCACCTGCCAACCGGGGCGCCGGAGGCTGGGGAGCTGCTGCGCGAGATGATGGCCTGGCAGGATAGCCTGCAGGCAATCGACTACGCGCTGCAGGACTCCTCTCGGCTGCATGCTTCGCTTGATAGCCTGCGGCAGCTGGGCGAGGAGGGGGAGGCGCTGGCACGAAGAGTGGACAGCCTCTCACAGGCCGTAGTAGGGCGGTCGGTGCTGCCTGAGGAGCTGAAGGAGGTGCGTGCGAGATTGGAGAGCCAACTGCAGGAGGGAAAGGAGGCGCTGGCCGCCCAGCTCCTGCCCGAGGAGCTCAAACAGGCCCTGCGCCAACTGGAAGAGGCCGGGCAGAAGAGTGCCGCCGCCCGGTTGCCACAGTCTCCTGCGATGAGGCAAGTTCCCGCCTCACCAGACGAACTGAAGGCAAAAGCCGGTCAGGCGGCGCTGAAGGCGGCGGGAGAGCCCTTTACCGAGTCCTTCGACAAGCTGGGGCAGGCGAAAGCCGATTTTGACAAGTACAAGGGCCGGGCAAGCAAGGTAGAGAGCGTGAAGGATATGCCAAAAGGCCTGCTGGCACCCTACTCGCTCAAAGGAAAGCCTTGGGCGGAGCGACTGGTGGTGGGCAGCCTCTGGCAGGCGGGCAAGCAGGAGCGCTTTTTCCTGGACCTGGGGCCGACGGTGGCCTGGCGCTTCTCGGAGCGCCTCTCGATGGGCGTGGGCGGGCAGTACCGCCTGCACCTGAGCGTGAAGGAGAAGCCCTTTGTGGGCGGCGCGGAGCGGGTGGGGGGCTACAGCCTCTTTACAGACTTCCAGATCAAGAGCGGCTTTTTTACACGGCTGCACTACGAAGGCTTAAGCGCGCCGGTGACGCACACGGATCCTCTCACGCAGGAGCAAAGGTCAGAGAGGGAGTGGGTGCCGGGGCTGTCGGCGGGGCTGGGCAAAGACTACACGCTCTACAAAAAGCTCAGGGGCTACGCGCTCCTGCAGTACAACCTGCTGCACGAGAAGAACCGCAGCCCCTACCTGCACCCGCTGCAGGCCCGTGTTGGCTTCTTCCTCTTTGGCAATGACATTATCCGTTAGTTTCGCGCAGCAGCCATGTCCGGGCGAAGAAGGGATCCAAGAACAAGCGGGTCTGTATGGCTTTACCCTGTGCTTCCGGTTGCTTTGTGAATTGCTCCAGGAGGCGATCCGTGTCCATCAGTTCCAGGCTCACCTGTGAAATAATAATGGCTTGTCTTTCCAGTGCAGTGGAATGCAGAAGGGGAATCCATTGCCGGATGATCCAGTTCTGATCTGCAAGCTCCAGGTAGTGGACCGCCTGTGCGTTACTGAGCAGGTACCGGCATTCATACTCTAGTAACAGGTCTACGAGCAAGAGACTATAGTGCCGGAATTCTTCGCTAGTGGGGTGACGCAGCCACCTGAACGAGGCGAAGTCCGACTGCTCACCGATTTGCAGCTCTATAAAATCAGTCTGAACGAACTCTGAAATATTTTGTGTAATGGTAGACATCACCTGAAACAGTTTTATAGATTACCAAACTTACATCATTGTATAAATTAAAGAAATAACCGGGACACCTGCTAGTTGTTTCGCATTTTTAACCTGCAGTTTATGTAGTGCTTCAATAAGAGTGTCTGATGAGAGGTCTATTTGTCATTACCAATCTAGAACCTATCGCTTCTGCTCCCAAAATAATTGCTTCTCCGGGAAGGCATGCCAAGTAAAGGCAGCTGTATCAGGTAATACAGCGCCATCGGATGGTGCAAAAAAGGGGCTACATGAGCCCCTCGTCTGCCAGTGAGTAATAACTATCGCTGGTGAGGATGATATGATCCAGTACCGCAATGTCAAGTAGCTCCCCTCCCTGCTTCATCTTTTTGGTCAGTTGCAGGTCCGCAGCGCTGGGCTTGAGGTTGCCGGAGGGGTGGTTGTGAGAGAGGATGATGCCGGAGGCGCAGGCTTTGAGGGCGGCCGCGAAGATGAGCTTGGGGTCTGCAACGGTGCCAGAGACGCCCCCGGTGGACACCTCAAAAATTCCCAGCACCCGGTTGGCCCGGTTGAGGAGCAGTACCTTGAATTGTTCGACAAACTCAATCCTTCCCTGGTCCCAGCTGGCTTTAAGTACTTGGTAGCAATCCGTAGAGGAGGTGATCTGTGGACGGTCACAGGGTCTGACGCGGTTGCGGTAGGTGAGTTTGATCTCGGCTACGCGGGTCACATTGGAATTTTTAACTGTCTTTTCCATAATCATTGATTTTTAGTGTGAGGAATTGATTATGGCACCTGCCCAGCCGCTGGAACGGACTAAAGGCGAGGTGGAGCCAAAGAAAATGCGGAGGGTCCGCTGTGAGGCGGATACCCATTTTGTTTGGACAACCTTGGCGCAGCACACCTGTGTCCGGAACACGCGGCTACCTTTGTGCCTGCATGAATACCGTTGAATGGTTTTCAGTAACTCTTCAGAGCATACCCACAGATTCTCAGTCTTTTGGTCGGCTCCGGCCATACTGGCTGCTCCCGGTTTCCTGCTCCCATGGGGATACATTCGTCGCTGACTTTCTGCACTAATCCCGGGACTTCCTGTTTCAGACTATTTTTTCCCTGCTTCGATCCTGCAGCGGACAGTACTTCGGGTGCTCCTGCGTACTGAATGGCATCCCGGTTGAGAGCATAGATGCTGCCGGGAGAACCGACGCATTGGCGCCTGAGCCGATGCTGGAAAGTTCCGGTCCCTGCGATGGTCACCTACTATATGCTGTCATGATACAATTCTCGAACAACCTGTACACCCGGATGAGCGAGGGGCTTCAGCGCATTGCCGTCCGGTCAGAAAACCTGTTGCAGCAGGCTGAGCAATCCTGCAGAGAAACCGAGACTGCCCTGGAAGAGCTCAAGCAGTACATACAGGAGCACGCTTTTCCTGATGCGGAGGCAGAGATTTTGTTCTTCAAGGAAATTAAGCCCCGATTTCTCAGGGAGCTGCTCTATTTCACAGAACTTTTTTACCTGGAGGCTTCCCTGCCAGTCGGGGGAAAAGACAGGGTACGCGCGTACCTGCTGCAGACATTGGACCGCGTGGCGGCCTATTTTGACCGGAACCAGTGGTTTTATACCTATTACAGGATGAACCTGAACCACCTGGATCAGGCGTTTTACCTGCGGGAAGGGCAGCAACTACCCTTCTGGCCGGGCTATTCCCTTGAGCTGGATTCCTGCTTTTCCACAGTGCACAGTTACCGGCTATCCAAGCTGCAGGCCTACGAAATGCTGGGGGACCATTTGCAGGGAAGGCTGCAGGCGTTGGAGCATGGGGAGGCGGAAAAGAGCGAAGGGGCACGCCTGACATGGACGGAGTCGAAGGCCGCACTTATTGAGCTTGCTTACGCCCTGCGCTCACGCGGGGCCGTGAATTTCGGCCAGTCGGATGTCAAGGAATTGATCAGGGGACTGGAGCATTGCTTTAACATTCGGTTGGGAAATTTCTACCGGGTTTACCAGGGCATGCGCATCCGTAAGAAAAGCCGGACGCCCTTCCTGGACCACCTGAAGGAAAGCCTGGAGCTCCGCATGGACGAAGCGGACCGGGAATAGATAGTTTTCTGCCAGCAGTGCTTTTGACAGCTCACATCACCGTGTCAGTTTACAGCTGCACCATCACGCATTACGCGGTGATTTCCGGTTGCAGCAATCTCCTTATGCCGGCAGCGGCCTGTCAGCTTTGCAAAAAAGCAGCGGAATCGGCTGTCAAAAAAATAATTGTTAGCTCACACGGCAGTGTCAGAAATCTCACCTTACATGCTCCATCTTTGTCTTAAACCCAGGGGAAACGGGTCCCCGGGTAACCTGAAAAGCCATGATAAGCGAGCTGACGTGGAGCCAGTACCTGGTGGGTACAGGCGCGCTGCTGATCCTGTACTACCTGGGGGTAGCAGGCTGGTATTACCGGCAGGAGGTAAAACACCTGCTGATGCGGAAACCTGCCGTTCCGGAATCCACTCCACCCCCTGAGGAGGAGGAACATGACTTTTTATCCTATGATGCATTAAAGGAAGTGGCGTCCCAGGTACGCCAGGGCATACTCGAGGAGGCAGGCAACCATGCCGGTAAGCAGGCGCTGCTCATGCGGCTGAGAGCGATACTGGCCAGCTGTGGCGGGTTACGCCAGCCTGCCTCCCGGGGTGCCATTAACCAATACATTATCCAGCAGGCGGAGTCACTGTGCGGGATCCGCTTTACGGAAGAGGAGCTGGAGCTGGAATGGAATAAGCCGGGCGAAACCTGATTCCCGGCTGTTGGCCCACACTGCCTGCCGACGGCTCTCCCTGAATTTACATGACACGGATTAATCAACTTTAAACCCATATGAGATGAAGATCAACGCAACTCTCCTGAAGAGGCCGGGGGGCATGATGCCCCGCAAGCCCTGGCCATCACTTGTCCTGCTGGTAACCCTGTCCCTGCTGAGCCTGTGGGCTTACGGGCAGGACGGCAATGCAGGCATCAATGAGGCAAACCTGAAAGTGCGCAGCTACTTTGACTCCGGCACCCAACTGATGTACGCGGTCGGGGCCCTGCTGGGGCTGATCGGTGCCGTGAAGGTATACCAGAAATGGAACGCGGGTGACCCGGACACGGGCAAAGTGGCCGCAGCCTGGTTCGGCAGCTGTGTTTTCCTGGTGGTGGTCGCCACGGTTATCAAATCCTTCTTCGGGGTGTAGCCCGGCATATTGCACATATGGCATCTGCGACCATGAACAACAGTGTCTATCAGATCAACAAAGGCATCAACCGGCCGATCGAGTTCAGGGGACTCAAGGGGCAGTATATCTGGTATTTCGGAGCGGGCGTGATCGCCCTGCTTTTCCTGTTCGCCATACTCTACGCGACCGGCCTGCAGCCCCTTGCTTGTGTCGGGGGCATCCTGACCGCTGGCGGCCTGATGACCCGGCAGCTTTACCGGATGAGCAACACCTACGGCCCTGACGGCCTGATGAAAAAGCTTGCCAGGCGTCGCATGCCGCGGTTAATTCGTGTCAGCAGCCGACACCTGTTTCAGTGTCCGGCAGCCTATGCGCTGCCCGAAGGCAACAAACATTCTAAAGCATCACAAGCAACGGCAAAATGAAAAAAGAACTGGAAGCCATCTTTCCCCTGATGGGCGTGGAGCATGACTGCCTGCTCTCCAGGCAGGGAGACGTTACCGTAGCCTTTCGAGCAGAGCTACCTGAAATTTTTACGCTCTCTGACCAGGAGTACGAAGCCTTACACCAGGCGTGGGTGAAAGCGGTCCGCGCACTGCCCCACGGAGCGGTCCTGTTAAAGCAGGACTGGTTCCTGGACAGCAGCTACGAACCGGACTTTACCGCCGGTGCAGCCAGCTTCCTGGCGCACAGCAGCGAGCGCTTTTTCAACGAGCGGCCTTTCCTGGAGCATACCTGTTTTCTGATGGTCACCTGTAAAGGGACGAACCGGCGGGCGTCCAACTCCCTGCTATCCAGCCTGCTGCGCCCGACGCTGGTGCCAAAAGAGACCCTACAGCCTGCGCTAATGCAGGAGTTTCTGGACAGTGTGGATCAGTTCCGGCACCTGCTGGAGGAGAGTGGTTTCATGCGTCTCAGTCGCTTGGCTGAAAAGGACCTGCTCAGCAGCCGGCGCAGGATGGGACTGATCGAACGCTACTGCAGCCTGGCAGAGCGGGAGGACCGCTACCTGCTGAAAGACATCTGCTTCGAGGACGGTCTCCGGGTGGGCAGCCAGTACGCCCAGCTTTTTACGCTCGGTGATGCGGCAGACCTTCCGGCCCTGTGCGGGCCGCGGCTCAACTACGACCGGTATTCAACCGACAAGGCAAAGTTCAGTATCGGGTTTGCCGCCTCGCTGGGGCAGCTGCTGCCCTGCAACCACCTCTATAACCAGTACATTTTTCGGGAGGACCCACAGCAGACGATCAGGACGCTGGAACGCAAGAGGCTGCGGCTGCAGTCGTTGTCGGCCTACTCCCGGGAAAACGCGCTGGCGCGGGATGCCACCAATAACTTCCTGAACGAGGCGATCGGGCAGCAGCGACTGCCCGTCAAGGCCCATTTCAATGTACTGGTGTGGACCGATGAAAAGGAAAAGCGGAAAGAGCTCAAAAGTCTGGTGGGTGCGGCACTCGCTCAGCTGGACGCGGTGGCACGGGAGGAGACAGTGGGAGCGCCGCAGCTCTTCTGGGCGGGTATCCCTGGCAATGCGGCTGATTTTCCGATGAACGAGGCCTTCGATACCTTCGCCGAGCAGGCTACCTGTTTTCTGAACCTGGAGACGGCTTACCGGTCTTCCGTCAGCCCGGTGGGACTGCGCCTCGGAGATCGGCTGACGGGGAGGCCGGTACACGTGGACATCAGTGACGAGCCGGTGCGCAAAGGGATCTGCACGAACCGCAACAAGTTTGTGCTCGGCCCTTCCGGGAGCGGTAAGTCCTTTTTCACAAACCACCTGGTGCGGAGTTATTACGAGCAGGGGACTCATGTCGTGCTGGTGGACGTGGGGCACAGCTACAGAGGACTGTGTGACCTGGTGGGCGGTTATTACTTTACCTACGACGAGCAGCGACCGATCTGCTTCAACCCCTTCTACATCGGGGAGGGGGACCGGCTGGACACCGAGAAACGGGAAAGCATCAAAACCCTGTTGCTGGCCCTGTGGAAGAAGGACGGCGAGGTATACCACCGCTCGGAATATGTGGCCCTGTCCAGTGCCCTGCAGCAGTATTACGCAAAGCTGGAGCACCACCCGGAGCTGTTCCCCGGCTTTGACAGCTTTTATGAGTTCGTGCGTGATGAATTCGTGGTGGCGCTCTCCAGGGACGGGGTGAAAGAGAAGGACTTTGACATCGGCAACTTCCTGTATGTGCTCCGGCCCTATTACCGGGGCGGGGAATTTGATTTCCTGCTCAATGCCACGGAAAACCTGGACATGCTGCAGGAGCGCTTCATTGTCTTTGAACTGGACAACATCAAAGACCACCCGATCCTCTTCCCCGTGGTCACCATCATCATCATGGAAGTCTTTATCAGCAAAATGCGCAAACTCAAGGGGGTGCGCAAGATGATCCTGATCGAAGAGGCCTGGAAGGCCATTGCACGGGAGGGCATGGCCGAGTACATCAAATACCTGTTCAAGACGGTACGCAAGTTCTTCGGCGAGGCGGTCGTGGTCACGCAGGAAGTGGAGGATATCATCTCCTCTCCGGTGGTCAGGCAGGCCATTATCAACAACTCGGACTGCAAGATCCTGCTGGATCAGTCCAAATACCAGAACAAGTTCGGGCAGATCCAGGAGCTGCTGGGCCTGACGGAGAAGGAGAAGGCATTGATCCTGTCAGTCAACAAGGACAATGACCCGAATCGCAGGTATAAAGAAGTTTTTATCAGCCTGGGGGGCGTGCTGTCAAAAGTCTACCGCACGGAAGTATCCCCCGAGGAGTACCTGGCCTACACCACGGAGGAAACAGAAAAGCTCCGGGTCCAGGAGTATGCCCGCCGGTTCGGGAGCGTGCAGCGGGGTATCGCTGCGTTTGTCCGTGACATGCAGGCGGGGGAGGAAGCACTTAAAGGGAAGGGAGGGGAAGGATGAAAAAGTACCGGCTCTTCATCGCATTGGTTCTGATGGGATTTCTCCTGCCGTGGCAGGGAGCCAATGCCCAGGACCCCATCACGGCTGCCATCAGAGAAGGCGTGATGAAAGTAATCAAAGCGCTGGACCTGCAGGTGCAGCGCCAGCAGAACGAAGTGATCTGGTTGCAAAATGCCCACAAAGTGTTGGAAAATACCATGGCAGAGCTACAGCTCTCGGAGATTCACGGGTGGGTGGAAAGACAGCGTGTCCTGTACCAGGATTACTATGCGGAGCTGCACCAGGTGAAACTGGCCGTGTCGGATTACCAGCGGATACGAGGGATTGCCCAGAGGCAGGCCCAACTCCTGGAGGAGTACCGGCGTTCCTGGCGCCTGCTGCAGGGAGACGAGCGGTTCAGCCAGGAAGAGCGGGCCTACATGGCACGCGTGTACGGCGGGATTCTCACGCAGAGCAGCCGCTACGTGGAGCTGCTGGTCCTGGCGACGGGGGCGCAGGCACTGCAAATGGGAGATGCAGGGCGGCTGGAGCTGATCCGGGAGGCGGCAGATCAGGTGGAGGCCATCTACCGGGACCTGTTACAGTTTAACCGGCAAAACTTTCTGCTGAGCCTGCAGCGAGCCAGGTCCCAACAGGAAATGGCAGCGGTCAGACGTCTCTATGGCCTGCCCTAAGATAACTGGGAAAGCATGTTCAATCTAACTAATTATAATCATGAGAAGAAAATTAGTCTTGCTGCTCTTGCAGCTCTTTATGGTGGCAACGGGGGTATCTGCCCAGACTGTTGATGAATGGCTGCGGCAGAGAAAGACGCAGCAACGCTACCTGCTCGAGCAGATCGCCGCCCTGCGGCTGTATGCCGCTTACGCGCATGAGGGGTACAGTATCACAAGAGAAGGTTTGCAAGCCATTGACAGCGGAAAGACGGGGGCGTACGGCCTGCACCTGGATTTTTTCGGGTCACGCAGGAAAACTGGACCTACAGGCATGCACTGGAAAGTGGCCGATGCACAGGCCCTTGGGGAGGGGCTTTTGCAGGTATGCCTGCAGGCGAGGCAGCTGGTACGGGACGGGAAACTTTACAGCGGTAAAGAGACGGCCTACGTGGAGCGTGTAACAGAGCGACTACTGGCCGGGCGCACCCGCCTGCTGGAAGCGCTGCGGGAAGCAACGGAGGAGGAGCACTGGGAAATGCTGCCCGAAGAGCGGCTGCAGCGGGTGGAGACTGTGTACCGGCAGATGCGGGAGCATTACCTGGCTGCCCGGCATTTCCAGCAGGAGCTCACGCTGTTGGCGGCTGGCCGCCGACGGGCCTGGGATGCATGGCAGAAAGATCGCATGTTCCACGGCCTGACTCCTGCCCTACCATGAAAAGGATCGCATGGGTAATCCTGCTGTACCTGCTCAGTCCCACGCGCCTGTGGGCCCAGACCGACGAGATACAGCAGCTTCTGCTCAACGTGGAAAAGCTGGCCCAGCACAGGCAGATACTGGCTGACATGAAGAAAGGCTACGAACGTGTGACCGCTGGTTATAGCACTATACGGGATGTCAGCCAGGGAAACTTCAAGCTGCACCACGAATTTCTGGAAGGCCTGCTGGAGGTCAGCCCCGCTGTCAGACGGTACCGACGGGTAGGTGAGATAGCGGAACTTCAGGTAGCGCTGGTGGAGGAGGGGAAAAAAGCGTTCAGTCGTTTCGGGCGGGAAGGTGCCTTCAGCAACAAAGAACTGAACTACCTGGAGCAAGTCTACTCCAGGATGCTGAGGCATAGCCTGGACCAACTGGAACTACTAACCCGGGTGTTGGCTGAGAGACAGCTGCGCATGACGGATGAGGAGCGCCTGCAGGCTATCGACGCCATCTGGCGGGACATGGAGAAGCTGGTGCAGGTCCAGCGGAGTTTTAACCGGAGTACGGCGCTGCTGGCCCTGCAGCGAGCCAAGGAGCAACGGGACCTGGCGGGAATACGGCAAATGCATGGTTTAAAACCTTAATCTGATGAAAGTATACACCTGTTTTGTTTTTGTCCTGATGCTGGGCCTGCTGAGCCCGAACCTCTCCCTGGCGCAGGGAACGGGTGCTGCCGGGCTGCACGAAACGCTTTCGCAGCTGTATGAGGAGATGGTACCGTTGTGCAGCGGGCTGATCGGGGTAGGGCAGGGTATCGCCGGCTTTGCCACGCTCTGGTACATCGGGAGCCGCGTCTGGCGGCACATTGCCAGTGCCGAGCCGATTGACTTCTACCCGCTGCTGCGCCCTTTCGTGCTGGGCTTTGCGATTCTGGTTTTCCCATCGGTACTGGACCTGATGAACGGGGTGCTGCAGCCGGTGGTAAGTGCAACAGCAGCCATGGTAAAGGACAGTGACAAGGCCATCGAGGTGCTGCTCCGGCAGCGGGAGGAGGCACTCCGCCATACGACTGAATGGCAGGTCTTCATCGGGGAGACCGGGAGCGGTGACCGCGAACGCTGGTACCAATACACCCATGACGAAGAGGCAGCCGGCGAAGGGCTCCTGGAAAGCATCGGCAATGACATGCGGTTTGCCATGGAGAAGGCCGCCTACAGCTTCCGCAGTTCGATCAAAGAATGGATGAGTGAGGTGCTGCGCCTGCTGTTTGAGGCCGCCGCCCTGTGTATCAACACCATCCGGACATTTCAGCTGGTGGTGCTGGCCATACTGGGGCCGCTGGTTTTTGGGCTGGCCGTGTTCGACGGCTTCCAGCATACGTTGACGGTCTGGATCGCCCGCTACATCAATGTGTTTCTGTGGCTCCCCGTGGCCAATATTCTGGGAGCTATCCTGGGCAAGATCCAGGAGCTGATGCTTTACCTGGATGTCTCCCGGGCAGAAGCGGAAGGAAGGACTTTTTTCAGTCAGACCGATACGGCCTACCTAGTGTTCCTGGTTATCGGCATTGTCGGGTATTTCACCGTGCCTTCGGTAGCCAACTACATCGTGCATGCCAGCGGGGGCAATACGCTGCTCCACAAAGTCAATAACCTCTTCAGTGCCACGTCCAGGACGGCAGTGCAGACGGTTTCTGGCGGTGCGGGCATGGCTGCTGATGCCATGGGAGACGCGGCAGCGCGGATGACGGGCAGCCTGAGCCGGAGTACTGCCACTTCCGGGTATTTCGGGGAGGCGGGTACCGGGCGCAGCACAGGTTATATGGAAAGCAGGCTTGCAGGAAATGACGGTTCAAACAAATAAGCGATACCATGTTCACACAAATGAAAAACATCGATACTGCCTTTCGCCATGTGCGCCTCTTCACGATGGTGATCGTGGCCTGTAGCACGCTGCTGAGCGGTTTCGCCATCTACAGGAGCCAGGTGATGGTGGCGCAGCTGGAAGGCAAAGTATATGTTCTGGCGAACGGGAAAGCCCTGGAGGCCTTTGCAACCGACCGGAAAGACAACATCCCGGTGGAGGCGCGGGAGCACGTGAAAACCTTTCACCGGCTTTTCTTCACGCTGGACCCGGATGACGGGATGATACAGGCCAACCTCGCACAGGCGCTTTACCTGGCAGATGCCTCCGCCAAGCGGGAGTATGATAACCTGAGCGAGAGCGGCTATTACACACGGCTGATTGCCGGCAACATCAGTCAGCGGATCCGAGTCGACAGTGTGACACTGGACCTGGCGCAGAGCCCTTACTTCTTCCGTTGCTACGCCAAGCAGGAGCTTGTGCGGGCTACCAGTACTGTTACGAGGAACCTGGTAACCGAGGGTTTTTTGCGCGAGGTCAGCCGGTCTGCCCATAACCCGCATGGATTCCTGATCGAGCGCTGGGTGACAGTAGAGAACCGGGACCTGAAAACCGAGCGTCGCCAGACAGCGCCGAAAGGCCACCCCTGACATCAACTTGATATTAATTAATCAATAAGACACAGACCATCATGAACCTTATCAGTCCTACACAAGCCTTTCTCCGGCAGCGCCGCTTCATGCTGGTGCTGCCACTTCTGGTGCTTCCTTTTGCCACGCTCCTGTTCTGGATTTCAGGCGGCGGTCAGGGCGGTGACAGCCGCATTTTGACACAGCCGCAACAAGGGATAAATCAGGCGCTGCCCGAGGCCAGCCTGCCCCCGGGGCTGGAGCGGGGGAAACTGCGCTACTACCAGCAGGCGGCCTCCGACTCTCTCAGGCTGCTGGAACGGCTTAAAAAAGATGTGCTGGCTTTCGGCGGATTGTTTGCAGGCGAGCACCCTGGAGAGGCAGGCATACCTGAGGACACAGGGTATTTCGCAGGCCCAGCCCGGGAAGGTGCGGTTATTGGGGGCGAGGCTCAGCTCGCTGCCCAGCAGGCTACAGCCTACCGGAAGCTGGCTCAGCTGCAAGAGATGCTGCAGGATAATCCGAAGGGCACAAGCACCGGCAAAGAATCTGTCGGGTCTTCTGCTTCGGGTATGGCGGCGTCTGCCGCAGGGCAGGAACTGGCGCGGCTGGAGCACCTCAGACAGCGGCTGCCGGATGGCCGGGACACTGATCCCGGGCTGCAGCAGCTCAACGGTATGCTGGAGAAAATACTGGATATCCAGCATCCTGAACGAGTGCGGGAGAAGATCAAGCAGTATGCGGAGGCGAGCAGGGGAGAGGTCCTTTCTCTGGCTCCGGCACAGCCGGAGGTCGTCGTCTCCCTGTTAGGAGAAGTGACCGCAACACAGGCCCGGCCGTCAGCGATGTTTCATGGTTGGTCGGTGCCGGATCCGGAGGAGCGGGCCCGGTCAGCGGTTCCCGCAGTTGTCCACGAAACGCAGACAGTCACAAGCGGCTCCACTGTCAAGATGCGGCTGACCGGGGAAGTTTTCATCAACGGGGTGCTGCTCCCCAGGGACAGCTTTGTGTTCGGAACAGCCTCCCTGGAGGGGGAGCGCCTGAAGATAGAAGTTAAGAGCATCCGTTTCCAGGATGCTGTCTTTCCGGTCGCACTTGCAGCTTACGATCTGGATGGCCAGGCAGGTATACGGGTGCCCGAAGGGATGACGCAGGATGCGGTACGGGAGTCTTCTGAGCGCGCGCTGCGCGGGGTTGGTCTCCCGGCCGGCTATCCTACACTGGAGATGCAGGTAGCCGGTACGGGAGTGGAAGCAGCCAGGAGCCTGCTTGGAAGAAAGGTCAGACAGGTAAAAGCGACCGTGAAAGCAGGATACCGTGTCCTCCTGCAGGATGAGCGGCAGAGCAGGTAAACGCAAAGCAGCTGCTGAAGTGCACAGATGATAGTTCACCAAAATTTTTGCATATGAAAAAACACGCGATCATGACAACTACTGTTGTGCTGCTTTTGCTGATCACACGCATCGCTAGCGCACAGCAACTGACTTCCGGAGAGGGAGCAAGTGTTATCCCAGCAGCTCCCTTGGCTCTTTCGGAACAAAAAACAACGCACCTCGTTTTTCCCGCTGCCATCAAAAGTGTGGACAGGGGAAGCGGGGATATACTGGCTGAACCGGCGTCGCCTACTGACCATGTGCTCCGGGTAAAAGCCGGGAAGCGGCATTTCAGGGAGACGAATCTGACCGTTATTACTGCTGACGGAGGGCTGTACACTTTCACGCTTACCTATGCTGAAAATCCGGCCGTACTCACACTCAGGCTTGGGAAGCGGCCATGGAACCAGAGCGGTGCCGTGCCGCTGAAGGGAGACAGATTTTCAATATCCGCCCTAGAGCAGGCAACGCGCCGTGTCGCCGGCTGGCCGGTGACGCATGGGCAAGCAAGGACCAGAAAGCACGGGGTGGAGCTGCAACTGGATGGGGTTTTCGTGCTGGAGGATGTCATGTTTTACCGGCTGAAACTGCGCAATACCTCTGTCATCAGTTACGAGACGGACCAGCTGCGCTTTTTTGTCAGGGACCGAAAGCAGGGCAAGCGAACCGCTTCACAGGAGCTCGAGTTGACACCCCTGTATGTACATGGGGATGCCGACCTCATTCCCTCAGATGCAGAACAGGTGCTGGTGTACGCGCTGCCGAAAATGACAGTACCGGATGACCGCTACCTGTTCATCCAGTTGCAGGAGAAGCAGGGCGGGCGTAACCTGCAGCTGAAGTTGGGCAGCAGGGCATTGCTGCGATCCATTAAACTTGACCAGCGATTAGGACCAACCATAACAGCAGAAAGATGAATGAGAAAAATTTTGAGTTCCTCCGGGACCAGGTGCGGTACACGGGTTTCGGTGACGGGTTGCAGTCCGAACTGCGGGAGAAGATGCAGAGCGGCGTTACCTCCTTTGATTTGTTCCACAATGCCAGCTTCGGAAAAGACAGGACCGCCGCGGTGCTGCATTTTCGGAAATCCGATCAGCAGGACATGTACTTTTTTAACAAATACCTGGTCGTACTCCGCCCGGAGGATCCGATGCGGATTACGGAGCAGACCTTCTACATTAACAAAGGCAACAATATCACGCTGAAGGAAGCCTATAACCTGCTCAGTGGTCGGGCTGTGAACAAAGACCTGACCAATAAGGAGGGCCAGCTCTATAATGCCTGGCTGCAACTGGATTTTAAGCGGACGGAAGGCAACGGCAATTTTGCTGTCAGGCAGTTTCATCAGAATTACGGTTTTGACCTGGAAAAAGCCTTGACTGCCCTTCCGATAAAAGAATTGGGTAGCGAACAGGACAAAACCCGCCTGTTGGAGTCGCTGCGAAAAGGTAACCTGCAGCAGGTCTCATTCCTGACAAGCAGCGGGGGTGAGGTAAAATATTTTCTGGAGGCAAGCCCGCAGTTTAAGTCCATTCATGTCTACGACGAGCAGTTGCAGCGGGTCAGGCAGTCGGAGGCACAGCGGTTGCAGACAGGGACCGCACTGAAAACCGGTCACAAAGAGGAACGGCGGCAATCTTCCGCAGAGGAAGAGGATGGCATTGGGACAAAGCGGCGGGCACAGCGGCGGGGCAAATCGCTTGGCTCCTGATAGTACTGTCTGCCCGCCTGAATAAAAAGCGCCATCCGGTATATGGAACAAGAGCAGCTATTGAAAACATTTTTTGGCAGGACTGTGCGTGACCCCCGCATCGGGGTATCACACATCGCCCTCTACGGGGCACTCTGTCTGCAGTGGGTAGAAGCAGGGTGCAGGGACCCTGTGCAGGCTTACAGTCATGAATTGATGCCTATTGCCAAGATATACGGCAGTGCCACCTTCCACAAAGTGCTGCGGGAGCTGGATGCCTACGGCTACCTGCGCTACGAGCCCTCTTATAACCGGCTGCGGCGAAGTCGGATCTACCTGGAAGTAGGGCAATACGAGGAATAGTAGGGCGGAACACTGTGTTCCGCCTTTTCTTTTAAAACTGTCTAGTCAGCAGAAAATCTTGTATTCCATGGATAAATTGAAGTCTGTCAGCCCAGAAAAAGCGGTGCAGCTATTGCGCAAGGAGGGGATTGAAATATCCCTGGAGGAGGCGAAATCAGTTTTGGAATTTTTAAGAATAATTGCTAAACTGACTGTAAGTCAATATATAAAAGATGGAAACAGCTGATTTATATATAAGAGTAAGCACAGATGAACAGGCAGACAAAGGATACTCACAACGGGACCAGGAGGAGCGGTTACTGAAATATTGCGAACAGCAAGGGATCCGGGTACGGCATGTAATTTTTGAGGACCACTCGGCCAAGTCTTTTAACCGGCCTGCCTGGCAGAAGTTGTTGCAGGAACTCAGGAAGCAAAAGGGGAAGACTGACCTGGTGCTGTTCACCAAATGGGACCGGTTCAGCCGGAACGCGGGCGACGCCTACCAGATGATCAGCACGCTGCGGAGACTCGGGGTGGAACCACAGGCAATCGAGCAGCCACTGGATTTAGCGGTTCCAGAGAACAAGATGATGCTCGCCTTCTACCTGGCGGCACCGGAGGTGGAGAATGACCGCCGGGCATTGAATGTGATCCGGGGCATGCGGAAGGCAAAGAAGGAAGGCCGCTGGATGGGGGCGGCGCCGATCGGCTATAAAAACAAGACCACGGAGAACGGCATCAAATATATCGGTCCTGTAGAACCTGCCGCCTCCATTGTGCGCTGGGCATTCGAAGAACTTGCCACAGGACGATTCAACACCGAACAGGTCTGGAAAATGGCCCGTGAAAAGGGGCTTAAATGCCAGAAGAATAATTTCTGGTTGTTCATTCGCAATCCCGTCTACTGTGGGAAAATCTTTATTGCCAGGTACAAAGACGAAGAAAGTTGTTTCGTAAGGGGTTTGCATGAGCCCCTGATTTCAGAAGACCTCTTCAATCAGGTGCAGGATATATTGGACGGCAGGGGACGCCACTACAGGCCGAAAGCGCAGACCGAATGTGAGTTCCCGCTGCGGGGCTATCTGCAATGTCCTGTGTGCGGGAACCTGCTCACTGCCAGCAAGTCGAAGGGCAGAAATGCCTACTATGCCTACTATCACTGCCACAAAGGCTGCCCGCACCGGACAAGGGCAGAGCAGGTGCACACCGTTTTCCGGCGGGAGTTGCAGAAATATACCCCGCGGAAAGAATTTTATACTCTCTACAGGGAGCTGTTGCGGGAAGCGTTCTACGGGCAGACAAAAGAACAAGTGGATGAACGGCAGGGATTGCTCCGGCAGATCAAGGATTTTGAGCAGCGCATAACGCGTGTGCGTGACCTGGTGGCTACCGGACAAATCGAACCGGAAGACTACCGCGAAATGAAACAATCCTATACTTCCAGCATTGAAAAACTGGAGGCAAAACTGAGCCATTTAGCGCGCGAGACGGACATTGAGGGGCTTTTTCGCAAGGGACTGGACCGACTGATGCGCTTAGACGAAAGCTATGATCTGGGTAACACCATGGAGAAAAGGATGCTGATCGGTTCGATTTTTCCCGAAAAACTGATAATTGAGAACGATCGAGTTCGAACCGCCCGGGTGAACGAAGTATTGTGTCTTATTTACTTGATTAACAGGCAATTAGAAGGTCAAAAAAAATGGACAAAAGGCAGAAAAAGCCTTTTGTCCAGTCAAGTGCACCCGAGAGGATTCGAACCCCTAACCCTCGGAGCCGAAATCCGATATTCTATCCAATTGAACTACGGGTGCTTTCCGTGTTGCAAAAATAGAAACAATGTGCTAAAAAGGAAATTTTAGTAGCAATAATTATAGTTCAGAAACGCAGATCCGGCAGGTATAGCATTGTCATAATTACATAATTAGTTCATACCTAAAACAATATGAATAAATTGGGAGTTAGTAAATAATATTTCAAATCAAGCAAACAGAATCAGGAAGCTATGGAAAAAGTGTATACAGCAGAGGTTACTGCTACAGGAGGCCGCCGTGGCCATGTGACGTCGTCTGACGGAGTTATTGATATGCCACTCTCATTGCCTGAAGGTCTGGGAGGGGAGAAGGGGAAGTCCAACCCCGAGCAGTTATTTGCTGCGGGCTATGCAGCCTGCTTCCAAAGTGCTTTACTGCTGGTTGCCGGTAAGCATCATATCCGCCTTAATCCCGAATCTACTGTGAAAGCACATGTGGATCTGCTCAAGTCAGAAGATGGTAAATACGGGCTAGGCGTGAAGCTGGAGGTGCACCTGCAGGGGCTTGAAAAAGACAAAGCGAAAGAGCTCGTGGACGAGGCGCATGAGGTATGCCCCTACTCAGTCGGTACGCGGGGTAATATCAATGTAGAGTTAGAGATTGTTTAAAAACAGAAGGGGCTGCCAAAACTGGCAGCCCCTTCTGTTTTATTTGCTATCGGAATTAAGCTCCTACTTCAGCCAGTACCTGCTTCACTTTTTCAGCAGCTTCTTTCAAAGCTACGGCAGAGTATACCTTCAAGCCAGACTCGTCGATGATGCGGGCGCCTTCTTCAGCGTTTGTTCCCTGCAGACGAACAATGATTGGCACGTTGATGTCACCGATGTTCTTATAAGCTTCTACAACACCATTGGCAACACGGTCGCAACGAACGATACCGCCGAAGATGTTGATCAGGATAGCCTTCACGTTCGGGTCTTTCAGGATGATGCGGAAACCAGCCTCAACCGTCTGCGCGTTTGCCCCACCCCCTACGTCCAGGAAGTTAGCAGGTTCACCGCCAGAAAGCTTGATGATATCCATAGTTGCCATCGCAAGACCGGCACCGTTTACCATACAGCCTACGTTACCGTCCAGCTTCACATAGTTCAGGTTAGACTCGCTTGCCTCAACTTCCAACGGATCTTCTTCCGTAATGTCGCGCAGGGCAGCCAGGTTCTTGTGACGGAACAGCGCGTTATCGTCCAGATCCACTTTGGCGTCAACAGCCAGAATCTTGTTGTCTGAAGTCTTCAATACAGGGTTGATCTCAAACATAGAAGAGTCTGTCTCCACATAAGCTTTGTACAGGTTGGTGATGAATTTCACCATCTCTTTGAAAGCTTCGCCTTGCAAACCGAATGCAAACGCAATCTTATTTGCCTGGAATGGACGCAAACCGATTGCCGGGTCAATCCACTCTTTGATGATTTTCTCAGGAGTTTTCTCAGCCACTTCCTCGATGTCCATACCACCTTCAGTAGATGCCATGATCACGTTGCGGCCTTTGGCGCGGTCCAGCAGGATGCTCAGGTAGTACTCCTTCGGATCAGATTCGCCAGGGTAGTATACGTCCTGCGCTACCAGTACTTTCTGTACCAGTTTGCCTTCAGGACCAGTCTGGTGTGTTACCAGCGTCATGCCCAGGATGTCGTTAGCGATTTGCTTCACCTGATCCAGGTTCTTCGCCAGCTTCACGCCACCGCCTTTACCACGGCCACCCGCATGAATTTGTGCTTTGATCACATGCCATCCTGTACCGGTTTCTTCGGTCAGTTTCATGGCCGCTTTTACAGCTTGGTCTGGCGTTTCCGCCACAATGCCTTCCTGTATGCGAACGCCGTAGCTTTTTAGAATCTCTTTAGCCTGATATTCGTGTATGTTCATGCTTTCAGTTTTTATGGACGCACGAAAGTAAGCCTTTATCGGCTTAAATTCAAGTAATAGGTTTTTAAAATATACACTGGCGGGTACAGCACACTGGTAATTTTAAAAGTCCTTGTGCATCTTACCATTGCGTAATGAGTATGACCTGCAGTCGAATGATGCGACGCATGGAGCTGCCTGGGCTAGTAACGACAGGCGCAAATCCTGTATTAGGCAAAGGCCACAGTGTGTACCAAGGTGCTGTTGTGAGGCTTGCTGGAATAGTTTTTCAGAACGGATTTCCACCTGCCTGTTTCGGCGAAATGTTTGACTACCCTGTTTTTTTTCTGGAGCAGACCTGTAATGTATTTTTTCAGGAATAACTTGTCGAGCATGCTGCCCAATGCTCCATAAGGAGATGAGTAATTAAAAATGTCAGTTATTACGGTCTCGCCGCCTGTTTCCTCAAAAAAACGTTCGTGCTTAAATTTTACAAATGACCGCTTTTCCATCTCTTCAACAAAATAGCAAGGCCTGTCATACGCTGTAATCTTGCTGGTTATATGCAGCCACAGGAAAAAATGCTTTGCTCGCCAGGTCACTGTTTCGTTATAGCTGATAAGACCAGTTGTAACTCCGGCTATAGCCTGCTGCCCAGAATGCCGGGTCGAGATGGCGTGCAAGTCTATACTTCTCGATAAGTCGAAGCAAAGGGATGCCGGGGCATCAACAACCGTTTCTAGCGTGATAATGGGCATAAGGTATAACGTAAAGATTTTAAATTACTTCCTTAAAATATCTTGTAATCATTCTGCCTTCGCAAACAGGGGATAACGATTTCAAGTAGCGACGGCCACCATCCAATCTGAAAAAGTCATCCAGTCCAGGGCAAGGTGCTCTTACATTTCAAAAGCGAATACCGAAGCAAGATGTGAATATAGTTATTTTTATATAAATATGGGGCAAATTTTTTCCCGTAGCCACCTGCTAGTTCCCACACCCTGCTAAGTACATAAAGACTCATTTCTGATTGATAAATGTATAATCCGGACTGCTCAGGTTTTTCTACTCACGCGGATGAAATTGCTTTGTGCTCTGTACGCAAGCAGGTTTTCCATGTGTTATGCTTAACGCCTTTGCTTAGGTAACTCCTTGAAACCTGCCAACTGCTATGCAACGATGTTTTTGCTTTTAGAGTAATGATGAAGGTATATAGCTTCGGCCTATTATTTTACTAGACAGCCCTGCATGCAAGATATCTACACCTATGCTCGCCGAATTGCACTGGCCGCATTTATTTTCTTTCTGGTGGCGGCAGCCTTTTACCTGATCATTCAGCTCACACATTTTCTACTGCTGGTGTTCGCAGGTATACTGCTGGCGGTGCTTTTCACGAGCCTGTCAGAGTGGATGAGCGCTAAGACAGGCTTTGGAAGGGGGCTCAGCCTGACCATCGTGACCATTTTGCTTTTTGGGATACTGGTCGGTCTGGGCTTTATTGTGGCGCCAACGGTCGGGGAGCAGGTCAATGAAATGGGCGATTCCATACCCCAGGCCTGGGAAGATCTGAAAGATAAGCTGCGGGAGACCACCTGGGGGGAGCAGGTGCTCCACGAGGTGGAAAATGGAACGGGCAAGATGATACCGGAATCCAAAGCCATCTTTTCGCGCGTCACCAATATGTTCACCTCCACACTGAGCATTCTTACTGATTTACTTATCGTGTTGATCACAGGCTTGTTTCTGGCGGCAAACCCGCTGCTCTATACCAAAGGCTTTGTGAAGCTCTTTCCGGTCATGAGGCGCAACCGGGTATACGAGGTGCTCAGCCTGTGCTACGATACGCTGCGGCAGTGGCTCTGGGGCATGTTTCTGGCCATGTGTCTTATTGGAGTGACAGTATGGCTGGGCTTTACGATCATAGGGCTGGAGCTGGCTCTGCTGATGGCGCTGCTGGCTTTTTTCTTTGCTTTTATTCCGAACATTGGACCTATCATAGCAGGCGTGCCACCCATCTTGCTGGGCTTGCTGGACAGTCCCCAGATGGCGCTGCAGGTATTCCTGGTCTATAGTGTCATCCAGGGTATAGAGGGCTATGTGCTGACGCCCCTTATCTTCCAGAAAACAGTGGCGCTGCCTCCGGCGCTGCTGCTGTTCTTCCAGGTACTGCTGGGCATTGTGCAGGGTGGGCTGGGGCTTTTTCTGGCGGCGCCGCTGCTGGCAGTGGTCATGGTGATCGTGCAGGAAGTATATATCAAGGATGTGCTCGAAAAACCGGCTTCGCCTGAGCCGTCTAATGCCGCAGGCAGTTCAGGTGCCGAAGCAGCAGGCTCCTAGAGGGTGCTCCGGCAATGGCCGGTGCTAAATTTTGAAGAGCAGGTACCGCACTTATACCTTTTGTTTTGTAGCTTTGGAAGGTCCAACACTTTCAACCCAATTCGTTAAGCTGTGCTGCAGGTAGTCAACGTTCACAAAAAATACGGTTCGCTAGAAGTTCTAAAAGGCATTGACCTGACCATTCATGCCGGAGAAGTTGTTTCTATTGTGGGTGCTTCTGGTGCCGGCAAAAGTACGCTGCTGCACATCCTGGGCACGCTTGACTCAGCTGATAGTGGCGACGTGCTGTTCGATGATAAGAACATCTCCCGCCTCAATCCGGCTGAGCTGGCCCGTTTCCGTAACCGGCACATTGGCTTTATCTTCCAGTTCCATAACCTGCTGCCTGAGTTTACAGCCCTCGAGAATGCCTGCCTGCCGGGCTTCCTGGCTGGTCGCCCGGAGTTGGAGGTGACCGAACGGGCAGCAGAATTGCTGAGCATGCTCAACCTGAGCCACCGCATGCACCACAAGCCCTCCGAAATGTCGGGAGGGGAGCAGCAGCGCACGGCAGTGGCACGTGCCCTGATCAACTCACCCCGTATCATTTTCGCCGATGAGCCCAGTGGTAACCTCGACTCTAAAAATGCCCAGGAACTGCACGAGATTTTCTTTAAGCTGCGCGATGAGTTTAACCAGACCTTCGTGATCGTGACGCACAACGAGCAGCTGGCTACCATGGCCGACCGTACCCTGATCATGAAAGACGGTCTGATCGTGCAGGAGGTAAGGGCATAAGCTATACCTGATCCCTTCTTCATAGTGCTATAACCGACCATCACCTGGGCGGATATTTCCCATGCCCCAGGTTTTAACCGTCCTTCTGGTTCTCCCGACTACCTCAATTGTAATTTTCACGTACAATATATCCCCTCTTTGCCTTTTAGTACTAAATGAAAGGCTGGTTCCGGGGTAAATATACCTTGCTGAAAATATTTTATAAGTCACTGATAACCAGTTATTTATAATGGATATTTTTTTAGTTTTTTTGCACCATTTCAGGAGCAGGTATGTTTGATATATATACTAAAACATGAAAACTAACGAAAATATGAGTCAAGTGAATAAAGAAACAAAAGTGGAGAGAAAGCCGAAGATTGAGAGCTATGATATAGCCAAATCTGATGAGACGCTTCACTTAGCTGTTGACCTGGCTAAGTTTATAAAAGAGAACAGGTTATATCAAAATATACAAGGGAAAGAGTACGTGAACGTGGAAGGCTGGCAGTATGCCGGTTCTCGTCTGGGTATCCTGCCGGTAGTAGAGCATGTGGTGAACATCAGTACCGACGAGGAAATCAAATACCAGGCGAAGGTAAACCTGCTCGACCTGCGCAGTCAGCAGGTGGTGGGTGCCGGCTTTGCGATCTGCTCCAACAAAGAGCAGGGCAAGAAGTACTACCAGGAATTTGCAATTGCCTCGATGGCGCAGACACGTGCCATTGGTAAGGCTTACCGCAATATTCTGGCCTGGATCATCCGTGCGGCTGGTTACGAGCCAACTCCGGTAGAGGAAATGGACTATGCAGGCAATGATTCGTCTGCCAAGCCAGCTGTTCCTACTGAGAAAAAGGCAACCATGAAGGCTGCTCCGGCTACAGCGGCTGCGGAAGCCGCCGCCGCGGATGCTGAACCGGCCACGGCTGGTGTGCGTTATGCATCGGCTAAGCAGAAAGAGGAGATTATCCGTCTGCTGAACAACCCGGTGATCACACGCCAGGAGAAGACCAAGATGCTGCTCAACATCAATAGATTTGACGAAGAGCGTGCTGCGCAGGCGATCGATAAGCTGAAGAAGGTGATCGAAGACCGTGAAGATGGTCAGTCTGCTGCCGCTTAATACTAAATAAACCGCACTTAAAGCCCGCCCTTCTGGAGGCGGGCTTTTTTTATGCCGAATCTCTCCGCTATACCTTATCTTCGCCTTTGTAAAGCACGCACCCTTGCAAGACATCCACCACATACTCAAAACCTACTGGGGCTACGACCAATTCAGGCCGCTGCAGGAAGATATTATCCGCTCGGTGCTGGCGGGGCAGGATACCCTGGCGCTATTGCCGACGGGTGGGGGAAAGTCGATCTGCTTTCAGGTGCCGGCCATGGCCATGGAGGGGATCTGCCTGGTGGTCACGCCGCTGATTGCGCTGATGAAGGACCAGGTGGAGCAGCTGAAGAAGCGCGGTATACCTGCCGTGGCTATCTTCTCGGGGATGAACCGTCGCGAGATCGATATTGCGATGGACAACTGCGTGTATGGCAACATCAAGTTTCTATACCTGTCGCCGGAGCGTTTGCAGACCGAGCTGTTTCAGGAGCGGGTGAAGCGGATGAAAGTGAGTCTGCTGGCGGTGGATGAGGCGCACTGTATTTCACAGTGGGGCTACGACTTCCGGCCGCCATACCTCGAGCTGGCAGCCCTGCGCGAAACACTGCCGGCTATACCTGTGCTGGCCCTCACGGCTACGGCTACAGAGCAGGTGCGACTGGACATACAGGAGAAGCTGGCTTTCAAAAAGCAGAATGTGTTTGTCAAGAGTTTTGCCCGGGCCAATCTGTCTTACTCCTGCCTCTATACCGAAGATAAAGTAGGACGTTTGCTCGAGATACTGCAGCGCATGCCGGGGCAGTCCATCGTGTACGTGCGCAGCCGCAGGCAAACGGTTGAGATAGCCCGCTTTCTGCAGAGCCGGCGTATACCTGCAGCGGCCTACCATGCGGGACTCAAATTCGAAGAACGCAACAGGACACAGCAGGCCTGGATTGAAGACAAGGTACGCGTAATCGTGGCGACCAACGCCTTCGGCATGGGCATTGATAAGCCCGATGTGCGGCTGGTGGTGCATCTCGATCTGCCAGAGAGTCTGGAGGCTTATTACCAGGAAGCAGGCCGCGCCGGTCGTGATGAGAAGTATGCTTATGCCACGCTGCTCTACGGCCCCAGCGACACCATCGACCTGCTGCAGAAAGTGAAGGAGGCCCATCCACCACTGGAGCTGATCCGACGGGTGTACCAGTGCCTGGCCAATTACTACCAGATAGCGGTGGGCAGCGGCTTCATGGGCAGCTTCGATTTCGACCTGGCTGCTTTCTCCAAGAACTACAAACTGTCTGCCCTTGAAACGCACCACGCCATTAAGCGGCTGGAAGGGGAGGGCTATGTGCAGCTGAACGAGGCCTATTACAGTCCGTCGCGGCTGTACCTGCTGCTCGACAACATGGCGCTTTATGAGTTTCAGGTGGCCAATGCCGAGCACGATGCCCTGCTGCGCCTGATCCTGCGCATGTATGGGGGTGAGGCTTTTACAGGTTTTGTGAAGATATCGGAGCGCAAACTGGCCGAGCAACTCAAAAAGCCAGAGCAGGAGGTGCGCCGCAAGCTCGAGTACCTGCACAAACTACAGGTGCTGGTGTACGAGCCGAAGCACGATGCACCACAGTTGGTCTTTACCGCTCCCCGCCTGGATGCAGCTAACCTGCCACTCAATCACAAAAAGCTGGAACAGCTGCGTGACCGTGCCATGAAGCAGGCCCAGGAAATGGCGCACTATGTAGAGACTACCGATCGCTGCCGCACACAGTTGCTGCTGGAGTATTTCGCTGAAGTCAGCGACAAGAGCTGCCGCATCTGCGACTACTGTCTGGCGCAGCGCAAAAAGGAGCGGGAGGGACAGCAACAGCAAGCCCTGAGGCAGAAGCTGCTGGAAGTGGTGCAGCGCAAAAATCTGCTGCCGAAAGAGCTTGTGCAGCAGTTCGAAGCCAGGCACAGTGACACAGTCACAGAGTTGCTTCGTGAGCTCGTGGATACAGGCATTGTGAAATACGCCGAGAGCGGTAAGCTATACCTGGCAGCAGAACAGGTATAACCCATCGGAAGTTTTTCGTATAGTCTTGTACCTGATCACCAAAACCGCTGCATCATGAACGTCCTCTTTTTCAGTTCCAAAGTATACGACAGCACTTTTTTTAATGCCGCAAACGAAGCCCACCGGCACAAACTCAGCTACCTGGAGGTACCACTTAACAAGAACACCGCCGTACTGGCCAAAGGATACGAAGCAGTTTGCATATTCGTAAATGACACGGCTAATTCGGAAGTGCTGCAGCTGTTGGCAGAGCAGGAGGTAAAGTTGATCGCCTTGCGCTGTGCTGGCTTCAACAACGTGGATCTGGAAGCAGCACGTAAGCTGGATATGAAAGTAGTGCGTGTGCCCGCTTACTCGCCTTACTCGGTGGCCGAGCATACCCTGGCGCTCATCCTGACGCTTAACCGCAAAACACACCGCGCCTACAACCGGGTAAAAGAGGGCAACTTTGCACTAAACGGGCTGATGGGCTTTGACCTGAACGGCAAGACTGTCGGCCTGATCGGACTCGGAAAGATCGGGCTTGTGACGGCAAAAATTCTGAAAGGCTTTGGCTGCCGCGTGTTGGGCTATGACGTTGAGAAAAAAGATGAATTTGACGAGATAGGTATAGAATTTACCGACCTGAGCAGTCTCTACACCAAGTCTGACATCATCTCACTGCACTGTCCGCTCACGCCACAAACCCACCATATCATCAACAGAGAAACCATTGCTCAAATGAAGCCGGGCGTGATGCTCATCAATACCAGCCGGGGAGCGCTCGTTGATACCAAAGCTGTCATTGCCGCACTCAAGAGTGGTCAGATCAAATACCTGGGCATCGATGTGTACGAAGAGGAAGCCGATCTTTTCTTTGAGGACCTGTCGGACCGGGTGATACAGGATGATGTGTTCATGCGGCTGCTCTCGTTCAACAATGTGCTGATCACGGGGCACCAGGCCTTTTTCACGAGCAACGCCCTCGAAAGCATCGCCGCTGTCACACTGCAGAATATTGAGGACTTTGAGCAGGGGCGACAACTGGAAAATGAAGTAAAGGCCTAAGCTATACCTATACCTGGTTATACCTCCGCCACAAACTCCTGACATGCCCTACCTGCTCTCCTTGCTGCCTATACTGCTGCTGGTTGTGCTCTCCCTCACCAGAGGGGTGAAGGTGGCGGTGCTGGTTGGGGCGGTTGTCACTACAGGGCTTTTCTTTTACTGGGGTGCTACGGCAGCGCATTTTATGGCCGCGATGGGAGCCTCATTGCTCACAACAATCAACATTTTGATGATTGTGCTGGGCGCTACCTTCCTCTACAACATCATGTCCGAAAACGGGCTGATCAACCAAATTACCCATTCGCTCGATCAGCTGCATCCTTCCAAAGAGATCCGCTTTTTTCTGCTGGCCATCGGGCTCACAGCCTTTTTTGAGGGAGTGGCTGGCTTCGGAACGCCAGGCGCGATCGTGCCGCTGATACTGGTTGCCCTTGGGTTTGAGGCTGTGCTGTCGGTAGCGGTGGTGCTGCTCTTTGATGGGCTCTTTGCCATATTCGGAGCCGTGGGCACGCCTCTGCTCACAGGCCTGCAAATACCCCTGGAGTTGCCTGATGCTGCCATACATGATATCGCCTGGATGGCTGCAGGAGTCAATGTGCTTGTCGGACTGCTGATTCTGTGGCTGGTATTCCGGATGGTGGCCCGCAGCCATGGCGACTTGCAGCATCGCAGGCAGGTGCTGTTGCTATACCTGTTCATCGCGCTTCCCTTTCTGTTGCTGGCCTGGTTGGCCGCCGAACTCGCCACCGTGCTGGCCGCCCTGACCATGCTGGGCCTTTCGGTGCTATACCTGCGGCAGAAAGGAGTGAAGATCGACCTCAGGCCCTGGCTGCCTTATGCACTGCTCGCAGTTATGCTGCTTTTGCCAAAACTCTCTCCGGTGCTGCGGAGCTGGCTGGGCTGGGAGCTGGCATTTGAGAATATGTTTGGCACAGGTATACGGGCTGCCATCAGGCCGCTTGCCTCCCCCTTGCTCCCTTTTGCGGCGGTTGGGCTGGGGGTAGCTGTGCTTTACAAAAGCAAGTCGCTCTACCTGGCTGCGCCGCTTAAAAAAATGCTGTCCGTCTTTGCCGTGCTCTTCCCATCCATCGCCATTGCCCAAATGATGATCTACTCCGGTGTCACACAGCCTTCCATGGTTCGGTACATCTCTGAAATGCTAAGCGGTCTGGGACCTGCCTATGTGGTATTTGCGCCTTTTGTGGGCATCATGGGTGCTTTCATCACGGGCAGTACCACCATTTCCAATGTCGTATTCGGGGCTTCGCAACTCGAGACGGCCACCGTGCTGGGGCTCAACCCCAATGTGCTGCTGGCGCTGCAGCTGAGTGGTGCCGGACTAGGCAATGCCATTTGCCTCTTCAATATTATCGCGGCGGCATCTGTGGCAAACATCCAGAACTATAAGGCCATTCTTGCGGCCAATATGCTGCCCACGCTTCTGGCAGGAGCACTGGCGGGCGTATTTGGCTGGCTCGCTCTGACCCTGTTTTGATGCAATTGATTTACTCCCTTTTCTGCTACAAGATTTGTTAACTTATACTTTACAGCCCTAGGTCAGTGTCACAGTGCGGTTCACCCAAAAGCGGATATAAACTTTAATTAAATGCATAAAAAGTGCTACTTTTTTGGGTAAAATCATGTTGTAATAAATAGGGAAGCCCTGCAATTTTAAAGAGTGACAGACTCAAATGAGAACAGATAGGCATTAGCGGGGTGAGCATCCTTCACATTACGGGCGAAATAGACGATGGAGGGTATGTAGGGAAATTTAATAAGGTATTTGTGCCCAGAAATGAAATATTGACCTTTGATACAATTGCTGCCTTTGAAAGAAAAATAAACCACGATACACGGCCCTATGATCCGGGCCTTCAGTTCCTGCCAGGACGCATGGAGGAAAGGCACCAACATGTTGACCCAAAGCTGGGGATTCCAGCTTTGCGGAGAAACTTTAACCTGATCTACCTCCTCCTCGATGGCCTGCATGATATCCGGCTTGATGACAGGCACCGCTGGCTCATGCCCCATGATCTGGTCATTGTACCGGCCAATGTGCTATATGCTTCCACTAATATCAAAGACTGCAAGGGCTTCTGTATAGAATTCACAACAGAGTTCCTGGAGCCGGTCATGCAGGGAGCCCTGTCAGAGCAATTTCCATTCTTTGATCTGGATGCCGAGCATGTCATCAGCCTCACCTCGCACGAAAGCAAACTGTTGCAGCGGTCGTTTGAGGACATCATAGAAGTATACAGCGGCCATTCGAGGGAGAAAACACAGTTGCTCCGCGATTATATCCATATCCTGCTGTTGCTCATCCGTGACTGCTACAAAGCCAGGTACACTGTCTACATCAAAGAAAAAGCTACCCGTGCCGTGCAATTGACAAGTGCCTACCAGCACCTGGTCGATGAGCATTTTCGCGATATGCACGAGGTGCAGCAGTATGCCAGTTTACTCAACATCACACCGAAACACCTGGCCGATGTTGTGAAAAGCACCACGGGCAAACCGCCGCACGAAATGATTCATAACCGGCTCTTACAGGAGGCCCGTACGCTGCTCAGCAACACAGAAATGAGTATGGCTGAGATCGCTTATGCGCTGCATTTTGAGGACCAGTCGCATTTCAGCCACTTCATCAAGCGCAAGACCGGGCAGACCCCACTGGCAATTCGGAAGGGCTTCTGATTTGCACAAATTATTCCGAAATTTATACAATACTTCTTGATATAAGTGTTTTAATTTTAGGTTGTTATCTTCAAACTAAACACTACTGCTATGAAAGAGAATACAATTAATAGAGAGCAGGTCAGGCCGGAGCGGGTAGAGGATTTTGCACACCACGTACTGGATGACCTGAGCGCTGCCGAGCGAGTCAGGATGTCTTTTCTGGGCAGCCAACTGGGGCTTTACAAAGCGATGGTCAATGCAGGGCCCATGACGGTAGGTCAGATTGCAAGGAGCGCCGGAGTCAGCATCAGGCTGGTCAAACATTGGGTGGACAGCCTGTCCGCAGACGGCTACCTTCTGCACGAGCCTGAAGCCGACACCTTCTGCCTGCCCGAAGCGCATGCCATTGCGCTGACAGACCCAACCAGCCCCCACTACATAGGTAACCGCTTCCTGAAAGGAAATGGAGGCCAGCAAGGTAAGCCTCGTGAAATGGCACTGCCAACAGTAGGCAGCTATGCCAAAGGAGTAGGTCTGCTACCTGAAGATGTGTCCGGCCGGTTTTTCAGTGAGGAATATCTGTCAAGCCTGTTGCATAGCTGGATTCCGGCTGTAAAGGGACTCGCTGATCAACTGGAAGCCGGTATACTGGTAGCGGATCTGGGCTGCGGTCGTCACGGGGCTTCGACGCTGGTGATGGCTCGCGTTTTCCCTAACTCGACTTTCCTGGGGTTTGACAGGTATGTCTCCTCCGTAGAGCGTGCTAACCTGCTCGCCAAAGAGAAGCATATCTTGAATGCACACTTTGAGTGGGCTACCGAAGAACAGGTATATGCTTACCAGTATGACCTGATCACGCTTATCGAAACTTTGCACTGCATGGGGGACAGTCTACAGGATCTGCTCTCCGAATGCTACCAGGTGCTCAAAGCAGATGGGGTGCTGATGGTGGCAGAAGCCAAGGACAGCAGCATCGTAAGCGAAGAGCAGTACCAGCGCCTGCGCTCCTCCAGAGCATTGCCTGTTTTGGAAGAGCACATATACCGGGTAGAGCGCGGTATTGACGGACACGAGCACGAACTGCATAAAGCAGCTACAGCAGCAGGTTTTTCAGTTTTTCGTAAAGTAGCGGAAACCCTCTACGACAAGGTATACGAACTGCGACGCTAAGCTGCAAGTAAGCTAGAGTTTGACTTCTACCGTTTCCTGCCGCTTGTCGTGGTCCAGCGTCTGGTCGTAGTGAAACACTGTTTCGTAGCCGTTGATGGATACGACTTTGGTTACGTCCAGCACCAGCCGGTCCTGTTCTTTGTGAATCTCCTGCAGTTGCTTGTCCAGCTGCAGGGGCGCAGTCTTGAGGGGCAGCTCCTGGAATGGCATCCAACCGAAGGTGGTGTCCAGCACGATCTCGTCTTTGGGCAGGGTGGTGCTGATGCGGCGCAGCCTGAGGGTCAGGTTCATCTTAGAATCCTGCCAGCGGGCTTCGCTGTAATCTGTTTCCGTAAAAATTTTGAAGGCCACCTCTTTGTTGTACACAGACGAGTCTGGGATAGGCATTCCTTCTTCTTTTTCTTTGTCGCAGCCGCTTGTGAGCAACAACAAAAACGCCAGAAGGGGCGCAAGGGTGCGGATTGTCAGAACCATGATAAACGTAAGTAGAAGCTGTTAGGGGAAGGCAACATGCGGTGTTACCTACTTAGCATTACGGAGCGTCCCGGCTTCAGTTTTCGGTTCCGGATTAGTTTTTTCTCGAATTTCCCGGCTCCTGCAGTGGCAGCACCATGTGCTGAGTAGAAGGGGTGAAGCCCAATGATTCCCAGAAGCGGATGGCCTTCGGGTTTTGCACCGATACCTGTAGTTCGAGGTGGTCGGCTCCCTGGTCGCTGAGCCACTTTCGGGCGGCCTCAAACAATTCCTTGCCGATGCCTTTGCCACGATATTCGGTACGCACCACCGTCTCGCCAATGTAGCCTTTGTTGGATAGCTTAAAGCCTGCCGAGCCGGGCCGTAGACTGGCCACCAGCATACCTGCCCAGGTTTCCCCATCCTGGTACACAAATACCCGCGTGCTTTTATCCTTGAGGCGGTGGAGCAGCTCTGTCTTCAGAGCCTGCTCGCTGCCAGGCCTAAAGCGGAACACGGCATGATGAGACTGGTGCAGGTCGAGTAGCAGGCACCAGAGCTCGTAGAGTTCGTCAATATCCTCAGGCTGGGCTTCGATGATCATGGAGGAGCTATTAGAAAAGCGTGGTCAGATCGCTGATGCGCTTCAGGCGGTGCTCGTACTCATCCACTTCGCGGTAGCCGTAACCGGCATGGATGAAGGGTACACCGGCTTTCTTGCTGGCATCCAGGTCGCCGGGGGTGTCGCCTACATACACGGGAGCCTGCAGGTTGTTCCGCTCCACGATAGCTTTCAGGTTCACATCTTTGGGATCGCCGGTGCGGCCGGAGCACTCGAAGTCACCGAAGTACCTGCCCAGGTCGTGCCGCTCCAGAAAAGCCTCGATGTAGCCGTCCTGGCAATTGCTCACGATAAAGAGTTTGTACTTGCTGTGCAGGTAATCCAGCGTTTCCTCCAGTCCCTCGTACAGGTCGCCACCATGCGCACGGATGTGGGCCATTTCTTCTTTGCCACTCACTTCCATCAGCTCCTGTCGCTGTTCCTGGTCCAGATGCGGGAAAAGCATATCGAAGATCAGGTTGTGCTGTGTGCCGGCAATGGAGCGGATCTTGTCAGGGGTGATTTCCTGAATTTCGAAGTCAACCTTCTGGCGGGCGGCGCTCCATGCTTTTGCCACGGTCTGGGCGGCATCCCAGAGGGTACCGTCTAGGTCAAATATAATACTGTCTATCTGGTTCGTCATTTATTGGGTATTGTAAGGCGGTATAAAAGTCACCTCTACGATCAGGCCATCCTTTACGCGGTATACGGCTATGGCGTCGGTGCGCGGCTCACCTTTTTTTCGCTGCACCTTCTCCTGGTCGATCACCACATCGCCCGCCACAATGCGGTTCACGATCTCGCAGTGCAGATCCGGGGTGTTGGCGAACATGGCGCCATAGCGTTTGTGCAGTTCGTCGCGGCCCTGGTAAGTAAGCACGCCGGGCTGGCGGTATACCTTCACGGTGTCGCTGAAGGCGCTGGCAAACAGGTCGATGTCGCGGCTGTTGTAGCCTTTCAGCTGCAGCTCTACCGGTTTTACAACGGCAGGCGTTTCAGGTTTGCTTTGGCTCATGGCAGTGATGCTGCTGAATAAAAGGATGGTGAGAGGTAGCAGGTATTTTTTGATCATGCACAAAATTAGGCAATTTTGCGGGGATATACCTTGCGCATTTACATTGCGTATAAGCGGAGCTATGATAGAAGAACTCATCATTCGCGCACTTTGCGATACGATACCTGATGAGCCGGTAGACGGCTTATTTCTGTTCGGCCAGACCGAAGACAATCAGCAGGCAGCCTTTGAAACAGCCCACCAGTTTCTGCAAAACGGCCGCACCGACAGGGTGCTCTGCCTCGGCACCAAAGCCATGAGCGGCTATCCCGGATTTGAGGTATGGAAAGAGGAGATGAAAAAGCTAGGTATAGGAGAGGAGCAAATTATACCTGTTCCGCCTGTACCCGCCGATACCGACATGCTGCATACTTTGATCGAAGCCACATCGGCAGTGCGCTACGCAAGGGAGCAGGGCTTTAAAAATATGGTAGTGACGGCAGCTCCTTTCCAACAGCCCCGTGCTTTTATGACAGCCATCACCGCTGCACTACGGGAGTACCCGTCGCTATACCTGTACAGCCTGCCCGGCAAGCCCATGCCCTGGCAGGAGGAAGTGACGCACTCGCAAGGCAAACTCGAAGACACCCGCGCCGGACTCATCACTGGCGAAATGGAGCGCATCCGCTGCTACCACGACCGCAATGATCTTATTTCTGTAAAAGAAGCACTCGACTACCTGAACCGGCGGGATAAAAAGAAGTTAGATTCGTAATCTGTCTCTACCTCCAATTTAAGTATAAGGAACAATTTGTTTAATCTGTCATCTCGACAATAGGAGAGATCTGAATTAACTCAAAGCCTGAGCCATACTTCAGATTTCTCCCAAAGGTCGAAATGACAGGAGATTTTAAACTCCCTCCACTGCGATCATGCGGGTGCTGGAGGCGCTTTGGCGCAGGGCTTTGGCTGGTGCGTATTCTTCTGAAGACCACCAGGCTTTCGCTTGCTCCATGGTTGGGAATTCCAGAATCACAATACGCTGTGGCTCTTGCTCGCCTTCCAGTAACTCAGCAGCGCCACCGCGCACAATGAACTTGCCGTCAAAAGGCTCCAGTGAGCCTGGCGTAAGTTTTTTGTAATCTTCATAAGTGGCAGGATCTTTTACTTCCACCTCTACTATAATGTATGCTGGCATAGGTTTAAATGTTTGGGTTATTGTGCGTGCATATTAGGTATAATCTGCTGCAGCTGCAAATGTCAGGCGTATTACAAAGACTCCTACTTACCGGGACAACTTTTTGCTCTGGCTTCAGTTTAGAATAATCTTGGTACAGGACAAAACTTGTGAACTATGAAAGCATACATTTTACATGAACCGGGAGGGCCAGACAAATTACAGTTGGAAGAAACGGACCGCCCCAAGCCAAATAAAAATGAGGTGCTGGTAAAAGTCAGGGCTTTGAGTATAAATCCTGTCGATACTAAAACCAGGGAAGGTAAATCGCTTTACGACAAGCTGAAGGAGACACCGCCCGTTATTCTGGGCTGGGATATTTCGGGTGAGGTAGTAGAAGTAGGGGACGAGGTGCAATATTTTAAACCTGGTGACGAAGTGTTTGGGATGGTAAATTTCCCGGGACACGGAAAGGCCTATGCCGAGTATGTGGTGGCCCCTGAGGCACATTTGGCGCATAAGCCGGCTAATGTGCCGCACCACGAGGCAGCGGCTGCCACCCTGGCGGCTCTCACAGCCTGGCAAGTGCTGGTGCACGAGGCCGGTATACAGCCTGGCCAACGTGTGCTCATACATGCCGCTGCGGGAGGGGTAGGCCATTTCGCTGTACAGATCGCCAAATATTTCGGCGCTTCCGTGATCGGAACGGCCTCAGCTGAGAACCACGACTTTCTGCGCAATATGGGTGCTGATGAACAGATCGATTACCATGATTTTAATGTGGAAGATGTTGTGATGGACATGGACATCGTGCTGGACTCGCTGGGGGAGGAGAACACCCGACGCTCTCTCAAAACGCTGAAGGAGGGCGGTACGATCGTCTCCATACTAGGGGGCGCAAAAGAAGAGGTGCAGGCGCTGGCAAAGGAGCGAAACATCGACGCAAAGAGTTACCTGGTGCACTCCAGCGGCGAAGACATGGCCAAAATAGCTGACCTGATGAGCCAGGGACGGCTGCAGGCACATGTGTCGCACGTATATGACTTCGAAGACATGGCCAGGGCGCACCAGCAGGTGGAGACCCGCAAAACACGCGGCAAGGTTGTCGTGCATGTGAGCTGAGGTCGGGAAGACCTGCCGCAGCTGCTTAAACCATGGAGTATACCCTAAACCAAATCTTATGACACAGACCAAAAACCTCGAAGTATGGCTGCGCGGCCCGCTGCCTGACGTACCCGCTCTGCTTCAGCCAGTAGCCCATGCGTTGCTACAAACCCGTGAAGAAGTCGGAAGTTTCATGGAGGACTTCCCGGATGAACTGCTCTGGGAGCGACCTGCCGGTGTGGCCTCAGTGGGTTACCACCTGCAGCACCTCACCGGTATATTGGAGCGCCTGTTTGCCTATGCCCGTGGCGAGCAATTGAGTGAACAACAGCTGGCCTATCTGTATGCGGAAGGCAAGCCGGTAGGGGAGGACAAGCAGTCCGAAACACTGGTGCAAAAGTTTAACGAGCAGGTGGACAAGGCCCTGGAGCAACTGCGGCAGACAGATGAAAACAGCCTGACTGAAAGCAGAAGGGTAGGACGTGCGCAGGTGGAGTCCACCGTGATGGGCTTGCTGTTTCATGCTGCCGAACACAGCATGCGCCATGTGGGGCAGCTGCTGGTAACGGCACGGGTGCTGCGGGAGCGGGAAATGTCGAATGGCAATATGGTGGATTAGCAGGTATAGCGCCGGAACAGAAGTTGATCAGATCACAGTGATATCCTCTGCCAGAACAGTCAGGTATACCTTGTCACCTGTAGCGGCAGGTATAGCCTGCGTTCTGACCGTGACGCTGATGCCTGGTAGCTGCACCTGCACATCATAGTAGCCGCCATAGAACGTTACCTTTTGCACGGTGCCGGCCAAAGAGCTGGCAGTATCACCTGCGAACTTGAAATGCTCCGGGCGTACCACTAGGTCACGTCCCTGGCTGTCTATACCTAGCCTGGCTGCAAATTCCGAAGCTGCGTCAGCGGATATCAGGTTGTAGCTGCCAAACAAACCGGCGGTATAAGCATCCACTGGGTGGTGATATACTTGCTCAGGAGTGCCTTGCTGTATGATGCGCCCCCCTTTGATCACCAGGATGCGGTCGGCCCAAGAGAGGGTGTCGTGCGGGTCGTGGGAGATGAGAATGCAGGTGATGGCAAGCCGCTCCGTGATATCGTGGATAACCTCCTTCAGTAATTCCTTGTGTCCTTTGTCGAGGTTGGAGTAGGGCTCGTCGAGCAGCAGCAGGCTGGGCCAGGTGCTGAGCAAACGGGCGAGGGCTATACGCTGGCGCTCGCCACCCGAAAGCTGATTGGTTTTGCGCTGGGCCAGGTGACTGATGCGGCATACCTCGTACAAGGTTTCGGCCTCGTCGCCCTGCAGCATGTTGGCATAGCGCAGCACCTGCTCCACCCGCAGAAACTGGGGCAAATCGTAGTGCTGCGAAAGATAAGCAATCCCTTCGTGGCCGGGCACCAGCTTGTCGTGCGGACCGATCACTCTTTTGCCTTCAAAAGTGATCTGGCCGGAGCTAGCCTGCACCAGCCCGGCGATAGTTTGCAGCAGGGTGCTTTTGCCGGACCCGGTTTCGCCGGCTATCGCAATTTTCTCGTACTCACCTTGCTGAAAGCTGATGTCATTTAAAACAATACTCCCTTCTTCCTGCACACTTATTCCGGAGACCTCTAAAAAACTCATTCTATCTGAAGGGCTTAAATTCGATTAGTTGGATTTATTGGGAGCAGTAGCAGCGGTTCTATACGCCAGCGTGCTGTTGCACCTTGTCAGCTTTACTGAGCTGCTGCCGCTTTCCCGCTGAACCTGTGCGGCGGCTTTCTGTGCAGGGTACCTTGCTCGTAAGAGTAGGTATAGCGGATCAGGGTAGGCTCATCAAACATACGACCCAGAAACTGCAGTCCGGCCGGAAGGTTGTCATAGGTATAGCCCATGGGCACGGTAAAGGCCGGCTGACCGGTATGCGGTGCTATTACTTGGCTGTTGTCGCCTTTATAACCTTTGAAGTCGCCTACGCGGGCAGGAGGATGGTTCCAGGTCGGGTAAACAATGGCACCCAGCTCGTGCTTGTCCATAACCCGCTCAATGGCCTCTCTAAATGCAATTCTTTTCGGATCGTTAAAAGGGTCGGAGCAGGTATGCCGGGGGTTGTTCTGGTTCTGCTGGTGCTCCAGGAAGTACTTTAAGTTCTCCTCGATGTAAGGCGAATACTTGCCTGAAGCCACAATTTCCTGCAGATTCTTAACGGGTACCTTCTCTCCCTGAGCGGCCAGGTAGGCGTTGATATCCTCCTGAAAAACATCGCACCACTGGTCTTTCCGCAAACTGTCAAAGCCAGAAATCTCTATCGGGTCTACGATCACGGCACCGAGCCTTTCCAGGTCGGCGATTGCCTGTTCAAACAGCGCCTTCACCTGTGGGTCCGGGTCTTTGTCGCTGAGGCTACGCAGCACGCCGATGCGGGCACCCTTGAGCCCGTCCTTGTCCAGGAATTGGGTATAGTTCTGAGGGACCTGCCCCTGACTGTATCGGGTGACCGGATCATTCGAATCGTAGCCGGCGATCACTTCCAGGATCCGGGTGGCATCCTCGACGGTGCGTGCCATGGGGCCGCCTACATCATTGCGCAGGTAGAGCGGCACGATGCCATGGCGACTGGTCAGGCCAAGGGTAGAGCGGAAGCCAACGAGGGCGTTGTGCGAAGATGGACCGCGAATGGAGTTGCCGGTATCGGTACCCAAACCAACGGTGCCCATGTTAGTGGCTACGGCAGCGGCAGTTCCACCACTTGAGCCTGCCGGCACGTGTTCCAGGTTGTATGGGTTCAGCGTTTCTCCTGCAATGGAGCTGATCGAGACCATCGGACTGAAGGCCCACTCTGCCATGTTGGACTTAGCCAGCACGATCGCACCAGCTTCCTTCAGCACCCGAACCTGGTAGGCATCCTCTTCAGGTATAAAGCCTTCCATGGCCGCTGAGCCTGCCGCCGTCTGCAGGCCGATGGTGTTGTAGTTGTCTTTTACAATGATCGGAATGCAGTGCAGCCGCCGCAGCTTCTTCGTGCGCTGGTACTCCCGGTCCATTGCCCGGGCAGTGGCGATCGCCTCCTGGTTGGTTACCACAATGGCATTGAGCCGGGTGGGCTGATCGTAGGTTTCAATGCGCTGCAGGTAGGTCGTTACCAACTGCTCGCAGCTACAGGTGCCTTCCTGCAGGGCCCTGTGAATGTCGGCGATGCTTGTCTCCTCTATTTCAAAAGGAGTTGCTGTGACCACACTTTGCCCGGCTTTGGGACTGCACTGGGTAAGCAGCAGAAGGCAGAGCGACAGGAGGAGGCTGATGGCAGAAGGCTGATGCATAGGCTTACTACAATTCGTCCTCGTAAAACTCGATCAGGGCACCAAAATAGGCTTCGTTCCAGCCTTCCACGATGTCGTCATAGTCCTCGTCAGGTATGTTGAGGTGGCGCAGTTCGGCGGAGGTGCCATGCTTGTGCGGGTGCAGTTTGATAGTTACGATTGATTTGTCAGCCTGTTCGCCGAAGTACCATTCCTGCACCAGCATTTTTCCTTCCTCAAACTCCAGGTTCTTGCCCACGATGTTACCCTCGAAAAGTGAGAACTCCGAGCCGGGCTCCGTCGACATCTCTGCCGGGTCGCCTGTCCACAACTGGATGGTGCTGGGGTTGGTCAGGGCCACATACACCTCCTCAGGGGCAGCCGGAATGATATAATATTTTTTGTAGTCTTTCATGTCGATCGCTTTTGTAAGGTCCTAGCTGAAGGTTCTGATGTAAAGCTCTTCTACTTTCTGCCTCGCCCAGGGTGTTTTGCGCAAAAACTTCAGACTGGAGTTGATGCTCGGGTTGTTGTTGAAACTGTTGATGTTGATCTTATAACCCAGCTCTTCCCAGCCATAATAGTCTACGAGCTGCACCAGGATGCGCTCCAGTGTTTTGCCGTGCAGGGGGTTGTTTTTCTGTTCTTCCATACGCAATTGTTAGGGCTTGCAAGTTCCACACATTATCCTGAATACGCAATTTAATTAGCCGGAGGCCGCTATACCTGTTCGCGGCCTATATCCCCAGCTCGATCTGCACGCCGGCCGTCCAGTGGTAATCGTTGTTTACGGGCAGGAAAGGATTGAAAGAGTGGTAGCCCACATTAGCCTGTAGCTTGAGGCGGTGCGCCCGCAGGTATTTGGTTACGCCTGCCAGGTAGGCCTCTTCGGTGTTTTCCAGAGAGCGCACTTCCTGATTGGGCGTTATGCGGGAGTAGCGGCCTGCCAGTTCCACATTGTTCGGGAAGATATAGCTGAGCTGGTAATTTTGCCCACGGCCGGTGAGGGTGTGGCGTCGATCGCCTGTAGCATTGAACGTAATCGGGTTGTCAGCCTCCCTCGCCATATACTCGGCATACAGAGCCATCCCTCTGTACTTGAGCAGGCCATCAAAAACATAGGTTTGCATGTCGGTTTGCTCATACAGGTCACGACCGATCTGGCCTCCGGTGCGGCGGGCGTCTTCATTATGGCTCATACCGCCTGCCAGCGAAAGTTTTGGGGTCGGCTCGCGCTCCAGGTCTCCCTCAAAATAATCGCCTCCGTTGGTAAACTTGCCAAAGGGGAGGAGTTCCACACGCCCGGTATAGGCAAGGCCTTTGTCAGTCGAGAACACGTTGCGACCCTCACCAGCCGTCAGAGCGCCTTTGAGCATGTAGTGGAAACCGCCGAACTGATTGCTATACACCGCCTGAAAGCCAAAGTCACGGTCTACGTTGAAAGCCACGTTCACGATAGAGCGGTCAATGAACTGTTGATCACCGGAGGAGATCACACGCTGTCGGTTGCCGGGAAGTTTGGTTTGACCGAAAGCAAACTGCCAGTTGTCATTTGGCCGGTAATACACGACTGCATCCCGCACCACATTAGGGCTGGTGTTGATGTTGGATTGATCGCGCATGCTCCAGTCCATGTCACCGCGCGAGAAAGAGAGCTGTATGTTATAGGTCAGTTTGGGCGAATACATAAAACCCTCGAAGCGCAGTCGCAGACGTCGCACCCGCATCTCATACTCCGACACCCCAAAGTCGTCCTTTGCAATGGAGTTATACATGGCCCGGCTCTGTACACGAAACCGCATGTTGATCGAGAAGGAGCTGTCCGGTGTCACGATGCCAACGCCGCGTTTGAAGTTGAACAGCGGCAGATTACCTTCCGGCGTCTGTGCTATAGCAGCTATAGGACATGCCAGCAAAAGCGCTAGCAATAGGGTATGAATTTTCATGTTTAGTCTCTGGCTCTTATCAAATTCAACTGGCTCTCAGAGCTTAAAAAGGACCAGTGTGATCAGGTGTAATTTCAAAGTAAACAGCAATGCTGTGAGATTATAATGCTGTCTGCTGTTTAGCAAAATCCCCCGCTGCTCTTCAGTAGCGGGGGATTGGTATTTTATATAGCGCGAGCGCCCTCGCTCGTGCCATAAATACTATATTGACTAAAATCTACAACCTTAGCTGCACCTGATTAATAATCATCACGCTCAATGGCGGCCACACCCGGCAGGGTCTTTCCTTCCATGTACTCCAGTAGCGCACCGCCGCCAGTAGACACGTAAGACACGCGGTCGGCATAGCCCAGCTGGTTTACAGCGGCAGCTGAGTCACCACCACCGATAAGGGAATAAGCCCCACGGCGGGTTGCATCTACCACCGCTTCAGCTACAGCTTCAGTTCCGACAGAGAAGTTCGACATCTCGAACACACCCATCGGGCCATTCCACAGGATCGTTTTAGAGTTGCGAATTACATCGGCATACTGCTCGCGGGCATTCGGTCCAATGTCAAGGCCCATCCACATTGGCTTGATGTGGTGACTGAGTGAAGTATCCACATTTGCATCGTTGCTGAATTCGTCGGCGATGATGGAGTCAACGGGGATCATCAGGTTCACACCTTTTTCTCTGGCCATCGCGATGAGACGGGCTGCCAGTTCTACTTTGTCTTCTTCCACCAGCGAAGAACCAATCTGTCCGCCGTCTGCTTTCACGAAGGTATAGCTCATACCGCCGCCGATCAGCAGGTTGTCCACGCGGTCCATCAGCTTCTCGATGATCAGGATCTTGTCGGAAATTTTGGCACCACCCATGATAGCGGTATAAGGGCGCTCGGCGTTGTCCATCACGCGGCGGGCATTGTCGAGTTCAGCGTGCATCACGTAACCCATTACCTTGTCGTTCGGGAAGTAGCGTGCGATCACAGCCGTAGAAGCGTGCTCACGGTGCGCCGTACCGAAGGCATCGTTCACATACACATCGCCCAGTGTGGAGAGTTCTCTGGCAAATTCCGGATCGCCTTTTTCTTCGGCTTTATGGAATCGCAAGTTTTCAAGCAACAGGATTTCGCCCGGCTGCAGATCCTGCGCCAGCTGTGCCGCCTCGGGGCCTACACAGTCAGTAGCAAACCTTACAGTGGTGTTGAATTCATCTGAAAGACGATCCACGAGGTGACGCAGCGAGTATTTCTCTTCCGGTCCGGCTTTGGGACGGCCCAGGTGCGACATCAGGATGACAGCACCGCCATCGTTCAATATTTTCTGGATAGTGGGCACGGCCGCACGGATACGGGTGTCATCGGTAATGCGGTAGTCAGCATCCAGCGGAACATTAAAGTCCACCCGGACCAGCGCCTTCTTGCCGGCAAAGTTATACGCGTCTACTGTTTTCATGTTTTTATTTGTGTTGATTATCAGGTTTATATGATTTGTTTCGAGTAATGTAGTCAAATATTAGTCAAACATTTTATGCAGATATATTAACTATACTTGTTTAACGTGAAAGATACGTAAAATGCAGGAGGAAATTTTTGAATAGATGAAGATGAATGTTGGAGCGGCTGCTTTGAATCCAGTAGGGTAGGGGAGAAACATGCCAAAAAAACTCTCTCTATTGTCGTAACGAAGAAGAGTATATAAATTGCAGAGTACAAAACACCACCTATGATTCTATTCGAAAACAGCGTTATCAAATTAGACTACAATCCTGCCACGGACATAATCTCAGCCGAGTATCCCGACTTGCACCAGTACCTGCTTCCCGAAATAAAGCACACCATTGATATCATGGTGGACATCATCAAATCATACGACATCAAGAAGCTGCTGCTCGATTCGAGACGAACACTTATAGACGTGACCGAAGAGGAAAGCAGAGAAATAGCAACTTACCTGGCAACGGGTGTGATGCAGACTCGCATCCAGAAAGTGGCACGGATTCAATCCCAAACCGAAAAGGTAGAGAAAACAGCGGAAGCCAACATAAAACACTTGTCTCAAGCACATGCCCTTCCGTTCATGATTCAAAACTTCTCTAACAAGGAATCGGCTATCGACTGGTTACGGCAAGCTGAGTAATACAGGATTAGTTTTTGTGGAAGGTTGATAGCGAGATTCAGTTGTCTATCATGCGTAACATGTGAGGTGCTGAATCAACACCAGCAATACCGACAATATCATCAATATCCCAACTGCCTCCCACTATGCTTTATTCTAAGAAAGGAACCCCCAACACAACAGCAGCTTAGATATCTCTGGCAGGAACAAAAGAAAAGCATGGCTTCGAAAGTTGCCATGCTTTTTTTCTACGGGAAATGTGAATGTTTTACAACAGGCTTCTGCAAGCTTCCTCACATCGTCTGCATGCCTCAGCGCAATCCTTACAGTGCTGCGCCTCGTGCCTGGCACACTCTTCACCGCACATCCTGCACACCTCGGCACATGCCTGAAGATAGGTTTTCGCTGCCTCCGAGTCTCTCGCCAGTGCGCTTGATGTCAGCTTGCAGATTTCCGCACAGTCACGGTCTAACTGAATACAGCGTGCCATCATCTTCACGTCCTGCTCCTGGAAACAGGCGTTGTAGCAGTGGTCACAGGCGGCAGCACAGTCGTTGAGTGCCTGGATTACGTTCTTGTACTCTGGTGAATTATGCATAGTCTTTAAGTTTGTTTATATAGATGAAACATGTTTCATAAGTATACCCCACCCGATGTCTGATTGTTGCAAAAGCAAACGTGTGTCCTCTTTATACTGGTGGTACAGGACAGTAGTGTGAGGACAGCTTAAACACTCTTCAGGAGAGTGAACGTTTGAAATTTCAGTTTAGAAGCTGTAAATTTGATTTGTGAAAGTCTTAACTATCATATTGGCACTTTTAGTGGTAACGCTCTCGGTTTCGCCCTGCTGCGCTACCGAAGACTGCGCAAACGATGATGTTAAGACAGAGCAAAACGACAGGCACGAAAAAAATACTGACAGTTGCTCACCCTTTTACAGTTGCTCATCCTGTGTAGGTTTTACTGTATCCCACTTTACAGTTGCACAGACAGTACCCTCCCTGCAATTTAGGAAGCATTATTCTGTTTTCAAACAAAGCTTCTTTCCCCGCTTCTACCATTCCATCTGGCAGCCTCCGAGGCTAAGCTAATGCCATAATTGTGACCTCGTCACCTGATATGCGGTACTCCTTTGTATCGTACTTAACTATATTACAGTATTAGACAAACCAGAATGAAGAAGTACATCTTTGTACTGCTCATCTTACTGAGCAGTACGATGGCGTATAGCCAGAATACATTGAAAGCTGTCCTAAGGGATAGCGAAACAAATCAACCGTTAATCGGGGCGACCGCTGCCGTTCAGGTAACAGCGATAGGTGCCAGTGCCGATGCCAATGGAGAACTCGAACTAAGGAACATACCTAATGGAAAGCAGGTAATCAGGTTCAGCTACCTCGGGTATGAGGACAGGATGGACACCCTTAACTTTCCGCTCACTCAGTCAACTCCGCTTGTGGTGTTGTTGGACCCAAGCGGTGAAGAACTTGATGAAGTAGTGGTCACCACTACCCGTAGCAGCCGAACAATAGAGGACATTCCGACCCGAGTGGAAGCCATCACACTGGAAGAACTTGGTGAGAAGGCGAACATGAAGCCTGGCGATATCAGAATGCTGCTGAGCGAAAGCACTGGCATCCAGACACAGCAGACGTCCGCCACCAGTGCCAATGCCAACATCCGTATCCAGGGCTTGGATGGTCGCTACACGCAGATACTACAGGATGGGTTCCCGCTCTACTCTGGTTTTTCCAGCGGTCTGAGCATCATGCAGATTCCACCGCTCAATCTCTACCAGGTGGAGGTTATCAAAGGCAGTTCTTCCACCCTCTACGGTGGGGGTGCGATAGCTGGTCTTGTTAACCTGATTACAAAAAAACCGACCGAGGAAGGGGAACTGAGCCTGATGGCGAACGTAACCAGTGCCAACGGGCTTGACCTGAGCGGATTCTACGGCAAGAAGTTCGGTAAATTCGGTGTCACCGTGTTCGCTTCCAGAAACGCCAACCAAGCCTATGACCCTGCCGATAATGGGTTTTCCGCTATACCAGAGTTTGAGCGTTACACGGCAAACCCCACGCTCTATTACTATCCAAGTGACCGCACAACGCTTTCGTTGGGTGTAAACGCATCGCAGGAAGACCGCTTGGGAGGCGATATGCGCTATATAGACAGAGAGGAAGGTGATTTCTACTATGAGAAAAACAACACCGAACGCCTGTCCACGCAGTTTGGCTTCGAGCATCGTTTGTCAGAGCAGTCACTGCTATCGGTGAAGAACAGCCTGAGTTTCTTCAACAGAGCCATTGCAGTGCCTGACTATGACTTCGATGGAAACCAGACTGCCAGTTTCAGCGAAGTGGCATACAGCCTCAACAGCGAAAAAAATGATTGGGTGGTAGGCGCAAACCTCTGGACTGACAACTTCTCCGAGCGGAATGCCGATGCCATTGGGGCGAGAGACTACGAATTCACTACAATCGGTGCTTTTGCACAGAACACGTTTACGCCAGCGGAATGGTTTGTACTGGAATCTGGTCTGAGAGCCGACTATGTCACCCCTTCGCCAGCCAACAAGACCAGGGGGCTTTTTGTGCTGCCACGGGTGTCGGCTCTGTTCAAGCTAAGAGACCGCCTGACCTCCCGTATCGGGGGTGGCATGGGCTATAAGACCCCGACCATCTTTACGCAGGAGGCAGAGGACATCACGTTCCGAAACATCCTTCCGCTCAACATCAGCCAGACAGAGGCGGAAACCTCCATTGGAGGCAACGCTGACATCAACTACAACACCCTGATTGGGGAGAACGTGACGTTCAGCATCAACCACATGTTCTTCTACACCTACCTGGACAACCCGCTTATCCTCACGCTGCGACCAGACAACCTGTATGAGTTTCGGAACGCCAGCGGCTACGTGGATACCAAGGGCGTGGAGACGAACATGAAGTTTGGCTATGAGTGGGCGAAGCTGTTCCTGGGGTATACCTACACCGATGCCAGGCAGCACTACAATGGAGAGGTGAACGACATGCCGCTGACCCCCAAGCATAGGGTGAACACGGTGCTGATGCTGGAAAAGGAGGACAATTTCCGCATCGGGCTGGAAGCGTACTATTTCAGTCCACAACGGCTCACGGATGGCAGTCGAGGGCGTGATTACTGGATAAACGGGGTGATGGTCGAGAAGGTGTTCGAGCGCTTCTCCCTGTTCGTCAACTTCGAGAACATCTTCGACACCAGGCAGACCAGGTTTGGCAGTATCTACAGCGGCAGCATGCGAAACCCTGATTTCAAGGAGATTTACGCCCCGATGGATGGCAGGGTAATCAACGGGGGCATCAAACTGAACATTTTATAAGCATCGCACATGGAAAAATCAACTTTTAAGATACAGCACATGGACTGCGCATCAGAAGAGAACATGGTGCGCATGAAGCTCGATGGCGTAACGGCAGTAAAAGGCTTGGACTTTGACTTGCAGAAGCGGGAGCTAACCGTGTTTCACGCAGGAGAACTTGAAACCATAAATGCCCATATCAATGAACTCGGCTTAGGTTCTTCCCTGCTGTCAACCGAAAGTACAGAACAGGATGTAGTGGTCGAGGATGCGAAGGGGCAAAGGAAGCTATTGTGGACTGTGCTTTTGATAAACTTCGGCTTCTTCGTTGTGGAAATGGCTACGGGATTCGTGTCGAAGTCGATGGGGCTGGTCGCTGATAGCCTGGACATGCTTGCCGATTCACTGGTCTACGGCTTGAGCCTGTTTGCAGTGGGTAGCACTATCACCAGAAAGAAGAACATCGCCAAGGCAAGCGGGTACTTTCAGCTAACGCTTGCTGCGGTCGGATTCGTTGAGGTGGTGCGTAGGGTTGTCGGGGATGAACCGATGCCAGATTTCCGAACGATGATAGTCGTGTCCATCCTTGCCCTTGTTGCCAATGCTTTCTGCCTGTACTTGTTGCAAAAGAGCAAAAGCAAGGAAGCGCACATGCAGGCAACGATGATTTTTACATCGAATGACATCATCATCAACGGAGGCGTGATTCTGGCTGGTTTGCTGGTGCTATTTACAGGCTCTGCTTTACCAGACTTAGTGGTAGGTGCGGTGGTCTTTGTTGTCGTTATCAGGGGAGCGTTCAGGATTCTGAAGTTGGCGAAGTAGCTTGAAGTCCATCATTGGGTTTAGATTTAGCTTCGGTAAAGTATAGACTCCACATAAATGCCTCAAGACCTTGTATATAAGCATGGTTAAGCTTTAACCACTTATTTCATTCTATCTCTACTGGAATCTTTATTTATATACCAGAACAGCAAGATATAATCTTTTTCATTATTTTAGCAGTTGCTTAAATGATATATTGAAAATGGAAATCACCTGTATAAGAGTAGAAGCAGACGAAAGCCAAATTAAACGGTGCAGAGAACGTGTAACAGAACTCAGCGGCTCCTTTGATGAACTATCCCAAGGGCTTGAACTGGCAGGCAACAATGTGAGGCTGAAGATACTCTTCCTGCTCTATGAGGAACAAAGGCTCTGCGTGTGCGACCTGAGCGATGTGCTTGGCATCACCGTTTCTGCCGTGTCGCAGCACCTGCGCAAACTCAAAGACCGAGACCTTATCAAGCCTCAGAAGGAAGGTAAGACTATCTTCTACTCGCTCACCCCGCAGTACGAGCAACTGCTCAGACCATTCTTCAAACTACTGGAAGGCAACAAAATATTCGAACTGGTATGAAATCAAATAACAGATTCCTCGGCTTAGGCGTGCTGAGCGCACTTGCAGCTTCCCTTTGCTGCATCACGCCCCTGTTGGCTCTGGTTGCTGGCACCAGCGGTCTGGCATCGTCATTCTCGTTCCTTGAGCCGTACCGCTATGTGCTGATGGGGGTCACCGTGCTGGTTCTCGGGTTGGCGTGGTATCAGCGGCTACGGACATCCAGTCAAGACGACTGCGGCTGCGAAACGGACAGGAAAGGCTTTTTCCAGTCAAAGACCTTTCTGGCGCTGGTTACAGCCTTCGCTGCCGTGATGCTTGCCTTCCCCTCCTTCTCCCATGTCTTCTACCAATTCCCGAAGCAGGAAGCGCAGACACCAGTAGCAGGCATCAACATGAATAGTACTGTGGAGTTCAAAATCAGCGGCATGACGTGCAGCGGATGTGAGGCGCACGTGGAGCAGGAGGTGAATGCGCTGAACGGTATCTTCAGGGCGAAGGCATCCTATGACAATGGCAATGCCGTGGTAGAGTACGACAGCACCAAGACCAGTGTATCAGCCATCAGGGAAGCCGTTCTGAAAACTGGCTATAAGGTAACAGACCAAAAGGAAAGATAGCAATGAAACGACAGTTTGACCTAATCATCATCGGGGGAGGTTCCGCTGCATTTGCCGCAGCCATCAAAGCGAACGAACTCCAACTCTCAACGCTTATGGTGAACGGGGGCTTGCCTTTGGGCGGCACATGCGTGAACGTGGGCTGCGTACCTTCCAAATTCCTTATCAGGGCAGCCGAAAGCGTGCGGCATGCCATGCACTCTCCGTTTGATGGGGTGCAGCCAAAAGGGGCTGAAATCGCCTTCAAAAGTATTATCCAGCAGAAGAAGGCACTTGTGTCGGAGATGCAGAGCCGCAAGTATCTAAGCCTTCTGGCAGACCTGCAAAACGTGACCGTGCTGGAAGGGAATGCTCAGTTTGTGGACAAGAATACCATAACAGTAAAGGGAGAGGTATATGAAGGAATAAAGATAGTTATCGCTACTGGCTCCACTACGGCTCTCCCATCCATTGAAGGTCTTTCAAATGTTCCGTACCTGACCAGTGACACGCTCTTTGATGTGGAAGAGCAGCCAGAGTCGCTAATCGTCATAGGTGGTGGCTACATCGGCTTGGAGATAGCGCAGTTATATAACCGCTTAGGCACTAAGGTCACTGTTGTGATGTCATATGACAGAGTGCTTGTAAAAGAGGGTCATGACATCACGGATGAACTGACAAAGCACCTGACCGATGAAGGCATAGAGATAAAAACGGGTGCTGCCATCAAGCGTGTTTGGCAGGAAAACAGTATTGTTAATGCTGAACTTGAGTACAACGGGCAAGTCCATCACCTCGAAGCCTCACACGTTGTCATTGCGACAGGAAGGAGAGCAAACACTGAGAACTTAGGCTTGGAGAAGGCTGGCGTGGTAACAGGCAGAAAAGGGCATGTGGTAGTTAACGAGTACCTTGAAACGAATGTGCCGAACATCTATGCCATCGGTGACGTGAACACCCTCCCGCAGTTCGTTTACACAGCCGCCTATGAAGGCACAACAGCGGTGGGAAACGCCTTCCAAGGGGCAAAGATTGAAGTTGATTACAACGTGCTGCCGTGGGTGGTGTTTACAGACCCTCAGGTGGCAGGCGTGGGTATGGACGAGCGACAGGCAGAAGAAAGAGGCATCCCCTACGAAGCAACCGTTATGCCCTTATCGGAGGTTCCCCGCAGCATTGCCGCCCTGGATACACGTGGCTTCATCAAACTGATTCGCAACACCGAGACCGACCATTTGTTGGGTGCCAGGATAGTGGCTCCTGAGGGCAGCGAGCTAACAATGGAGTTGAGCCTTGCCATCAAGTACAATATTACGGTGAAGGAACTCGCCTCGGCTCTCCACCCTTACCTGACATTGGCAGAGGGTGTTAAATTAGCTGCAATGTCCTTTACAAAAGACGTGAAGAAAATGAGTTGCTGTGCAGGATAATGACCAATGAAAGTTCGTTGTTATGCCACGCCTGAGTAAAAAGCCTGGCTGTAAAATGTCAGGCTTTTATGGTGCTGTTTCATTTCAACAGTTAATAATATGAAAGCTTTCTTGACCGTACCAGTTCAGGGTGATTTTTCTGTTTCCACCAGCTATCAGTAGTAAAGAAAGCCAGGCAACAAATCAACGTCAATAATCTTTACTTATAGACGAGATGGTTTACTTTCCATATACTTCAAAACTATTAATATTAGGTTATATCAGAATTTAAATCACATATATAGGGAATTGTTTTCATAGGCTATAAATCATCGTCAGATGTCTAACTATATTATGAACACTACTTAGTTAAACCGTTATTTTTGTGAGTGTATAGCAACATTATTGTCAAACTTGTTTGCTTCAATAAAGTATTGCTTTGTTCAGCTATTCTATTCACCAGAGAGCAAAAAAAAACTTATCTTTATATTAATATCATTAGACAGTAATATGCTCAAGGAAGAAAAGGAAACTATACTCAAGCGAATTGAGAATACAATAATTAAGTTGGAGATTGATAATAGTTGTTTAAATGGTGACCCTATAATTTACCACTATACCAACTACAACGCTGCTCGAAGCATACTAAGAAACAGCACCCTCAGATTCGGAAACCCCGCAAAGTTCGATGATAAAAAAGATATGGATTTAGGGCTGTTAAGCTTTGAAACCAGCACAGCCAATTATATAAAATTCTTTTTACAAACTCACCCTAACCTCAGTTACTCACAGTTACGAAAAATTGAAAGCGCAAATACCCAAAACCCCTATTTTTATCAAGAAGAAGCTAAGATAGCTCTTGAAAAGTTGAAGGCTAACTTAGGGGTTACATGTTTTAATCAAAATCACATTAATCATCATCTTTGGAAAGAGTATGCAAACAATGAAAGAGGTGTGTGTTTAGGTTTCAGGTCTTCAGCAATTAAATATTGTATGAAGTCAAGGGTAAAATATACAGATGATGAATTAGTTGAAAATTTCTTTGACGAAAGTATAGAGGCTCTTGTTCATTGGGCTTTAATTAAGAAAACAGGCTATACTGACGAGAATGAAATCAGGGCTTTTTGTTTAAATGTCAAAAAGCATTGTCTTAGCATGGATGAAAAATCACCTTACTACAGGTGTATTTCTCTTAAGAATAGTGCCATTGAAGAAATATATTTAGGTGTTGATATGCCTACTTATCATAAGACTAACCTGATTAAAATACTGAATCAAAAGAATTACCCTAATTCGTTGAAGCTATACCAAATGGTAAAGGATTTTGATACAGGTGAGTTTTTAACACCACAAAAATTAGGCTCCCTATCCCAAAACTTATAGTTTTAAAATAAAGCATTTGGAGCAGTCTGATTTGAAAAACGCTACAACATATAAACGTTCGAATGTTTGGCTGATTTTTACAGGGGAGGTTGGGCAGCGACAGGAGCAGAAAAACGTGGTTTGGGCGAAGTCGAATTGTTTGGGGGGAGTATTATTTGGTAGAGGTATAAAAGCAAAAAGTCTGCCCCAGGAGAAGCAGACTTTTCATGTCGGTGATGGTATCATGATTCTTACATTATGTATTCCTCAATCGGCTTGAAGATTCCTTTCGCTTCGTCAGCGGCTTTCCGCTTGCGCATCTCCCGAAGCTTATAGTTTCTGGTATCACGCTTCTTCGTGTCTTTCGACCCGACCTTTCTCCCAAGCTTCACCCCTGACTCCTTCTTTCGTTGCAATGCCGCACGTGTTCGGTCAGAAATGAGGGAACGCTCGAACTCAGCGAAGCAGCTTAGCAGTTGAAACAGTAGTTTACCTGTTGCCGATGAAAAGTCGAGTTGGTCGCTTAATGAAACAAAGCCTACTCCTTTATTATATAGCTCGGTTACTTCAAGAATCAACTCCGTAGAACTTCTCGCCCAACGGTCAAGCTTGTACACGTAAACCGCTGCATACTCGCCTGACCTAAGCTTCGTCAAAAGCTGCTGCTTAATCGGTCGGGTCTTTCGGGAACTCTCTTCCTCTTCGTACAGGTCATAGGCTAACCCGTTCTTTTGGGCATAGTCAACCAAAATCGCTTTTTGAGTGTCGTTCGTTTGAGTGAATGTTGAGACTCTACAGTATAGGGCTACTTTCATAGTATATTTTTTAGTGGACACACTCTGGCTTATGCACAGGCAATCACTGATTACTGAAACCGTTCAGAATAGTGTTCGCTAAGTCCATTAAATAAATTTGGAGTAAACTCATTTAGCTATTCTTCATCGTCCTGTTCAAACACATAGCCAATCCTTTCCTTTCTGAATAGCTTTGGATTATCACGTTGAAACATCTCTAAATTAACAGATAACGTCCACTCATCTTTGAACTCACTTATTGTTTCCAACCATTTTACAGTTATAGATGGTTGTGTTTTTAAAATATCTTGCACATATATACTTTCATCAGAATATTCTTCTAAGTCACCATTCTCATCTAATTCATCAACATCAACGTTAATAAACAGAAGATTCTTGTCGGTATCATGTTTTACAGCATTGATGTCTTTTGCTGCCAAAAACTGAACAACTTTATCTAATATTTCCATATCTAAAACTTAACGTGAACTTCTTAATTGAAAATTTCTGATGCGATTTGAGCAGAATTGGGGCTGTTTATACTGATACCTTTATTTTGAACCAGTTGCCGCACCTGCCTACTCCAATACACCTGATATCTTACGTTTTCTGTCATCCGCTCGTAGCTGACATGAAAGGTTGGTATACTCTGTCTTTGTCATATCAATATAGTAAATTATGTCACCAAAGGGATTGATAGAATAATCAACATAGAGACTCTGCTTCTTATCAAGCACATAGTTGTTCCCTTGCTTGACATATACGTTAAAGTAATATGCCACACCATTGGCTTTATGGTCTAACGCCACGCAGTCGCCTGTTATGACAAAATGCTTCTGCTGCCATCCAAACACATGACCAGGATTATCAATATCAGCATATGTTACTTCAGATACTATAAACACAGTGTTCCTATGCTTTCCTGAGCGGTTTTTGATTTTACTGATGTTGCCAACTACCATTCTCTGTATGAACGTTTCGTTTGAAATCCATTGAATACCCCTTTACCGTTAAGCTGCCTGTAGAACAACCTCTATTTTTTCAATTCGTGCATTACGGTTATTCACAAGCTTTCTGATACTTGTTATGTTGCTTCTCCTGCCGTTTCTCTCGACTTTAAGTTGCTTGTACACGTTGCTGCACGACTCCTTATAATAGAATTCGATTTCCAGACCTTCTCCAACAGCCGAAACCGTGTTCATCGACCAGTCGACATTCATACCTAATGAGTCGAAGAAATCATAGACCTCTCTCTGTCGCTTATACTCATTCGCTCTACGCTGGCTTGCGCTTCCTCCAGGTGACCAGTAATAGGTGTTGGCTCCCAATATGTAGGGTATTTCAATCAATCTTTTCATTTATTATTATAAGTTATTTATTATTATTTTTTATTAATTATTGTTCAAAAAAATAACCTACTTCAGTAGGTCTTTTTTATCTTCCTCACTCAAAGAATCTATTATCTCAGAAACTACTTTCTTAAATCTCTTAGACCTATCATCTATGGATTTATTTACCAGCTTTTTAAGTCCATCCGCAAAATCCAGCAGGGCATCTTCAATAGCCCTGATTTCAGCTAATGAAACTTTACCGTTGCCGTTCAGCTTGTTTCTCAGCCTGACTACAAGTTTTTTCTGAATAGCCTCATCATCATTCCATTCATCTCTGTATATTCTTTCAGCTACCCATGGCTTACTCACCAGGTACTTCTCAAATGCCTCAACGAGTAGTGGCGATTGATACTGAACATTCTTTACTTCCTTACTTCCCATTGTATAATCTGATATCTGATGCAAATATAGGGGAAGAAATTAAACAAAAAAACATTTTAGAATAAATTTTATTATATAATAATAAAAATAAACTTTAAGTAAATTATTTTCAGCAAGTTAAAACATTCACAATACTTTGTAGCCAGATAATATTATAAGTGGAAAGCTGATGAAAAGCACTTCATCAACTTAATGTATAATAGGTAATAGACTACAATGTTGTATTTCCATCTTTCTTCTTTCTCACCCGATAACCACCCCGTTTGCTCCTTTTCTCCACAGTGCCTTCTTTAGCCTGTGTAATTAGCGTTTCAATTTCGTTGAGAACTATCCTCTGATTGATAATAAACTTTTCCAATTGGCTTACCATTGCATCGAGTAACTCCTTATTTTGCTGAGATTGCTGAAGTGTCTCAACGATTGCATCAATGTCTGTACCTTTCGCCATTTCTTTGTTACTATATATTGCTTTGATTATTTTTGCAATGTTAATACTATAATTCAAAATCAGAAACACTTGAACGTTCTAAGTTTGTTTGATGGCATCAGTTGCGCTCGACTTGCACTGCAAGAAGCAGGTATTGAAGTCAATAAATACTATGCAAGTGAAATAGATAACGGAGCAATTGGGGTGTCAAAGAGTAATTTCCCTGACACTATTCATATCGGTGATGTTTCAAAAGTTTTTTTCAAAGAAAATTGTTTGATAACTGAAAATGGAATCTTTGATACGGGTCAAATTGATTTAGTTATCGGTGGAAGTCCATGTCAATCGTTTTCAAAGAGAGGCAATCAGCAAAACTTTGATGATAGCAGAGGTCGATTAATCTATGAGTTTGAAAGACTCTTGAAAGAAACCAATGCTCCTTACTTTCTGCTGGAAAATGTTATGATGAATAAGGCGCATCAGGATGTGATTAGTGGTTTATTTGGTGTAAAGCCAATGGAAATTAACTCCGCTTTGGTAAGCGCACAAAACAGGGTCAGGCTGTACTGGACCAATATAGAAGGTGTGGACATTCCAGAAGATAAAGGCGTAGTATTGCAAGATATACTTGAAAGTGGTTTCTCTGAAAGAGACAAAGCTTATTGCATCACAGCCACCTACGCTAATGCTACTGTTCAGAACTATTTCATAAATAGAGAAAGACAGTTAAAATTCAAACATCCAGTAAAAAAGATAAACAGCCGATACTATCTGCATGATGGGATAATAGTAGATATTTATCCAGAGGCTGGTTTAAACAGAAACTACTACAGTCTACAACTACTTAAACCGTACTTATCGAAGCTAACCTGCGAGGAAGTGGAAAAACTGCAAGGCATACCCGTTGGTTACACAGCAGGCGTTGCTAATCACTTGCGTTATAAGCTATTAGGCAACGGGTGGACTGTTCCCGTGATTTCTCACATACTAAAAAGCCTAAAATTTAATACTACTCCTTAATAATAGAGACAGTTTCTGAGCAGTAACTATAAGTTTGTCAGCTATCCATTTGCCAGTCCTGAAAGGTCTTGACCTTTCTGTATATGTAAGTAGAAACATCAGCATACGACTCATAATCTGCTTTTTGGATGCTTACCTTAACCGCCAGGGTAGCATGGAGCCTAAGTACCTCATCAAAGTATAAGAGCAGAACTCCTGCTGTGGGCTTAGGTGAACTGCAAGTTCTTTTGATATACTCGCTCATCACATAGTCATAATCCTCATAGCTGGTTATGCAATCAAACACATCATGTTTTCTGCTAATGCTTTCTACGACAGTTACCTTATGGTCACCCTTTTCCGTTTGGACAACAAGGTCATTTGGAATCTTTAGCCTATAAGCTTCAATTTCGGTGTCATATCTCATGGGGTTTTGATAGCTATTCATTCCCATCATTCCTTCCCTCCACGATAAGACCCATTTTCTCTTCCAGAGCCTTCAGGGCTGTGGTAACTACATGCTTCTTACTTACTTTCTTTTTTAACTTCTTTGCTAACAAAAGCTGGATTTCTAAGATTTTCAGGTCTGCCTCACTTGACAATTTTATGCTATGGCTCATCATGTTATATCTCTATATTTCTATTATATATAAAATCTGATAACTGAAAAAATCTAATTTAAGAGTCGGCTTATTGACTACTCCCACTTTTATTTTTGATATATAGATTAAAACTAAAAGAGATAAAATGGAACATATATTAAAGAACGAACTGCTTTATAAGGAAGGTGATGTAGAAATCTATAAGACATATAACAAGGAAGAGGATAGCTATGGGTTATACTGGACATCAACCGATGGCTATAGGAGGTCGGAGTACCAATACACTCTTATCCATCCATACGAGCAGCAAAAAGCTGCTGCGCTAAGATGTGTCGCTGGCATAGAGTGGGTGTGGGTTTGGATTGACACTGACCTGAACGAGACCAGAATGGATGAGTTAAGTTTGCTTATTTGGCAGGATTTGAGGGTGAGCGATTCACTATGTAATTGCAATAGCTTTGAGGAAATGGCTGAGTGCGAGATGTGCGTGATGGGTAAGATACCAAACAGCTATAACTTCAAGAAGATACTCGACTATGCATCTCATGTAGCTTATACATATGACACTGAGCAAGGCTTCTACACGATTACCCTCATTATTAGTGAGGAAATCCAGAACATGAACTTTGATTATATCTGGAAAAAGGAGGAATTGGAAGAACGATTGAAAGGCATTATAGACACGTACGAGGAACAGGTATTTGAACTGGAAAGCTACCTCAGGGTGTGCGTTACGGAAAGCTTAGAAGACAGCCCTGCTACTCGTTTAACGTTCTTTGATGTCTCATTCACAGTTGTCGAGGTATTAGACATCAATAAATCAGCAAGCCCCACCAATAAGACCATATTGGGCTATGATGAATTTCCATATAGATGAAAAAACAATATAAACATAAATGATACTTATAAATGAAATACTCTATGTAGATAGTGAAGAACTAATATTAAAGACAATAGATACTAATAGAATGCTATTTGGAATGCACTCGACTCTAAGAGGCAGGATAGCAGCAGCTACTTTTCACCATATCTTTAAATTTAAAAATGGCGCAACTTACACGGTTGCTGTAACAAAGGATGAAGATTATGTGGTGGTCGATTACAATGGTATAACAAGTGAATTAGCAGCAGAGCAAGTGGCATTTTACCGAAATCTGATAATTAAGAATAGTCGTTGCAATTGCTACAATCTTTCTGGTACATCTTGTATTTACTGCAACGGATTAAAGCAGATTTCTAATCCTTACGCTATGAAATTGCTGGACCAGATTTGGAAAGGCTAACTAAAAGGTAGCTAACAACAGGATTAAAACATATCAGCAATACGGTATTGCTAAGCAATATAAATGCGCTGCATAATCTAATCTTACTCTATGCGATAGGTGATTTATAGCCGTGGTATCAGGACTGTCTGGTGTGGATTAACTGCATCAGACAGTTTTGTTTATTGCTGAACCAACAAATTTGCTCATATAATCTCCTTTAATTGCTATATTGAACTTTTATTTTATTTAGCTTCATATAGCCATTATAGGAAAACAAATGACCATCCAGCAATACATTGACATCCTCAACACAAGGTATAAAACAGGCATTTCCAGAGAGCATAGCTATCGCAGTGATTTGCAAGTTCTGATATCAACCTTAGCACCCGATGTATTGGTTACCAATGAGCCTGCTCGGGTAGCATGCGGTGCGCCTGATTACATCATCACCAAGCAGGACATTCCAGTTGGCTACATCGAGGCGAAGGATATTGGAGTAGCGTTGAGTAGTAAATCATTAAAGGAGCAGTTTGACCGCTACCGTGCTTCACTGGACAACCTTATCATCACTGACTACTTGGATTTTCACTTATATATTGATGGTGAGTTTAAAACCTCGGTCAAGATAGCGGAGATACACAATGGTCAGATTCATCCCTTGCCTGAGAATTTCATGATGTTTGAAAACATGATGAAAGACTTCTGCTCTCACCTCGGTCAAACCATTAAGAGTTCGAAGAAGCTGGCTGAGATGATGGCAGCAAAAGCAAGAATGCTTGCAGACGTAATTGAGAAGGCTCTTAATAGTGATGAAGAAAATCATGAGAACAGTACCCTGCAAGAGCAGATGAATGCTTTCCAGCAGATTCTGATTCACGACATCAAGACAAGGGAGTTTGCCGATATCTACGCACAGACTATCGCCTATGGTATGTTCGCTGCTCGTTTGCACGACCCTACGCTTCCAACATTTTCTCGTCAGGAAGCTGCGCAACTAATACCTAAATCCAATCCGTTTCTAAGGACGATGTTCAACTACATCGGCATCGACTTGGATAGCCGTGTGGTATGGATTGTGGATGGACTGGCAGATTTATTCCGTGCTACTGATATCGCAGCATTGCTCAAGAATTTTGGTAAAGCTACACAGACACATGACCCCATCATTCATTTTTATGAGACTTTCCTTGCCGAGTATGACCCGAAGCTGCGTAAGGCTCGTGGTGTTTGGTACACGCCAGAGCCAGTCGTAAATTTTATCGTTCGTGCTGTTGACGATATCCTTAAAGCAGAGTTTAATCTACCACAGGGCTTGGCAGATACATCCAAGACGAAGGTCAAGCTCAGCATCCCAACGCACGACAAGCGATATAAAGCTGGTCAACGTGAGATAGAACATGAAGTGCATAAAGTGCAGATTCTTGACCCTGCAACTGGAACAGGAACGTTCTTGGCAGAAGTGGTGAAGCATATTCACGGCAAGTATAAGAGCATGCAAGGTGTATGGAGCAGTTATGTGGAGAATCACCTGATACCACGCCTGAACGGTTTCGAGTTGCTGATGGCATCGTATGCTATGGCACATTTGAAGCTTGATTTGCTGCTGACAGAAACAGGCTATAAGCCTACCAAAGACCAAAGATTCAGAGTTTATCTTACCAATAGTTTAGAAGAACATCATCCAGATACAGGGTCTTTGTTTGCAACAGCATTGGCAAATGAAGCTAATGAGGCTAATCATATTAAGCGTGATACACCTGTTATGTGTGTGATTGGTAATCCACCATACTCTGTAAGTAGCAGCAATAAAGGTGAATGGATTCAGCAATTAATGGATGATTATAAAAAAGGTCTAAAAGAAAAGAACATCCAGCCATTATCTGATGATTACATTAAATTTATAAAGTATGCTCAACACTTTATAGACAAAAATGGAACAGGTGTTGTCGCAATGATAACCAACAACTCATATTTAGATGGTGTGGTGCATCGCAGAATGAGGGAGAGTCTTTTAGAATCATTTGACAAGATATATATTCTTGACTTAGAAGGTGATTCAAAAAAACAGCTTTCGAAAGATGGTGTGGGCGATGAAAATGTTTTCGATATAAGGCAAGGTGTCTCAATTAACATATTCGTTAAATCTTCAGGTTCTAAAAAAGTAACGTTAGGTCAAGTTTTCTATAAAAAGCTTATAGGTAAGCGTGTAACTAAATACAGTTATTTATCCGAAAATTCTGTAAATGATATAGATTGGCAGTACCACAAACCAATAAGCCCAACATACTTTTTTGTAAATAAAGATAATGATGTTGGAGAGCTATTTAATTCCTATTTAAGTATTAATGAACTGTTTATTAAAACATGTACAGGTGTTGAGACTGGTAAAGATGACCTATTCGTAGAATTTGATAAAAATAAATTAAGCAATCATATTGCGAGTGTTATAGAGACCTATGATGATAAAGAGTGTAAGCTAATAGGAATAAAAGATACTTCAAGTTTTAAATTACTTTCGAGACTAAAATCAACGAAGTTCTCTTCTTCGCATATAATCCCATACCTATCTAAGCCATTCGACTTTAAGTTCTGTTATTATGATAATAAAATTTTAAGGCGAGCATCATCTGAGATTATCAAAAACTTGCTACAGCCGAATGTTAGCCTTATTTTGAAAAGAGCAAGGTTGCTTGGTAAGCAGCAAAACTTCAATCACGTATCTATAGCAAACATTGTTTTCGATAAAAATTACCTTGCAGACCAATCATATAGTTTCCCACTTTATCTCTATCCTGAAAGTACGCATCAGTCAAGTATAGACTTTAATAATGACCGCTCACCAAATCTTGACAAAAAGATTGTGCAGCAAATTGCTGATGCGATGGGTTTGAAGTTCACATCAGAGAAAGAAAATGTTCCAGGCACCTTCGCTCCTATTGACATACTGGACTACATCTATGCTATTTTACATAGCCCATCTTACAGAGAGAAGTATAAGGAGTTTCTGAAGATAGATTTCCCACGTGTGCCGTATCCAACGGAAGTCGATGAATTTTGGTCGCTGGTAAAGTTAGGCGGTAAACTGCGCCAGATACACCTGTTGGAAAGTCCTGCGGTGGAAGACTACATCACCAGCTATCCAGAGGATGGTAATAATATGGTGGATAAGCCACGGTATGAGAACGGCAACGTCTATATCAACGACAACCAGTACTTTGCTGACGTGCCACAGACTGCATGGGAGTTCTACATCGGTGGCTACCAACCTGCTCAAAAGTGGCTTAAAGACAGGAAAGGGCGAGAACTTACCTTCGAAGATATCCTACACTACCAGAAAATCATTGTAGCCTTGAACGAAACGGATAGGTTGATGAAAGAGATTGATGAAGTGATGGTTAAAGAGACGTCTGAAGCTACCACCAATTAAATACCTATCACTACCATATCTAAACCAGTATCTACTTCGATGATGAAAACTTCTGAGAAAAAGAACCTGATACTAACCGCTCTTTATGAGCAAGGTTTGAATGGTCAGTCATATGATGTGAAAGAACTAATGTCTTCTCACAGCATTTTCAAAGCTGGTGAACTCCGTGTACTTACTAAATCATTAGAAGATGCTGGTTTGATAAAGATGTCAGCTACACGGGAAGCGATTTATGTGGAGTTGAAAGCAGATGGAGCGGAGTACGTTGAAGACATTATTGGTGGTTCAACACAATCAGGGAATTACAAACCTACTGATGCGTTTTCCGCTTTTGAGAAGAAGATTATCATTGAGAAACTGAATGACCTAACTGAACAACTTAAACAGGTTCAGTTAGGTCAGGAAGTTACCTATGATGATTTACGTGCCGAGATGCAGGAGATGAAGCAACTGTCAAATGTACTCGGCAAGAAACACTGGTTCCAAGTACTGAAAGGCAAAATGATAGATATAGGTCTTGGCTCCTTATCTGATAAAGTTTTTTCTTTGATATCAGATGCATTTACAGATGGAACACCATTGCTGAACAGCCCATAATAAATGTGAGATAGTATAACAGCACATTAAACGTAAGACATCATCTTATTAACATCTAACTATGTTGATAGAATGACTATTCAATGTCTTTAAAGAATTCATCAAATTCCTTCCACTTATCATCTCTTTTATAGGTAGATTTTTCTTTTTCGAACATCATCAAGTCATTCTCAAGCCAATCATCCACTTCATCTACATTGTCCAGAAACAGGGGAAGTAATAATTCATCCATTTCGAAATCTGATATCCTGTAAGGTTGCTTCGGTGCGAACAGTGGGTTCTGACTATAAACGTATTTATTCTTGCTGTACATCTTATGTAATGTTATTTTAGATTATATATCCATAGTATAACATTACATATACCTATCATTTCTGACTTCTACAGCACACCCATCTACTTCAATTTTATACAAGTTAATGATATACTATACTATCATTAATATTAATTGATAGATGATATTTCTATTAACAACATATCAATAAAGTATTAAAAGTGTATGCTCATAAGAGAGCATCTTAACTTCTTTTACCTTTCTAACCTTTTTCTCTAATCTAAAAGATTTAAATCAAAGAAAAATCTAAAATTCCACTAATAGAAATAACTATTTAAGATAAATAAACTATAAATATTTAAACTTTTACTCTTTTTAGAATAAAAGAAATAGGTAATCATTTAAAGTGATTACCATAAAAATCAATAGTTGAATTTTGAATACGAATACTAATGAAATAGAATTCTATATCCCATATAATTTAGATATAAGAGAAATACTGAAAGAAGAGAAAAAGAAAAGCAATTACATCAATTGCCAGATTGACAAATACCACTGGTTCATTAACAGCCTCTACCTAAGAAGCACCATCGACAAAAGATATATCGAAGGTGATTTTATTCCCATGAATCACAAGATGATGGAGAAAATTTTAGGCTGTCGATATACCGAACATATCAAAACAATTCTTGAAAAGCATGGTGTCATAGAAAATGATAATGATTTCACAATTGACGAGAAAAGCATTGGTTACAGACTATCTCCCAAGTATCAGGTCAGGCATGTAAGACAATTATACGACAGCGATTCCACCTTTATCAATAACCTAAGGCAGCAGATTCCACGCAGGATAGCTGCAATGGATGATATCACGAGGTATACCTATCAGCAACTGAATGAAATCGGAATCCATCGTGAAGCTGCTGAACAGTATGTTGAGAACTGGTATAAGCAGAACTATCTCGTTGAGAACCAAAAGCTGGTCAAGAAGCTGAATAAGGACAATAAGAGAAGAAAAAGGGAGGAAGCTAAAGCCAGAAAAAAGGGTCAGGTGGTCAAGTCATTTCAGAAGACTTACTACCAGATGCTGGAAAACATGCGTGACAGCTACCTTTACCAGATACGTGCGATTGATGAAAAATTGTGGTTACCCATTCGTGATGATAAGGGTCGCAGAGTCCACACATATCTGAGCAATATGTGGTCTGACCTGCGCCAGTTCCTGTTTCTGAAGAACAGACCAGATGTTCAGCTTATGTCCTTGGATTGCAGTAATTCGCAACCTTACACGTTGGTGAAGATACTGCTGGAACACTTTAGAGGTAAAGACCTGTACTGTGGGCTGTATGACGATGTGCTGCATTACATTGACCTCGTGACATCTGGTAAGCTGTATTCTTTCATGTGCAATGAGATGGGTATATCAGACCAGGATGTAATTGCGGATTTCAAAGTGGATATGTTTTCACGAGTGTTTTATTGCGAAAACCACTTAGGCTATCATAGTAAGGAAGCAAATGCGTTTAGGAGGTACTTCCCAACGGTCTACGAGATAGTGATGCAGGAGAAGAAGCCCTTATTCAAACAATTAAGTATTAGGATGCAGCAAGTGGAGAGCGAAGCTATCCTGGACATCGCCTTGACCACTCTGAAAAATAAGTATGGTACATCAGTATGGTTCGGCAGCATACATGATTCAATTATATGTGAGAAGGGCTATGAGGATGAAGTACACCAGTTGATGCTGGATGCCTATACCAAGGTCGTGGGTTTTGCACCGCATATTAAATCAGCCGAGAGTGTGAATGAGGTCAAAGTTGCACCAGTAGTTGTTAAAGTAAATGCCGAATTACCTGATACAACGCCATTAGCTGAGCTACAGGAGCGTTTCGAGGCACAGTTCGCATCAGAAGCTTATAAGACTTCGATTGAGCGTAAAAAGCCTGAAATAGACTATAAAGTAACAAAGCAGAAAAAGGCGGTTGCGTATGGAATCGAGTGGTGATGATTCCTAAACAATATGGCGAAATAGTAAAGAAAAGACTACTCATCTGTTGGCTTCTGGTTGTTGCAAGCACATGCTATATCTTACATTGAGAATCATTTTGCATTTCTTTAATAATATAGAATTCACAATAAATTTGAATCTTATCGTGGCAGATAAGGAAATCAGACAATTATAAACCATATAATTGTCTGATTTTTTATGTTTAAAAGAACTTTTTAGCTACTTCTTCTCTGAAGCGTTGTTCTTGGTATTGCATCTTTTAAACAGATTTAATTTCGAATGAACATATAACTATACCAACCCGTTTGATACCATAGATGAACATAATTAACTCACATAAAAACAAAATGAACAAAACGAAACAGCAGATTTTACTGGACAACATTGATGTGTTAGTAAACAACAAAGTAGGCAGCATAACGGCACGTGTAATGAAGGTGGCAACGGAGCAGTATGTCACGGTACATATAGATGATTTCAACCGAGACTATGGATTGTGGGCTTCTGAAGTTGAATTCGGCAGGAAGTACATGTTGTTCAGAAACTTTAACGATAGTTCAACCTTAACATTGGAATGGAAAATAGTTGGACCCCAAAATGAAAAACTAATCGGTGTCTATATGAGCAGCGGTGCTGCAACTGCATCTCTGCCTACATTGAGACCTGATGTCATAAATACTGGATATGATATGCTGAAGAGGTTTTACCATAGGAAGAGGAAAATCAGTATTGCGTTAGCTTAATGAATAGACTAATTGGGGAAGATATGATGAATAGATATAGGTATTATTTCGAATCAAGAGCGATGCTGTCAAGCTAATGATTTCCAATTATTACAATAGCACTTTATATCTAACAATATCTAATTACCTTTATTTAATTAAAAATTCTAAAGACTTAAGTTATCAAGCTTATTAATATAATTGAATGACAGTAGCAAAAAAGAAGCACATAGAACAGCTAATCGAGTATTTGCTAATTAATAATGACAATCTTTTTAAAGATGTAAAAATAGCTGCTCCAGTTTTTAATTATTCTACCAATGAAATTGAGGTGACTGTTACAGAAAAGGTTTGGAGAAGTAACAGCATAAAAAAAGTAAAAATAGAAACCAGTATAACAGACGTTTGGAATAAAGCCATCAGGGTGATGGGAAAAACATACTACTTAGAGTATGACTACTTCAAAAAAGCAGCTAATTGTGACAAAATGCTGTTCACTGATGAACTCATATTTGATGCAGTTGTAAGACCCTCAATTTCACAAGACTACGATGAAACTGGAAATGTACGCTACTATGATAATGTAACATGTGTGATATCCTTTAATGAGCTTATATATCAGTCTATAGAATGCACTTATGATTACGTTAGAAATAATGGTAACATTGAACATAAACCTACTGATGTTATACACACTTTCTGGTCAGAAAAATTTCGAATCATAATCATTATGAGGTCTGATGCACATTCAGATGGCAGTAGCGTGGATAATGCATATGTTAAATTTGAATCTGAACTTGAGTATTCCGAGCTAAAAGCTAAAGCAAGAGGTGGTAGATTAAGAGATATGTTAGGACAGGCTAAAAGCGCATTTACTATTAAATAAAATAGTTAAACTCACCAACGAACAACGTGCCTGAGGTTGTTAACTCACTTTAGTCGAAGTTGAATGGGAAACATCACACAAGCTGTCTGTGAATGTGGTCTAAAATCCGACACCATCTACCAAGGTATCGGATTCAGATTTTTTGAATCTGGCTCCAGGATAGAACCAGCGTACTGCGATGCCTGTGATATAGTGGTCGGCAGAGACATGAGCAAAAGCTTCTCTAAGTGTCCACAATGCAGAAAGAAGGTGAAGTTCTACAAAGAGGGTGTAGAAGAAAGTGATGTTGATAAGATTCCAGGTTTAGCTACTGACGATTACCTGAATGAAAAGGAGTTCTGGCATTGCCCAAGATGCAAACAGGAAACTCTGCGTTTTGAGAGTATGGGTCTGTGGGATTAGGTTTATGAGGCTACTTGTTGATTTTAACACCTGCCGCATACACGACCTTGTTTAACAACAACAGAAACTCATCGAAGTCTTCTGGATAAGCATTAGAGCCATAGGAATTGATGTTAATAGCATCACTTTTGACCTTCAGTTCCCACTGCGTGCCATCCAGGATATCGCTGTCGTACCTTTTATTCCATTCACAGCGTGTTAGAAACTCAACCAGCCTATCCCAATCCTCGTTCTTGTTTATGGAAACTGATTTATCATGCTCTGGTATAGGAATGCCGATATAATCGGAAATGAAAAGGTTATCATTCTTCAATATGATGCGATAGCTGTGGTCACGCCCGTAGCCACCAAGGTAGAGGTCAAATTTCATTCAGATATCAGTAGTTAGAATTAAAGTAATATAGCTTACCTTCTGTTATTAGAAAAGGTATAACTTCATGTATCTTTAAATCCTATGTATAAAAATCAGTTAGTTTAAGAATGGAAAACGAAGCATCATTCAATAACATTGATATCAGGGAATATATTGAAATCATAGTCGGTAAGTATGACTGGCAGGTATATTCACTATATAAAGAAACGTTGAATAAAATAGGTTGGGAGATAGAAGTCTCGGTTTGTAAAGATAAAGGATTGCCAGTAGGTGATATCATAGAAGAGAGACAGTTTTACTATGAAACAGAAGCCGAAATGAATGAAGACTTTAGACTTCTTGATTCAATCGCTGTATTTGATTAGTTATTCACCTTGCTCTACTTCAATACACGTCTATATCGCTGCTTACATCTACACATACTGCTGTGAATAAATAAAACTAATATATTTAGCTTTTATAATTCTTGTTTACGTATTTGCTAACTGTTTTAGTATTTAAGACTAAGAGTTAGACGATATGTGCAGCGCAAAGATTATCCCCATAGACTCACATCTATTAGAGTCACTTGATTTTGATTATTTCGGAAGCATGGAACTTCCTCTCTATGCTTCTTTTGTATCAGCAGGATTTCCAAGCCCAAGTGACGATTACCTGGAAGATAAAATCGACTTGGGTAAGTATCTCATCCAGAACCCCACATCTACTTTCATGATGCGAGTGAAAGGCTCTTCCATGGTCGATGCAAACATACACGATGGTGACATACTGGTAATTGACAAATCTCTAAAAGCTTCGGATGGTATGCCTGTGGTGTGTTTTCTGGATGGTGAGTTCACAGTCAAGACATTCAGGAAGGAGGGTAACAGAGCCTATCTGATGCCAGCCAATCCTGCCTACAAGCCCATAGAAGTTACTGAAGAGATGGATATGAGGGTATGGGGTGTGGTAGTCTGGATTCTCCATAAACCAGTAAGGCAATGACCTCGCTATTCGCTTTATGTGACTGCAACAACTTCTACGCATCGTGTGAGCGAGTATTCGACCCCTCTTTGAACGGGAAACCAGTTGTGGTGCTGAGCAACAACGATGGGTGTGTTATAGCCCGTAGCAACGAGGCTAAAGCGTTAGGTATACCCATGGGTGAGCCATATTTTAAAATCAGGAATCTGGTAGAGAATGGGCATCTGCGTTCGTTTTCCTCCAATTATGTACTTTATGGCGATATGTCGGATAGGGTAATGCAGACCCTATCTACTTTTACACCAAACGTGGAAGTATACTCGATTGACGAGTGCTTCCTTGACCTCGGTGACTTCTATGACATTGACCTTTTCTCCTATGCTTGGGAGATTAAGCGAACGGTGCAGCAGTGGACAGGCATACCCGTAAGCCTTGGAGTTGCGCCCACCAAGGCATTGTCTAAGGTGGCTAACAGGCTCGCCAAGAAGTCCAGCAAAGCAAACGGGGTGCTGGTATTGACAGACCCGTACCACATCCAGAAGGCGTTGGAGGCTACCAAAATCGAGGACGTGTGGGGCATTGGTGGTCGGTACGCCAAGTTCCTGAAGAAGCGCAGCATCAACACCGCACTGGACTTCACCAAGCTGTCGGAGAATTGGGTAAAACAGCACATGACCATCGTGGGTGTTCGGTTGCTGAAAGAACTGCGTGGTGAGTCTTGCCTGGAACTGGACGAGGTTGCTCCACCGAAGAAGAATATCTGCACATCCAGAAGCTTCGGTAAGAAAGTGAACACATTCGATGAACTGCGGGAGGCTACGGCTTCCTACGCAGCCAAATGCGCCAAGAAGCTGCGCCAGCAGAAGAGTTGCGCCAACCTTATTACCGTGTTTGTGACTACAAATCGCTATTCTGAAAACGACAAACAGTATTACAACAGCAAAACCATCTGCGTGCCTGTTGCCACTAACTCAGATATCGAGTTAATCCACTATGCCAATATCGCTTTGAAAGAAATCTATCGGGATGGCTACTGGTATAAAAAGTCAGGTGTGATTGTGTCCGATATTGTACCTGATAGCCAAATACAGCTTGACCTGCTGGATACTGTGGATAGGGATAAGCATGCACGGCTCATGGAGGTGGTAGATGTTCTAACGGACAGGTTCGGCAGAAGCAAGGTCAGAGTAGCTACCCAAGGTATAGATAATTCATGGCAACTGAAGAGCGAATTCAAGTCTCCATGCTACACGACTCGAATTGATGAAATACAGAAGGTTTATGTAAGGTAAGTCTCGCTAAAACTGAAACACTTTGCTTAATTGTGGTAAGTTGTTCATGTGTTTGTCTAAATAATGCTTTAATACAGTATTTATTTCTGTATGACCTGTAAAGCCCATAATGATAGGAATCGGCACACCTTCCTGCACACAAAGATTGATGAAAGTCTTTCTACCTACGCTATGTGATGAAAGGGCATTGAATTTCTCTTTTAGTTCACCTCTATAATTTACCAATTCTTTCAATGATGGTGTAGGCAACTCAGCTAAGAAATTATGTATGTATTCTGATAATCTGGATTCACAGTAGATAGGTATTTTGTAATTATTTCTTTCAAGAATTTCAGCAACTGGTTTTGATATAGGCACTTTGCATTGAATTGTTTTTTTTTCTGTTTTGCCTGGTCGAAAGACTAAACAGCCATCGACTATTGATTCTTTTGAAATTACTTCAGCATCAGCTTTTCTCATTCCCGTGTGGCTAAGAAAAACTATTATGTCTTTTGTTCTCTGTTCTGTTGCGTTTTTGGGTACGTAGTCCAGGATATCATTTAACTCATTGCGTTCCAAACAAAGCATGTCTGACTTAATGCTGTTTAGCTTCTCCCAATCTTCAATACCAGCATTATGCTTTATCTTTCGTTTATTCAAATACTTTACAAACGCCTTAAAAACATCTATCCTTAGATTAACAGTATTGGGTGAGTTGCCTTTTAAAAGACAATGGTCTATGAATTTTTCAATAAAATCATAGTTGAAATTTTGCAACGTTAGCTTATACTTCAAAGCCTTATCTGCTTCTTTCAAAGCTAATGCTACATATTGATAATATTCGATTGTGCTTTCAGTTACCCTTTTCTTTTTCGCTCCTATGTAATCCTGAAAAAGCTGGTGTATATCCGAAGAATCTTCTTGCCTGTTTAAATGTGATTCTATGTGCTGTACAGGTGGTAGCTGGTGATGCTCGTATTGATAATCAGAAATTAACTTTGATATCTTATTGTACAAGCTGTCTACAATAGGTTCATCATAGCTATCTAATGCACCTCTTTTCGGTTTAGAATTCTTTTTATCCCATTTATCCTTATCGAGCCTTACGCCAGTAGAGAACCTTCTTACCAGACCAGCATTAGAATAGTAAATACAAATCGTGCCTTTTTTAGTTTTTGCTGATATGTTATGTAGTATGCGTTTGAGATTTTTGCTTCTGTCCATAGAATAGACAATCAGATGAGTTAGTCAAAATTCAGTCAAAAATATGAGCCAAATATGTGTAATATGTTTGTTTTTACATGCCCTGAAAAGCCTTTAAAACAATTATAAGGCAAATATTTGTCTTATGTTAACTTATACGCGTCTACAGTTCTCATGATTTGTCTTTTTCGTTAGTCTTACTCGTTTTTCGTTTTTACGGAGTTTTTGTTTCCGGTAGTCAGAAATGATAAGACAAATATAGGGGAAAGGATATTTTTCTGAATCAGGATTTTCAGGATTTAAAGATTAACAGGATTCTTATGCACGATTAACCCACCCCTGCCCCTCCGAGGAGGGGAATTATGATATTGCCGCTGCGCAGGTATAAGACTCGTGGGGCGTCTTGTGCATGATTGTCATCCATTGCCCCCTTTTTTTGAGGACTCCTACCCCTAAGGGGGACTTCGGCTGTTCCAGTTTGGCAGGTAAAGATGCTTAGCTGAAGTCTGTTAATCATCCACGTAATTTAACCCACCCTCGCCCCTCCCTTTAAAGAGGCCCCTACCCCCAGAGGGGAATTAGTCACTGTAGTTCGAAGGTATAAGCTTCGTAGTTTCAGTCTAAAGACCACACATACCGCTGGCACGCAATGAAAAACTAACTCGCACTGAACTATAAAACATGTAGCAGTGCCATGTGCGCTTTTCGGCGCTCCACTGTTTGAGCGTTCAGCGAGTTTGGAGTGTCTTGATTTTTTTGCTTACTTTTTTCATCAAGGAAAAAAGTGAGTGCCCGCCGCACAGGCGAAGCTATAGAACAAGTCATGTTGCTATACATAAGCCTAGCTACGCCAGTTGCAAACTGGCTTCATGTGTAACCACAAGTTGCGCTGACGCTAAACTTGCGGTATAACTATTGATTCCCTATACATGGGCCAGGTGTTCCTTGGAGGTCCCACCATAGCAAGCACAAGGGAGGACATACCGAATCGAGTCCGGGATCTTTGACTCGCGCCATAGGCTTATAAAGAGAGCTCCGCCGGCAAGGCGAACAACCCCATCCCCTGGTTAAACATTGAATTTTTCCCAAACCACATCGTTATCATGATAAGGAACATCATAAATCCCGATTTCGCTATGTATTTCCAAATGCATCCTGTATCTTTTGCTCCTTAAAATACTGAGTGTATTTGTTACCTTTGCATACCATGAGAGTAGGAATAATATTTGGCGGACCGTCCCGTGAGCGTGAGATCTCTTTCGCAGGCGGCCGTACCGTGTACGACAATTTAGACAAAGCCCTTTTTGAAGCCGTTCCGGTGTTTGCCGACAGCCTCGGCAATTTCATTTTGCTGGACTGGCAGTACATCTATAAAGGCACCATCCGCGACTTCTACCCGCCGGTGGAGGCCCTGCCGGAGAGTGAGCACGGACTGCAGATCTATATGGAGTCATTGGGCGAACTGAGCATCGAGGAGCAGGACCGTATCATCGCGAAAGCCGGTAAGCGCCTGTTGCCGCACGAGTTCCGCAATCACTTCGACTTTGCTTTCCTGGCCCTGCACGGACCTTATGGAGAGGATGGCAGCATTCAAGGCTTGCTGGAATGGTACCACATTCCGTACTCCGGGTCTGGTATTTTGCCATCAGCCATCGGTATAGACAAAGCCGCACAGAAGGAATTGCTCAAGCAGCATGGTTTCCCGACGCCGGACTACCGTAAGGTGCAGTACACTGAGTGGAAGGATGTTAACAACCGCCAGCAGCTGTTCGAGTCGCTGGTAGCTGACTTGGGTCTGCCGCTGGTGCTCAAGGCGCCGCATCAGGGTTCGTCCATTGGCGTTTCCATCGTGAAGGAGCATAACTACGAGCTCTTTGAGCAGGGCATGGACCGCAGTTTCTTTACCAAGAACATTTATAAGGCGCAATGGCAGGCGCTGGGTGAGGAAAAGCAGTTGGGCAGCATGAAGCAACTCGTGGACATCCGCGAGGGCATCGGCATGCCGGTGGTGCTCGAAGATGGCACTATTCTGTACCACCCGGAAGAGCTGTTGAACCATATCAATCATACTTTTGCCACTACAGATACCGAGACCATCGTGCTGACCAGTGTCGAGCATGAGCAGCAGGTGCTGGTGGAGGCTTTCATCAACGGACGTGAATTCTCCTGCATTGTGGTGCAGGACGAGACTGGTGCGCCGATCGCTTTGCCACCGACCGAGATCGTGAAGGGCAGCGAGGTATTCGACTACCGTTCGAAGTACCTGCCAGGTCTGGCGCGCAAGATCACGCCGATCAATTTGCCAAGCGAGCAGATTCAGGAAATACGCAAGGCCTGCAGCAAGCTGTTTGTGGACCTGGGCTTTAACGTGTATGCCCGTTTGGATGGTTTCATCACTGAGGAAGGCAACATCTTCCTGAACGACCCGAACACGACGTCGGGTATGCTGCCGTCGTCGTTCTTCTTCCACCAGGCAGCTGAGATCGGCTTGAATCCTTCGCAGTTCCTGACCTACATCATCCGTACCTCCGTGGCCGAGCGCCTCAAGTCTGGTAAGGACACCGTGACGCTGACGAGACTGTTGCAGAAACTTGATAATGCCATCCGCGAAGAGAACGCCCACCGCCATGACAAGATCCGGGTAGGGGTGATCATGGGTGGTTATTCATCTGAAAGACATATTTCGGTGGAGAGCGGTCGTAACATTTACGAGAAGCTTTCTTCCTCTACTAAATACGAACCGCTGCCGATCTTCCTGACAGGTAGTAACGAGGAGCACCGTCTGTACAGCATTCCGATCAACATCATGCTGAAAGACAATGCCGACGATATCAAAGAAAAGGTATTGTACTTTGAGCAGGGCGGCAAACCGCACCCGGTGCTGCAGGAGATCATCAGCGAGGCCGAAAGCATCACCCGCAAGTATACCGGCAAGAGCCTGGAGGAGCCGCAGCGCATCACTTACAGCCAGTTGCAGAACATGGTCGATGCGGTGTTCATCGCGCTGCACGGTCGTCCAGGTGAGGACGGTGCTCTGCAGCAGGAGCTCGAGAAACTGGCTATACCTTACAACGGTTCCGGCATCAGCTCTTCGCAGATCACCATCAACAAGTACGAAACGAACGAGATCCTTGCCAAGCACGGCGTGCCGGTAGCGCATCACCGCATGGCCTGGAAAGAGGATTGGTTGAAGGACAAAGAGGCCTTCTACCAGAGCCTCGAAACCGAGTTCCGTTATCCGTTCATCGCCAAGCCAGCTGATGATGGCTGTAGCTCGGCTGTGAAAAAGATCAAGAACCGCGCAGAACTAGACGCTTTCACGACCCTGATCTTCCGGGAGATGGAGGAACTGGATACAGAATGTGCCAGAACACTGTCGCTGGGCTTCAAGGAGGAATTCCCGAACAAGCAGGGCTTCCTGGTGGAGACGCTCATCAGCAAAAACGGCGCGAAGCATTTTCTGGAAATTACCGGTGGCTTGCTGACCACTTATGCACCAGACGGTACGGTAGCGTACGAGGTGTTCGAAGCCTCCGAAGCACTGGCTGAAGGTGAGGTACTGTCGCTGGAAGAGAAGTTTCTGGCAGGAGAGGGGCAGAACATCACCCCGGCCCGTTATGCACAGGACCCGGAGCGCCGTCAGAAAATCTCGGACCAGGTGAAGGAAGACCTGAAGCGGGTGGCCCAGATACTGAACATCGAAGGCTATGCCCGTATCGACGCCTTTGTGCGCGTGCTGGAGAACGATGAAGTAGAGACGATCATCATCGAGGTGAACTCCCTGCCAGGCATGACGCCGGCGACCTGCATCTTCCACCAGACCGCCATCAACGGCTATAAGCCTTACGAGTTCATCGACCGCATCCTTACCTTCGGTGTGGAAAGAAACGAGCGGGCAAAAGACCTGCAAGGGTATAAGTCGAGGAATGTGTAAGTTTGAATTGTTGATTGCTGATCGCTAATTGTTGGGTGCACGATTGGTGCATGATTAACCCACCCCTGCCCCTCCAAGGAGGGGAATTAACTATTGTGAAAAATCCCCACTTGGGAGGGGCAGGTAATCGTTCAAGGACAAAAATTCAACAATCAACTATTAACAATTAACATAAGCCCCACAGGGGCAAACAATCAACAATAAATTAAATGTTAAAGACGAATTCATTTGTGGGGGTGCTGGTGCATCTGGCTTTGATGGGAGTGATAGTGGCCGCGTTGATCTTCGGATTCTTCTACCTATACCTGCCATCGGCTACCAACCATGGCGAGACTATCTCGGTGCCGAAAATCACAGGTATGCAACTGCCGGATGCCGAAGAGTTTCTGGAAGAACAGAACCTGCGCTATTTCGTAAACGACTCCAGCTATCATCCGGAGTACAAGCCTTTCGAGATCCTGACGCAGGATCCTGCACCGGGCTCAAAAGTGAAGGAGAACCGCAAGATCTACATCAGCATCAACATGAAAAACCCGCCGATGATCAAGATGCCAAAGCTGATCGACGGTTCGGTGAAAAATGCGGAGCTTATCCTGAAGAGCTACAACCTGCGTCGCGGCAAGATTACCAATGTGCCTGACCTGCAGCATGGCGCTGTGCTGAAGCAGTTCGTGAACGGCAAGGAAGTGCAGCCAGGCGACCTGGTGCCAAAAGGCGCTGTGGTAGACCTGCACGTAGGCGACGGACTGGGTAATACTGAATTTGAAGTGCCGGACGTTGTAGGTATGCCACTCGACGAAGCTTCGGTACTGCTCGTTGGCCAGAAGCTACAGCTGGGCAATATCATTTATGTGGCAGGCAGCGGCAAGCCGGATGGCACCGTCATCCGTCAGCGTCCGATCGCTGATGTGAAGGCCATGATCCGTACAGGCGAGCTGGTGGACCTTTGGGTAGCCGGCGAAGAGCCAGTACAAGGTATAGACTAACAGATGCGCCCGCTACTCACTGTGGCGGGCGCATTTTATATAACTTAGGTATGGGTATAAGACAGTCTCTGTTTACGCTAGTACTGCTCTGCTGCGGCTCGTTTGCCTCGGCTCAGGGCGTGCTGACGCCCTTGCAGCAGGATCCGCAGCGTATACCTGCCAGCAGCCCCTACCAACTCCGGACAGAGAGTAATCACCTGTCTCTTCCGTTCTTCGACGATTTTTCCGGTGTTACCACTACGCCTGATCCTGCCTATTGGATCAACGGCGGGGTTTACGTGAATAACCGCTTTGCCCTGCGACCGCTTACCCGCAACGTGGCCACCTTCGACGGCCTTGATGCGCAGGGCAATCCCTATGGCAGCAACATCGGCGGACCAACCGATACCCTGACTTCACAGCCCATCCGCTTGGCCGGACTTACGCCAGCCGACTCGGTATACCTGAGCTTTTACTGGCAGTCAGGCGGGCAGGGGAGTGCGCCGGAGCGAAACAATAACAACCCGCGTCTGCTGCGGCTGGAGTTTAAAGAAAGCAATGGCACCTGGACACAGGTATGGCAACAGTCTGCCCCTGGCCAGGTAACAGCGTTTGCCCAGGCCTGGGTAGCCATACGGGAGCAGCGCTTTATGCACGACGAGTTTCAGTTCCGCTTCCGAACAGAGGGCACCCGCAATGCCATGCGCGATGTCTGGAACCTCGACTACGTGGAGTTGGACCGCAATCGCCGCCGTGGCCAGAACACGACCCGCGACATCGGCATCAGCGAAAGCGTGTCGCGACTAATGGACTACAGCGCAGTGCCTGCCCGTCAGTTTCTGGCTAACCCCGAGCTATACCTGCGTGACGAGATTTCCGCAAGTCTGAATAACCTGGGCGACCTGCCGGGAGCGATCGCCTGGCGTGCCTTTATACAGCAGGTCGGTACCACGCCAACCGACACCTTTCTGCGCGAAGAAGCCCTTATACCTGGCCAGGCCCGGCAGCGTCAGATCACGGCCACACCACGCATCAGCAACCTTAACCTTAATCCCGAGGGCTTTGTGCTGCAGCACGGTTTCTGGCTCGACACCAAAGAGCAGAACGCCCGCCAGCGCGCCAACGACAGCACCCTGCAGCGCACGACCTTCAGCGATTACTTTGCCCTCGACGATGGCACAGCAGAGGCCGGTTACAGCAGTCTCTATACCTATGGCAACACCCAGGTGGCGCAGCGTTTTGAGGTGGCGACGGCAGACCAGGTGCGGGCTTTCCGGGTGCATTTTCCGCAGGTAGGCGTGCGGCATAACAACGTCGCCATCGTCTTCCGCATTTGGGCCGACGACAACGGACGGCCGGGCCGTACCCTGCACGAACAGTCTTTTCCGGTGCAGCAGAACGAGGGACTCAACACCTTTTATGAAATAGAACTGAACCAGCCGGTTCCGGTGGAGAGCACCTTTTATGTTGGCTTCAGCCAGCCCGCTACCTTATACCTGAACATCGGTTTTGACCGCAATGCCGGTGCCACAGGCCGCTTGTTTTACAATACCGTGGTGGGTGGGTGGCAGCAGGACAGCGTGAATGCAGGCGCTGTGATGCTGCGTCCCGTGATGGCTGGGCAGGCACTTGGTCTGGAGGAAGAAGCACGTGAAGCTGGCCTGAAGGTATACCCAAATCCCAACAACGGCATTTTACATTTCTCCGGATCTTACCGCTCTTTTTCACTGTATGACGTAACCGGAAGGGAGATTTTGCGTCATAAAGCAACGGCATGGCAGGAACCAGTGCGCCTCCCTAAGCTTTCGCCGGGCTTATACACTATCCGAATTGAAACCGACCATCATAAATTTACTACCAAACGCATCCTAATAGACTTATGATTACAACAGACATCACGGCCGAGGAACTCAAGGAACGACTGGCCAAGGGTGAAACGCCCGTTATTATCGATGTTCGCGAAGACTGGGAGCACCAGGAGTCCAGGATTGAAGGCGCTCAGAACATCCCGCTCGGAGCATTGCCGCAACGCCTCGATGACTTAGAAGATTATAAAGACCTGGAGGTGATCGTGCACTGCAAATCCGGTATGCGTTCGGCTTCTGCCAAAGCTTTCCTGCAGCAGCAGGGGTTCAAGCAGGTGAGGAACCTGCTTGGCGGGATTACTGGTTATCAGGGGTAATTTGATTTTTGAATATGGCGCGGGTCGGAGATTTCGGATTTGATTCGGACTCTTTACACTTGTGTCTGCTATAGAGGGACCTATATGGCCCCTTTTTCTATTAGGTGATTTTGCAGAAATAGCGGCTGCTGTAGGTATAGCAACGTGAATTGTTTTATAGCTTCGCCTGTGCGGCGGGCACCTTCTTTTTGTCTTGACACAAAAAGAAGGCAAAAAAGTCAAGACGCTCCAAACTCGCTGAACGCTCAAACAGTGGAGCGTCGAAGGGTGCACCTAGCTAATGTGATTCGTTCTATAGTTAGTGTGCAAGTTAGCCTTGCTATACCTGCCAGTGGTCCGCGCTGCAACAGGGCCAACCCCGCTTATACCTGTGAAATGGCAACAACAGATTCCCCTCCTTGGATAAGGAGGGGCAGGGGTGGTTTGACCCGGTATAGCGAAAGGACTGCTGTAACTACTGCATTTATACTTTTAGAGAGACAGCAGCAGAAAATCCCCTATCGAGAGGGGCAGGGGGATGTTTATTATCTGCGAATATCCTATTAATTCTGGGGTAGGGGCCCTATATAAAGATTCCGACTACTCAATCACAAACGGCGTCGGACTGAAGCACAGCAGAAAGATCACAAAAGCCAGTATCCCCAGCACTTTCCGCCCCGGCGTAAGTGGTGCTTCGTTCGGACAGGAAGGGTGGAAGATGCCCATCAGGCGCGAGAGCAGCAGACCGAAGAGTAGCCAGCCGCTGTAGCCGTCGGCGGCTGGGTATAGCCAGGCGATGCCGACTTGCGCTACCACCACGATCAGCACAAGGTAGGCGGTAAAGCTTAGCTTCGGGGTGGCGGGCTCCAGCACGAAGAACAGGTATAGCACATACAGCGGCCATGCCCAGATATAGCCAGCCAGCTCCGGGAATGTCTCGGCCAGGCTGTATTGCGCCAGTAGCATCCCCAGGGCCGCCAGCAGGCCGTGGCGGTTGTCGTGCAAAATACCCCGGAAGGCGAAGAACACAAAGGGTGCCAGTACCACCAGCAGACTATCGTCCCAGAGCGGCTCACGGTGCGGCGAGATCATCCCCATACCGGCATACAGAATAAAAAAGCTGAAGAAGATTGGGGAGAGCTGGTTGAAGCGTCTGTACCCGATCAGGCCGTAGAGCACGTGTCCACCGTCCAGCTGACCGATGGGAAGCAGGTTGAGAGCCGTGAAGAACAGGGCCAGGTAGCCCGCAAAGAGCAGCGGATAATGAATCACTTCATAGGCATTGGGCACCAGCGCCGGGTCTGCCACATACCTTTCAAAGAACAGAAAAAGCAGGTTCTTGCCGAGCGAGAAATTGCCCTCTCCCTGGTAGACATATTGCGCATAATCCTGCCCGAACTGCAAGTACTCGGGGTGCACCGTGAAAATAAAATCCGGGTCGGGGAGGTGTGTGAAGCCGTACCAGAGCAAAGGGATCGCCACCACAAAGCCCGCCAGCGGACCGGCTATACCTATGTCGAAAAACTGCTGCCGGGAGAAGATGCGGCTTCTGATCCGGATGAAAGCGCCCATGGTGCCGATGGTGGATGTGATGCCGAACCACAGCGGGATGTAATACGGTAGCGTGACGTTGGTGCGGTAATGTTTGGCCGTGAAGTAATGCCCGAACTCATGCACCGTAAGCACACCCAGAAAAGGGATAGAGAAGTATAGCCCGGCAGCCAGTTCGGCCCAGGTAAAGGTACCCGTCCACGAAAAGCCCTCCGGCCCCCAGAAGAACAACTTGCCGAAGCGCCACTCGGCCCCGGCAATGGTCGTCGTGATCAGGGTGAGCACAAAGAGCAGCAGGTGCAGGCTATACCTGTTTTGCTGCTTAGGAAACCGCATCCTTGAACACCTGGTTGATGGTGAGCGGCGGCTCCAGGAAGAGCGTCTGCAGCCCCACTTTTCGGGCACTCTCGATGTGCTGAATGCTGTCGTCGATGAAGAGCGTCTCTTTGCGCTTCAGGCCGTTCTGCTCCAGTATCTGCTCGAACACAATAGCATCGGGTTTGCGTTGCCCGATCAGGTGCGAGTAATAGGCCTGCTCAAACAGCGAGTCGAGGCTTGGCATGGTAAAGCTGTGGGCCACCATCTCATTGAAGCGCTTCATGTGGATGGCGTTGGTATTGCTGAGCAGAAAGATGCGGTATTTATTGCCCAGTTCACGGAGCAGCTCAATTCTTTCGGCCGGAATATCGAGCAACATGGCGTTCCAGGCCTCGTCGATCTGCTCGTCGGTGGCGTTGAGCTGGTAGGCTTCGCGCAGGTGCTGGCGAAACTCCTCGGGGCTGCTGTTGCCGGTCTCGAAGAGGTCAAACAGGTGAGACTGTGCACGTTGGCTGTACTCGATGGTATGGCCCGCGGTGCAGTACTGCTCCAGCTCGCGAATGCTCTTATGGTAATCGATGTTGATGATGACCCCGCCGAGGTCGAAGATGATGTTTTTAACAGTAGTCAGGTCCACGAAAATATTTTGGTCTGGTATTTGAAATTGTCCCTACAAATATGTAGAATTGCACTCCCAAATCAAAGGAAGCACATTCTTTTAAGGGAACGGGCCTATAGCTCATTCGGTTAGAGCAACTGACTCATAATCAGTAGGTGCCTGGTTCGATTCCAGGTGGGCCCACAGAAAATCAAGCACTTATCTCAGGGAGGGGTAAGTGCTTTTTTTGTTTACACACAATTTGCATACGCTGCGCACCACTTACCTATCTTGAATAACAATTGATTTGTCTGAGCCGATTAATTCTTTTATTCGGCTCAAATTTGCCTTATATTTGATTCGATTAAACAGTGTATTCGGCTCAAGATGTATAATTGGCAACAATCCGACTGGCCTGATTTCAGGTATGATGTACGTGTAGTAGAGGATTTACTTTTCGAGTTTGCAGAACTGACAGGCCAGGTAGCAGGTATGCTAAAAGCGCTTCCCGAACCGGTGAAGATGGAAACCGTGCTGGATATAATGGTAGCAGAAGCTATCAAAACATCAGAAATCGAGGGAGAGTACCTTAGCCGTTTGGATGTTGTTTCGTCTATTCGCAATAACCTTGGCCTTAATCAAACCCCGGCGGCCACAAAAGATAGAATGGCGCAAGGGGTGGGAGAGCTGATGGCAGATGCCCGTAAGACCTATGCCGATGCTTTGACAGAAGAGAAACTCTTCCAATGGCACAGGATGCTCTTGAAAGAGCAGAAGCGCATCAATGTGGGGGTGTGGCGCAGTCACGAAGCACCGATGCAGGTAGTTTCCGGGTCCCTCGGAAAGGAAAAGGTGCATTTTGAAGCTCCTCCTTCTTCTCGTGTTCCTGCTGAAATGAGTCGATTCATTCACTGGTTTAATCAAACAGCGCCTGGAGGAGAAAAGGAGATCAAAAAAGCACCTGTCAGGTCGGCGATTGCCCATTTATATTTCGAAACCATTCACCCATTTGAAGACGGCAATGGCAGAATAGGGCGTGCCCTGGCAGAAAAGGTGCTGTCGCAAACTTTGGGCAGACCCGTGTTGCTAAGCCTATCCAGAACAATAGAGGCAGATAAACAGGCGTATTATACAGCCTTGGAGCAGGCGCAGAAAAGCAATGATATCACGCCTTGGCTCACTTACTTTGTCCGCATCGTTTTAACCTCTCAGCAGCAGGCACTCCACCTGGTCGATTTCATTCTGAAAAAGTCAAAGTTCTTTGACCAGTTTAAAGACGCCTTGAATGATCGGCAAGTAAAGGCATTAAATAGAATGTTTGAAGCAGGACCTGAGGGTTTTGAGGGCGGAATGAATGCGCGTAAATACATGGCCATTACCAAAGCCTCCAAGGCAACCGCTACACGGGATCTGCAACATCTCCTGGAAATAGGAGCCTTTATCCAGGAGGGCGGCGGACGGAGTACGCGCTATGGTCTGAATTTAAGAGCAGGATAAATTAGTTGCGCATACTATATAACACCTGCTTACAACCCCTGACCGATGAGCAAAGTAGTTGTGCCCCCTAATAGAGCAGAGCAGGGTTAGCAGGAGGCGGTAATGCGCCTAGACAGCCTGCTCGACATGAACCCCGAGCCATTCCCCCAAACCACAAAAAAAGACCGCTCCCAAACCCGGGAGCGGCCTTCTCTTACACACTCAAACAATCTAAACTTACTTATCCCACCACACGCGGCCATACAGGTTGTCCTGTCCGCCGAACTGGCGCTGCACAGCCTCGTTGTAGCTGGCGGCGTTGTTAAAGGCTTCGTTGGCCGGGTAGCTGTTGCGGCGTGGCACGGCACGGCCACCGTCTGGCTCCACCAGGTTGGCAGGATAGCCAGTGCGGCGCCATTCGGCCCATGCTTCGTAGCCGTGCATGAACAGGTGGATCCAGCGCTGCGTCGCGATCTGCTCAATGGCATTGTCCGCGTCGTAGGCCACACCTTCCTGGCTCAACAGGTCAGAGGCACCTGCTGCGCTGCCCGTCCACTGCAGCAGCGACTGCTCAATGGCTTTGTTGTAATTGGCTTCTGCCTCGGCATCGCCACCCGGTATCCAGCCACGCTTGGCAGCTTCTGCTTTGGCGAAGAGCGCCTGTGCGTAGGTTACCAGCTGGATGTGCGCGTCCTGCTTCCAGATGGCCTGACCCAGCAGTGAGTAGTTGGTCACGTTTGGCAGACCTTCTACGGTGCCATAAGGCAAGCCTCTGTACTCGCCTGAGGTACGGGCCGGAGCGCCGTATACCTGCAGTCTTGGGTCTTCGACAGGCTTCAACTCGTTTACCAGCCTTTCTGTAAGCGCCCACCACTCGCGGTTCTGGTTCGATACCTGCCCAAACCAGTAGTTCTGGTTGTTGGCGTCGGCCAGATGGCGGAACACTAGGTTGTCGGCATTGGAAGTCATGATGCCGGCTTCCAGGGCCTTCTTAAACTCAGCGGCTCCTTTGGCAGGGTCTACCTCAGACAGACGCAGGGCCATCAGCATGCGGATGGTATTGGCCAGGCGCTTCCACTTATTCACATCCCCATTGTAGATGATGTCGTTGGAGATGTTGCCGGCCGTGATCTCGTTGTTAGCCTGCTCGAGCTGAGCAAACAAGCTATTGTAGATCGACTCCTGGGTGTCATACTTCGGGGTGAAGTTTTCGGCACCTTGCAGGGCCTCCGTGTAGGGTACATCGCCCCAGCGGTCGGTCACGTGCCAGAAGTAGTAGGCCTTCAGGATACGGGCCACCGCCAGCTGGTTGTTCACCGGGCCTTCCGTAGCGCTCAGGTTATCTGACGTCAGCACCGTTTCCAGGTTCATGAGCGGCCCCTGGTAGATCCAGTAGAAACTTGTGCCGCCCTCTGGGTAGAGCGAAGCGCCCGGGTACTGCGTTTCGGACAGGTACTGGGCATGGAACTGGGCCGAAGGCGAGGAACTCAGGCTCGACAGCGAGAGCGCCGAGTTGGCGATCAGCTGTGTGCCGGAAGCGTTGCTCGGCTGGTTCGGGTTGATGTTGATGTCTTCATCAAACTTGTCGCAGCTTGCCAGCACAAAGCACGACAATAGTACTGCATATATTTTCTTCATTCTCATCTTCCTTATAAAGTAATGTTTAGGTTAATGCCGTAAGAGCGCACAGAGTTGGTCATACCTGACTCGTACCAGCTGATGGACTGAGAGCCGGTTGATATCTCAGACGGGTCGATGCCCTTAGGGGCTTTCTGCCACAGCTGTGCTACGTTACGGGAGATCAGAGCAACGCCTACACTCTGGAATGGCAGACGGCCCAGCATAGACTTGTCGAGGGTATAGCCCAGGCGCAGTTCGCGCAATTTGATGTAAGAGGCGTCGTACAGCCACTCTTCGTACACACGGCGTCCTACCACGGTGTTGTAGTAAGACTGGGCGTTCACGTAGTTAGAGGCCGGCTGGCCGCTCACATCCACACCACCCACGATCGTGCCCGGTGCGTAGATGCCTTCCACTTTCACACCACCGCCTTCTTCCAGCGGATCACGCACGTTCGCACCGCGGTCGTTGGTCGCCACTGTGATCAGGTCCTGACCGGTACGAACTGCCAGCATCTTAGAACGGCTGAAGAACTGGCCGCCAAATTGGTAGTCGATCATGGCAGAGAGGTCAAATTTCCACACGCGGAAGATGTTCTGCCAGCCACCTGTCGCATCAGGCTGCACCGTGCCGAAATCATGCGTCGCGTCGGTATACAGCGGCATGCCGTTCGCACCGATCAGTTTCTGTCCGGTGGCAGGGTCACGCTGGTAAGCCTGGCCAACGAGGCTGCCATAAGGCTTGCCTTCATAGTGGTTGAGGTAGGAAGTAACAGAAGAGTAGGTAGTAGAGTACTGCGTCAGCACGTCCACATCCGGGTGAAGCTCCACGACCATGTTGCGGTTGCGGTTCGCGTTGAAGGACGTGTTCCAGGTGAAGTTACTCGTCTGGATTGGCGTGCCGCTGAGCACTACTTCTATACCTTTGTTCTGAATCAGACCGGCGTTGATCGTGGTGGTGCTATACCCGCTGGTGCCTGATATAGGCAATTGCAGGATCTGATCTTTGTTCTTCAACTGGTACAGCGTCAGGTCGAGTCCTATGCGGCCATTGAGGAAGCGCAGGTCTAAACCGGCTTCGTAAGCGTGCGCGAAAGAAGGTCTTACGTGCGGGTTGTTCAGGTTGTCCGGCACAGACAGCGTGTTAACAGTCGGGCTGCCGGCATACACGGTGCCTACGTTGTAGAAAGGTGTGGTGAAATAAGGGCTCAGGTCAGAGCCTGCCTGTGCGTAGCTGGCCCGGATCTTACCAAAAGATAGCGGGTTCCAGTCGATCAGTTCACTGAACACCATGCTACCTGACACGGATGGATACCAGTAGGAGTTGTTTTCAGGCGGCAGGGTAGAAGAGATGTCGTTACGAATGGAAGCGTCGATGAAGTAGGTGTCTTTGTAACCCACCGAGGCCATACCGTACATACTGCGGATCTGCTTGCGGCGAAGCGTCTGGTTGGTAGTAGGGCGGTCAATGGAGCCGTCGATGTGGTAGAAGCCCGGTGTGGCTAGTCCACCTACCGAGCCCATGTAGAGCGCCGTGTAGCGGGTGTCGAACAGGTTACCGCCGGCATTCACGTTGAGCGAGAAATCACCTAGTTGCTTCGTGTACTGCGCCAGCAACTCGAAGTTCGTTTCGCGGCCCTGGTATTTACCTGTCGTGAACTGAGGTACTCTTCTGCCACCGAAAGCCTGGCGGGTTTCGATGTTCTGGGTATAGCTGTCGTTGCGCACATGGCCGCTCACTTTCAGGTCAGGCAGGATCTGGTAGGTCAGGCCTACGTCGCCGAACACACGCTCGCGGTTGTCGTTGCTGATGTTCTCGTATGCCTCAAAGTAAGGGTTGTTCCAGTACAGCGGATTGAAGTTGGTGATCTCACCGGTAGCTGTGCTTGGGCGGCGCAGGTTCCAGTTCAGGAAAGTGCCGTCGGCGTAGCGGTAGTTCTTCATGCGCTTCATGTCGATGTTGCGCTGGAACCACTGCACCATGTAGCGGGCGCCATACTCAGAGCCCTGTGAAGGACGCTGGGCATTGTTGCGGGCATAGTTGATGTTGGTCGATACCGTCAGCTTTTTAGACAGGTCCAGGCTGCCGCTCACACCCACGTTGTTACGGTTGAGCCAGGTATTCGGCTCCACACCCTCGATGCGGGTATCGTTTACGCTCAGGCGGAAGGTGCTGTTCTCGTTGCCACCCGTGATGGTCACGCCATTGTTCAGGTTATAGCCTGTTTCGTAATAGTCTTTGATGTTGTCAGGATGCGGTACGAAAGGGGTCAGCTGACCATACTCCGGATCCTGCGGGTAGAAGCTGAAGATCTGGCGAACCGGTGTGCCGTCCATTTTAGGGCCCCAGCTTTCGTCTACGGACATGTCTACATACTTATCGCCGTTTGGCAGGGTGCGCCAGGTCTGGCTCGAGCCGCCGCCGTACATGTTCTGCATCGGCATAAAGTTGACGGCACGCTCCACCGAGAAGGCAGAGTTAAGCTGCACGCTTACTTTTTTAGGGCCTTTCTGACCTTTCTTGGTGGTGATCATGATCACACCATACTGTCCGCGGATACCGTAAAGGGCCGAGGCAGCAGGGCCTTTCAGCACGTTCACCGACTCAATATCCTCCGGGTTGATGTCCTGGGCCAGGTTACCGTAGTCGGCCTGGTCGGCACCGGCGAAGTTGGCGTTGGAGATCGGGGTGCCGTCCACTACGATCAGCGGCTGGTCTACGCCGGCAATCGAGTTAACGCCACGGATCTTGATCTTCTGGGTACCGCCCATGCTGGCGCCCGAAGAGCCCTGTACCTGCACACCGGCCACTTTGCCGGCGAGGGAGCCGATCACGTTCTGCTCTTTGGTGAAGGTCAGGTTGTCGCCCTGCACCTGCTGCGTGGCATAGCCGAGGGAGCGCTCGCTTCGCTCAATGCCGAGAGCGGTCACCACCACCTCGTCGAGCTGACGGGCATCGGTCTGGAGGCTCACATTGATCGTGCTCTGGTTGCCCACCACTGCCTCGCGGGTGGTATAGCCCAGGTAGCGGAACACGAGGGTGGCATTGGCATCGGGTACCCGGATCTGGTAGTTACCCTCCGCGTCAGTTGCAGTGCCGATGGTTGTGCCTTTGACGGCAACACTCACCCCGGGCAGGCCATTGCCTGACGAGGCTTCTGTCACCTTACCGCTAACTGCCCTGTCCTGGGCAAAGGCGCTGGCGGACCAGAGCACCATAAGCGGTAAAATGATGGATAGTAGTTTTTTTCCCATAATTCAACATGTAGTTTAAAGGTGATTAGGTTAGTTTCGTTGAATATAGGATATATTTAATTAAAATAAAAGCACTATTTGTTATAACATGGTGCACGAATGTGCGGATATAAAAAAACACCCCGCAGCAGGCCGTAGCCGGTGCGGGGTGTTTTTGGGTGTTAAATCCCTGTTTTAGCCTAAAGAGAGTCAATCCACTTTTTCAGATCACCTTTGGCTTTGCCGGTTTTTTGCTGGAGTTTGCCCAGCCATTCGTCCTGCTGTCCCTCCTGGTAAGTCAGATCGTCTTCAGTCAGGTCTGCGTAAGACTTTTTGATCTTACCTTTCATTTCGTTCCAGTTTCCTCTGGTTCTATATTCTGTCTCGTTCATCGTATTTTAGGCTTTAAATTCCATAAATCTTATACCTTGATATACGGATGGAAAGGGGGAGCCGTTCAGCAAGAGCGGCTATACCCACTTCCTGAGCAGCCCGACCAGGTTGCCGGGACAACTGTTATACCAAAACAAAAAGCCCTCATGACAGGAGGGCTTTTTGCTGGTTAAGGGTTTTAGGTTTTAGTTCATGCCGTTGCTGTCGCCCTGCTTGGCGTCGTCGTTGCGGATGCTCTTCTTGCGCCTAGGCGGACGCTGCTGCTCCATCTTGCCGAAGTTGTAGTTGAAGCTCACACGCACACCGCGGTTGAAGTTGTTGATGCGGATCTGCTGGGTATAGGCTCTTGGGTTGGTCGGTGATTCCTCCACACGCACATCGTTGCGCATGCGCATGCTCTCTCTGAACGGATTGTCCAGACCCAGGCTGATACCGCCTCTCTTGTCAAACAGCTCTTTCTTGATCGCGATGGTGTGATACGAGAAAGCTGCAAACTCACCCAGCAGCTGGATGCGACGGGAGTTGAAACCACCGTTAAACTGCGCCGATATACCTTTGCCGAAGGTATAAGACGAGTTAGCGTTGATGTTGTACATCCAGCCGCTGTTGCTGGCATACTTTCCGTTCAGGTCTACATAATAGATGTTGGAGCTACCACCAATGGTCCAGTTGTTGGTCGGCTTGGTATTTCCGAACAGGCTAACCCCATAGGTTTTGTTCTTGGCGATGTTGTCGAAGGTGAGGGTGGTCACGTCCACAGGCAGGCCGTTGGTGTCTGTCTCTCTTTCGATGGTAGCCACCGTTTCGATCGCATTATCCGTCAGGCGCATGTAGCCGGTCACGCTGAGTGAAGTAGTCTTGAAGAAGGTGCTGTAGCCCAGTTCAAACAGATCGGTCAGTTCGGCGTCGAGGTTCGGGTTACCCTGCACGCGGGTGTTGGAGGTCTGCTCCTGCACGTACGGGTTCAGGTAGAACAGGGAAGGACGCTGTATACGCTGCGTGAAGTTGGCGCGGAAGGTATGCTTCTGCTTCAGATTATACGACAGGGCCACGCTAGGTATAAAGTTGTCGTAGTTCAGGCTGTAGTCATTGTCTCCCTGCAGGTCAGCGTTGATGTCTGTATACTCGTAGCGGCCGCCCATTTTCACGTTCAGCTTTTTCTTCAGCATGAAGCCGTAGGTCATGTAAGTAGCGTACACATCCTGCTCATAGAAGAAGGCGTCGGTGCGGCGTGTTTCGTCACCGGAACTCAGAATGTCGCGGTACAGGGCGTCACTTTCCACATCACGGAAAATAGATTTCGCACCCAGTTCCAGCATCGTCTTGTTGGCAAACGGATGGGTATAGTCCGCCTGGAAAGTCAGCTCCTTGTTGGCGCCTTCGTTCAGGTTGCGCTTCAGCAGGTATGGGTTTTCACTTTCGTTCAGGTAGTCCTGGCGAATGTCGTTGTCGGTATTGGTAACCGAGTAGAGCGACAGGATCGCGAGTTCCTGGCCGGGCTTCTTGAAGGTGCGGGTATAGTCGAGGTTATAGTCCGTGCCGATGCGCTCGTTGCGGTTACGGATCTCGTTGCGGAAGTCCTGGATCAGGGTATTGCCTTCGCGGCTGCTCACCTCCTGGTCATTCTCCATTTTGAAAGTACCGCCGTTGGTGCGGATGCTGCCCGAGATGTTGTTCTTAGGAGTGAGGTCGTAGTCAAAACCGATCAGGGCGTTCATGAACGAGCCGTTGATGCGGGTCTTACCAGACTGGAAGCTGGTCGTGTTGCCAGCCAGGATGGTGTTGCTCATGTTGCCGTGGTTATAGAACATGTTGCCACCAAAGGTGCCGTTTATGCCCAGTTTGCCGCGACGGATGTTAAGGCTGGCGTTGGCGTTGCTGTTACGCGTGCCTGCCGTGGCTGCAAACGAACCGGTTACACCCTGCAGACCACCGTCTTTTTTGGTGATGATGTTGATGATACCCGCTGTACCTTCCGCATCATACTTCGCAGAAGGGCTGGTGATCACTTCCACCGATTTGATCTGGTCGGCCGGGATTTGCTTGAGAGCATCGGCCACGCTGCCCGCCATGATGGCCGACGGCTTGTTGTTGATGAGTACGCGCACGTTAGAACTACCGCGCAGCTGCACATTGCCGTCTGTATCCAGCGAAAGGGCCGGTACCTTCTGCAGCACGTCAGCTGCGTTGCCACCCGAGTTCGTGATATCCTTTTCAGCATTGTATACCGTGCGGTCGATCTTCTCTTCTACCAGCGGCTTCTCACCTGTTATCACGACCTCGCTCAGCTTTTTGGCATCAGAGGCAATGGCCACGGCACCCACATTCACGCTGGCATTGTCAGAACTCACGGTCACATCCTCCACCAGCTTCTGCTGATAACCCAGGAAGCTCACCTGCAGCCTGTATTTACCTACGCCTACCTTGCTGATGGTAAAGCGGCCTTTGTCGTCAGCCATGGCCCCGTCAATTGGTTTGCCCGTTGCCAGGTTGATCAGCGCAACAGTAGCAAACTCCACTGGTTTTTTGGTGTCAGCGTCCTGCACAATACCCACGATGGTAGCGTTGCCGCGCGGTACGGCCATGCCGGAGGCTGCCTGTTGTTGCGGGGCAGCCTGCGGCGCCTGTGCGAGAGCCGGCACCGTGCTCAGTCCCAGCAGGGCGAGCAGCAGGCTCTTTTTCATAGTTTTTTCGAGTTGGTGTATACGTTCTCTTTTCATATTTCCGGTCTTCTGTAATAAATCTCTATGGTAAAGGAAAAGCAAGATTTTGAGTCCCGAAAATGGAATATACCAAGGCGTCGCATTTCTATATGAATAGCCGAATATAGCCTATCAGCCATTCGTCGGTAAATAGGAGAGGTTGGTGGAGGGAAAGGTGGTTTGTTAGGTATAGCAGGGGGGATTGCTTTATGGCGCGAGCGTCCACGCCCGTGTCTACTATGGTGAGGTCTCTGGCCCAGGTATAGGTATAGGTCCAGCGAGTTTACTGTTTCTTTTTCATACCGCAAGTTTAGCGTTAGCGCAACTTGTGGTTTTGCATGAGGCCAGTTTGTAACTGGCGTAGCGGCGGCTGTTGGTATAGCAACATTATTTGCTTTGTAGCTTGCCCTAGCCGGGCGGGCCCTACTTTTTTTCTTGATAAAAAAAGTAGGCAAAAAAATCAAGACGCTCCAAACTCGCTGAACGCTCGAACAGTGGAGCGCCGTAAAGTGCACATGGCACCTGTGTCTGTTTCATAGCTGGCGTGCAAGTTACTCTTGCTATACCTGCCAGTGGTGTGTAACCAAAACTACAGAGCTTATATCTTAGGACTGGCAGTTACTTAAGTCCCCCTTGGGGGTAGGTGCCCTCGATAAAGAAGGGGGCAGGGGGATGACAATCGTTCCCAATTCCCCTCTTGGGAGGGGGTAGGGGTGGGTTAATCGTGCCCAGTTCCCTCCCCTGTTTTGGAAGTAGGGGCCCTCTTTTAAAAGGGGAGGGCCGGGGTGGGGTGACTACACAATCTCAAAAGAATGGGTAATCGTCGCTGTCTTATAAAGGATAGCGGCTACAGAGCAGTATTTCTCCAGTGAGAGCTCAATGGCACGGCGTACTTTGTCCTCGTCCAACTGACCACCCAGGGTGAAGTGAATGTGGATGGTGCTGAAGAGATTAAACTCCTCTACCTTCTGGCGCTCGGCCTTCACATTGATATCAAAACTTTCGATGGGCTGGCGCTGTTTTTTGAGGATGCTGATAATATCGATGGCGCTGCAGCCGCCCAAGCCCATCAGCATGAGCTCCATTGGGCGGGCACCCTCGTTGTGGCCCCCAATTTCGGGGTTGGCATCTATGTTAATGGCGACATTGGCTGCGCCTCTGGCTTCGAAGTGATAGTCCTGGTCTACGCGGGTGAGGTTGATTTCCATGGTGCTGTGTTTCTTTTTCTGAGGTTCGAAGGTATAAATTTATACCCTTTGCACCAAGTCCGGCTCAGGCTGCCAGGCGCGTCACGTACTTCACCAGCGATCGTTTGGCGATGGGCAGCAGGGCATTGTCGAGCGGGCAGGGGACCTTGGCCACGACCACAAATGTAGCGGGGTTCGGGAGCTCCTGGTTTTCTTTGACCAGCTGTACCTTCAGGTTCTCGTGCGTCTGGGCCAGACCCCGGCGCACCGTGCGGACCAGCTGTGTGTTGATGCCGCGGTACTTCTCATAGGTGTTCTCAAAAACCGTGATGCGGTATACGTATACCTGCGTTTCCTTGCCCGGAAAAGCGTCGAGGAAGAGGTAGCCCTCGTTGAAGTACATCGGCGTAATACCCACCGGATTGATCTCGAGGTGCCGCTCTATAAAGTCATACAGCTCCTTGCCTTCACTGACGGCCTCCTTGAAAAGCGGCGCGGCATACTGGATCACCTCTTCGATCTGGGCCATGGTTTCGTCGTCCTCCACAATCTTTTCATACACCAGCTCCAGCTTCTCAAAATCGGCGCGGGTTATTTGCTGCGGAAACGTTTCGTATACCAGCTTTTTGTGTTCGCGCACTTGTTGCAGGTTACGGTAGTGCATGATCAGATCAGAAAAGACAGGGTAGAGGCGCTGTTGCCCAAACTCGGACCGGACGGTCTGCAGGTAGGCCAGCAGACGGTATTTTTTGTATTCAAAGTCAAGCAATCCTTCTGTCAGCCAATTGATGGGTAAGTTTTGCATAACGGTAAACCTTGGGTGATTATGCATAAAAACGAACGGTGCCGGGGCGATGTTGCTTCGCAGAGCACTTTGTCAGCGTAAACTTTAATGGCAGGCGACCGTTTAATTTCAGCACCGGGATGCTCAGAGCAAAGCTTCCCATATTATACCATATTTATAAGACAGAACATGAATTATACAGAGAATTTCGAAGGAATCAAGATTGATGTACAGGCTGTAGACATATCGATTTCGGATGACGTACAGCAGCATATTCGCAACACCATTTCCAAACTAAAGCGTCACGCCAAGAAGATAGACTCTGTGGACGTGTACTTCAAGGAAGAGGCGAACCACGCTACTGACACCAAGAAACTGAGCATGCGTGTAGGTATACCCGGTACCGACGCTTTTGCCGAAGACAATGGCGATAACTGGTATGAGTTGCTGAAGAACGTAGAAGAAAAACTTAAGCGCCAGCTAGAGAAAAGATAAGCCGGAAGGCACAGCAAAGCAAACCCGCTGCGTGGCCAGGTATAGCACCTGCCCGGCAGCGGGTTTGCTGTTGGGTGCAGACAGGTATAGAGAGATAAAACAGAACGTATGGCCACAGCAGATTATACAAATAAAGTAGTACTGGTTACGGGCGGAGCGCAGGGTATAGGCCTGGGTATAGCGCAGGCTTTTGCGCAGGCGGGGGCCCGCGTCGTGCTGACAGATGCAGATGAGGAAGCAGGACAAGAGGCCTTGCAGCGCCTGCAGGCCCGGCAACTAACTGCAGGCTTTATACCCTGCGACGTGAGCGTCGAACACGAGGTGATTTCCCTGATGCAAAAGGTGGAGGAGGAGCACGGTCAGCTGGACGTGCTAGTCAACAACGCAGGTATAGCCGATCCTTTTATTGGCAATCTGGATGAAATGCAGATGTCCGAATTTGACAGGGTGCTGGCGGTGAACCTGCGTGGGCCCATGCTTTGTGCCAAATATGGTTTGCCGCTGCTGCGCAAATCAGCGCATCCAGCCATCCTGAACATCACGAGCACACGCGCTTTCATGTCAGAACCCGATACCTTCGCCTACTCCGCTTCCAAAGGCGGACTGGAGGCGCTCACCCATTCCCTGGCCGTGAGTCTGGCGCCTGACCGCATCCGGGTCAATGCCATCGCACCCGGCTGGATCGAAACCGGACCCTGGCAAAAGGAAAAGAATCGCTACGAGCCGCAGCATACCCGCGAGGACAAGGAGCAGCACCCGGTAGGCCGGGTAGGGGAGCCGCAGGACATCGCCGAAGCAGTGCTCTTCCTGTGCTCCGACAAAGCGGGATTTATCACAGGGCAGCATTTAGTGATAGACGGCGGCATGACCATAAAGATGATTTATGCCTGAACCTATCTGCCGGCATTGGGGTAAAACCTAAGGAAAGTGTAAAAATTGCCTATGACCAACAGTCCTTACAATCCGGTTTTGCTGTACGTGACCGACCCCATGTGCGCCTGGTGCTACGGCTTCACACATGTGATTCGTCGTTTGCGCGCCTTATGGCATGGTCGGCTGACTGTGGAAGTCGTTGCCGGAGGGCTTCATCCCTTTGCCCGCGAGCCTATTTCGCGTGAGCAGCGGGAGCGACTGGCGGTGAGCTGGCACCGGGTGCAGGAGCGTACCAGTCTGCCCTTTAACTACAGCCTGTTTCTGCGGGAAGACTTTGTGTACGATACAGAGCCCGCCTGCCGTGCCCTGCATGTGGTGCGTCGCCTCAGGCCTGCCCTCACCCTTGAGATACTGCGGGCCATGCACTCGGCCTTTTATGCCGATGGCCTGAATCTGGCTGATCCGCAGGTGCTTGCCCATGTGGTACGTCCTTTTGGCATCCAGGAAAACCTGTTCTATACCTTGTTTGAGGCTGAGGAGATCATTGACGCGACCGAAAAGGAATTTGAGTTTGTCGAGATGCTGGGGGTTACAAACCTGCCCAGCGTTTACATGGAAGGAGGCATGGGGCCGGAGCTACTCACCAGCGGCTTTTGCCAGCTCGACGAATTAGAAGAAAGGTTATTGCAGCATCTGGAAATGGCCTGATCCTATACCTGAGGTATAAGTATTTGTGAAAGACAGGCTTACCTACCCGATAGTACGCAGTGAATGGCACTGGTACAAGGAGTCCCTTACATAAGCAGTGATAGATTTTTTGCTCCAATATTAAAAGATATGTATATTTAGCTGTAAATTAACGGCTCAGGCCACTCAGGCCGATACATACCCTGTATGAGAAGCAAGATATCCACTAACCAGGTCGATGAATACATCGACAAACTTACACCTGAGAAACAGCTATTAGCGCAAGCAGTACGCCGCATCATCAGCCAGACGGCTGCTCACCTGGAAGAGTGTGTGCGCTGGGAAAATCCCTGCTATTTCTTTTACGGCCCCGTATGCTACTTCGCCTCTTCGCGTAGCGGACTTCATTTTGGCTTTTTCCGCGGAAAAGAACTTGATGACCCCAATAAGCGTCTGGTTAGCCGCAATGGGCAGTTGCCACACATCAAGCTGCGTACGCTAGAGGACATAGATGAAGAGTATTTCAGCGACCTGGTGCGCCAGGCGGTGCTGCTTAACCAGAATTAGGTACATCCGGGGTGCAGTGCTCCTGGCTGCATTCCTGCCCCGGCATCTCCAGTTCTACCGTTACGTGGTCTATGTGCGCGTCCTGCATGGTATCGCGTATGCGCTGCTTCACACCGTGTGCCTCTTCTAAGTTCAGGTTTTGATTTACGACGGCGTGCATGGTCAGTACATGACTCATGCCGTCCAGCGTCCAGAGGTGCAGGTCATGCACTGAGCGCACTTCAGGGAGAAGTTGCAGTCGTCGGCGCACTTCCTGCAAACTGATGTTGGCGGGAGTGCCCTGAAGGAGAATCTGGAGTCCTTTGCGCAGGTTGCGCACCACATTGTAGAGTATGAAGCAGGTGATGAGCAACGAGAGCAGCGGGTCGATAATGGGCCAGTCAAAGAAATAGAGTAGAATACCGCCTACGAGTACGGCCGCCCAGCCCAACACATCTTCCATCAGATGGAGCATGGCCACCCGTTCGTTCAGCGACTCTCCCTTGTTGAGGCGCAAGGCAGCCGCTCCGTTCACCAGCACGCCCAGTATAGCAAATCCGATCATGCCAGGTGCGTGCACGGGTTCCGGGTTAAAGAGGCGCGGGATCGAAACCCAGAGCACGACACCTGAACCAATTAATAAAACGATCGAATTGATAACAGCGCCCAGAAGCGAAAAGCGTTTATACCCGTAAGAGTACTGCTGATCGCTGCCTTTGCGGGAGAGACGGTCAAAATACCAGGCCAGTCCCAGTGAAAGCGAGTCGCCCAGGTCATGCAGCGCATCCGAAAGGATGGCCATGCTGTTGATCCAGAGTCCGCCAAATACCTCGATCACGGTGAAGCCCAGGTTCAGGAAGAAAGCCACCTTGATGTTGTCGCCTCCGTGGTGATGGTGATGGCCGTGGCCTCCGTGATGGTGATGATCGTGTGCCATAAACTGTTTGTCTTCATCTAAAATATACAGATATTGGCGCAACTGCAAGCTGCCGGACGGCTCAGTAGCGTTTTAGTCGTATCTTGTCCGGGTAAACACGTAAACGGTGACTGGAATATGAGAATACTGCTGGTAGAAGACGAACCCAAAGTAGCTTCCTTTATCAAAAAGGGTCTGGAAGAACAGTCATATGAAGTGGAGCAGGCCTACGACGGTAATTTTGGCCTGAAGATGGCCATGCAAAACGAGTACGACCTCATTATACTGGACATTATTCTGCCGCACATGAACGGGCTGGAAGTTTGCCAGGCCATCCGGAAGAAAAAATCGCAGGTCCCGATCCTGATGCTCACAGCGCTTGGTTCCACAGACGATAAGATCACCGGACTGGATGCCGGGGCGGATGACTACCTCACCAAGCCTTTCGAGTTCAAGGAGCTGCTGGCCCGACTGCGTGCCCTTACCCGCCGGTCAGGCGATAACGGGGGAGGGGAGAAGCTCTCCATCGCAGACCTTGAAATGGACCTGAGCAGCAAGACGGTATCTCGTGGCGGAAAGCCCATCAACCTCACGGCCCGGGAATTTGCCCTGCTGCATTACCTCCTCCGCAATCGCGGTCGCGTCGTGTCACGCGTCGATATCACCGAAAACGTATGGGAAACCTCTTTTGACACGGGCAGCAACGTGATCGATGTATACATCAACTTCCTGCGCAAAAAGATAGACAAAGGCTTTCCTGGTAAACTGATCCATACCCTGGTGGGCATGGGCTATGTGCTCAAGGAGGACGACGCATGACCATTCGCAGTAAACTGACCCTGCAGTTTGCAGGTATATTTGCCCTGATCCTGGTCCTGTTCTCGCTGGTGATCTATTACTTCACCTCCCTCTACCGGCAGGACGACTTTTACAAGCGCATCGAAGGCCGGGCTTATGACACGGCCGCCCATATACTGGAGGCTGACGAGGTGAGCGAAAGGGCACGCCGCAGCAATCAGATCCGGTACTACCGGGTGCTTCCTTATGAAAAGGTGAGCATTTACCGGCAGGACGGCAGCCTGTTTTTCTCAGACGGAGATGGAGAGCTGGAAGTGGCGCCTGAGGTGCTGGAGCGAGTGAAGGAGGAGCGCATGGTGCAGTACACACAGGACGAACGCCAGGTCGTGGGCATCCTCTACGAAGACAATGAGGGTGATTTTATTGTGCTCTCATCTTCGGTGGATGCTTACAGTTTGCGGAAGCTGCAGCACCTCAAGATCATCCTGATCGTGGGTTTTCTGGGTTCGATGGTCGTGATCCTGCTGGCGGGCTGGGCCTTTGCCCGTGAAGCGCTGCGTCCTATTACCAAGGTGGTGAGCGAGGTAGAGAAGATCAGCGCCTCTGACCTGCACCTGCGCCTGAGCGATGCGGACGGCAAAGACGAGCTGTCGCACCTGGCCCAGACTTTTAACAAGATGCTGGACCGGCTGGAGATGGCTTTTGAAATGCAGAGCACCTTTGTTTCGAACGCCTCCCATGAACTGCGTACGCCGCTTACGGCCATGATCGGTGAGTTAGAGGTGGCTCTGATGAAACCCCGTGAGAAAGATGAGTATCAGCGGGTGCTGGCCTCGACCCTCGAAGATGCCCGTTTGCTGGCCGAGCTGTCGAACGGACTGCTGCAGATAGCCCAGGCGAGCGTGGATACTTCTAAAATCAAGCTATCCCAGTTGCGTTTCGATGAATTGCTGTGGATGGCGCATGAGCAGGCCTTGAAGCGACATCCGGGGGCGCTGTTCAACATAGATTTTGATAATCTACCTGATGATGAAGACCGCCTGATCGTGAAGGGCAATGACGCGCTGCTGCTGATCGCGATTGTCAATGTGCTGGAGAATGCCGCCAAGTTCTCACCGAAGGGAGAGTACAGCACCGTACGGCTTTCCGCTGACCGGCGGGAGGTCGTGTTACAGGTTGCAGACAAGGGAGTAGGTATAGCACCGCACGACCTCAGGCATGTATTTGTGCCATTTTTCAGGGCAAATAATGTGCGCAATATCACGGGTCATGGCATAGGTCTACCCTTGACAGAAAGCATCATAAAACTCCATAAAGGCTCCATTTCAATAGATTCCCGTGTAAACGAAGGGACAGTCGTGACCTTGCGTTTACCACAGGCAATCGGATTTATTTCGGCCAAAAACGCATTTTAATTTCATTTTAATGCCGTTTTAATACTGGCTTAATACCTCCCCCGTACATTTGTAAACATAAGGTGAGTATTCTGACTTATGTTCCTGCAGCTGGCCTGTTGGTCAGCGCAGGGATGTGAGTTGGGACTTTTATTTTATAAGCTCACCTAATATTTTACTCTCCGCCTTATTATGAAAAACATCTCTTCTAAGCCAGATTATTTTGCCAGTCTGGGTAAAGACATTCCTGCTGGCCTCGTCGTATTTCTCGTTGCGTTACCGCTTTGTTTAGGTATATCACTTGCTTCCGGGGCTCCACTCGTTGCTGGTATTATTACCGGTGTAGTAGGTGGTCTTGTGGTATCCTGGCTCAGTGGGTCACACCTGAGCGTGAGTGGTCCGGCAGCTGGTCTGACGGTGATCGTGCTAAACGGTATAGAAACCCTGCAGTCGTATGAAGCCTTTTTGCTGGCCGTTGTACTGGCGGGTGTGTTGCAGGTTGCGCTGGGCTTCCTGAAAGCCGGTGTCATTGGTCTTTATTTTCCCTCCTCTGTTATCAAAGGCATGCTGGCAGCTATTGGCCTGATTCTTATTCTGAAGCAGATTCCGCATTTTATGGGTGCCGATGATGACTTCTTCGGTGAAATGAACTTCTTACAGCCGGACGGACGTAATACTTTTTCTGAAATACTCCATGCTTTCACTGCCATACAGCTAGGTGCGCTGATCATTGGTATCATCTCGCTTGCGATCCTGATCTTGTGGGAGCAGCCATTTATGAAGCGTATCAAGCTCTTTAAACTAGTGCCGGGTGCCCTTATCGTGGTGATTGGTTCTGTCGGTATCAACTATTTGTTCCTCAATTATTCCCCCGAACTGGCTGTAGCAGGTACACACCTGGTTAGCTTACCTGATATTTCCAGTATAGGAGCACTGCAGAACGAGCTTCGCTTGCCTGCGTTTGATCAGTTAACGAACCCTTCGCTCTACGTGGTCGCCTTTACGATCGCCATCATTGCCAGTCTGGAGACCTTGCTGAGTGTAGAAGCTGTTGATAAGCTTGACCCGCACAAGCGCCGTACCCCAAACAACCGCGAACTGAAGGCACAGGGTGTAGGTAATATCATAGCAGGTATGCTGGGCGGTATCCCGATGACAGCCGTAATTGTGCGAAGCTCTGCCAATGTCGCCGCAGGTGGTAAGACCAAAATGTCGGCCTTCATACACGGTATATTCCTGTTGTTGTCTGTCTTGTTCCTGGCCGGCTTCCTGAACCAGGTACCGCTTTCAGCACTGGCCGCCGTGCTCCTGATGGTGGGTTATAAACTGACGAAGCCAACCCTGTTCAAAGGGCAGCTTAAGTTAGGACATGAACAGTTCATTCCGTTTGTGGTAACGATCGTGGCCATCCTGTTTACTGACCTATTGGTAGGTATCCTGATTGGTCTGGCTGTGGGGGTATTCTTCATCCTGAAGGCCAACTACAAGTCGCCTTACTTCTTCCACAAAGAAGAGCACCGCGACAAAGAAACGATTCGCATCAAACTGAGCGAGCACGTGTCGTTCCTGAACAAAGCTAGCATTGTGCTGACCCTGGAGAATCTGCCTGATAACAGCCATGTGATCATCGATGGGGCGAGTTCTGAATATATCGACTACGATGTGCTGGAGGCTATACACGAGTTTAAGAAAACAGCGCACGAACGCGGTATATTTGTGGAAGTGCTAAACGTAGAAGAAGTACAGGTGCTGGATATGCACTAGGGTTAAATAAAACTATGAAGAAAATATTCGAGAATAATAAAAAGTGGGTAGAGCAGAAGCTCAGCGAAGATAAGGACTACTTCAACAAACTGGCCATGGGCCAGGAGCCGCGCTACCTCTTTATTGGCTGCTCCGATAGCCGTGTGCCAGCCAATGAAATTTCGGGCACAGGCCCGGGTGAGATGTTTGTGCACCGCAACATTGCCAACATGGTGGTGCACACGGATATGAACATGCTCTCGGTGCTGCAGTATGCAGTGGAAGTGCTGAAGGTAAAGGTGATCATTGTGTGTGGTCATTACGGCTGCGGTGGCGTAGCGGCGGCTGCCGGCAACAAGCAGTATGGACTGATTGATAACTGGCTGCGCAATATCAAAGACGTGATCCGTCTGCACGAAGAAGAGTTCATGGCGATCGAGAACGAAGAAGCACGACTGCGCCGATTGGTTGAACTGAACGTGATCGAACAGGTGCACAACCTGTCCAAGACTTCTATTATTCAGAATGCCATGCAGACAGATGATCCGCCAAAACTCTACGGTCTGGTATATGATATTAGAGAAGGTTACCTCAAAGACCTGAACGCCCTGGAAAGCGACGGTTCGATCAGAAAGTACGAGCACATTTATAGCCTGCTGCAGGAAGCCGGAAAATAACAAAGAGACAACTACTACCTATAATTTCCCAAACACATACATCTATGTCGGACAAAGCCCTCGCACTTGCGGGGGTTTTGTTTTTTAGGGACAATCAGAAAGCAAAATATCTTATCTTTTGTCATCCTGAAAGGATCCAGGTGAAGAGGAGTCCTGCCCCCGCAAATAGTACCGGCTTTACCTCCGGGGGAGGCAGGGCCACTACTGTTCGAAACCTGCTGAATAAGCGTTCCTGCACGAATAAGGCTGATTTTACAGTAAGAGAAAGTGTCCCCTCAAGGGGACAGTCCTGGTTTGCTCAAATAGGCTTTACTGACTTGGTAGAGGGTGGTTGGCAGGTTTCGAACAGTAGGGGGTAGGGGCCCCTCTATTTAAACCAGGTTCCTTAACAGCAGAACGAAAGTCCAGTTTTGATCTCGTTTTCCTGGAATGAAAAAGCCCTCCTGGTAGGAGGGCTTTAGGGTATATGGTATGGTTGCTTCTAGCGTCCGCCGAGCAGGTAGCTTAGCATCAGGCTAAAGCCGGCATTACGACGCTCACGATTCACAAATGGACCTTCATCATCTATCTGTTTCAAGCCGCCGGTGTATCGTACTTCAAGGCCCAGGCCATTGGGAGCACGGTAGCCCACGGAACCAACATAAGCAAAGTCAATGGTGTAAGGGTTGTCTGAAATGTTGTGCTTGGTTGTCACAATCTTATCGCCGTTGCTGGAGTGCGCTTCGTGCACATGACTCGCATTGTAGATAAAGGATACTTGCGGACCAAGATCAAAAAACACCCCACTGGCGGATACGTGGAAAAGCAAAGGGATGTCGATGTAATTCAGCTTAAACACCTCGGCTGTTTGCAGGCTGCTGCCCGAGTAGATCTCGCGGCGGGCTCCCTTGGAGGTATAGAGCGCCTCCAGTTGCAGACCCATCATGTTGTTGATGTGCTTTTGCAGAAATATACCACCTGTATACCCAACCCGGTACTTGTAGTTGTCGGTGTCAGCGCCGGTAAATGTAGTGTAGGTTGCGCCGCCTTTAAAGCCAAGCTGTTGGGCGAAGCCAGTGCCTGACATAAGTGCAATGCAGCACAGAACCAATAAGAGTCTTTTCATAGGAAATACCTGTTTATATGGGTTGGTTTAATCGGGGTGAAATTACTGAGAAGCAGAAAACAGGTCAATGGAGGATATATATAAATTGTACTATTTTTCTCATGCAAAAAGCCCGGCCAGTATTGGCCGGGCTTTTCTTTAATGATATGGTTTATGTCAGGTCGTCGACTGATAAGCCGTTTGCCTTCATACTACCATTCGTAATCTCTGCGTGAGGACGAACCATAAGAGTACGGGGGTCCACTGTAGGTGTTACCGTAGCTGGTGTGTGTTCTTTGGCGACTGTTATAGTCGTTGTCGTTATCTCTGTCACGCATTTCGTCCATTCTTCTTCTGCGCTCTGCTTCTTCGTCGCCGAACCATGACTTTACTTCGTCACCGGCACGGTCAAAGAAACCTCTGTCGTGGTCTCTGTCTCTGTCGCGATCCCAGTCGCTAGAGCCGCGGTTGCTGCCGTAGCCTGAAGAACCATAGCTGCTGCCGCTTCCATAGCCAGAACCATAGCTTGATGAGCCATAATTGCCTGAACCGTAGTTGGAAGAGCCACTACCATAGTTACCAGAACCATAGTTAGATGAACCTGAGCCATAGTTAGACGAGCCGGAACCGTAGTTGCTGCCGCTGCTGCCATAGCCACCACCATAGTTGGATGAACCCGAGCCGTAGTTCGAGCCACCATAGTTAGAGGAACCACTGTAGCCACGGTTTGATGAGCGGTAGTTATCGCTACCACGATCGCGCATGTCGTCCATTCTTCTTCTACGCTCAGCGTCGTCATCACCGAACCAGGATCTTACTTCGTCGCTACCGCGGTCCCATGTGTCACGGTCGCCAGAGCGATTAGAAGAGTCCCAGTCGCTGCTACCATAACGGCGGTTTGAGCCAGATCCATAGTTTGAGCCCGATCCGTAGTTAGAAGAACCGGAGCCGTAGTTAGAGCTGCCAGCTGAGCGGCCATAAGATGAGGTGCCGCCATATCCTGATGAGGAGTAGCTATCGCGGCCGCTACCGAAACCACCCATGCGGGAAGAATCGCCGCTTCTGCCTGATGACTCGCTTCCATAGGAGCCTCTTATTCGGCTGGTCGGATCAAAATCTCCTGAATAATAATTTCTGCCTGAGCCTCTGGTCTCAGACCTATAGTTGTCATTGTATGGGTTACTACCCAAGTTTTCATAGCTTCTCATAGCTTTGCTTAATTTTTAGGTTTGAAAAAGAACAAATTTAAGGTGCGCCAAAAAAGGTACGCCGGTATTTTTTACGGCTATAGTGTGCATAAGTTATTAATGGAAAAACCCGATAAGAGTGCGGCCGGAAGCTACAGGCATAACATAGCATATGAGTAATGTCTGTAGAATTACAAATTGTATTTAATTATTAATAAATAAAGACTATGTATATATATTAAATTGAATTATAGGGAGCAGGTTAATTCTTGTTGAATGAGTTAAATTTATTTATATAGTTTTAAATCAGTTTGTTGTGCCTGATTTGGGGTTATGTGAGTAGCTTTGATGTAAGATGTTAAATTGAATATTTTTTATTTTAATATTTTTGTAAATTATATTGATTTAGTAAATTGCAGGCCTTTAGCTTATTTTCTCTATTTACTATTTTATGAAGTTTACAAAATTGCTGGCCTCAGCGGTGATGGTTGTCTCTTTGACAGCCTGTGAAGATGTGTTTGAGGATGGGAGCCTGCAGCCAGATGGTTCAAAGCCCGCTCTGACAATCCGGAACCCAACTAACAACCAAAAGCTATCGAAGTCGTCAGGACTTCGTGTAAAGCTGACAGCCTCTGACAAAGACAAAGTGAAGGAGTTGCAGGTGCGTGTGCGTGCTGTTGGTGGCGATGCAGACCACATCAACTTTACCACCTTACCCGACAAGAAGATACTTGAATTCGATACGCTGCTGAACGCAAGTGACCTGCCACAGGGCGACTACACCCTATGGATTCGGGCCACTGACTTCCGTACGAATGTCTCAACTGGCGAAGTGCTGTTTTCAGTAAAGTAAACCGTATACCTGCTGCTTATACCTATAGCCCTTGTGTGGCTTAGTTCAGCAGGTATACGACCTGCCAGTTGTCGTTGATGGTCAGGGCTGCGTCAAAGCTGTTGCCGGTCTTGGCAGAGGTAAAGCCCTTGATCTTACCGGTTTTGCCTTTGGTGAGCAAGGTGCCGATCTGCTTGTCGGTGAGCTGTTTGCCGCCTATTTCGAAGGGCACTACAAACTGGCAGCCCTCCCGGAAGCGACTGCAACCATAGGCCGACTTGCCTTTGAGCATGCTGCCCTGCTGACACCGTGGGCATGTAGCGAAAGGGTCTGCCTCGGGCGTTTTCTCCGCTTTCTCCAATACTACCTGCTTGTTGCCATCCAGCTTAAGTGAGGCATCAAAGCTATTCCCTTGCTCGTCTTTAAAGCCCTTGATTACCGGCGACTTGCCCTTGCTGAGCAAGGCTGTGATTTGTTTGTCGGTGAGGGTTTTGCCCTGCTGCTCAATCGGGATCAGGAAACGACAGCCTTCCTTAAAGCGGATGCAGCCGTAAGCTTTGGAGCCTTTCAGGATATGCCCTTCACCGCAGGCTGGGCAGGAGCCGAGGCCTTTTCCTGGTGTAGTTTCTGTAGCAGCTTTAGGCTTTTTACCTGCCGCTTTTTCTTTGCCAGTTTTGGCAGATCCTCCTTTAGCAGGGGCGGGCTCCGGCTGTGCCTCCATTGTCACGGTGGCTTTGTCGTATTTCACCTCCTGCACCAGGCTCACCACAAACTCCTGCAGCTCCTGCAGAAAAGCCTCGGCTTTAAAAGAACCTCCTTCAATCTGGCGCAGCTTGCGCTCCCACTGCCCGGTCATCTCTGCCGACTTCAGTGTCTGGTTGCGGATCACCCCGATCAGGTCGATGCCCATCTGGGTGGGGATGATCTTCTTTTTGTCTTTGCGGATGTACTGGCGCTTGAACAGGGTTTCGATGATGGCCGCTCGGGTGGAGGGACGGCCAATGCCGTTTTCTTTCAAAGCCTCTTTCAGCTCTTCATCGTCTATCTGCCGACCGGCTGTTTCCATGGCCCGCAACAGGGTTGCTTCGGTGTATTCCTTAGGTGGATTGGTCCACTTTTTATCGAGCAAGGGCGCATGCGGACCATGCTCGCCCTTCTCAAAGTTGGGCAGTATGCCGGCTGTTTCCTCTTCCTCTTTACCGTCTTTACCCGTGCCACTGTCAGTTTTTACGTCCTCGGCGCCATAAAGCACGCGCCAACCCGGCTCCAGGATTTGCTTGCCGCGTACCCGGAAGGTATAGCCCGCCGACTCCGCCATGACCGTGGTGTTGCTCACGATACAGTCTGGATAGAAGGCAGCCAGGAAACGGCGTGTGATGATATCGTATACATCCGCCTCACGGCCATACAGACTGGCCTGTGCGCCGGTAGGTATAATGGCGTGGTGATCGGTTACTTTATTATTATTGAAAACCTTCTTACTCTTGCGGATTTTGCTCTGCAACAGCGGCGCCACCTCCTGTTGGTAGCCGCTCAGGCCTTGTAGAATGCCCGGAATCTTCGGGTAAATGTCATCGGGTAGAAAGACAGTGTCCACACGTGGGTAAGACACTACCTTTTTCTCGTAGAGGCTCTGGATGGTTTTGAGCGTTTCATCGGCCGACATGCTCAGCTTGTTGTTGCACTCGATCTGCAGCGATGTCAGGTCGAACAGCTTGGGCGGGCTTTCGGTGCCCTTCTTGGTCTCTATGTCGGTGATGGTGAGTTCATCCTGCTGGATGGCCTCGAGTATTTGCTGGCCCTCTTCCTCTTTGTGAAAGCGGCCGTTGGTGCTCGAAAAAGTCGTGTCGCGGTATACTGTCTTGAGTTCCCAGAAAGGCTGCGGCACAAAGTTGGCGATCTCGTGGTGGCGGTTCACGATCATGGCAAGGGTAGGGGTCTGTACTCGTCCGATAGAGAGCGTCTGCCGTCCCTGCGCATACTTGAGCGTGAAGAGTCGGGTGGCGTTGAGACCCAGGAGCCAGTCGCCGATGGCGCGACTTTTGCCGGCCTGGTAGAGCGAATCAAACTCGGAGCCTTCGCGCAGCCGTGCAAAACCCTGGCGTATGGCATCCTCAGTGAGTGAAGAGATCCAGAGGCGTTTGAAAGGCTTGCGGTAATTGGCCTCCGTTAGCACCCAGCGCTGTATTACTTCCCCCTCCTGACCAGCGTCACCGCAGTTGATCACCTCCTCGGCATTGTCGAGCAGCTTTTTGATGATGTTGAACTGCTGAACCACGCCTTTGTCCTGCATCAGCTTGATGCCATACCTTTCGGGCAGCATGGGCAGGTCGTAGAGGCTCCAGCGCTTCCACTCGGGGCGGTAGTCATCGGGCTCGCGCAGTGTGCAGAAGTGGCCGAACGTCCAGGTGACCTGGTAGCCGTTGCCTTCGTAATAGCCATCCTTACGGGTTTTGGCTCCAATTACCTGGGCAATCTCACGCGCAACACTCGGTTTCTCAGCAATGCAAACTTTCAAAGTATAGGGTAATTTTAGGGTGACTCTAACATTCAAATTTACGCTTTTAGGCTCTAAATCCCTAAACTTGCTTTGTCGTAAACTAAGGCATTATACCATTAAGCGTCAGAAAATGCAGCCAATTGGGAAATACATTATCATTATCGGGGTCGTGATTATAGTGATCGGGCTTATCGTCTGGCTGGCCGGCGACAAACTGGGCTGGTTTGGCAATCTGCCCGGTGATATTCGGGTGGAGCGGGAGAATTTCAAATTTTACATGCCCATTACGAGTATGATCCTGGTGAGTATTCTACTCTCTTTGCTGCTCTGGATCTTCAGACGGCTCTTTTAAGGTATAGCCTTTCAGAGATGCATTGCCTTTTATACCTTTGCGGCTTCTGCTATACCTGAAACCCTTATGTTTTTTGTCCTTTCGAAGCTGCTGCAGTACTTCCTGATGCCCATTATCTGGATTGCGGTGTTACTGTTGCTGGCTGTTTTCCTGCGATCGGCTAAGTGGCGCCGCTATACCTTGGTTTCGGCTACCGTGCTGCTGCTGGTTTTCTCAAACCCATTTCTGGCGAACGTGGCCATGCGGTCCTGGGAGCTGGAAGCGGTGCCGCTGGAGCAGGTAGAGAATTATGACGTAGCCATCATTCTGACGGGTGTGACCCAAGCCATTGGCTTTGCTGATGACCGGGTGCATACCAACAAAGGGGCAGACCGCTTTCTGCATCCGCTCAAACTCTACCGCATGGGCAAGGTAGACAAGTTTCTTATCACGGGAGGTATAGGCACCGTTGCCATGGACCGCAGACCGGAGGCTGAAATGCTGCAGGAAATCCTGTTGCTGGCAGGAGTACCGCAGGAAGACATTATCATCGAGACCCGCAGCGACAATACCTACCAGAATGCCATCTTCACCGGAGATGTTTTGCAGAAGCACCCGGAGCTGCAGCGGCGCCTGCTCGTGACATCCGCCTTTCACATGCGCCGCTCCAAAGCCTGTTTCGACAAAGCAGGTATAGCCACCGATGTTTTCCCTACTGACTTCTATACCACCGAAATCCGCTATACCCCCGACGAACTACTCATACCTAATCCTGACGCCTTCCGGCTCTGGCATCGCATCATCCACGAAATCACCGGTTTTGTGGTTTACAAGGTGGTAGGGTATGCGTGATTTACCCCACCCAAATGCTCTTCTGGTTCGTGAATTCACGGATGCCGATGTAGGAGAGTTCTCGGCCGTAGCCTGACTTTTTGATGCCGCCGAAAGGCATTTCAGGAGTGGAGGCGACCATGGCGTTCACGAACATGGCACCGGTCTCTACCTGTCGGGCGACACGCAAACCACGCTCCTGGTCACTGGTGAAAACGGTGCCGGCCAGGCCGTAGCGGTGGTCGTTGGCTATTTTGATGGCTTCTGCTTCATCTTTCACCACAAAAACGATGGCGACCGGGCCAAACAGTTCGTCTTCGTAGGCTGGTGAACCGGGCTTCGGATCCTGGATGATCATCGGTTTGAAATAAGCAGAGTCTTTTTCATGACCGCCCTCTAACACGACTTTAGCGCCTTGTTTAATAGTTTCCTGCACCTGCTGCTCCAACTCCTCGGCCAGGTCTTTGCGGGCCAGCGGACCATAGTCGCAGTCTTCGGTGAGCGGATCGCCGGTGCGGAGGGCCTGCATTTTCTCCTTCATCTTCTCCAGGAAGGCATCGGCTATACCTTCCACTACAATGAAGCGCTTGGCTGCAATGCAGCTTTGGCCTGTGTTCACCATGCGCGACTTCACAGCGGTAGTGGCAGCGGCTTCGAGGTCGGCATCTTCCAGAATGATAAAAGGATCGCTACCGCCCAGTTCTAGTACCGTTTTCTTGATCTCGCTGCCCGCTTTTTCGGCTACTTTGGAGCCAGCGCCTTCGCTGCCGGTCAGGGTCACGGCTTTTACAATAGGGTTTTCGATGATCGCATCTACCGCCCTGGAGCCAACGAGCAAGGTATGGAACACATCCTTCGGGAAGCCGGCTTTGTGGATGATCTCCTCTATTGCCAGCGCGCACTGCGGCACATTGGAGGCATGTTTGAGTACGCCTGCGTTACCGGCCATGAGAGCAGGGGCCAGAAAGCGGAAAACCTGCCAGAACGGGAAATTCCAGGGCATGACGGCCAGCACCACACCCAGCGGCTGGTAAGCGATCAGGCTACGGCTTGCTCCGGACTCGACCTCCTCATCTTTCAGGAAATCAGCAGCGTGTTCAGCGTAGTAGCGGCATACCTTGGCGCATTTCTGTACTTCTGCTATGGCATCCTTCAGTGGCTTGCCCATCTCTAAGGTGATGATGCGCCCATACTTTTCAGCTTCCTCCTCCAGAATTTCTGCACAGCGGTTCATCAGCCGGGCTCTTTCTTCAAAACCGGTGTTTTTCCACTGCTGAAATGCTTCATCGGCTGCTTTCAGTTTCTGCTGTACCTGGTCGGAGGTATGCTCCTCAAATGTTTTGACAACTTCATTGGTCGCAGGGTTTATTGTTTGTATCGCCATTTGTTTCAGATTCTTTGTAGGATATGCTGTAAATATACGGTTGCCGGACTATTTATGCTGCCGTAGGCAATAAACTGATAAAAACAAGGTTAAATATAGTGTTGATAAAGTTCTATTTGCGTGATTTTGCGGATATTGTTACTTCTTTCGCAAATATTCCCTTTTTTATAGATTGTTTCTTATTAAATTGCCTTCCATTAGGGTTTCAAATGGATTTCATTTCTTACAGGTAAACTCTTTATTTTTAAATTTTTCCTTTTTGAATACGCTCCAACACGATACTGTCATTTTACTGTTTGCTCAGACTCCTGAGCAGCAGGTCCGCTTTAAAACGTTCACGCAGGAGCATGGCCCTGAACTGAACAAGCAAGCGGCTGACCTGCTGTTGCAGCATACCTTGTTTGTAGCCAAGGGCTCCGGTATTCCGCTGGTGGTGATCTACCCGGAGCGGCAGGAGGGAAGCAATTTCGGAGAGCGCCTGGCCAATGCCTTTCAGGAAGTTTACTCCATGGGCTACCAGCGTGTGATCTGCATCGGAGCCGACTGCGTGGACCTGACCTCGGCTGACCTGCTGCTGGCCCAAGATGCGCTTAGCAAAGGCCGCATGGTCGTAGGACCAGGTACAAACGGCGGCGCTTACCTGGTGGGCCTGCACATTGATTGCTTCGACCCCGAGGCACTTGCCATGCTCAACTGGCAAACCGATGAACTGCTGAACGAGCTGGTGCTCTATGGCTACCGCATGCAGGCCAGCATGGGCAACCTGACGGTGCTCGACGAAAAAACCGAAGCAGGCAGCGGAGCCGACCTTTCCCGCCAATTGAACATCCTCCCCGTATACCATCACCTGCACAGGCAACTCAGTGCTATTCTAAGCTAACCAGACAGGAGTCTGTAGTTTCTTGTTACCTTTAAGGGAAATAAGACTTTATTCTTCTATGGAAAATACGTATTATAATCCGGCGGACCTGAAGAAATTTGGGAACATAAGCGAGTTGCAGCCAGAGATGGGCCGCAAGTTTTTCGATTACTACGGTGAGGTATTCAAAGAAGGCGCCCTGACCGAGCGCGAGAAAGCCCTGATTGCCCTGGCCGTGTCACATGCCGTGCAGTGCCCTTACTGCATCGATGCCTATACCTCTGACTGTCTGGAGAAAGGTGCCGACGAGAACCAGATGATGGAAGCTGTGCATGTAGCCGCCGCCATAAAAGGAGGCGCTGCGCTGGTGCACGGCGTGCAGATGATGAACAAGATCAAGGACCTGACCATGTAGCCCATGCCTATACCTGTTAAATCGCTGAAGGCGCAGCAGCACCAGTTTGCCAACCCGGCTTACCAACTGGAGGTGCTGCAGCATGCGGGAACGGAGGAAGGCGATTTTCCGCTCTTCGGAGCTAAGTTGCAGGAGCATCGCCTATACCCGTTGCAGCCCACTGGCACTACGATTTTGCAGGTGAACGTGGGCAAGATGTGCAACCAAACCTGTCGCCATTGCCATGTAGATGCCGGCCCGGACCGCAAAGAGATCATGAACCGCGACACCATGCAGCTCTGTCTCGATGCCTTGGCCAAGTCCCCGCAGCTCACCACCGTGGACCTGACGGGCGGTGCGCCGGAGATGAACCCGGATTTCCGTTGGTTTGTGGAGCAGCTGTCGGCAATGGGGCGGCAAGTGATTGTGCGCTGCAACCTGACCATTATACTGGCCAATCCGAAATACCACGACCTGCCGGAGTTTTTCAAGGAGCACCGGGTGCAGGTGGTGTCTTCGCTGCCTTACTTCTCGGCTTCACGCACCGATGCCCAGCGCGGCGATGGCGTGTTTGAGAAATCCATCAAAGCGCTGCAAATGCTCAACAAAGTGGGTTACGGACAGGAGGGAAATGATCTGGAGTTGAACCTGGTCTATAACCCGGCGGGTGCTTTTCTGCCTGCGAGTCAGAAATCGTTGGAGGCGGAGTTTAAGCGGCGGCTGTTGAGTGGTTATGGCATCGTGTTTAATAATCTGTTTTGCATCACCAACTTGCCGATCAGCCGTTACCTCGACTACCTGATAGAAAGCGGGAACTACAGCAGCTACATGGAGAAGCTGGTGACGGCCTTCAACCCCGTGGCGGCGGCCAACGTGATGTGCCGCAACACCATTTCAGTTGGCTGGGACGGTGCACTGTATGACTGCGACTTTAACCAGATGCTGGAGCTCAAAGTACAGCCCGGCGCACCGCAGCACATCGGCGACTTTGACCTGACCCAGCTCGACGGAAGGCAGATCGTGCTGAACCAGCATTGCTACGGCTGCACAGCCGGAGCCGGCTCCAGTTGCGGTGGCTCTACTACCTAACCAGCCTATGCGCTATACCTGGCATCATCGGCTATACCTGATTTTATCGTTCTGCCTGCTGCTGTCGGCCTGCAAAGAGCAATCCGATGCAGCTTACGACCTGATGCTCCGGCAGCTCTACAGCCACAGCGTCGATACTATTTCGGCTTCGCAAGTACAGCAGCAGCTGTGGCAAGGTACAGCCCCGTTGCTACTCGACACCCGCGGCAAAAGCGAATACCAGGTGAGTCACCTGCCCGGAGCCCGGTATGTAGGCTACGAAGACTTTGACCTTTCTGACCTGAAAGACGTACCCCCAAATACACCCCTCGTGCTATACTGCTCGGTCGGCTACCGCAGCGAAAAAGTAGGGGAGCAGCTGCTGGCGGCAGGTTATACCCAGGTGCGAAACCTGCATGGCGGCTTGTTTGCTTGGGTAAATCAAGGGCTGCCTGTTTATAACGGGCAGGGCCGAACAACAAAAGTGCATGGCTATACCCGCGCCTGGGGAGTATGGCTGCGCAAAGGAGAGAAAGTATATGACTGAGAAAAACCTGTTGATGCTCTTTGTCCGCAACCCGGAGCTGGGCAAAGTAAAGACGCGTCTGGCAGCCAGCGTGGGACCAGAAACCGCACTTGATATTTACCTGCACCTGCTCCGCCATACCCGCGACATCACCCAGCAGCTGCCACTGGATAAAGTGGTGTACTACTCCGAAAAAGTGGAGCAGGATGACCTCTGGCCGGAGCAGCACTACCAAAAGAAGCTACAGCACCCCGAAGGTGATCTGGGTGAGAAAATGAAAAAGGCTTTTGAAGCCGCTTTTGCTGAAGGCTATACCTCGGTGGTCATCATCGGGAGCGACTGTCCGCAACTTACTCCCGAAATCATTAACCAGGCATTCGAGGCACTGAAGACACACGAAGTAGTGGTGGGTCCTGCTCTGGACGGCGGCTATTACCTGCTTGGGATGAAACGCCTATACCGTGATTTCTTTCAGGAAAAACGCTGGAGCACCGAGCACGTATTTCCCGACACCATCGCCGACATAGAACGCCTGCACCTGAGCCATGCCCTGCTGCCCTACCTTTCGGATGTGGACGAGCTCGAAGACCTGCAGGAAAACTGGCCGGAACAGGGCTAGATTTTACTGCCCCAGCCGCACTTCCTCCAATCTGTCATACCCATATATATCTTCCCGAAACTGGATGACCGAAAACTCATCGGCCCAGGCTGTCATGTACACAATGATCAGGGGCACCGGCTTTTTGAGCCGGATGAACTGCTCATCTTTATCAGATGCCAGCACCTTTTCGATGCGATGCTCCGATAGCCCGCTCCTTTCCTGCAGCAGGTATAGCGCCAGGTTTTCGGGGTTTTGCAGCCGGATGCAACCATGGCTGAAGGCTCTTTTCTCAAGTGAAAACAGGTGCCTGTCTTTGGTATCGTGCAGGTACTGGCTCACGCGGGTATCAAACAGAAACTTCATCAGCCCCAACTCATTATGCTGCCCTGTTACCTGTACTATCCGGTAGTTAAAATCCGAAGCGCTTACGGTGCTCCAATCTACAGTCCAGGGACTTATCTTTTGCCAGCCACCCAGCGACTTCGGTCTGAAAAGCTCCATGTCGCGGCTCTCCAGGTAGCCGGGATTGCGTTTGAGCAGGGGCAGGATCTCTTTGGAAGCAATGGAGTTGGGGATGTACCAGTAGGGATTGAAAACGATTGTATGCAGCTTGGTGTGGTTGACGATAGTTGGGAGCTTGGGCTTGCCCACGATGGTGCGCAGGTATAGCTGCACACTGTTCTGGTCGATCAGCCGCAAGGTATAGTCTGGTATGTTGACAATAATGTAGGGCTGCGGCAGATCGTTACTAAAAGCTTCCCAACGGTACAGGCTGTTCTGCAACTGGCGCAGTCGCTGCAGGGGTGGCACATTAAGCGCAGCTACGGTGCGAGGTCCTACAATGCTGTCGGTTTTGAGCGCGTGCCTTGCCTGAAAACGTACAACGGCCGCTGCAAGCTGAGGGGTATAGCGCGTTGCGTTTTCTGTTGTGTCCGCTATGGTCAGGTCACCAGTCAGGAGCAGGTTGGCACGGAGGTCTGGGGTATAGCGGCTGGAGTCACCGGGGCGGAGCAGCAGCTTATCAGGGAAGGTATGCCAGGTGCGGTTGCTCAAGCCCTCGTACTGCGCAATGGCCTGGCGGAGTTGCTCTTTCTGATCCGGCACGAGCAGCCATACCTCCGTAGAATCGCTGGCTATACCCGGCAGCGAGTACAGAAACAGCAAAATAATGAAGAATAGGCGTGCCATGGGCGTTAAGAAAGCGGTGGTATTAAAATGTATGCAAGCGGCAAAAAGAAGGCGCTTGCCTCTCTGTTTTAACAACTTACAGGAGCGATTGGTTTGCTCGCAGGAAAGGTATAAATTGGCTCATCTGGCATGGCAACAAACAAAGCCGTTTACCAATCAGTATAAAGCCCAATGCATCGCTAAAAGCACGACGAAACTAGCCCATGGCAACAACAATAGACAAAACCACACTGGCTTTTCTAGCCGATCTGACACAAAACAACAACCGCGAGTGGTTTCAGGAGAACAAGCCCCGCTACGAAGCCGCCCGCAAAAACTACCTGGCCTTTCTGGATGAACTGATGGAGGAGATGGCGCTATTCGAGCCTGTGGCGATCGGGCAGAAAGGTAAAGACCTGGTGTTTCGCATTTACCGCGATGTGCGCTTTTCTAACGACAAGCGACCTTACAAAGATCATTTCGGGGCCTATGTGGCCGAAGGAGGGCGTAAGTCAATCTTGCCGGGCTATTACCTGCATCTGGCCGCCAACAACAATTCCTTTCTGGCCGGCGGCCTGTGGATGCCGCCCGCAGATTACCTGAAAGCCGTGCGACAGGAGATCGACTACAACCTCGACGAACTGGAGCGCATCATGCAGGCTCCTGACTTTAAGGAGCGTTTCGGCAGCATACAGGGTGAGCAGCTCAAAACTACGCCCAAAGGCTACGACAAAGACAACCCGGCCATCGAGTACCTCCGCTTCAAAAGCTGGAACGCAGTCATGCCGATTTCGGATAAGTTGGTGCTCAGCAAGGATTTCATGAGCACGGTGCTCGAGGGCTTTAAAGCTGTGAAGCCGTTTAATGATTTTCTGACAGCGCCCTTGCGGGATATAGGGGAGGTGTAGCAAGGGGAGGTTGATATGTCTCTGCTATACAATGGATTAAGTTGTCGGCTGATTCGTTGCTGCCCTATTCACGTTGTCTTTTTGGCAATCATAAATACATGCTTTTCGGGATACTGATCAAATTCTAAGTGTTGGCATTCACAGTTGCTTTCAATGATGATTTTCAAATTTTCATTGATCCCAACTGTGCTATAATAGAACTTGTCCTGATGCCAGTCACTTTCGTGCTCTCCATAACCCTTTCCAAACGTATAGGCTAAGATACCATCCTTCTGAAGCATTCCGCACAGCTTTGAAATCACTGGCGAATGCATGGAAAGGGGTAGATGGAACAGACTATCCCATGCAATAATAATATCATACTTCTGGTCGGCTTCCCAGGTGCAGATATCGGCTAGGAAGAATTGAGCGGAAGCATGATTGGCCTTTGCTATCGCTATCATTTTTGTTGAAGCATCTATTCCTGTCACACTAAACCCGTTCTGCTCCAACCTTCTGACCATTCTGCCACCACTGCCACACCCCACATCCAAAGCTGAATCACGACTTCCGCAATATGAAATCGCCCTTTCAAGCTGGCTTAGTCCGTAGTCAGATTCATTATGGTAGCTGTGCCACCACTGTGCTATTCTATCGTATTTCTCTCCGATATTAGATTTCATCAGTCAATAATGCTTCAACTTGCGATGATGTCCACTATTATAGGCTATGAGTAGCAGCTTAATTTTGCTCAAACAGCCGAACAGTATAGTCGAATAATTGTTGCCCACCCGCTTTGCCATGTCCCGGAATAACGTGCTTAACCTGCGGGAAAATGGCTTTCAACTTCGCCACCGTTTGTGGCCAGGCGACCGTATCAGCATCGGCCAGATTGCCTTTGCCAGCACCCAGTTCCTTGATCAGGCAGCCGCCAAACATGGCCTCCGCCTTCGGAAAATAGCCGACTACATTGTCGTGGGTGTGCCCCTTGCCGGGGTATAAAACCAGCACTTTTTCGTTTCCGACTTCCAATGTTAACTCCTCCTCAAAGCCATGCGCTGGCACGGCTGTATTGTTGTCCTTAGCCAAGGCAATGGTCCTATGGCTGGCGTAAGTCGGAATGCCTCGTTGCTCGAAGACCTGCAGTCCGCCCAGGCAGTCGTCGTGGAAGTGCGTGGCGACAACCGCTTTTACTTTGCAACCCAGGCTTTGCTCCACCCAATCGATCAGCTCCAGAGAGGCCCGGTCTGTTGTCGGCGTGTCGAAAATGATGGCTTCCTGCTGATCAATCACGACCATTCCGTTGCAGGGCACTTTACCGAAGCTTTGGGTTTCCAGGAAGGACAGGTGCTGGTATACCTGGTCTGCTATTTTGTGCACCTCCAGTGTTTCGGAGGTATAGCTCTGGCCGTCGCGGGAGACTATACCTGAGGTGTTCTTTTCAACTGTAGTCTGCTCGTCAGTTGGCATAGGTGATTGACAGGAGAGGAGACAGGTAATAAGCAATGTTCCTGAGAATAGTGTTATGTTAGCCAGACTATAAGGCATGCCTGGAACGTGCTGGAAGTGTTTTTTCATAATGTGAGTAAAGTTTATTTGGGCTGCGCGACACTCTGCCGGGGCAGGTTGATATGTTTTTTCTGTTGGCGGTACAGGTATAGCTCGGCCAGCAGCCAAAGTCCAACCAGGGTATACTCCAGCGCCACAAGCCACAGGTTTTCGGTATAGGTACTGGTGCGGTAGGCGGAATAGCTGAAAATGGCCAGACAACTCCAGACTGTGGCGTAGCGGAAGTGACTCAGGGTGGTGAGCGCCACCAGTGTGGTGATATACCAGGGATGCACCGTGGTAGCCAGCAGCAGGTATACAGTGAGGGCTGCCGCCATGTAGCCGGCCAGTCGGCGCACCGAACCCAGCTTCTTCACCGCCGCCATCGACAGGATAATAACCAATGTTGCCAGCGAGAGCAGTGGACCGATTACTGCAATCTGGTTGTAGCCTGTCAGCTGATAACCCAGCCAACGCAGCAGATAGTAAACACTGGCATTGAACTCAAACCGCTGAAAGTACAGGTCGATGCTTTGCCAGATATTGTGCAGCACCTCCATTGAAAGAAGCGGCAGAAACAGCAACACCAAAACAACAGTCATCACCACCCCAAAACTGATGAAGCGTTTCAGGCCCAGTTTGCGCCACACAAAGGGCAGGAACATCAGCGGCAGGAGTTTGCTGCCAATAGCCAGGGCAAAAGGCACCGCCGCTATGAGGTAGCGCTGATAGTGCAGCTGATACAGAAACAGCAGCAGGAAAAAAATAAGCAGTGCCTCCATGTGCAGATTGCCGGTCAGCTCGAGGATCATCAGTGGGTTGAGAGCATAGATATGCACGTAGCGGTCGGGCAGGGCCATGCGGCGCAAAAGGCGCAGCAAAAGTAGAATAGAGCCTGTCTCGGCAGCCAGAATGATCACCCGCATCACCAGTATGCTGCCAGTCAGGCTTTCGGGAGAAAGGGCGGCTGCCAACCAGAACACAGCTTGCAGCACCGGGGGGTATACCGAAAAGTAATGCTGGGAATTGAGCTGCAAAAACAGTTCGGCCGTAAGGCCAGGTATAGCAGGAGCTTCTTCGCCCACAAACTGTGCCGGTAGGTATAGGTAGGGATTCTCACCGGCAAGCAACAAGCGTCCATCCCACACAAAGCGGAAATAATCGTCGGACAGTGCAGGTATAGCGAAGAGGAACAGCAACCTGAAAAACAGACCTGCTCCGATGCCATGCCACACGGGCAACTTTTGGTTCGTGACGTAGGCGTAGATACCGAAGGCCAGCAGCGTGAGCAGCAGCAATTGCGTGAAATTCTCGCGCGGCGTCGCATAGCCCAGTGCCAGGTATACCAGGGCGGAGATTCCCAACAAGGTATAGGACGCTATGTGCTTTCGGGCGAGGGTCATGCGCGGCGGCTATGGTTGAGCGAGTATACGAAAACGGAACCAAAACCGAGCATCAGCATCATATGAAAAGGCAGCAGACCATAATCCTGCAGCTGAAATCCCAGCACGACACCGTATCCGAAATATAATACCAGCAGCCCTTCCAGTAGCGTAACCGGGTGGAGCGCGGTGATGGCATAGGCGTGCTTGCGCCAGGAATCGCGGCGGTGCTTCAGGTTGTGCTTGGGAGTGCGAATAAAGGGCGTTTTCCGACCCAGATAGCCCTCCAGCACCGCCACCGTGTTGTGCAGCGACATCCCCATCGACATGGAAAGGAACAGGAAGAACTCAGGTATAAAACGCTTTGCGGTATGCCACACCGAGCCGGTTTGCTGGTAAAGGGAGGTCCAGTAAAAAGCCAGCAGGGCCAGCAGACTGATGATCAGCAGTGAGCCCAGCGCAAAAAGCAGCTCGAGTCCCGGTACAGTGTGTTTCAGGTATAGCATGGGGATGCTGAGCAGGGCCGTGAGCAGCACGCAGACAAATATGCTGCTGTTGAGCAGATGGAATATTGCATGAAGCCGGGTAGAGAAGGGCATGGGTTCGTGCAGCACTTTGCCCAGATGTTTGCGGGCTGTTTCAGCAGCGCCTTTGGTCCAGCGGTACTGCTGCGACTTGAGCGCACTCATGGCGGCAGGCAATTCGGCGGGGGCTTCTACACCCTGCAGGTAGCGGAAATGCCAGCCCCGCAACTGGGCGCGGTAGCTCAGATCCAGGTCTTCGGTCAGGGTATCAGACTGCCAGCCGCCGGCGTCCACGATGCAGCTTTTGCGCCATATCCCAGCCGTGCCGTTGAAGTTGATAAAGTGCCCGCCGCTGTTGCGCCCGACCTGCTCTACCGTAAAGTGCGCATCCAGCCCAAAGGCCTGCAAACGGGTGAGCAGCGAATAGTCTTGGTTCAGGTGGCCCCAGCGGGTTTGCACCACACCCACCTGCCCGTGATTGAAAGCAGGTATAGTGCGCTTGAGAAAGTCGGGCTGCGGAACAAAATCAGCATCGAATATGGCAATGAAGTCGCCGGTAGCTTGCTGCAGGCCATACAGCAGGGCACCGGCTTTGTAGCCGTTGCGGTCGGGGCGCCGCACGTGCTCCAGGCGCAGTCCGGTGCCGGCGTAGCTGGTGATTTTTTGCCGGATCAGTTCAGTCGTGTCGTCGGTAGAGTCGTCAAGCAGCTGGATCTGGAGCAGGTGGCGGGGGTAATCGAGGGCGGCCACCGCGTCGATCAGGCGCTCTACCACATAGCGTTCATTATAGAGCGGGAGCTGCACCGTTACAGTGGGCCAGGTGTAGCTTGCCTCAGGTATAGCCTCCGGTGCAGGTATGGTTTTGCGGCGGGTCCAATAGAGGTAAGTGAGGTGCAGCTGCACGAGGCTGTAGCAGAATATAAAGGCCAGACAAAGACCATACACGGCAACAAGAAGAAGCTGAGGGATTGTCATGCGGTGGCGCTGGTTAAGGCTACAGGAGTTTAAATATAGTCAATATAATCTTATACCCTGCCAGCACCGAGCCCTTCACCGTGCCCGATACTTTGGACACGCCAACGCGCTTGCGGTAGTTCACGGGTACTTCCACATACCGGATCTTTTGCTTCGCTGCCCGCGCCTGCATCTCCACAGTCCAGCCATAGTTGCGGTCGCGCATGCCCAGCTGCTGCAGTGTGCTGAAGCGGACGGCCCGGAAAGGTCCCAGGTCGGTATATCGGACGCCATAGAGCCAGCGCAGCAGGGTAGTGGCTAGCCAGTTCCCAAAGATCTGCTGCGGCATCAGCGCCCCAGCCTCCCGCTGCCCCAGTACCCGTGAGCCAATCACCAGGTCCGCTTTCCCGTCCAGAATAGGCTGTACCACCTGTGGCAGCTCGCCGGGGTAGTCGGAGTAGTCGCCGTCCAGGAACACAATGATGTCGGGCTGCTCCTGTACGGGCTTGGAGGCGACGTAGGCTATACCTCTGAGGCAGGCATTGCCGTAACCGGGCCGGGGCTCGTCGAGTACGGTAGCACCGGCAGCCCGGGCAACCTCAGGGGTTTTGTCCATTGAATTGTTGTTCACCACGATCACTTCCTGCACCAGTTCGGCAGGTATGTCGCTGATAACGTGTGCGATGGATTTTTCTTCGTTGTAGGCAGGTATGATGACGCTGATTCGGAGCATGCTGCAAATTTGTGCAAAAAATATATGCTAAACTATTGAGGGTCAGGTATGGCTTTTGTAGTAAGAAGTGTATTAACTTTGCAAATTGAACCTTCCGGTATCGGAAAGGTTTTTAGAGAGTAGCTTTTTTAAATTATGAGTAGAGAAGTAGTTAAGATTGGAGATAAAGCCCCTGATTTTGAATTGCAGCGATTAGATGGAGGGTTTTTCCGACTTTACGAGTTGTTGAAGAAGAAAAACGTGGTGCTGTACTTTTACCCGAAGGACAGTTCCTCTGATTGTACCAAGCAAGCCTGTGAATTCAGGGATCATTATGATACCTTTCAGGATCTGGAAACGGAGATTGTGTGCATCAGCTACGACAAGGCCGACGCCCACAAACGCTTTGAGCGGGTGTACCGTCTGCCTTTTACCCTGCTGAGCGACTGTGACGCGCAGATCCGCAACCTGTATGGGGTACCGCGTAAGTTCGGTATCATGCCGGGCCGCGCCATCTACGTGATCGACAAAAAAGGGGAGGTCCAGTATGTGTTCAACTCGCTTTCCAAGCCAGCCGAGCACGTGCAGCAGGTACTGGACGTATTGGACGACATAAACCACGACAGCGTAGCCCAGTACGCGTAAGTTATTTGTATCACTTGAATAAAGCCAAAAGGCCCGGTGTTGTTCGCACCGGGCCTTTTGCATGTTCTTTATTTCGAGCTAGAATATCAGTTCCAGCTTTTTGTCATTGTAGAACTCCACGCTCAGGAAGCCACGCTGCTTGTTGAACAGGATGCGTTTTACGTTTGTAGCCTTGCTGGCGTCGTTGTTTATCACTTCATACACATCGGTATACAGCACATCGTTTACCTCGACAGAAGGGTAGGTGGGCTGGTCCAGATTCAGCTTGTATTCGCCGCGCCCATTCACCGCTACCGATACCTCTAGGCTGTTTTCACGCTTCAGGAAATAAGTAGCAATGCCCGGACTAGCATTCGTATTAGTGTTGCTTCTGGCTATGTCCTCCATTACGCTATAGGCCTGCACATCAAAGTGGCTGATGCAGTCATCAGTGATATTAAAGCCTTCGCCTGGCACTTGCTCCGCTATCAGAGCAGTATTGGCATACGTTACGGTATCACCAACTTCGTTCAGGAAACGGACGGTGTCTTTTCGATCATAAACAAGCCATTCCACGTCTTTCTCGTCAAATTGGGTTGTGGTGGTGTCACAATCTTCTTTGCAAGAGGTAAAGAGCAGTGTTGCCAGAATAAATACGCCTAAAAGTTTAATACTGTGTGTCATTAGGGTGAAAATTAATAGTAATGGTAAATGTTCAGTTGTCGCATCTTAGGTATAGCTATACCTACTAGTAAGAGTCATTTTGGAGGCGAAGCGTTGCAAGGTGGTGCAAAAATAAATATTGCAACTGTTTTTCAGGTGCCTAGAGCCTGCGGGTAGTGCGTGTCAGCGTGCGGCCATTGGCATAGGCGACCTGCAGAAATCCAAACTCACGGTTGAACAGAATGCGGCTCACCCCGGTTTCCCCACTTTCCGGGTTGGCTACATCGTACACGTCCCGATAGGTAATGTCTCCCACTGCAAGGGTAGCATGATCAGGGGTATTGATATCCGGAATACGAAGCTCGGCTCTGCCTGCTACAACCAGACTCACGTGAATAGAGTCAGGCATGCGCACTGCTACTACTGTCAGCGCCGGAAAGCGGCGGTTGTTATGCTGCATCACACTGGTACGGCGGGTGTAGTACTGCTCGATGCAGACATCGGCCGGACCAAAGCCATCGCCAGGTATAGGATCGGAATTAACACGGGTGTTCAGAAACACGCGAACAGTATCCGGCGTGTTGCTGTCTACCATGAGGAGGCTGTCCCGGGCATTGTACACGGTCCAGCTGCTGTCGCCATTTTCAAACTGCGCTACTGTTGTTTCGCAGTCGTTGCAGGAGCTAAGCCACAATGAGGCGCCGAACAAGGACAGGTATAAGAGTAAGCGAATTGACTTCATAGGTTCGTGGGCTATACTGCAAATTAACGAACTTTATCCGGTTGATAGTCTAAGAAACGCAGATTAGTGGATGGAGGTGGTCAGGAAATGAAAGCAGCCGGACATTTGCCCGGCTGCTTTTCAAATTAAATCACACTAAATAGTTTATTCCTGAATCCTTACCCATACAGGCTCTGGTTTCAGAGCTGGTCTGAACACCAGCCAAAGTACTACACCCAGCAGGGTACCCGTCATAAAAGCCGGAACCACTACCATCCATCCCATCACACCACGGCTTTCTGCATCGTGGTAGGTCCAGACCAGCATAAAGATCACCAGCAAGGAGTAAATGGCAAAGGTTAGAAAAAAGAGTAAACTAGCTATATCAGGCAAAAACGTTTCCATGGTCAGAATTTTAAGTAACACAAAGGCGGCATATAAGCCCCATATTAATTTAAACCCGGATAGCTGATGTTTTGTTTATAACTATTTTAATACAATGATATGAATATGAGTGATATGGGAATGATATATTGTATTTATTCTCCTGATCAGGTGTAAAAAAGAGAAAAGCCACCCCTATGGAGGGATGGCTTTTGCTCGGGGTTTATAGTTTATTATTTTCTAATGATCACCTTATGGGTACTGCTCTTGTCGCCATTGCGTACCGTGAAATAATAGATGCCATTGGTCAGGTCCTCCAGTGAAATACTTGCTCCGCTACTTGCGTCTTCAGCTGAGATCTCGTGTTGTGCCACCTGCTGTCCTAAGGCATTGGCGACAGTGATCAGCACAGGACCTGCTGCATTCTCCGCCAGTTTCAGACTGATTCTGTTCTGGGCAGGGTTCGGGAAGAGGATCTCCCGTGCTTCTGCAGCTTTGGCCGTGAGCACACTGCTCTGCGACAGACTGCCTGCTTTGAGCACGAGCGTTTCAGTGGTCGCGTTGGCATCTCCTCCGAATCGGGAGGAAACGTAGGCGGTGCTGCTCACCACAGTCGGGTTCGATACAATGTCCACGTCATCTACATACCAGCCGGTTGCGCCTGTGAGCACATCAGAGCCCATGCGGAAGCGGATCAGCACGTTTTGTCCTTTGTAGCTGCTCAGGTCCACAATGGTCTGGATGTAGCCGTCGCTGTTGCCCGTAAAGGCCGGTCCCACAATGGTAGAGGCGTTGAGCAGCGGGATTTCGCTGTTGTATCCGTTCTGTATCATTTTGCTGCCCAGGTTGCTCCAGGTGAGGCCTCGGTTTGTGCTGATCTCGACTACGCCGCCGTCAAATCCGTCTTCGGTGGCATAACTGTGCCAGAAGCGCAGCAGTGCATTTTCTCCGACAGCAACAGGCTGTGCCGTGATCAGGTACTGATCGCTGAAGGCATCCGGGTCTACGGCAAACCAGGAGTTTGTGCCACTGTGTGGGTTCTTCGTGCTCAGTTGCCAATCACTCAGGCCAATGCCGCGGGCTGTTTTCCACTTGCCGGTGCCGCTTTCCATGTCATCGTGGAAGAACACGGTCGTGCCAGTGCCTTTGTTCACGCGCACCTTGAAGGTACGCTCCAGGGTCTCGCCCTGCGCCATCTTCACTGATTTGAAGGTCACCACGCCGTTGTTCAGTTTTGGCGCATCTTTGCTCGACTCCTGTACAAACACAGTACCCTCTGGCAGTGGATTAGTGATTGATACATTGTTCACAGAACCAGCCGTTTCATTCGTCACGGTAATCTTGTAAGTCAGTTCTGCCCCGTCTGTTACCGGAGAAGGAGTGGCTTGAAGTTTTATAGCAAACTGTGGCTCGCAGGAAGGTGGCATGTCAAAGGCTTCGGTGCCGTCAGTAAGGTCGTTGTTGCTGCCCTGTGTGGCGCTGTAGCCGAGTCCGCGCTTGGCAAATGCACGCCAGATGTGGCACTGGTTGGCGCCGCCGTTGTTGATGCGGTCGGCAGCCAGGATGGCATCACGGGCATCGATAAAGCCGGGGCTGCAAGGCTGTAGTTTCAGGCCGTCGATCACCAATTGCAGGGCAATGTTGTTGCCGCCTTTGCCATTGTGCAGGTCCGGGTCATAGCCATACTCCTCAATCAGGTTCCAGGTCATATCCCAGAGCATCGTCGCCCAGATGAAGCCTACACCGTGCGGCACAGAGATTTCCGGATTGGCGATCATCTTGTAAGTGTAAGGATTGATGCCCATGTCGGTGCTGTAGGGGGCGGGGCGTATGCCGTTACCGTCAGTGCCCTCGGACATTACATAGGTGCCGATGCCACGGCGCTGCGTGCCTGTGTCACCATCGCGCATGGTCATGATCAGGCCAAAGAAGTCGCTCCAGCCTTCGCCGCCCTGCTCAGCGCCTGACAAACACTGCGTGCTCGGACCACCGGTGAGGCGGGTGGAGATGCCATGGCCATACTCGTGGGCAATGATACCGTTGTCGAGGTCGCCGTCACGCATCGGAGGTACACCGCCTTCCAGTCGCAGGGCACCGGTCAGACCTTGAGCCAGCGCTGCTTTCAATTTGTCGCCGTCAGCCTTGCTGATCATGATGGCAGGTATAAGCACGAGTGCTCCTGTTTCATCGCCACCCATCGACATGGCCGGACCGTCTATGTTGTTCACGACGATAACTCCCGTGGCACCCGAAGCCTGTGCATTAAGTGCCTTGGAGATGAAAGAACAGTCGCCGCGGTCTACCAGGGCAATATTACCAGTGATTTCCGCCTGGTTGTTGAATGGCAGAGGCACAGAACCAGCCGGGAGCTCAGGAGCTGCGTTACAGCCATTTGCCGGGTCAGCCATCACGATCTTGCCGGATACGCCCTTTTCATCAATCGCCGGGCCAAAAGCTGCCTGCACGCCGGTATAAGAACCCGCTACTGAGGAAGGAGCTGTGATATGGAGCAGTTTGGCAGGTACCGAGGAGGTCCATAGGTACATCTGCATGCGGCCAGGTATACCATCCTGCAGGGTCAGGAAATTGGCGTTGTTGGTACCTCCGCCATCCTGTGCCTCTGCCATTACGGCGTCCAGCCCCATACCTTCGCCTGTGAAGTTCTTCTGTTGAAAGTTGCCACTGGCCTCGTCAAAACCATAGAGGTAAAAGAGGTCGTGGATGATGTTATTCCAGTAAAACAGGTTAGTAGTGGCTGCTTTTACATAGGTGTCCGGCTCTTTGGAGAGGTCCAGCGGAAAGTCGAAATTGAGGTCGAAACCACCGTCCGGGCTGGTGCCAGCATTGGCGCCAAGTCGGTCTTCGTAGGCGTGCACGTTGTTGCCCTTTGTGATCGTGTAAGACAACAGGCCGTCGTTGTGCCAGCCAAGCGGAGAGGCAAGCGGATTTTCTTTGCCTGTCACTAGTGTTCTGTCACCATGGCTTGGCGTCTCGAAGGGCGCGTCGTATACGCGATAAGTGCCGCTGGAGGCAACTGCCGCCGCTGCCACGCTACGAGGTGCGAAAGCCTGGGTATAGAAGTCCTGCTGTGCTTTCAGGCGCTCAGCTTTAGTCGCCACGCGACCTTGTCTGTTCTGCTTTACAATGGCCATTTTATGGTGCGGGTCGTCCGTCACCACAGGCAGTCCCCAGTTGTCATGTATGACCAGGTCCTGCTGTTTCAGCACCTGCCCGGTCGCAGCGTCAATACGCATGTTCCAGTAATGCTGGGCGTCGGTGTTGTAGATATCCACTTCCCAGGCCAGGCGCACTTCGCCATTCGGCATCGGCTGGTATACCAGTTTGGCAGGTATAGGCTCCAGCGAGATTCCTCCATCAGTCAGCACCACAGCCTTGGCGGCGGCAGGCAGTTTAGGAGTAGGGGCCTTGCGCTCCTTTAGCTTGATGGTCTGTTTGGGAGTGAGTTTAAGAGCCGCTGCCGCTGCGTTGGCGGCCCGTTCAGGAGAGAGGGCTGCCGCATTGCCCTTGATGGCACCGCGCAGATTAGGTATAAAGCGGTTGCCCATGTTGATTACATTGCCCTCACGGTCGATGTTGATGTTGATGTTCGCATCCACCACTTCAATGCCCTGGTGGCGCTGGCGAAGGTAAATGTGCGTAATGCCGTTGTGCTTGGAAGTATACTGGTCAGTGACCACGTAGTCGGAGAGATCGGCAGTGTTGAGCTTGTAGTCCGTCTTAGTCTGATCGATGTGCCGCAGGGCGATGTCGAGGGCAGACTGGGCACTCACATTACCCGATGCCAATAATAGAATCAATCCCAGCAGATACAGGGGATTGCACGGTAATTTTAGTTTCATAGAGGAGAAATTAGAATTAGAAATGCTACATATGGTATTCTTTACTAGGTGTTGTAGATCGGATTCTGGTGTCGTGCTTTGTATTATATAAGTATGGGTGACCTGTCCGGAGCAGGAGGGTACCAGAAGGTGTTTTCCTGCTTTCCGCTGACATTGATGCATTTACGATGCCTGACAATGTCTGGATTTGTGCGTCATAACATCATTTTAAAGCTGATTGTATGCCTTTTTGCACCTTTTGGAGATTTTAGTCTATGAAGTGTGAGAGGCGGTAAGGAACTGACAGTTCTGGCGAATTTTGAGCGTTATGGAAGACAGAAGTGAAGGAAAGAGAAGTCGGGAGGGAATTATTTGGCAGGCTTACTGCGGCTGCGTATTGTATTTTTTTATAATACCTGATAGGCTATATAAAATAAGGAATAGGATATAATTTATCTATATGCTGGTGTTCTATTACTGAAATATTGCACTAAAATTCTATGAAAAAAATTTAAACATTTTTGCAGATCAGTTGTTTCGTCCGTCATCTGACTGATACCTGCGCATTATCTGTTCTAAGACCTCCGTCAGATAGCTTCCGCTTTGCGGGCCGTAAAAGTTCATGGAGCGGGTCTCGTATTTCTTCAACCGGTGGTGCCGGTCAGGTGTTATATAGCCGATGTACCCGCCATTGAACCCGGTCACGACCACAGGGCGACCTTGCTGCTCCAGTTCAGGTATAAACTCACCGGAGTAGTCAGCCGGAACGCCAAGCAGCAGTGCATCGCCAAGCTGCATACTATTAATATAAGTGGGGTATTTGCCGAACAACCCATTAAACAAGAAAGGAGCAAAACGGTAATTGGCGTTGAGACGCCACTGCGGCTTGGGCAAGAGGACGGAATGCTTGGCATACCCGATGCGAGCCGTGTTTTTTAGCTCAACTGCCGGCAGCTTCTCCACTATGGCAGCTGCCAGCTGCTGTCCGACGGCAGCTGTGCTCTCGTAGGTGTCGCCGTGCGGTGCCACTACGGCCTGACTACCAACCGCGCCAGCTGCGAAAGCAGCAAAGTCCACTCTTTTTTCCAACTGGTCCACCAATTCTCCCGGGTAATCACGCGAAAGCACCGGGTCCATAGACGGCAGGATGGTGGGGTGGGCTGCAAAGGTGGCCAGTACAGCCGTTTTACCAGAGACTTGTTCTATTTTGAAGAAACGGATGGTGGTATCCCTTCCCACCAAAGAGCCTGTCAGGCGGTTGCGTACCAGGTGGGGCGCATAAGCGACTCCATAGCCGATTTGGGCGGCCTGCTTGTTCTGCCTGGCCAGCTGTATACTCTGCACAATATGGACTGCGGTCTGCTGCACCAGCTGCTTGCTATACCTGCCAGCCATAAGTCTGCCAACCAGTTTTTGCCCCCAGCCTCCGAAGCTGGTGTGGGTATGGGTGGCGCTCAGGTATACCTGTCCGGGACTAAGTCCCAATGCTTCATACTCTTTTTCCAGCGCCGCAGCCACCGTCATGGGAGCAATGAGCATGTCCAGTGCCACAAAAATGACCTCTGCCTTCCCGTTGTCAAAGGCAAAGGTGCGAACCCACACCGAGTCGTGCACGGAGTTATACCGGAGCCCTTTGCGCTTGCCATAACCTGCCAGCGGACTACCCACAGGAGGGGTGATGTTTACTTTGGCCCAGCCGATCTGCAACGAATCACCCTCACTGACAATCGGAGACTGGTTTTCGAGCTTCTGCAAGGTATGGCGGTAGTAGTCGGTCTGTGCGTAGGGGGTATGGTCGATGCGCTGCACCACGCAGCTCTGCATCGCGCAAAGCAACAGGCTGAGCAGCGCCCAAAGACTAGTAGTATCGTGTTTCAGAAATCTCAAGCTTACGAAGGTATAAAAATATTAAGCAAACAGTACGACAGCCTTTTAAGGGCAGCGGTCAATTTACAGGCCTAAGTTGTTTCGCTTTCAGGCAATATCGTTTAAATTTGACGTTCCTTATGGAAATAGGCTAGCCCCTGCTGCAGGGGTAATTGTGTGGGAGAATACTGTAGGGCCGCTTGTATACCTTGCCATTACGCCGCTCCCCGCCACTGTTTTGCTTATTTTTTACCGAAATACATGGAATTAAACGTTGACCATTTAATCAAGATTGCCACCGAGCTGTCCATTACCATCAAGCAGGTGGAAGCCACGGCAACCTTGCTCGATGAAGGCGCCACGGTGCCTTTCATCTCCCGTTACAGAAAAGAGGCCACCGGTTCGCTCGACGAAGTGCAGGTAGCTGCCGTGCGCGACCGCCTGGAGCAGCTGCGCGAGCTCGACAAGCGCCGCGAGAGCATCCTCAAGTCTATCCGCGACCAGGAGAAGCTGACGCCGGAGCTGGAGGCGCAGATCATAGCCGCCGAAACCATGGCCGTGCTCGAAGACATTTACCTGCCTTACAAGCCGAAGCGCCGCACCCGCGCCACCATCGCCCGTGAAAAGGGACTGGAGCCGCTGGCGCAGCGCCTGTTCGAACAGGAGAACATCGATGTGACTGCCGAGGCTGCCAATTTCATCTCGGAAGAGAAAGAAGTAAAAGATGCTGAAGAGGCACTGGCCGGTGCCCGCGATATCATGGCCGAGTGGATGAACGAGAATGCCGAGGCACGTGCCACCATGCGACAGCTTTTCGAAAAGAAGGGCACCTTCAAGAGCCGCGTGATGATGGGCAAAGAAGAGGAAGGCCAGAAGTTTAAGGACTACTTCGACTGGGAAGAGCCGATCGAGAAAGCACCTTCACATCGAATATTGGCCATGCGCCGCGGCGAAACTGAAATGGTACTGCTGCTCAGCGCCCAGCCGGATGAAGAGGAAGCACTGGAGAGACTGGAACGCATGTTCGTGAAAGGCAACAATGCTGCCTCTGAACAGGTGAAACTGGCCGCAAAGGATTGCTATAAACGTATGCTCAAGCTGAGCATGGAGACAGAAGTGCGCCTGACATCAAAGAAACGTGCCGACGAAGAAGCGATTCGCGTATTTGCCGACAACCTGCGCCAACTGCTGCTCTCTTCGCCACTTGGTCAGAAGACGGTCCTGGCACTGGACCCAGGATTTAGAACCGGTGTGAAGTCGGTGGTGCTCGACAAGCAGGGCAAACTGCTGCACAACGAGACAATCTACCCGCACACGGGTCAGCACAAGGAAAGCGAAGCTGCCCAGGCAGTCAGGTATATGGTGACCCGATTTGAGGTAGAGGCCATTGCCATTGGTAACGGTACCGCCAGCCGCGAAACGGAGGCCTTCGTGAAGAGCCTGAAACTACCAGCTTCGGTACAGGTGGTGATGGTGAACGAAAGCGGCGCCTCTATCTACTCCGCCTCAGACGTAGCCCGTGAAGAGTTCCCGGATCAGGATGTGACGGTGCGTGGCGCTGTTTCCATTGGTCGCCGTCTGATGGACCCATTGGCTGAACTCGTGAAGATCGATCCGAAGTCGATCGGAGTTGGACAGTACCAGCACGACGTGGACCAGACTGCCTTGAAGCACTCGCTGGATGATGTGGTGATGAGCTGCGTGAACGCCGTGGGGGTGGAAGTAAACACCGCCAGCAAGCAGCTACTAACATATGTGTCAGGTTTAGGCCCTTCACTTGCGCAGAACATCGTAGAATACCGAAACCAAAACGGACCGTTCCGTACGCGCACTGAACTGAAGAAAGTACCGCGTCTGGGTGATAAGGCCTTTGAGCAGGCGGCAGGTTTCTTAAGAATCCGTGATGCTAAAAACCCGTTGGACGCCTCGGCCGTGCACCCGGAAAGCTACCCGATCGTGGAGCAGATGGCTAAAGACCTGGGCGTAACCGTGCAGGACCTGATGCAGAAAGAGGAACTGCGCAAGCAGATCAACCTGAAAAACTACGTGACCGATACAGTAGGTCTGCCGACGCTGCAGGACATCTTAAGCGAACTGGCCAAGCCAGGCCGTGACCCACGCCAGACCTTTGAGGCATTCAGTTTCACAGAAGGCGTGAACGAGATGAAAGACCTGCGCGAAGGCATGAAGCTCCCTGGCCTTGTGACTAACATCACCGCCTTCGGTGCCTTTGTGGACATAGGAGTACACCAGGATGGACTCGTACACGTGAGCCACCTGTCGGACCGCTTCGTGAGCAACCCGCATGATGTGGTGAAGGTAGGACAGAAGGTAGATGTAACCGTGCTGGAAGTGGACGTGCCACGCAAGCGTATCTCCCTGAGCATGAAAGGCGACCCTACTGCAGCAAGACCTGCTGGAGGTGGTGGCAAAAAAGGTGGCGCCAAGCGCGAAGAAGAGCCAGCCAACGATTTCGCAGCGAAACTAGCCATGCTGAAAGGCAAGTTTAAGTAAGCTATACCTAATGAATGTATAGAAAAGCCCCGGTGAACAGCCGGGGCTTTGTTGTTTAAGGTCAGCTTAGCCAGATCTCCATTCTTATTAAAATAACTGTATAGCAACAATAATAGACCCTAAGCACGTATCCAATAAAATCTAAATAGAACAAAACAAATAAGCTATGGATACATACAAACCTAATTACTCCAAAATGCTTCACACGGAGCATATTTTTCCACCTGCTTCCGGGTCGAGCCATATCAATGTGAGCAGGCCGGAGCGTGTGCTCTCGGCAGTGGGTGGAGCGGCACTGGCCCTTGTGGGGCTGCGACAGTCAGGAACTGCCGGTTTACTGTCAACGCTGGCGGGAGGCTTGCTGCTCTTCAGAGGCTTTACCGGCTACTGCCCTATGAACCAAATGATAGGCCGCGATACTGCTGAGAACGAAGATATTTCAGTAGACATCATCAAAACCATCACAGTGCAGCGCCCGCGCTCAGAGGTGTACCAGTTCTGGCGCATGCTCGAAAACCTGCCCAAGTTCATGGAGCACCTGGAAAGTGTACAGTCCAACGGTCCGCAGCGCTCACACTGGGTAGCTAAAATCCCGGGTGGTGTCGGTACCATTGAATGGGATGCGGATATCATCAATGAGAAAGAAAACGAACTGATTGCCTGGCGTTCACTGCCAAACTCTGACATCGACAATGCAGGTGAGGTACGTTTCTCTGATTCGCCTGATGCGCAAGGGACCATTGTGCAGGCGGTGATTTCTTACAGTCCACCCGCAGGATCCGTAGGCGGATTGGCTGCCAAGATGCTCAACCCAATGCTGAAGAAAATGGTGGAGAATGATCTGCGCTACTTCAAGCGTTTTATGGAGACAGGGCAGGACGTGCATAAGCCTAAACAGCCACTAGGGGCCAGCTAGGATATAGCAGCGCCGGGTATATCATCTGTAAACCAGGTATGGCAAAGAGGCTATACCTGGTTTTTGTGTGTATACACTTCAATTTTTTATGAATTATACTAATTTAGTATTATAAAAGCTTAATTTGTAACACTTTAAACAACCAGGGGCGTTATCTAAAACAGATAGTATTTAGGACATCTAAACATGAATAAGATATGGAGCATGGCCTTGCTGCTGATGCTGGCGATGGTCATCTATTCCTGTAAGCAGGCGCAGGATATAAAAGCTTTTACAGAAGCAAAGTACAGCCTGCAAAGCGTACGGGACATAAAGCTCAACGGGATAGATGTGGAGCAGCGCATACAGGAGCGTCGTGGCTTTTCGCACGAAGAGCGCGACAGTCTGTTGGCAGCCGTGACCAGTAACTCGCTGGAAGTAAGTTCTACGCTGGCCCTGCACGTCACCCTGCAGGAGCAAAGCGAGGAAGCACGACACCTGACCATCACGCGCATGAAATGGCTGTTGGAAGTGGATGGCGAAGAGGCTTTGACAGGTGTTATCGAGGAAACTATGGTGCTGCAGGAGGGCCTGAACCTGCTGCCGATCGCGACACCTGTGGGCTTGGTCCCAGATGGAAATTTGCCCAACTATACAGGCCTGTCCAGGTTGATCACTCTGCTGGGACAGCGTACGGATATACGGGAGCATGTGACGCTCAAGATCAAGCCGACGATTAAAACACCGGTGGGAAACGTAGAGTCGCCCGCGTATATCACCGTGACCAAACCAACCGGTATAGTGGCTTTTTTTAAATAAGTTATACCTGCTTTTTTATGGCCAATGGCTCAGCAGGTATAGGTTCAGCCCGTAAATGGGATATCAGTTGACCTGCAAGCAATCCGGCTATGCTGGCACCCAGTCCATAGAGCATCGGGTTAACGGTCGTTTGGAGGTAAAGGCAGAGCAGCCAGCCGGCCATACCTGCGAGGATAGACACATTGGCAGCCAGCGCAGAGGTGCGCTTCCAGTACAGGCCTGCGACCAGCGGCACGAACAGCGAAACCAGACTCAGGGCAGAGGACTCACTCACCAGTTCATAGATATTGCTGCGCAGCAGCGCCATTCCCAGCGAGACAGCCGCCACAACGAGCACGCTGATGCGCGAGAGCAACAGCATTTGCTTATCGCTGCGCTGGCCAAGTAGCGGGCGTAGCATGTTCTCACTCAGCACAGCTGCGGGAGCCAATATGCCGCCGCTGGCCGTGCTGATGATCGCCGAGATCAGCGCCCCGAAGAAAAGCACCTTGATCAGCAGTGAATCCAGTCCCATGATAAGGCCGGGAACAAGCAACTGGGCGTCTTCCTGCATCAGTTCGGGATGCAGCGTGCGGGCGTAGAGAGCCAGCAGCAGCGGCATGAAAGCCACCGTCAGGTATAGCAGGCCTGCGCCCAGCGAGGCAGCTACCGCCACCTTCTCCGACTTTGCCGACATCACCCGCTGGAATACATCCTGCTGCGGAATAGAACCAAGCCCGATCGTGATCCAGAGGGCAATATAGTTGAGCCAGGTAGTGGGGCTGCGGTCAGGGGGCGTCATCCGGAAGAAGCCGTCAGGCAGGGTGGCTGTGATCTGCTCCAGCGGCATCCGCTGGAGCAAGGTATAGGTAATGAAAATAAGTCCCCCGATGATCATCACAGTCTGCACAAAGTCCGTGATTGAAACTGACCACATACCGCCCATGTAGGTATAGCCGACCACGATCATACTGCCAATGATAATGCCGGCGGCTGTGGAAACCCCGAACACCTGGTTCATCACAATGCCCAGGGCGACCATCTGTGCAGCGATCCAGCCGAAATAGGAGATGACCATGAAGAAAGCCGCGATCTGTTCGGTGGTGCGGTTGAAGCGGATACGGTAGTAGTCGCCTATGGTAAGCAGGTTGAGGCGGTAGAGCTTTTTGGCGAAGAAGAGGCCGACCAGCACGAGGCAGAGCGCAGCGCCAAAAGGGTCTTCGATTACACCCAGCAGGCCGTGTGAGGCAAACTCCGAGGAAGCGCCGAGCAGTGTTTCAGAGCCAAACCAGGTGGCGAACACCACGGCCGTAGAAATATAGAAAGGCAGGCTCCTGCCAGCCAGCAGGAAATCGCTGGTATTGTGTACCCGTCTTGATGCCCAGAAGCCCACTCCCATGTTGAAGAGCAGGTAAAGGATCACAAAAAATAGCAGCATACCTCCAAATCAGTCAGGCAAAATTAGAAATAATTCGTGCAGCTGCCAAAATGCCCTTTTTAGAAGAACGAAACGCTCAAGTCTGGCAAAGTACTTGCATGGAAGGGTATACCAGCTTCCGCCCATTTTTCGTTTTGGATATGCTGTATTCATCCATCTACAGAAAGGGAAATAATATGAATCGATTGAATAGAATAAGCCTGGCACTGCTGCTGGCCCTGACTCCGCTCCTGGCGGCAGTGGCAGCGCCCGGTGCGGAGCCTTATGCCGCCGCCAAAGCCGCGCCCCGTGATGTGATCGGTGAGATCATCGACGTGATTGGGCTGAAGCCACGCTTTGAGGTGCGTTCTGCCAATATTGAGAATGCCGCTGCTGTGATCTACAATGGGAAACGCTACATCCTTTATAACGAACATTTCCTGGCTGCCATCAACAATGCCGTACATACGGACTGGGCGGGCGTAAGCATTCTGGCGCACGAGATCGGGCATCACCTCAACGGCCATACCTTGTCGCGGCAGGGCAGCAACCACGCCGATGAACTGGAAGCTGATGAGTTCTCTGGCTTTGTTTTACGCAAGATGGGTGCTAGTCTGGAGGAGGCGCAGGCTGCCATGAAGGTATTGTCTGATGAAAGAAGCTCTGCCACGCACCCGGGCCGCAGCTACCGGTTGGCGGCTATCAGCAAAGGCTGGGGCAATGCCGATGCGCAGCTGCTGGCGAGTGCAAACGGCCATCAGCGGGAGTCGCAGGCCATGGCCGGCAACAGCCAGCAGGCAAGAGAGCAGGTGCGACAGCAGCCAGCCAGAACCAACACAGCCTCACAGGGACTGGACAGCCGACTTGTATTGCGCAAAGTAGTGTTCAGCAATGCGCCGGATGAACAGTTCTTCCTGACTACAAGGTTGCAACTGGTGCACATGACCGAGCGTGGTGCCCGCATCATTGGCAAACTGGCCCGTACCAACAATCGCAATTACCCTTTCTACTTTGAGAGCGAATACCTGCAGGGTTTGTTTGTGACCGATAATGGGGTGCTGGTGAACCAACGGGGGCAACGAGTGGGGCACTTTAGCTAAAAATTGGTGATAGTGTCAAAATATTGAGCAGACGGAGCCGTCAGTTTTATGCAGCTGTAGCAGGAATAACTAACTTGCAACGTTAATTTAGCTACATAAAACTATGAAATCTACTAATTTTGCATGCTGGATGCTTTTGCTCATCCTGCCTGCTCTCTTGCTTGTTTCCTGTGGTGATGAAGTGGATTGTATCAGGGGAAGAGGAGATGTGGAGAGCCGGGAGTTTAACCTGGATGCAGTTAACGGGCTGCGAGTGAACGGCGATACCCGTGTCTTTGTTAGACGGGGAGCCACGCAGCGTATCGAGGTTAGAGCGCAGCCTAACGTACTGGACGCGATCAACACCAATGTAGCCAACGGGGTGTGGGACCTCAGTTTTGACAGGTGCCTGCGCAGCCACAAGACCGTTGAAGTACACATGACCGTGCCGGAGCTTAGCAGTGCCGAATTGATCGGGTCGGGGCGGATAGAGTTGCAGGATGAATTCGAAACAGATATCTTCCGGGCGGTGCTGGACGGATCAGGTTATCTTTGGATCAATGTGTCAGCCACAAAAGTAAGCAGCAGACTTACTGGTTCGGGTAAGATTGATCTGGTAGGTGCTGCTGACGTAGAGGAGATCAATCTCTCCGGCTCGGGCAGCGTAAAATCTTTTGGTCTGAGCAGCGAGAACGCCGGCGTAGTGCTGAGCGGCTCAGGCAATGTAGAGGTTCATGCATCCAATGAACTGGCCGTTACGATCAGTGGAAGCGGGAATGTATATTACCAGGGAAATCCGACTATTAATTCAAGTATATCAGGCTCAGGCAAAGTGATAAAGCGCTGAGCATAACAAAGCAAATGATCAAAAAAACAAATCTATTAAGTCTCGCTCTGCTGCTAGGTATAGCCTTATTCGCATTTTCATGCGGCACCAAGAGCGACGTGGATGCTTTTAAGGAAGCAAAGTATAGCTTGTCAGGTATAAATGAAGTGAAGCTGAATGGCGTGAATGTGCTGAACAAGAAGCGGCCGGAGGACTTTTCTCTCGGGGAAGCGGCCCTGCTTTTTACGGCCTTCTCTGACAATAACCTGTCCGCCTACTCCAGCCTGGGACTGAACGTAGAGCTGGACGAAGCTAGCCAGGATCGCAGCATGACCGTGACTAAGCTGAAGTGGCAGCTGCTGCTCGACGGCAAGCAAACGCTGAGCGGCATCGTGGACGAGCCGGTGGAGCTCCGTCACGGACTCAACACCATCAACGTGCGCACGCCTATCCGGATAGCTGAGGAAAATGGCAAGCCAGGGTATAACAACCTGCTGCGCCTGGTTACCATGCTCACCAAAACAGATGGCACCAGCCGGCCGGATGTGGTACTGCAAATCAAGCCGACCATTCAAACATCAGTGGGACCAGTAGAAGTGCCTTCCTTTATTAATGTAAGGAACTAAAATACAATTAATTGTGATATCCTGACGGGCCGGTTTTCTGATCGGTCCGTTTTGTTTTTATGGCTTTCTGCACGCTCCTGGGGACTATTGTGTGTGGTTGTGCAGTTTATTTTAAAATTGTTGTAACATTTACAGTCAGTGAACGTATGTGGCACGCTCCTTGTTTAAATACTATCTGATAACCATTTGTAAGACCATTTATAACAGGAACGAACATGGAATTCGACGTAATTGTAGCAAACGACTTGCAGGCACTTGTAACGAGAGTACAGGACTATGTAAAAACAGGATGGGTGCTGAAGGGCGAGGTCTTTGAAAAAGACGGCAGCTACACACAAGAGGTAGAGCGCCGCGTGGCAGATCAGCAGAAGAAAGCCACTGCACGCCAGAAAAGCTGGATCTCCTGGCCTGTTGTGAACGGCTAATATATTTTGAGGGCGGGTTAGCATATTTATGCTAATTTCGCCTGAAATAGAACTTATGAAACGCCGCCTATCCCTCGCTTTTATTCTAGTGTGTGCCCTGCAGCTGACTGCAGTAGCCCAGAAACAGGTGCTCGACCCGCAGCTCCTGTTGCGTGACGTGCAGATACTGTCTGCCGACTCGATGGCAGGCCGGCTGAGCGGTACCGAAGGCAACCGGATGGCGCAGAATTATATAGAAAAGCGTTTCAACGAGATCGGATTACGGCCCTATAACAATAGCTACCGCCATACCTTCCGCCTGGAGGGTAGGGGCGTCGTAGTGGAAGAGGCCGTGAACCTGATCGGCTTTATACCTGGCAAAACGGACAAAGCCATTGTCCTGACCGCACACTACGACCATGTAGGCGTGCGCAAGGATGAGATCTATAACGGAGCCGACGACAATGCATCCGGGGTGGGAGCTTTGCTGGCCGCTGCCGCTTATTTCAAGAAGAACAAACCTTACTATACCCTGGTCTTTGCCGCGCTTGATGGCGAGGAGCTGGGCCTGCAGGGCGCCAATGCCTTTCTGGAGAATCCCCCGCTTGCTTTGGACCTGATCCAGCTGAACGTGAACATGGACATGCTCAGCCTAAACCAGAAGGGCGAGCTGTATGCCAGTGGCGCCTATCACTATCCGGCGCTTCTGCCGCTGCTGCAGCAGGTAATGGCAAGACCACAGGCCAGGTTACTAACAGGCCACGACCGGCCTGAGCAAGGCCAAAACGACTGGACAAAGCAGTCAGATCATTATCAATTCCACAAACGCCAGATTCCTTTCGTTTACTTTGGCGTAGAAGACCATCCGCACTACCACAAGCCGACGGATGTGTTCGAAAACATCAATCCCTCTTTTTATCCCGATGCGGCTGCACTCGTAATCGATTTTGTTCAGTTGCTGAACAAGAAGCGACCGGCTCTCCGTGCAACTAATTAATTCCTTGGATCATAAGATCTGATAAACTAATTGTATCCAATCGGGAAGGTATAGCACGTATTATAGTATAATGGCTATATTATAATGTATTCATAAAAATTAATAATCCTTTCTTTTGGCCCTGCGTAGATAGGGGGAGCAGGCCCACCACAGCCAATACCTGGGCTGCATGCCACACAACACTTAAAGAGAAACCTGTCTGAAGCATGAGCAGGAGCAGATACTTCCTTCTATTACTATGTTTGATCACCCTTACAGTCAGCACATCGGCCCATGCGCAGAATGGTGCCATACGCCGCATGGGGGTAAGTAAGATTCCGGAGCGCGGACTGGTTATTCAGGCTGGCGCGGGTATAGCCGCTGTGAAAAGCGATATATGCGGCAGCTATGGTTGTAATGATCTTGGCCCTGCTTTCAGCATTGGTGCCCTGTTCAAGTATAATCCCTTCTGGTCCATCAGTGGCGAGGTGGAGTACATCAAACTAGGCGCCTCCGAGAAAACCTATCAGGATAATATCACTTTTGAGTCCAGGGTGATCGAGGTATCCGGAATGCTGGTTTACAACCTGATGGATAGCTACGCCGGATCTAACAACTACCGCTCTTTGCGAAAGCGCTTTGCCGTGCCGTTTGTAAAAGGCGGGATTGGCTTTGTATATTACACCCCAAGTTCTTACCCGACCAACCGCGCCCCGAACTCTGATATCACCTATGACCGCCTGAGGTCATACCCAGCTATAGCCGGCGTAATTCCTTTTGGTGGAGGTATACGCTTCCGCTTATCCGACCAAATTAGTATCGCGCCAGAAGTGATGTACCAGATCACTACAACTGACTATCTCGACAACGTTACCCGGGTGGAGAACAATAAGGACCACTACGGCGTGGTATCAGTCAAGCTGCTCTATACCCCGATGCCTAAAAACGAGGTGTTCACGAGCAAGCGACAAGGTATAAACCCCTTCAAAAAGAAAAAATAAGCAGCATTATACCTGCCTGTTCCCGGTTACCGAACCTACATCACCCGCCTTCCCGTAGACAAAAAAGCCAGATCAGCTGTTTGTACGCAGCTTCCGGCTCTATTTGCTATACCCAAAATCTATGAAAACAGAACAGAAGAGAAACCTGTGGTGGCTGGCAGCCGGAGCGGGCGCTTTGCTTGCAGCCCGTGCCATTAACCGCAAACTGAATGCCTATAACTTCCGAAACAAGGTGGTGCTGATAACGGGTGGCGCCCGTGGGCTAGGCTTTGTGATGGCGCGGCAACTGGCCAAAGAAGGAGCGCGGCTCGTGCTGTGCTCACGCGACGAGATGCAACTGGAGGACGCCCGCATGGAGCTGGCAGGCAACGGAGCCGATGTGATGGTGCTGCCCTGCGACGTAACCCAGCAGGCGCAGGTAGAGCAGATGGTCGAGCGGGTGCAGCGGGAGTTCGGCCCGATTGACGTGCTGATCAACAATGCGGGCATCATCACGGCGGGACCGGTGGAGGAGATGACGGTCGGGGACTTTGAAGAGGCTATGCAGACGCATTTCTGGGGACCACTTTATACTACCCTGGCTGTGCTGCCTTCCATGAAGGAACGTGGTGCCGGGCGTATTCTCAACATAGCTTCGATCGGAGGTAAGTTGGGTGTGCCACACCTGGTACCCTACAGCGCCAGCAAGTTTGCGCTGGTCGGCTTTTCAGAGGGTCTGCGGGCAGAGCTGAAGCAGTATAACATCACGGTCACTTGTGCTTCGCCGGGTCTGATGCAGACCGGTAGTCCACGCCATGCCAACGTGAAGGGACAGCATGAAGAAGAGTATGCACTGTTCAAAATTGTTGACTCCAGTCCGCTGACCTCTATCACTGCAGAGCGATCGGCCAAATCAATACTAGATGCCTGTCGACACGGTGATGCCGAGGTGGTGACGTCTATACCTGCCAAAATCGGCGCCTTTGTGCACGGGCTCTCACCAGAAACTACCACCGATATTTTTGCTGTGCTCAACCGCATGCTTCCCGGGCCTACCGGAGAACAGCAAGCTAAGAAAGGCTATGAAAGTGAAACACCCCTTTCCATGTCTGGTCTGACGGAACGGACCCAGAAAGCGGCATTCCGAAACAACGAATTGTAACGACATATATTAACCTATCCCTGATGGCAAGCTATACCCTGGCATTGCCTATATTCGCCCTTATGGAAATTAAAAAAAGAGAGACAGCCTATGATGGCTACTTCAAGATCTATAAACTAACAGTAACGCAGAATGGCCATACCTTCACCCGGGAACAATTTGACCGCGGCACGGCGGTGGCTGCAATGGTCTATGACACAGAAAAGCAGCGCTACATCCTGACCAGGCAGTTTAGGGTAGGCTCTGAATCGGAGCTGGTGGAAGTGGTGGCAGGTATGGTAGATGAAGGTGAAAGCCCTGAAACCAGCATTGCCCGCGAGATAGAGGAAGAGATTGGGTATAGCGTAGACAACCTGACGCACCTGCACACCTTTTACTCTTCGCCGGGTGGCACTACCGAGAGAGTGCTGTTATACTACGCCGAAGTATCGCACCAGCACGCTAACGGCGGTGGCAAAGAGGATGAGCACGAGGATATTGAACTGGTGAGCTATACCCGGGAAGAGCTTCTGAAAGAAAGCTTCGCCGATGCCAAGACCATCATCGCCCAACAATGGGTGCAGCTAAACAGCTAGTAAAGATCAGACTGGCAGGTATAAGAATAGCCTCAGCCACTTACATTGTGGCTGAGGCTTTTTTTGCTGTTTGACTATCTTCTGGCTTCAGGCTTGAGTTTGTCTTCAAACACTTTTCTTACCTTGTCTACTTTAGGGCGGATCACGAAACTGCAGTAAGGCTCGTGCCCATGGGTGTTGAAGTAATTTTGATGATAGTCTTCGGCCGGGTAAAACTCCTGCAGCGGCTCTATTGTCGTCACGATCGGATCATCGAAAGCCCCCGCTGCATCCAGCTCCTGCTTATACCTTTCGGCCTTCTCGCGCTGCTCGTCGTTGTGGTAGAGCACGATGGAGCGGTACTGTGTTCCAATGTCATTGCCCTGTCTGTTCAGGGTAGTGGGGTCGTGGGTTTTCCAGAACACCTCCAGTAGTTCGTCATAACTGATAATATCGGGGTCATACGTGATCTGCAATACTTCCGCGTGCCCGGTGGCGCCTGAGGTTACCTGCTTGTAGGTTGGGTTTTCCATGTGCCCGCCCGCATAGCCGGACTCTACTTTCTGCACGCCTGCTAGGTCCTGAAACACTGCTTCGGTACACCAGAAGCATCCTCCTCCAAATGTCGCTTTTTCCATGGTTTTTGCTTTTAATTTAGGTATAGGCAATCATGCCCAGGGCTATTGGCTATACCTGTGCAAAGGTATAAGGCCAAAACCAGAAAGCCTTCAAATAGTTTTGCCAAGTCATTAGTTGCGCATATTGCGCATGGTGCTTTGGGCATCGGCGGCACCCTCCAGGGTCAGGTACTCTGCCTGCAGCGCTCTGATCTTGAGCTTGTCGCTGTTCGAAATCTGATTTTCTACCTGCCGGCGACGCTGGTTCAACTGCCCGTATACATTGTCCACGTAGTCCCAGTCGTGCTGGGTCCAGTTGCGGCGCTTGGCCCGTACTACCCCCATGAACGTAAGGTAAGCCTCCCGCATATCCTGGGGCGCTATGTTTTCAATGTTGTTGAACTCACGGAGCAGCTGCTCTTCCCACTGGTCCAGTTCGGAGCGGTCCAGTGGGGTGTTCAGCCGTCGCTCCTGTCTGTTTTCCCAGCGTTCGTAGCGCTCTTTCAGACGGGCATACTCAGCTTTGGAGTCAGCAGAAAGGCTGTCCAGGTTCTGCTCGATCTCAGCGGTGCGTCTCCTGAAGTCATCCTTGATTTCAGGCATCTCGCGCTGTATGGCCGTGTCGCCACGTTCGACTTTCTCGTTCATCCAGCCACGGAGTGACTCCAGACGCTCGCCAACGGTGCGGCCGGTGCGTTCCACACGGGCAGTGTCGGCGGGTACATCAACCGTTATTTCTTCTGTATCCTGCGCGGTGCGGTTACCTTCGCAACTCCAGAGTAGCGAGACAGCCAGCAGGCCTACAAGGTATGTTGTTCTATTGTTAAGCATTTCTTTTTCAAAGTTTTAGGGTTGGTGTTGTCAGGCGATGCCTATACTTGGCATAATACGCAAAGCACCCATACAAGATACTAAGGGCTGACGGCAAGTAGTGGTTTGTCTTTGCTAATGCCGTGTCCATACTGGTAGTGCCTGTTGACGGTAACGGGCAGCTTACCGCGTGCAGGTATTTTGCCAAACAGCAGTTTGGCTGCCGCCACCTGCGCGTGCATGTGGGCCTGATAAGCTAATATAAGTACCCGGCTCTTATGTATGTCCGGGAATTGGTTTAGGGTATAGGGGTTATCAAAGAGCGTCATAATAGCCCTGTTGGAGCGAGCCAGCTCTGTCACATAGGCGGTTGCTTCCTTAGAGTAGCCTAACCGGTTGTTGGGCGTCACACTCGGGCCGTAGAGCCCCACCAGCACCAGGTCGTAGCCTTTAAGCTTCTGCTTCATTTGTTTTACCTCTTTGGCATTGGCTTTTCGGGATATCACAAAGTCAGCGTCAATGCGGGCATGCCTGTTTACCTCCCGTTGGAAAATACTGGGGCGCACCACACCAAAGGAGAGTGTGGCGATGCGCTGGCGCTTTTTCTGGCGGATGGGCAGGAAGTTCTTGCGGTTGTTGAGCAGGGTCATGGCTGCTTCGGCCAGTGCATGGTTGGTGCTATCGGCTATACCTGGGTTCAGGTCCTCGTACAGGTTTTTCAATTCAATAGGTTTGTACCTGTCCAGGCCTACCCAGGCTTTGGCCGCCAGCATTTTTTTGCAGCGATGGTCAATCTCTTCCTGCGTCAGGTCGCCTCTTGCGATAGCCTGCTTTATAGCCTGAATGGCTTTAGGCACGCTGTTGAGGCGCTCCAGCACGTCGTTGCCCGCCATCAGGGCGCGTGCCTCTGCCTCACCCGGACTGAAGTACTTGGTAACACCCTTCATCACCATGGCATCTGTAAAGACCAGGCCCTTGAACTCCAGCTGGTTTTTGAGCAGACTGGTCACGATGGGCTTGGAAAGGGTAGAGGGCAGGTTATGGGTAGTGTCGAGCTGCTGCATGTGCATGTGTGCGACCATAATGCCGCCAATGCCATGCTTGATCAGTTCCCGGAAAGGGTATAGCTCCAGCGAGTCGAGTCGGGCGCGGTCATGTGGGATCACAGGCAGGTCATAGTGGGAGTCCACATCTGTGTCGCCGTGGCCCGGAAAGTGCTTGGCTACCGCGATGATGCCATTTTCCTGCATGCCACGCATGTAAGCCAGGCTTTTGGCGGTAACGTCCAGTTTGTCCTCGCCAAAAGCGCGGTAACTGATAATCGGGTTCTGGGGATTGTTGTTGATGTCGGCCACCGGGGCGAAGTTGACGTGCATGCCCAGTCGCTTAAACTCTTCGGCCACTTCGGCCCCCATGCGGTAGATCAGGCCATTGTCTTCTATAGCCCCCATCATCATCTGGAAAGGATACTGCACGGTGCTGTCCAGGCGCATGCCCACACCTGTTTCGGCATCCATCGAGATGAGAAGCGGCACTTTGGAAGCGGCTTGCAGTCGGTTGTTTAAGACAGCCTGACGCACAGGGCCTCCCTGGAAGTAGATGATGCCGCCTACCTTGTACCTGGTTACCAGGTTCATCACATCGGCCTCGTATTTCGGGCCTTGGTTGGAAAAAGCTTCAATAATGATGAGCTGTGCGATGCGCTCTTCGGGACTCAGTGTTTTGAAAACAGAGTCGACCCAGGGAGAGGGGTTTTCGATCGCCTCCACCAGCGTGCCCGGTCGTGTATAAGGAACCTCCTCGGGATAAAATTCGTGCTTTTGCTCTTCCTCACGCGCATAAGCGGCCCTGCTCGTGTCTGAGCTCTCGCAGGAACTCAGCAGCAACAGCAGCACACAGCACAGCAGGCTAAGGCCCGGAGCTGACAAGCGTCTGGCTAAAAGGTGAAGCGGATTAGCGTGCATGGTACTCGTGGTGAAATCACCTTTTATACTTCTCAATATTGAAATCGATTTTTGACTATACCCTTATACGCTCAAGAACAGGGCTGAAATGGAACTGTTACGATATAGAACGTGAAAAGTATGGATATAGCATACGATTTCTGACCTACAGCCCTTATCTTGCCACTATGCGGGATTATTTCTCCATGACCTGCCTTTACCCTTGTACGTATAGCCTGAGCACAGTGAAAAGCGCAATTACACCTGCTCCAAACAAAACCCTATGATGCAAGCAACTCCTTTGCAGAGTCACCAAAACCTGAAGGCCGAACATGAGCGTTTTGCTTACAGTTTTCTCCCAGGTACCTTGTTTGTAGGGCTCATCTGGCTGGTGGCGCTGCTCTCATACCTGGCTGAGGTGAACCTGGTTTGGTTGGGTATTCACCCGCGCGACTTCCTGGGGCTGATCGGTGTGTTTATGGGGCCACTCATACACTCGGGGCTCCTCCATTTACTTTCCAACTCATTTCCGCTGGTTCTGCTTTCCGGCTTCATCCTGTTTTTGCACCGCCCGGTTGCACTGCGTGTGTTCGTGCTGGTCTACGTGCTGAGCGGCCTTTTCACCTGGTTTATTGGCCGCGACGCTTATCATGTCGGGGCAAGTGGAGTCGTGTACGGCCTGGCGGGTTTTCTGCTGTTCAATGGCATTGTGCGCCGTGACAGGGCCGGCCTGGCTATTTCTTTGGCTATTCTGTTTTTGTACAGTGGCTTGTTTTATGGCTTATTTCCGTCGGAGGAGCGCATCTCCTGGGAAGGGCACCTGGGCGGACTGGTGGCAGGACTGGCAGCGGCTGTGCTTTACGGAGAGCATGTCGATAAGCAGGCGGCTATACCTGCTGAGCCGCCTCTTAGTCCGGGAGAGCTCTCGGTGCAGCAGCGACATCAAAGCAGTACCCTGGCTAACCCGCAGTATACCTGGCGTTACTCACTTGCCACTCATGTGCCGGGAAGGGTATATAAACATGCGGCTCGGATCAACACCCGCACAGGTATGCTGGAGCATCCAACCTCATCCAAGTAATCTGCGTCTAAACAACGAAAGGCTGCCTTATGACGAACAATACGACGACAAAGCAAGAAGATACAAAGCAAAGCAAATGGCCCCTGCTGGTGACGGCAGCCATCATCGCCCTGCTGGTGGGTGCATATTTTATCTCCTCCGATTTTCAGGCCAATATCAAAGAGGGCTGGGAAGTACTGACAAGCGGTGAAGAGGAGCGCATCTCCTCCTGGGTGGAGCAATTTGGCTTCTGGGGACCATTTTTTATTATTCTGGCCATGGTCGCCCAGATGTTCTTGCTGGTGATCAATGTGGTGGCGCTGATGTTGGTGGCTATCATTGCTTATGGACCAGTGTGGGGATCACTTATTGCGCTGGCCGCTGTGCTGGTCGCCTCCACTATCGGGTATTTAATTGGCCGGGGGCTAGGTGAGGCAGGAGTACGTAGGATCATTGGACAAAAGGCCGAAGAGAAAGTATGTGGATTTGTGTCGGAGTATGGGGTTTGGGCAGTGATCATTGCCCGCATTTCTCCTTTCCTCTCAAACGATGCGGTTAGTTTCGTTGCAGGGATAACCAAGATGGGTTATTTCAAATTCATTGGAGCGACTATGGCCGGTATTATCCCGCTCACTGTGTTATTGGCCTGGCTCGGCGAGAATGACGACCGCCTTATGAATGGCCTGATCTGGGTAGGTGGCATTAGCCTGGCGCTCTTTATAGGCTATGTACTCTATGACAAATACTTTAAGAAGCAGCAGCAAAGCTAATCTTTTGGTATTGAATAGGGGATTTTTTAAAGGCTTTATAAATTACAATTCTGCAGCTTAATCTCCGCTGAAAATCATCGCTCAAGATGATGCTCCAATGGAATGATTTTAATTTCTACTATAAATATTTGGTGAAAATTTTAAGTTTTTATTTTATCTCTCCTCTTGGCTGAAAACATTGATTTTAGAATAAACTGGCATCATACTCTACTTTTTGTATTATAAACTTTCACTATACTACTGTCCTAAATTCATCCATCTCATAAAACTTAATTTCTAAGCCTGCCGTTTAAGCGGGTTATTGTAATTGAAATGATGTTTCACGAAATGGATCGCATATGTTTAGGGTCAAAATACTCGCAGTAGTAGTTTCCATTTTTGTAACTTTTTTCGAAGAAATGGCTTTTCTGGAACCTGAGGATTCAAACCCTCCGAGCGAACACAAAGACCCAGATTTTTTAACTCCACGACTTATAGAAAAAATACAAGAATACCCCGAGTACCCAGAAACTTTCACCGTAACGGCCACTGTTTACTACCCCGAAAGAGGCCAGACTGACGGAAATCCCCTTGTCACTGCCGACGGCTCCCGCATCAACCCCAAAAACCCTAAAAAACACCGCTGGATTGCTCTTTCACGTGATATGCTGTCGCGTTGGGGCGGCGATATACAGTATGGTGATACGGTGTGGGTACGCGGCATTTCAGATGAACTGGACGGGCAGTACATCGTGCGGGACACCATGAACCGACGCTTCACAAATCGTATCGACATATTGGTAGGCCGCAAAGACAAGATCTATGGCAAGTGGGAAAACGTTAAAATTGCCAAAGCTGAATTTCCGGAAGTGGAGTATAACTTCCAGCCAAGCGATTTTGGCTTCGCTATGAATCGCTAAGCTTTTCAGGTGAGCTGTTCGATTCTGGTAGCAGGCTTGTTTGGTGATTTTGCTTATATTGGAGCTTCATCAAGCTTAAACGATATGACAAGAGACGAAGCACGCGCCATACTGGAGCAGATGACTACCAGCGAAAGCCTGTTGCGCCATGCCCGCACCGTAGAGCTGGTAATGGAAGCCTATGCAAATAAGTTAGGGGAGAATGCTGAAGAATGGGCTATCGCCGGCCTCCTGCACGATGCCGACTACCAAGCCTACCCGGAGCAGCACCCGAATGTGATCGTAAATCAGTTGCGCGAGAAAGGGGAGGAGCGCATTGCACATGCCATATCGGCGCACTATACACACTGGGGGGTGCCTTACGAAACCACCCTCGACAAAGCCCTTATCGCCTGCGACGAGATAACAGGTTTTATTGTAGCCTGTGCGCAGGTGCGACCACAGCGGCTCGAAGGACTGGGAGCGAGGTCAGTAATGAAGAAACTGAAGACCAGCGGATTTGCCGCTTCCGTTGACCGCGAAGAAGTGCGTATGGGGGCTGAGCTTTTTGGCGTGGACTTAAAGGAGCATATCGACTTTATCATCGGGGTACTGCAGCAGCACCAGTCTGAGCTCCAGCTCGAGCCTTTGGAGCAAAACGAAGCTTAAGCAACATAGCGTAAAATAATGCAGGCCGTGCCGGTGCAGTGATTGCGTCGGCACGGCTTTTCTTTTAAGCCAGGTAGTAGCGCAGCGCCTCCAGGCCCCTGGCATCATCCTCGGCCTCTACTACTTCGTCTATCACAAACTGAATCTCCTGTTCGCTCCAGTTCTCCTTCTCAGCAGCTTTGACAAACAGGTCGATGGCGGCATAGCGGTTGATGCCGGCAGGTAGGGTGAATTTTACTTTCTTTCGGATATTCATGGTATGTACTTGATTGGAGCAAGATTACGCAGCCTAATTCACAAAATCAATTTTTTTTGTTGATCCCCCTTTATCTAACGAAAGGCAGACCAGTGTTATGCCGGCGTTTGTATAGTAAGGCCTGCTGAAGGGACTAACCCTTTCCGGCAGCGGTCGTTACATTAAGCTATACCCCTGCACAAATGGATAGCTTATGGAGAAGGAAATCTTTATTATGGACCAAATCGCAGAGCTGGATAACTTTACAATCATGCATTTGGCGGCGCCTATTATCGTGGCCTCTGTGCTGATCGAATGGTATGTGGGTGTCAGGAAGAAGAAGAATTACTATGACAAGCGTGATTTCATGGCCGCTGTTTCCATTGGGTTGGGCAGCGTTATACTGGGGGCTATGCTCAAGGTCACTCTCTTTTACATATCGCTTGTCATCTACAATGCGGTGCCTTGGGCCATACCGCGGTCCTGGTGGGGGTTTGCATTGGCTTTTGTGCTGGTGGACCTGTGCCGTTACTGGGCGCACCGCATTTCGCATGAGCAACGCTTTTGGTGGGCAACGCATGTCACACACCACTCGTCTGAGAAAATGAACTTCTCGGTCTCCTTCCGCACCAGCTGGACCCAACACATCAAATTCCTGTTTTTCCTGCCCGTGCCTTTCATGGGCTTTGATCCATTAACCTTCTTTGTGTGCCACCAGTTAGCTGTGCTCTATCAGTTCTGGGTGCATACCGAGCTGGTCCGCAAGCTGCCTGCGCCTATTGAGTACATCTTCGTGACGCCCTCGCACCACCGGGTGCACCACGGCTCCAATCCCAAGTACATCGACAAGAACTACGGCTCCACCTTCATTTTCTGGGACCGCCTTTTCGGCACTTTTCAGGAAGAAGAGGAGCGCCCCATTTACGGGCTAACCAAACCTGTCAATTCATACAACCCAATTTACCTGGTGTTTCATGAATGGGTGGATATCTGGAAAGATCTGCTGCATGCCCGGTCGTTCAGAGAAGCCTGGGATATTCTGTTTAAGCCACCGGGAGCTGTCGTGACGGCTTATCAGCGGGAGCGGGAGGCACTGGCAGCACAACAGGCAGTTGCTCCTGAGGTGGCGCCCGCCCTTCAAGTGGCCACGACTATACCTGCCGATATGGAACTGGAGGAACAAACTAGCCCGCCTGAAAACAGGCAGGTGGGCTGAAAACAGAAAAGCATGGCGGCTGCCATGCTTTTCTGTTTTGCTCTATACAAACTAGTAGTTGTTGTCGTACTGCTGCCCCTGACCTTGGCTGGGGTTGCTTCTGGCCTCGCGCGGCACACCCATTTTCTCTTCGCGGCGTGACTGGTACTGGGCAAACTGCTGCTCTGTGAGGATGTCTTTGATCTGCGAAAGCCTGGTCTGGCTGATGATGTCCATCTGCTGCGCCAGTTTGGGGGGATTATCGCGGTGCTTTCTGCGTGCTTCTTCCGCAAACCTCATGCTGCTGCGATTTACATCTTTCAGCTGGGCGGCTTGTTTTGGACTAAGACGCAGGTTCTTTACCATACCGGCCGTTATCTCATCGGCACGCTGTTCCACTGTTTTAGGCGCACTTTGGGTTGTGCCAGCCTTTTGAGCGGGGCCCTGTGCAAACACGGCGGTCGCGGCAAAGGCAAAAAGTAAGGTAGCAAGAACTGATTTTTTCATATCTCTTTTAAAGCTTATCATAGGTGCTTTTTCTATATCAAATACTGTTCCGGTATTTTGGTGCAGGCTCCTCTGCAACAGGTCCAACGCAGGTATAGTTTCTATACCTGCTTGCCTGGCAGATAACGCTATGACTCGGAGTGGAAGTATACTTTGTAGAAATGCATACCGCGCTCCTGGTCGAAACCTCGCTCCACATACTGCTCACTCTGCTCCGGGTTGTAGCCGCTGAACTTGATCTCGATCTGGGTGTCGAGCTTGATGAAGTTGCGGAACTTGCGTTTCATGTTCTTCACCGTGTTTTTGTTGATGGCAAAATCGGTAAAGCCCTCGATGTCGCGCTCCTCGGCAAAAGTCTGCGTGTAGTTCTTGAAGCGCTCCGCCGTTTCCGGTTCGTCGATCACGCTGCTCGTGAACTCCTCCAGGTCAAAGGTCTCGCTCTTGGAGAAGTAGTCCACGGAGCGGCTGATGAAGTCCACCTGCGCTTTTTTGCTGTCGGTCTGGGCAAATACCTCTTCTGAGAAATCCTTACATAGGTTGAGCGCCGTTTTGGTGTTGAAGTTGGTATCCTTAAGTTCGGTAACGTGCAGGAAGTCCTCTTTCCAGAACACGGCGTCGGTGCTGTTGGCGTCCACGATCTTCACCCGGAAACCGTCCTCGGCCTCGGTGTTAAAGATCAGGCAGCCTTTGTCCACGCTCTTGATGTTCACACCGAAGTGGTAATTCATGCTCAGGTCATCATCTTCTTCCTGAAAGGTCAGGAAAGTGTCTTTGTTCTCCGACTTGAAAATACCGATCGCGTCTACGATGTCGTCTTCCATCACGCAGCCCGACAAATGCACCACATATAGCTCACCGCTCTTTACTTTGGGATGGTCCGACTGTTCGTAGAGGTGGTTGAGCACATGCACCGAGTACTCCAGAAACTTCTGTGGTTCTGTGAACATCAGGGCTGAATAGGCGAACATCTCATTCAGGGCCAGGTCAGAGGTATGATGGAAGCGGAAAAACTCCTCCTGTTTAAAAGGTGCCAGAAAGTAGTTGGTTAGCAGATCCGTCAGCTGCTCGTCCCTCAGATCGACCAGTTCCTTCGAAGCGATCACACCTTCTTCCTTTGCCTTATTACCTACCCTGTGCACGGCCAGCCTGTTCAGCCGCACCTGTCTTTTGTCATTCATCTGCCTATACCTTAATACCTGGCCCAACTGTGGGCCATGGGGCTGCAAAGGTAAGGTGCAAGTGGTCCTCTGGCCAAATAAGCAGCGCTATTAATAGAGCTTCGTTTTAAGCTGATTTTGTAACTGAAAAAAAATATTAAATACTTAATTATCTGATATTTAATTATTTACTATTTGTTATGAACTTTTTTAAGTCCCTAGATTCCAATTTGGCACGATTCTTACATCAGTGAGATTAAGCTGCGCAGCTTATTTCTTGTTTTTTAATATTTAAGGATAGGTGTGATGAAAAAGATATTTCTACTACTGGCCGTCGTTCTGGGAATGGCGGTAAATCAGGCAAATGCGCAGCAAAAACAGCCCGTGCGCATCGGTATAAAAGCGGGTGTGAACATGGCCGAGTGGCAGGGGCAAACGATCAACAGTGCCCAGGATCTGATGGATATGACCAATGGCTCCCTGAGCCGCGAGATGCGCGAAGGGTTTCATGTGGGCGGTGTGGTGTCTATACCTATAGCACCGGGCTTTGAGATCGAACCGGGCTTGCTATACTCTCAAAAAGGCATGCGCCTCACAGGTAAAATTCCGATGGAACAGTTTGACTTCCTGAATGCCGGTGTAACCGTGACGAATAAAGCCGAATACATTGATCTGCCGATCCTGGCAAAGATATTCATAGGTGACGGCTTCCATATTTTTGCTGGTCCGCAGTTCTCATACCTGGTGTCTAACAAGGTGCAGGTACGGGCCGGAGCGTTGGGTTTCAATGCCCTGAACCAGGAGTGGGACATGAACAGCGGCTTCCGTGAACTAGATGTGGCGGCAACCGGAGGTATAGGCTACCGCTTTGCCAGTGGCTTTAACCTAAGCGCCGGCTACGACTACGGTCTGACCACGGTGGACGCCAACCGCAACTTCGACACCTTCAACCGGGTGATCAAAGCCTCTGTAGGATTTACTTTCTAAAAAGATATTGTTTGTTAAAGTGTTTTGGTGAAACACACAGGCCGCTACTTTTGGTAGCGGCCTGTTTCATTTTATAGCATCACCCCATTGTGGGCGCACAGCCGGTAGCCCTGCCCATGTATGTTGATGATCTCCACAGCAGGGTCGTGGCGGAGGTACTTGCGGAGCTTGGCAATGTATACATCCATGCTGCGGCCCGTGAAGTAGCTGTCTTCGTGCCAGATGCGCAGCAGGGCCTCCTCCCGCGGCATCACATCATTCAGGTGTTGGCAGAGCAGACGCAACAGCTCAGCCTCTTTCGGCGAAAGCTTCTGGATTTCGCCGTTATAGTGCAGCAGGCGCAGTTTGTACTGGAAGCGATACTGCCCGATGTTATACTCTGTCACTTCCTGCTTTTCTATGGTCGGGTTGCCACCCTTGCGGTGCATGATCGCTTTTATTTTGTAAAGCAGCACTTCGGAGTCAAACGGCTTGGTGATATAGTCGTCTGCACCGATTTTGAACCCTTCCAGCATGTCCTCCCGCATAGCTTTGGCCGTCAGGAAGATCAGCGGCATGTCTGGCTGCAGCTTCTTGATTTCGCGGGCCAGTGTGAAGCCATCTTTGCCTGGCATCATCACATCGAGTATGCACAGGTCGAAGTTTCCCTTCCGAAAAGCCGTAATGGCCTGGCAGCCGTCCGGGCATAGCGTCACCTCGTAGTCATGCAGCTCCAGGTAGTCTTTTAGCACGATCCCGAAGTTCGGGTCGTCTTCGGCAAGTAGTATGTTCAGTCCTTTGTCGCTCATGAGGTGACGGATTTAGGTATAGATTTCAGATTAAAAATGCTGCGCCTGGTACTCTGGTTGCATGGCGCGGTGCTTTTAGACACTGGCTGGTAAAAATACCTCAAAGCGACTGCCTTTGCCCGGCTCACTTTGCAGCCTTATGGTTCCGTTATGGGCTTTTACGATGGCTTTCACGTAGCTGAGCCCCAGCCCGAACCCTTTCACGTCGTGCAGGTTTCCGGTCGGCACCCGATAAAACTTGTCAAATACCCGCAGCTGCGTGTCACGTGTCATGCCCATGCCTTTGTCTTCCACGGCCAGTAGGGTGCCACCAGCTGTATTGTAGGTTTCTACGCGGATGGCTGGGCAATCCGGCGAGTACTTATTTGCGTTGTCCAGCAGGTTGCAGATGACATTGTAAAAGTGCACCTCGTCCAGCTCAAGATCAGGAGCAGTGGCATGTAGCTCGGTAGTGATCATTCCCTGACGTTCTGCTACCTGCAGGTGTATACTTTCAACAGCTTTGAGCACCAAGGCATGCAGGTCAGTTCTGGCCAGGTTCATCTGGTAATCGTTCTTTTCGAGCCGGGCTATCTGCAGCACGTTCTCCACCTGTGCATTCATGCGCTTGTTTTCCTGCCGGATGATGCCGGTGTAGTACTGCACCTTCTCCGGACGGGCGTATACCTTAGGATTTGATATCGCGTCAGCGGCAAGCGAGATGGTCGCGATCGGCGTCTTGAACTCGTGCGTCATGTTGTTGATGAAGTCGTTCTTCATGTCGGAAAGCTTCTTCTGCCGGAAAATAATGTGGATGGTGGTGCCAAATGTGGCGACCATGATCAGGGTGAAGAGCGCCGAGAAAGCCAGCATCATCCAAAGTGACTTGAGTGCATAGGCCTGGCTGTCAGGAAAATATATAGCAAGGTGGTCAGATTTGTCAAAGATGTCGTTTGGAAACAGGCTGGCCTTGTAAGTGGCAAAAGAGTTGATGCCGCTGACAGGCAGGTGACTGGCCATCACCGTGTCCTGCTGACCGGAAAGCACCCAGTAGCCAAAATCCAGCGCAATGCCTTTGTCCCGCAGTTCGCTTTGTAGCATAGGCTTTAGTTCGTTCAGGTTCATGCGCTGCGCCAGGGGGATGTCCTTGGCTACATACTCCACGACCATTTTCTCCACTACATCATTTAGCTTTTCTTTTTTCGCCTCTATTTTGGCCGGATCCGGTTTGGCAACTGCAGCTGGCTGGGCTACCGTGTTCTGTGCAGACTTTGCAGCCCTGGCAGGTATAGCGCTCGATTTTGCCCTACCCTGAAGCGTAACACTTCGGGGACTAACATCCTGCATGGGCTTTCTTTCCTCCGGCCTGTGAATACTCCGGAAGGTGATCTTACTGCCCGAGAAGATCGTTGGATCCGATACGATGGTCTCTGTTAAGTTGCCGCCGCGGACGGTGTTTCCTTTTCTATAAATGAAAATGCTATCCTTCCGCACGTTGATAGAGGCTATTTCAGCGGGAGATAGCGTTTGGGTGAGATTATTATTACGACGGAGACTGTCCAGGTGCAGGGCAATATACTGCAGGGTATCCACCGAAAAGTGAATGCTCCGGCCATTGACCTGGCGGGTATACCTGACCGTGCTGTCTGGTAGCCGTCGTATACGCAAGGTGCTGTTCTGGCTCAGGCGCTGGGCGCGGGCTTGCATAGAGTCTGCCTGGGCCGCCATGTACCGGATATGCTCCATCGGGATGGGTGGCATGGCAGGCATATATACACCGGGGGGCAGCAAGTGTTGAACCGCTGAGTCCAGGGAGCTAAACTCCACCCGGAAACTGCGGTTGCCGGCATAGGGAAAGGCCTGCCCTTTAATGCTTCTGTAGAGCGTAGGCTTGTCTGGCTGCTGCTTTTCTGACGGCGCTATACCTTCTGCTGTCGCTATACCTTTGGCTTTGCTTTGTGAGGCAACTGCGCTGCTGCCCTGCGGCTGATCAGAAGATTCTGACTTCCTGGCGTTCGTAAAAGATACTTCGGTAAGAGGTGAAACTCCATGAAGAGGCACCGTTTCCTGTGCAGGCTGCTGAAGCGTGGCCATTCCGCTTGCCACTGCTGACACGGCCTCCTGCGTCTCCAGCTTTTCAACTACGCGGGCCAGCGCCTCGTGTACACTGCGGTCAAATTGCTCCTGCTTCACCTGTATGGCATCCGATATCCAATACAGCTGAAGGCCGACCATACCGAGTAACGATATGCTCATCAGCACGATAACACCTATGATAGTCAGTTTGCTCACATAACAAATTTACGTATTTCGACTGGCTTGTCCATCACTTTAACTTTTCCTTAACAGACTTTAACCTGGCTTTAACGCTTAGGGCTCCCGTGCTGGCGTACATTTGTAGAAACGATTCGCTAACCCATTATACCCCAACACTATGAACCTCTTTGTCAACCTTCAGACCTTACTCAGACTGGCTCTTGCTTTACTGATGGCACTCTTGCCCTTTTACCACACATTGGCGCAGGAGTCAGGCCAGCAGAAGCACAAGATGCATATCAAGATGATCCGCACCGTGGATGGTAAAACGGTGGTGATTGATACCACTTTTACAGCCGAAACGGAAGAGGCCATCGCCAAAGCCCTGAAAGCTGCGCGTCTGGATACAGCGCACATGCGCCTGCTGGATGGGAAGGTCAGAGCTTATACCTTGGGCAGAGAGGGAAATGCCATGTTCAGGGCCAGGGAACAAGGTATAGAAGGGGATAGTGCCATGCGGCGTGCTCTGAAAGAAGTGCGCGTGCTAACTCTCTCTGCCGATAGTCTGAGCAAGGAAATGGTGAAGCGAATGGAAGTACTGCGGGGAGAGGGAAAGAATCTGACGATAAAGGGGCATCCTGACGCTTTCATTAAAATGCACCGGGACTCGGCTTTTACGATCAGAATGTTGGACGGGGAGCGTCTGAAGGAGATAAATCCAAAGGAAATTGAGCGCATTGTCGTACAGGCGATGCCTAGTCCTGTCCGTATTGACTCGCTGATGAAACTGCACGAGAACCTGAATATCAAGGTGATTGTAAAAGACGGTGATAAGAAAGTATACCGCATCCATGAAGACGGTAGGGAAGAAGAAGTGACGGGTGAGGAAGTTGGGCTGCATTTTGCCAGGCCTGGCCGGGCTATCTTTCTCGTGCACAGGGCTAAGGTAGAGGATGTGTCGGAGGCCGACAAGGAGCAACTGAAAGCCACAGGTGCCCCTGTGGAAATGAAGTCCCGTGAGGAACTGAAGGTAGAAGAGATCAATTTCTACCCAAATCCGAACAACGGACGCTTCAAACTTAAGTTCGCGCTCAAAAACAAAGGCACGACCGTGGTGCGGGTGATGGATGACAAAGGCCAGGAGGTGTTTGTGGATACGGTCGAGAAGTTGGAAGGAGCATATGAGCGGGAGATAGACCTGACACCCTTTGGCCGTGGCTTGTACTTCCTGCAAGTGGCCCAGGGTGGCCGCTACCACACCAAAAAGGTGTTAGTACAGTAAATTAGATTTGTAGCATAGTTCAGTAGAAGAGCCCGGTGCCTGCAGTGCCGGGCTTTTTTGCATCATAACTCTTCCAGCCCACAGTAAGTAAAAAGAACATGACTTATACCTGAATCAGATGAAAAACTTTATATACCCCTTAATATTCCTGCTGCTTTGTCATGTTTCGGCAATGGCACAATCGCAGCGTACCTACAATGCCACCCTAAGTGATTATGCTTACCGCTACCCGGTGAACTACCTGGAGGTAGAGCAGGAGGGGCAGAAGTACAGAATGGCTTATATGGACGTGTCGCCGCCCACCAGTTTCAAAAATCCGCAGACGGTGGTCCTCCTGCATGGCAAGAACTTCTTGGGGGCCTATTGGCAACAGACAATGAACTTCCTGGCAGGGCAGGGCTTCCGGGTTGTCGTGCCTGATCAGCTGGGCTTCGGCAAATCAGATAAGGCAGAAGTGCACTACAGTTTCCATCAATTGGCGCAGCACACGCGGCAACTGCTGAACCACCTCAAAATCAATGAAGCCGTGCTGGTTGGGCACTCCATGGGGGGCATGCTGGCCACAAGGTTTGCGCTCATGTATCCGGAAACAACCGCCAAGCTAGTGCTCGAAAACCCGATCGGATTGGAAGACTACCGGCGCATAGTGCCTTACAAGAGCCTGGATGAGCTATACCAGGAAGAACTGAAGCGTACGGAGGCAGGCATTCGGGACTACCACAAAACCTACTATACCTCCTGGAAGCCGGCCTATGAAGAGTGGGTGCGTATACCTGCGGCACAGTTGAGCAGTCCGGACTACCCGCTCGTGGCACGGGTGGCGGCGCATACCTATGCCATGATCTACGAACAGCCTGTGGTTTATGAATTCAGTGAGTTAAAGATGCCGGTGCTACTGGCCATCGGGCTGGAGGACCGCACGGTGGTAGGCAAGGCCTATATCAAAAGTGAAGAGGAGCGGAAGCAGTACGGACAATATCCGCAATTAGGGCAGCAAACGGCAGGAGCTATACCGAATGCCCGGTTGCTGGAATTGAATGGGGTAGGACATATCCCGCATATCGAGGCAACTGATCAGTTTCACAAAGCGCTGCTTGATTTCCTGAAGCAGTAAGCTATACCTGATGCCTGATCTTAGTGATGGTGGTGATGATCGTGATCGTCGGGTTTGCTGTTGAAGTTAGCAATAGTGCCTAATCCAAAGAATACAAACCAGCAAAGGTATAGCGCGTTGAAATTCTCCACTGTTTTGTCAATAAACAGTAAGATGATGTTCGCCAGTATGGTCATCACCAGACCCGTCATCGCCACAAACTGGTAAGAGTTCATTTCACGCGGGTCATATATTTTCGATAGTTTCATAAGCTTTTTTGCTGCCGGTTCCTTCTGTAACGCAATCGGGATGCCATACGTGCCATCCGCTCGCGTTATTTCGCTCAAAGATAACCGAAAGATGCGGTAGATATATAATAGTGTTTGGTTGATAAATTATGTTAAGTAAGTTGCGCTATACCTAACTGATCTCTTGGCGGAGCGTATACACAGGTAAACAAACGAATTGAATTATGGCAACGAGAGATGAAGATATACAGAACACGCCCAACAGCCCGAAGAATATAAACGACGAGCACCGCAAAGGACAGACGATGGGCAACAGGCCCGATCCGTCAGCGAAGCGCAACGTAGGGTATGGGGGAGCATTGGAGCGAGGCGACCAGAAAGACAGCCTTGAAAACCTGCATATACAAGGAAACGAAACGACTGGCTATGGGGCCAACAATCCTAATAGCACTGAGGAATTCGCACAGGGCCCCGGCTTTGAATATGAGGGCAGCGATACGGCCATGGACGATGACGTGAATGGCATCCGCAGTCGTCAGCAGCCTTTTGGGGAGGATGATACCGAGCCGAACGACAGCGACCAGAGTCGCATTTAAAGTATAGGCTATACCTGCATATAGCAAAAAGCCCCGCCTCTTTACGAAGAGGCGGGGCTTTATATGTTACAGAAGGCTAGTATTCCAGATTTCCGGATGGCCTGCTTTGACCGCCGCCTTTTTTATCCCGCCAGTTTCTGCGGTTGCCGCTAGCTGAGCGGCTATTGGTGCCTGTGCTTGCTGTAGCACGGCTGCTTCCTTCGCTTCTGCCTGATCGGCCGTTTGAACTTCCACCTGATCGGCCATTGCCGTTTCCAGTTGGCCTGTTACCACTTGCATCACGGTTGCCGCTGTTAGAAGCTGCTTTGTTACGGGGTTCTCTCCCGGCCGGGCCTTTCGGCTTCTTGGCATGTTCCAGGTTTACTGACAAGTGCTCTGGCAAACCGAAAGGATGGTCTGCATCCACTTTGATTTGCTTGTTGATCAGCTTCTGGATGTCACGCAGGTAGGCTCGCTCCTCTGTGTCGCAGAACGAAAGGGCAACGCCAGCGTTACCGGCACGGCCCGTACGGCCAATGCGGTGCACATAAGTCTCCGGCTCGTTCGGCAGTTCAAAGTTGATCACATGCGACAGTTCCTCTACGTCTATACCGCGGGCGGCAATGTCCGTCGCCACCAGCACACGTGTAGCGCCTGCCTTAAAGTTGCTCAAGGCACGCTGACGCGCATTCTGTGACTTGTTGCCATGGATGGCCTCCGCCTGGATATTGGCTTTGTTGAGGTCCTTGGCTACACGATCGGCGCCATGCTTGGTTCTGGTGAACACCAGCACACGGTCGATCTCAGACTCTGAAAGAAGGTGACGCAGCAGTTCGCGCTTGTCGTTTTTCTCTACAAAGTACACGGCTTGTCCCACTTTCTCAGCGGTAGACGAAACTGGCGTCACCTCCACTTTCACAGGATTAACCAGAATGGTATCGGCCAGTGCCTGGATAACAGGCGGCATGGTAGCTGAGAAGAACAGTGACTGGCGCTGCTTAGGCAGCATCGGGATGATGCGTTTGATGTCATGGATAAAGCCCATGTCCAGCATACGGTCCGCCTCGTCCAATACGAAGAACTCTACGTGCTTAAGCGAGATAAAACCCTGCCCGATCAGGTCGAGCAGACGGCCCGGCGTTGCGATGAGCACGTCTACGCCGCGCTTTATAGTTTGTACCTGCGCATGCTGCGAAACGCCACCGAAAATAACGGTATGGCGCACGCCAGTGTTTTTGCCGTAAGCGGCAAAGCTTTCGTTGATCTGTATGGCCAGCTCCCGTGTAGGAGTCAGGATAAGCGTTTTGATGGTGTTAGATGCTCTGTTTTTTTGGTTGTGCAGCATCTGTAGCACAGGTATGGCGAAAGCAGCTGTCTTGCCTGTGCCCGTCTGAGCGCAGCCAAGCAGGTCCCTGCCAGCCAAAAGGTGTGGAATAGCCTGTTCCTGTATTGGCGTAGGTTGCGTATAGCCCTCCGCCTGAAGTGCCTTCAGGATAGGATCTATTAAATTTAATTCGCTAAATGTCATGTATGATTGATTATTGCAAGCTACAAAGGTAAGTCTATTATTCCGGCTTGTGCTTATTTATTTGTAAACCACTATACTGCCACTCAGCAGGTATAGGAAGGTCGAATAAGGGTACAACAGGAAGTGTATCGTAATAATTCAAAGCAGGTATGCACAGGGCAGTTCTGTTTTGCAGAAGCCTGTAAATGCGGCAGAGCAAAATGTTTTCTTAGATTTGCGTAGGTGTAGGCAGGTATACCCGCGCATAAGAAATTGTTGTGCTATGGTGACCTGCTCTTAATTAAACAAAGGAAATGATACAGCCACACACGTTGCACATCCGCAATATGGTATGCCCCCGTTGCCTTAAGGTGGTGACACAGGAACTGGATAAGCTTGACTTAAACCCGGTAGCCATACAACTGGGCGAAGTAAAGCTGGAGCAGGAGCCTACAACAGAGCAACTGCAAAAGTTGCGGGAAGCCTTGCACGAGAATGGCTTCGAGTTGATAGAGGATAAGAAGGCCGAGCTTGTCGAAAAAATCAAAATTGCCATAATCGAATTGATTCGCTCGGGAGAGGTGGAAAATCTCAATGTTAACATATCAGACTACCTGGCACAGCAGCTTGGCCGGGACTATCACTACCTGAGCACACTCTTTTCGGCCGAAGAAGGGCTCACAATTGCACGCTATGTAGTGCTGCAAAAGGTAGAACGGGCCAAAGAACTGCTGGCCTACAACGAGTTGAGTCTGAGTCAGATCAGTTTTTTGTTGGGGTATAGCAGTGTGGCGCATCTGTCGGCGCAGTTTAAGCAGGTAACCGGGATGTCGCCATCAGAGTATAAGAAAGCCGCAGCTCCATTGCGGAAGCCGCTGGATAATGTAAACTGATTCAATTGCTTATGGAGAAGGGGAATTACGGAAAGTTTATGCTGATGCTTGGGCTTTCCTTCTTGGTGATGTATGCCGTCATGTTCAGCAATGTAGCCGAAATAGGTCACATTCACCTCAACCTCAACCTTAACCGGCTATACATGACCATCCTGATGGTGGCTCCTATGGCTTTGATCATGCTGGGGGTAATGCGCTCGATGTACAGAGACCAGAAGCTGAACGCTATCATCGCCGTCATGAGCATTGTGGCCATTGTTGGGTCATTTATTATGCTGCGCAACCAGTCCTATGTCGGTGACAAAGCGTTTATCCATTCCATGATCCCGCACCATTCTTCTGCTATACTGGTCAGTGAAGAGGCCAGAATCAATGATCCGGAATTGAAGAAGCTGGCAGAGGAGATCATCCGGTCACAGAAGAAAGAGATCGCAGAGATGGAGAAAATTCTGCAGCGGGTAGACTGAGTAAGCAGGAAGTACTGCAGCCAAAGTCGCCAAAAAGCAAGAGCGCATGCTGCGTCGGTACTGACTTGGCATGCGCTCTTGCTTTTTGAAGCAGGAAAATTACTCTACCCGCATCAAAAATTCTTCTTTGATGAACTCAAGGATCTCAGGAGAGAGGGGCTTTGAGAAAAACTCCTTTACTTCCTTGTGGCTGCGGGCACACTGTATGTCTTTGCGGTCCACAGCTGAAGAAAGCATAAATAAGCTACACTTCTGGGTAGCGTACTCCGGGAGTTTGCGATACTCCTCTATAAAATTCCAGCCGTCCATTCCGGGCATGTTGATATCCAGGAAGATCAGATCAGGGAATTTCTCTCCCGAAGGTTCCACAGAAGACTTCAGAAAATCAAGTGCTTCTTCAGCTCCTTGAAAGCTGAACACGTCTTCAGCAAAGTTCTCATTTCGGATGATGCTTTCACAAACAAAGTTGTTGACTTCATCATCATCAATCAAAACTACTCTTTTCAATATATTCATTACTACAGGGTGTGTCTAAAGTAAATGTTAAAAGTAGTGCCGACATTCACCTGACTATCTACTTCTACTTTGCCGCCTAGCAGCTCAGCCTGGGTTTTAACAAGATGCAATCCCAAACCACGTCCTTCTCCGTGAGAGTGAAATCGCTTGTATAAACCGAAGACTTTTTCTTTTTCCTTACTCAGATCGATACCAAGACCATTATCTGATACGCTGAGACAAATATAGTTAGGAATAGTGAAAGTTTTAAGCCGCAGATGCAAATTTCTATCAGGCGATCGGTATTTCAAAGCATTTGTGATGAGATTATGCATGATGCTATGCACATAGCTGCGAACGCCAATTACGATGGGTGCCTCTTCAAAGTCCCGCTCCAGCCTGATATGCTCTCCCAGCAGGTCAGTTGGGAGGCTATCATAGATCTTTTCATATACATCTTCAAACTTAACCTCTTCCCGCACATTGTTGAGTTCACTCCGGATCGTGAGGAGATCGTTCAGGTCCCGTATGGTGGTGTCGAGCAGCCTGGCGGACTTAAACAGGTTGTCAATCACCCGGGGGTTCATAGGTGAGTCGGGCATGTGCTTGTTGTATATGGTGGTAAGGCCCAGAATGTTCGCGATGGGGGCTCTGAGGTTATGCGATACAATGTAAGCGAACTGCTGCAGGTTCTGATTTTGTTTCAGCAGCTGGTCAGTCAACTCATCCCGTTTTTGTTGGGCCTCTTTGTAGGATGTCATGTCAGAGGCGGAACCGTCGAGACGGTAGACGCGTCCGTTTTCATCCTTTCTGGGTGAAATGCGCAGCATCAGCCATTTACACTGCTTGGCTTTTGTTGTGAAGCGTACTTCGTAATGCTGGCGCTCGCCCTTTTTGAGCTCAGGCAGAATATGCTGCTCTGTGTAAACTCTGTCCTCTGGGTGTATTCTGTTGCACCACAGATCCGCCTGTGCTGTAAACTCTTCTTCTGTATAACCTGTCAGTTCGCGGCACTGCGGACTGACATAGAGCATATGCAGGGACGTGTCAGCTGAGAATATCATTTCCGGAATGTTTTCCAGAGTAGATTGCAGCAAGTCTCTCGCTTTCAGGGCTTCTTGTTCGGCCTTCTTACGGTCTGTGATATCCTGTATTGAACCATGAAACCGGACAAGCCTTCCCTGTGTATCATTTTCCGGTTCACCTATTTCATATACCATGCGCTGACTGCCGTCGGGCCGTACAATGGTATGTTCTACAGATAAAATCTGGCCGTTGTCCGCGGCTTCCTGATAGATGGCCAGAAGCTGTGCTCGTTCCTCCTCTGGCACAAAGTGCATGATGTTGATACGTGAGGGCGCAAAGGACATTTTACTCACACCGAATATGTCATACACGCTGTCAGACCAGGTTAGCTGGTCACGCTCCATGTCAAGCTCCCAGTTGCCCAGCCTGGCTAGTTGCTGGGCCCGGGCCAGCTGCTCCTCGTTGCGTCTGATCGTCTCCAGTGCCATTTTGCGCTCCGAAATATTGAGCACACTCAGGGCAACGGCCAGCACGCGGTTATCCGGACCAAGTACAGGGCGAAGCGCTATTTCATGCCAGAATTCGCCATGGCCATCTTCATACTGGATTGTTTCACCTTTTATGGCACGTGCATGCTGTTCCCGAAACTGTTTTCCTTTTTCTTCGCCAAGCAGATCCAGGAAATTCATTCCTGTTTTTAGCTCTGTCATGAGCATGTTATGCACGTCTTTCTTCGCCACAGCATTGCACATCATCACGCGCATTGATTTATCGAGCAGGTAGATCGCCTGTGGTGAGCTGTCGAGCAGTGCCCTCAGGTTTGCCTCACTGGCCATCAGTTTTTCCTGTGCTATGACCTGGTCTGTAATATCGATCATGGTCCCGTTCCAGATCACATGACCAGCCTCTTTCCAGGTAGGCAGGCCATGGGTCTGCACCCATTTCCATTGGCCGCCCTGCGGCTGCCTGATCCGGAAGATCACCACCAGGGGAGACAGGCTGCGATAAGAATCCGTGATGGCATTCAGAACATGGGGCACATCATCAGGCTCAATGTTTCGGTATAGCGCCGTAATGTTACCATACACTTCTTCAGGGCTTATATGGAAAAGATCACGGATGCCGTCACTGACAAAAGTAAAGGCGTAATGGGACAGGCTCTTCATCTCCAGCTGAAAAACAGCACCCGGTATGCTGGAGCTAATCTCACGCAGCTGTTTTTCGCTTACCTGCAGTTTTTCGATCATCTTTAGTCGCTCATCCACGTTCATAGCGACAACCAGGCGAGGCATAGTCTCCCCAATGCGTGGCAGTGCATGAGAAATTACCTCGACCTCTAACTCACTGCCATCGCTGCGTTTATGGCGCACTCTGCTTTGCTGCGACTCCAGCTTGTCTAACTGGTCCAGCCTGAACTTGAGAAGCGGCACGTCATGCTGCGGCCTTATATCGAATATACTCAGCGCCAGGAACTCGTCTCTGCTGTAACCATACTCACGCAGGGTGGCCTCGTTTACGTCCAGAAACTGCATACTGAGCCGATTATACACCCACATAGGGATAGGATTCATGTCGAAAAGCATCTTATACTTCAGCTGGCTCTCGGATAGCGCTTCCTGCAGTTCTTGTCGTTTCTGCATTTCAGCGTTGAGCAATTTGTTGTCAGAGCGGAGCCGCTGAATGACGTTGCGGAGCAGGAGAGCGGCGGCAAGGCTTATGAGTATGATGATGGCAAGTATGAGCCGGTGGCTTTGTACAAAGGATGAGATAGACTGTGATGCCTGCTGGCTACTCTCGCGGGTAGCAAGGCGTATACTTTCACTTAAATCTTTGAGATAGTTTTGATGATGTTGGTATTCAGGGGTGATCACCAGACGGTTATAGGTGAGGGCCTCTTCTGTGTTACTACTGCGGCTGAGTTGAAGTAAGTGCTCGATCAGAGTATCGTGCGCAGCTGCCTCCTTTTCGAAATTGAGGAGAATCTGTAGGCGCTGCTCATCCTGCATCATGGCCTTCAACTGCGTGATGATGTTTGCACTGTGTGCCTGGGTCGCCTGAATAACCTGCTCGTATTTTGCCTTCTCGGCTGGGCTGGTTGTAGTCAGGTGCAGTAGTACTGCCTGGTGTACGGCATCATCATTGGTCTGCAGGTCATCGATGAGTTCAAGCTCCTGAAGCGCCAGTACAACGTAAGCATCATGGCTGAGCTGAACCTGGCGGGCCTGAAAAAAGGTGTTGGAGATGAGGACGAGCAGAGTGATCAGTAAGCCCGCGAATACAAACAGCACAAGATAGGTCGTGCGCGATGCTGCATGCAGATGCGTGGGCTGGTTTGTTTTCAACATTGGTCAGGTACAGGTGCTTGCTAAATTGCGGAGCACAACAAGTATTTGGGTCGCGGATTTTGCACCGATTGTTATCAGTGTTTGTCCCCGAACTTAAACAATTGCAACTCTAAAAACAAAAACACAGCCTCCAATTAGTTCCATTTAGCTGATTACTAGTCAAATATGCTAAGATCCAGGTATAAAGCAACAGCTCGTTCTGTCAAAAATCTATAAACCTTTTGAAAGATAGTGTAACACACAGGGGGTGAAAGGGGCGTACCTTTGTATTGATTGGAAGCTAAACCATCGAGACAAAATGGAAACAATAGCAAAAACAGCCTATAAAAAAGATACCTTTCCGGTTGAGGGAATGACCTGCGCCTCCTGTGCTTCAAGTATAGAGAGCATGCTGCGTACAGTAGACGGTGTGCAGGAGGCCAACGTGAACTTCGCCGGCAAGACGGTGCAGGTAGCCTATGCGCCGGAGCAGGTAAAACCGGATCAGCTGCGCGACACCTTACAAGAGATCGGCTTTGAGCTGCTGATTGACCAGCATACCGAGGAGGAACTGGAGGAGCGCCAGGAGAAGGCACTTGGTGTTCTCAGAACCAAAACCATTGCGGCAGGCATACTGGCTTTCCCGGTTTTTGTGCTGGGTATGTTCTTCCACAATGCCTTCAGCTGGGGCAACTGGGCCATGCTGGCCTTCACCACCCCGATACTGCTGTGGGCCGGTCGTCACTTCTTCGTGAACGCCTGGGGGCAGGCCAGGCACCTGCGTGCCAACATGGACACACTCGTAGCGCTGAGCACAGGTATAGCTTTTGCTTTCAGCTTGTTCAACACCGTATACCCCGAGTTCTTCCTGAGCCGCGGACTGGAGCCGCACGTGTACTACGAAGCCGTAGCGGTGATCATAGCCTTTATCCTGATGGGTAAGTACCTGGAGGAAGGCGCCAAGAGCCGAAGCTCCGAGGCCATTAAGAAACTGATGGGCCTGCAACCCAAAACGGTGCGCGTGGTTCGTGATGGGGTGGAAGCTGAGATTCGCATAGAAGATGTACGCATTGGCGACCATGTGCTGCTGTTGCCGGGCGACCGGGTGCCGGTGGATGGCGAAGTGCTGTCAGGCGGCTCGTATGTGGACGAGAGCATGCTGAGCGGCGAGCCTTTGCCGGTGCAGAAACAAGTGGGAGACATGCTTTTTGCCGGTACGATTAACCAGAAAGGCAGTCTGCAGCTTGTTGCCCGCAAAACCGGTGGTGAGACGATGCTGGCTCACATCATCAAAATGGTGCAGGAGGCGCAGGGCAGCAAGGCGCCGGTGCAGAAGCTGGTGGATAAGATAGCTGGTATTTTCGTGCCTGTAGTGCTGCTGATTGCAGTATTGACATTTGTAACCTGGGTAGTGTTGGGAGGTGAAGCTTATCTGTCACAGGCGCTGGTGTCGATGATCTCGGTGCTGGTGATCGCCTGCCCCTGTGCGCTCGGCCTGGCAACGCCTACCGCCATTATGGTGGGAGTGGGCAAGGGCGCTGAGAATGGCATTCTGATCAAAGACGCGCAGAGCCTGGAGCATGCCTACAAGGCCAATGCCATCCTGCTTGACAAAACCGGAACGATCACCTTAGGCAAACCCTCTGTAACCGATGTAGTATGGGCCAGAGGCGTAGAAGGACAGGGGCGACTGGAACAGCTTTTCTTCTCGGTCGAAGCCAAGTCGGAACATCCCATTGCGCAGGCCATCTATACCTATTACAAAGAGCAGGGGATGCAAGCCCTAGAGCCGGAGTACTTCAACAGCGTAACCGGTATGGGGGTAGAAGCGGCTTTTGGAGGTGATAAGTTTTTCGCCGGTAACGAGAAGCTACTGCGCCAGGAAGGTATAAGCATTGAGAGCCAACTGACAGATGCCGCCCGGGAGTTGCAGGAGAATGCAAAAACTGCCATATACTTTGCCGATGGGCAGAAGGCCCTGGGTGTGTTTGCGGTGAGCGATCCGATAAAACCCGCCGCTGCCGAAGGTATAGCACGTATGAAAGAGGCCGGCCTGGAGGTATACATGCTAACCGGTGACAATGCACAAACCGCTGCGGCCGTATCCCGACAGGTAGGTATCACGCACTTTGAGGCTGAACTACTTCCAGGCGACAAAGCTGATTTTGTGAAGAAACTGCAGGAGCAGGGCAAAGTAGTAGCGATGGTAGGAGACGGTATAAACGATGCGCAGGCCCTTGCGACAGCCGATGTTAGCATTGCGATGGGGCACGGTACCGATGTGGCTATGGACGTGGCCGGCATCACGCTGATGCGCTCTGACCTGGTGCAGGTGGCGGCGGCCGTTAACCTGTCGCGGGCGACGGTGCGCACAATCCGCCAGAACCTGTTCTGGGCCTTTATTTACAATGTGATCTGTATACCTGTGGCTGCCGGTCTATTATTCCCGTTCACAGGTTTCCTGCTCAACCCGATGCTGGCCGGTGCTGCCATGGCTCTCAGCTCTGTTTCGGTGGTAAGCAACAGTTTGCGCCTGCGCGGCAAAAAATTATAAAAGTATTTTTAATCAGTTAATAAATTATGTTAAATATGAAGACCTATAAGTTTAAAACGACCATTAACTGCGGAAGCTGCGTGAGAGCCGTAACGCCTCACTTGAATAAACTGGAAGGAGTACAGGACTGGAAAGTGGATACTGATAATCCGGACAAGATCCTGGAAGTGAACACCGACAGCCTGGATGCACAGGATATCAAAAGCACTGTGGAAAAGGCAGGATTTAAAGCAGAGCAGGTATAGCCTGTGATAAGCAGAGTGCTTTGCCTGCTAAAATAGACAGAGCTGTTTTATAATGAATGGGCAAGTTGAATTATCAATTTGCCCATTTTCTTTGTCTATAGACGGGTTTCCTGGGGTGAAGACGAGCCTTGCTTCTGTTCAGAAGGGCAAATGTCAGCATAGAGGCACTCGTCAGGGCCAAGCCTAAGAACTCACGCGCTTCTTCAATATTTTTGATATCTCCTCCACCAATCGCTAGCCCTTCCCATTTCTCAGGCCAGAAGAATATGGCACCTATCGCATAGGCAGCAAAGGCACTCAAAAGCACAACCTGGCTGATTCTGTTGAAAGAAACCAGGAAACTGAAAATTGCTGCCAATAGATAAATCGCAATCCAGATAACAGCATCCGGGTCATTGTATTGCAGCGCTGCGAAAACAATGAAAACAACACCCAGGAGAATCGAGAGGATTTGTTTGAAGACCATAATTGATGGAGATGGTTATCTAGCTATACTGTAATAAACTATAAAAGTTTCATGTTTTTATTGTGCTTTTAAAAGCAAACGAGCAGCCTGGGGCTGCTCGTCATAAATTCTGTAAACTCTATGGCTCAAAAGCCTACCAGGCCCATTGTGGGCAGATTATTTTAGCTGAATTGCGCAGTTTTAAACCTAATACTACTTCGTGGCTGCCTGAGTTGGTACTGCCCAGCGGCGATACACTGGCATCGTAAGCGTAGCTCAGGTCCATCAGGTAGCTGATGTTTATACCTGCCATCACAGTCACTGACTCGTTGTGACGATAGGAGGCCGCTGCCCAGATGCGATCACTGTACAATGCCTTGAGGGTTGCGTCTACTGATACCGGACTTGGTTGTGCCATTTTCACCATCACCGAAGGTATAAGCGCCAGGTCAGGCGACACATCCAGGCGGTAACCACCCGTCAGGAAGTAGTGTTTCTGTAGTCGTCCGCTGTTGTCGGTAGCAGTACCGGTCGTCAGGTGCTCCCGCTTGCTGGGCACGAGCTGCGCACCGGCTATACCTATATAATAATTGTAGGAGTACAACCATAAGCCCATGTTCAGGTCAAATTTCATCTCATTGATCCGGCCGTCGTTGATGGCTCTGTCATTCGGGTTGATGACACGCACTGCCGTAGGGTCCAGGCTGTACTGGATCAGGCCCGGAGACACGCCGGCAGCTATACGCATGGTGCGGGAAAGCGGCTGGTGATATGCGTAGCTCACATTGAAGCTGCTGCGCTTGAGCGGACCCGTTGCGGTCGTCATAGCCATGGCACCCAGACCGTGGTGCGGCCTGATGCGCCGGTAAGAAGTCGGTTTCTTGGTAGTGGCCTCTTTGGCAGGAGAGCTATTACGCTGCGCCGCTGTAACGGGGGCTACTTCTTTCATAATCGGGGCATGGAAGGTGGCGTAGTACGACACCGGAGCTCCCTCCAGTCCGGACCATTGCTGCCTGGTGCCGATTTTCACGTCGGCATAATCCTCTATACCAGCTATAGCCGGGTTGAGCAGGTAATTGTTGAGGGTGTACTGGCTGTACTGCGGCTTTTGCTGCGCCATGGCCTGTGTAGCCAGCAAAAGCACAAATCCTAAAGCTAAAAGTTTGTTCATAGACGGTTATTTAACAATTGTCACACTTCCTGAAAGCGGTTTTTCCTGGTTGTCAAGCTGAATGAGGTAATAATAAGTGGCGATAGGCAGTTCTTTGCCGTTCTGGCGTCCGTCCCACGGCAGTTTATAGCCCTGTGAGCTGAATACCACATTGCCCCACTGGTTGAACACCTGTACTTTGCAGTTCGGGTACTGCTCAATGTTGAGAATCTCCCACACATCGTTCACACCGTCGTGGTTTGGAGTAAAGGTGTTCGGCACGTGCACCAGCTGCTGCACCGTAATGGTCACCTCGTCAGTAGACACACAGCCTGCTTCGTTGGTCACGGTCACGGTATAGGTCGTGGTTTTCTCCGGTTTGGCGTATGGATTGGCGATATTCGGGTTGTTCAAGCCTTCAGCAGGAGACCAGCTATAGGTCGCGCCGCCACTAGCCTGCAGCTGCACGGTTCTGCCCAGCATCAGGGTTTGGTCCATACCTGCGTTGGCACTTGGGCCAGGCACTGTTACAGTCACCGGACGACGCTCGCTGGCGCACGACAAAGCCACTTCCTGTACATAATAGGTGGTAGTGCCTGTCAGTATCGGTGTGGTGAAGCTGCTGCCGACATGAATCGGGTTGCCACCTTTTGCCTGGCTAAACCACTCCAGTCTGCCGCCCTTGCCTGTGGCTGTCAGCGTAGTTTTGGTGCTGTGGCAAATTGTTTGGCCGCTGGCTAACGGCATGTCCGGTAGTGGCGTCACGGTTACTTTTATTGCTTCGCTCACCAGTCTTTCGCATGACTCAGAGGTAATTACTCTTCTGAACCAGGTAGACTGGGTAAGTGCAGCCGACTGGAAGTCTTTGCCATTGTTTATACCTGCAGCCGTTGTATAGCCATTGTCCGGGCCGCTGGTGCTGCTCTCCCAGCTATAGTTATAGTTGCCGCTACCACCTGTAGGCAATGTGCCCACCAGCGGAGAGGGAGCAGTGCCATAGCAAATGGTCTGGCTGGTGCTGATGCGGTTGTTGGCCATAGGCGGACGCACGCTGATGAACACAGCCGCGCTGGTGTCTGGCGTTGGGCCAGATAATACCACACGACGGAACCAGGTAGACTGGGTAAGTGCCGCTGGGCTGTAATCCTTGCCTGTACTTTGACCAGTAGCCGTCATAAAGCCTGATTTAGCCCCCTTCGTGCTGGCCAGCCACAGGTATAGGAAGTCACCATCGCCACCTACAGGTACAGAGCCCTGGAGGGTAGCCGGTTTGTTGCCCGCACAGATCACCTGATCGCTGTAGATGTTGTTGTTAGTCACCCCTTTGTGCACTTCGATCAGCACCGGATCAGAAGTAGTTTCGCAACCGCCCGAGATCACACGGCGACGGAACCAGGTCGATTCGTGCAGTGCCTCTGGGGTGTAGTGACGGCCGTTATTTATACCAGTCGCTGGTTTATAGCCTCCCTGCTGGGTATGGCTGCTCTCCCACAGATAGGTATAGGTGCCTGCTCCAGCACCGCCGCTTGGGTTAGTGCCCGAAAGCGGAGCCGGCGTCTGGCCACGGAAGATGCTTTGGTTCAGGCCAATTGTATTGTTGCTGATGACTGGCGAGACTGTAATCGTCACTACATTTGACACATGCTGGCACGGACCGGATTCCACTACACGGCGGAAAGAAGTTGTGGTGGTCAGAATGCCTACGGTTAGGTCGGCCGATGCGCTGCTGTTCACCTTGCGGAACACGCCGTCGTTGCCCGCTGCTTCCCAGTAGAAGGTATAGCTTCCGGTGCCGCCGCCAGGCTGTGAGCCAGTCAGTTTAGCCGGAGCAGTGCCTGTACAGATCACCTGGTCCGCAGAGATCGTATTATTCGCAATCACAGCGTTCACCAGAATACGTACCTCTGCTGAAGTATTAAAACACTCACCAGCCACTACTTTGCGGCGGAACCAGGTTGTCTCAGACAACTGACCCGGCTGGTAGTTCATACCAGTGTTATGGCCTGCAGCTGGAGCAAATTCAGTGCCCTCGGTGCGGCTTTCCCACAGGTATACCGGCTGCTCGTTGCCACCAGTTGGACGGGTGCCTTTCAATTCGCCTGGCGTATCGCCCGCGCACACGGCATGGGATTGTGTCGTGATGGTGTTGTTGGTAATCACTGGCTGTACCACGATCTCCAGCACTGGGCTTACGGATTGCTGGCAAGGAGCTGAGTACACCACTCTTCTGTACCACATGCGCTCAGTCAGTGGGGCAGGAGCCTGATAATCTGGTTGGTTGTTGGTGCCTGCTGCGGCGGTAAAGTGCTGGCCGTCGCGGCTGCTTTCCCATAGGTAGGTATAGCTGCCATTGCCACCGGCTGGGGCTGCACCTTTTAGCAGCTGCAGCACATCGCCTGCGCAGATGTTGCTCTTCTCTGCCATAATTGTGTTGTTGCTGATCGCTGGCAGTACGTCCACTTTCACGGCTGTGCTGGTATGCGCCTCACATGGACCAGACAATACCACTCTTCTGAACCAGGTCGTTTTCTCCAGCGCCTCTGGCTGATACGTAGCGTCAGTGGTACCTGCTACCGGGCTGAAGCCTGTTTCTGAGCCCTGCTGGCTACTTTCCCATTGGTAGGTATAGCTGCCGTTTCCACCTGTAGGTGTCGTACCAATTAGTACATTCGGTCGCTGACCGGCACAGATTGGTGTAGATGGAGCTGTCAGGCTGTTGCTGTCGATGCGTTTGTTGACGGTCACCGTCACAGGAAGGCGCTCACTGCTGCCGCAACCGTTCACATTCACCGCCTCGACAAAGAAAGTCGTAGTTTGCTGCAGCACCTCCGTCTCAAAGCTGTAGCCTTCGAATAAGTATTCCTGTGCTGATGCATTGGCATACCAGCGGAAGGTATTGGTGGTATGGCTGTTCACAGTCAGGGTGGCTTTACTGCCTTCGCAAATTGTAACAGGAGCTACCTGTGGCGCTGCCGGTAAACCCACCACGGTTACCTCCACCACATCGGAGTTGCTGATACACTCTCCGGATACCACTTCGCGGATATACCAGGTAGTTTGAGCCAGTGCAGTCGGGCTGGTGTAGTGCTGGCCAGTGTTGTTGCCAGGAGCTGGGCTGAAAGTAGTATTCGGGCCTGAGGTGCTGTATAGCCAGCGGTAGGTATAGCTACCGTTTCCGCCCGTAGGCTGTGCACCCGTGAGTGTAGCAGCGGTAGTGCCTTCGCAGATAACCGGTTGTCCGGCAATCTGGATGGTGTTCTGCACGATGGCTGGCTGCACCAGTATCTGAATCTCGTTGCTGACATTCTCGCCACAAGGACCACCTGCTACCACACGGCGGTACCACATGGTTTTGTCTTTTATCTGCGGGGTATAGTTCAGACCTGTGTTAGTGCCGAGTGCCGGCTCAAAGCTGCCGTTCTCGCTGCGCATCTCCCAGCGATACGTCTTTTGAGCAGAGCCGCCCTGCGGCATGCTGCCGATGATAACAGATGGCGTGCTGCCGCTGCAGATGGTGCCCTGCTGCACCGATACAAAGTTCATCGTGATCGGCTTCACCACCGTCACTTTCACGGCTTCACTCACATGTACCTGGCAAGTGCCCGATGTTACTTTGCGGCGGAACCAGGTGGTTTCGTTCAGCACACCTGGGCTATAATGCTGCTCCCGGTTATTGCTGGTTGCTGCTTTAAAGCTGCCGCTGGTGCCCGTGGTGCTGTATTCCCAGGTATAGGTATAGCTGCCTGTGCCGCCAGCCGGTTCGCTGCCCTGCAAAGTAGGGGGCTCTGCGCCTTCGCAGATTGGAGCAATAGCTGTAATGGTGTTTTGATCAATAACAGGTGTAACGGTAACAGCAACCGGTGCAGAGGTATGAGAGCAACCGGCTGACAATACCGTTCTTCTGAACCAGGTGGTGCGGTTAAGCTTGCCTGGTTGGAAAGTGGCAGCAGTAGCACCGGCTATGATTTCAAAACCTGCATCTGCGTCTGTTACACTGGCCTCCCATTGATAGGTGTAGCTACCGTTGCCACCGGTCGGGGCGGTGCCAGTGAGTAGAGCAGGGGACTGACCTGCGCAGATCACCGCCACTTCGTTTAATGTGTTGCGGTCGAGCGCTGGCAGAATGGTAACGGTTACGGCTACCACAGGGCTGTAGCAACCGTTTGTAACACCGCGCACATAATAAGTGCTGATGCCTTCCGGCAGGTTGTGAGCCGTGAAGCTTCTGCCTGTCTCCAAAGCTTGAGTAGCCGCTGCGTCGGCATACCATTCATAAGCGCCAGCATTTCCTTCAGCTATTATGGTGGCGCTGCTGCCTGCACCGCAGAGGGTAACAGGAGCAACCACAGGGGCCGGTGTGGCAGGGTATACCTCTACTTTGAGTGGCGTACGCACACTCGAGCAGCCGCCTTCTACTGTGGTTTGGGCGTAAAATGTTGTAGTCTGATCAAGTGCAGAAGTATGGAAACTGTTGCCTTCGTGCAGCAGATTACCACCGGTCGGCTGGTCGTACCACTGCACGCTGCCTTCGACCTGTAGCACCTGTAACACGGCGGTGCTGCCTGGGCAAAGTGTCGCCACCGGCTGCACGGTTGGGGCAGACGGCAGGTCATTCACTGTAACGGTGATAGTTTCGGAAACTTCACACACACCAGCGCGATAGGTATACGTTAAGGTATAGGTGCCAACAGCAGCCGGATTAAACTGACCATCAGCGGAAACAAACTCAGATCCGCTCCAGGTGCCGCCTTCGTGCGAGGACTGCAACTGCATGATCCCGCTGTTCAAACAAACTACTTCCTTTGGAGCGCTCAGCTCGAGCTCAGGTATAGCATCGATCGTGACTTGCTGCGTCGCTGCTTCAGAGTCACCGCATTCGTTGGTGGCAATTACTTTCACTTCGTAAGTGCCCGGCTCAGTGAAACGCATGGTCGGATGGGCGGAGCCTGCGTGGGTGCCACCTTCAAAGGCTATATTGCCAGGTCCGCTTACTTCCCAGCGGTAGGCGCTAATGGTGCCGGATTGCGCATCAAACTGTGGTCTGTGGGCAGCATTGGTTTCAGAGAAGGCAATAGTTTGCGGACCGCAATAAGTTTGGGCCTCCGGTAAAGCGGCCAGCGGCTTGTGGATAACGACAATATTTGTCTCCTGCGTGCTTACGGAAGAGCAGAAGCTACTGGCAAGCAAGGATACAGTGTACTTGCCAGACTTGTCGAAGCTGAACACTGGATTTTCGGAGTTGGCATCAGTGCCCTCGGCAAAGCTCCAGCCTTCTTTGGCAGAGACAGTCCAGGTATACTTCAGATCGGCGCCAGTGGACTGGTTATGTGCTCTGAAAATAGAAGGAGTGCATACGCCTCCATCCGGCGTCAGGTCGAAGGCAGCCTTGGGAACATCGTTCACCACGATCATCTGCTCCATCACGGTCGGCAAACAGGTGGAGTTCGGGTCAAGCGGATAGGCAGTCAGGCGGACCATGTACTCGCCCAGTTCGTTGAAGACCACATTCGGGGATAGTGTTGTGCTGTTTCCGGAAGAGAATTTCCAGCCTGTTGCCGGGAAGATCTCCCACTTCACACGGTAGCGGTCGGTTCTGGCGGAGGCATCGTAACCGTTCCTGGTCTTATCTTGAAAGCGGACAGGCTCGTTCAAACACACATTACCAATGGAAAAATCAGCGATAGGGCCTTTGGAAATACGAATACCGGTAAAGGTGGCGATTGATTTATTACACTGATTGATAGCAGTACCTGTCAGTGTGAAGCCGTTTGGCTTGTCCTTGGATGACTCCAGGAACTCATGACGCAAAACGCGGTCGGCGGGCAACTCGTTGTGCTTGAACACATAAGGTGCAGTGCCGTCATCGAACTGGAAGGTATAGACGGTGTGCGGTGAGTTGCCTTCAACACCTGTGATCCTGAAACCATAGGATACAGGGGCGCAGTCGATGTTGTTGCCATCGCTGGTGATACCCAAGCCTGGATTGCTACCAATGAAAAGCTTTTCGGTAAAGGTGCCCTGGCAGCCGCTGGCATCAGTGGCTGTTACGGTAATGGTGTACAGGCCGGGAGCAGTGTAGGTATGGCTGGTTCGCTCAAAGTCAGCGCCAAGGGTACTGCTCTTGCCATCGCCCCAACTGATGGTATAGCCCGTGTTAGATGCGGCCGTGGTAGCGGCATTCTCTACCTCCAGCTTAAATGAGTTGGCGCTGCCAGTATAGCTGCAATAGGTAAAGTCGTATAGCGGGTCTTTGATAGTAGCGTCCGGCCGATCACTGATCTGTACAGGTGCCGAAGTGGCCGTACAGCCACCTTCAGTGGTGGTTGTGACGGTGTAAGTGTCTGCTGTTGTGATGGTAATGCTTTGTGTGGTAGCGCCATTCGACCATTTGTAACTGGCTGCCTGTGTGGCAGTAAGGGTCGTTTCGCCTTCAGCACATAGTGAGGGAGAGCCCGAAATAGTTATAATAGGAGTGCAACTTTGTGCTACGGTTTTTGTACCAAAACACAGCACATAAAGCAGGGTGAGCACAACAAACGCGAGGCTCTTTTGTACCGGTTGCATAAAGGGTTCAGTATAAGTTTGCTATAGATAAATGCTTTTTTATGAAAATGGCTATGGCCGGAAAATTCAATTCAGCTGAGCAATGGGTATTGAGAGAAAAAGAGAAGTGTTAGCAACTCTTACCTATGTCACTCAACTAGTTAATGAGGTGTCAGAATAATGCATTCTGAGCCCATTAAATATTTATCACCTTAGGCTGAACATTTTCACGGTCTGTCCGTATTGTGCAAAATGTTTTTTGAAGGTACTTGGTTCAAATAATTGTAAATTTTTTATGAATCAAGATTTAAGACAGATCCACGTAAATAGCATTCTATTAAATGTGCCTATCCTGAATTAACTCAAGCTTTAGTTGTTTTCCTGTTTCAAGCTATTTGGGGCAAGTTCTGGCAGGACAGTATTGTGAAGTGTTGTATTATTTTTATATGATATTAAACGGCGGGTGGGAGAGGATAAGTGATATAATCTAGTATGCGTTTGAATAAAAGCTTCTTGTTTTTGGTAGAGTAGTTTAAGAAAGAATCCTTTTTAGAGTTGAGGAATTATTGTTGATTAATTTTTAATAAAAAATTCCAGCTCCTGAGTGAAACCTTTTTAGGAATAGCAGTCTTAAAACTGTTAATTTATTGGAATAGTTATATAATAAAGATCAAAGGTATAATTTTAAATTATACTTATTCAATAATATAAATATGCTAATATTACCACTTTGAATTTTATTGATGATTTAGCGATAAATTAATAAACCTTAATATAAATGCAGTCGTATTTCAGTCTAAATTCTGGTTGTTAATTGTGAGCCTTCTTAAAGCTGGCAAGCAAGTATCTCAAAAGCAGAATATAAATTATAAGCAAAAGGTGAATACAGACATTAAGGTTGTCATGGGTCCCGGAGCAACGAGGGGATTGACAAAGTGATTGAAGACGAGAGGCGTAAGAAAGTCAATTAAGGGAAAAAGGGAATTATGATTCAATAAGTACAATTTTAGGTTATGCACAAATACAGACACTATAATAGTTTTAATAGAATACTCTTATTAATACTAGACATTACATTGATAGCTTTCGCGTTTAAGCTGTCAAACCTTTTCAGATACGGTGATCTGGAACTCACACATCAATACAGTATCTTCTTTGTACTGTTTGCACTCGTGTGGTGGATCGTTTCCGGGTTTAAGAATTTTGTTTTCCGGATCGACGGTTTCATTCCGGTAGGCAGAAGGACTGGTAACATGCTGAATGCATTTGCGATACACGCCGTCATACTGGCCAGCTGTATCGTAATATTCAACCTGGAGCATCTGTCCCGTCTGTTGCTCTTGTATACTTATCTGTTTACAGCGCTGCTGATCGGTCTGAGCCGTGTGGTGCTTTTCCTTGCCCAGCGCTACTTCTCGAAATCAGACATGGCCTACAGCCGCTACGTGATTGTAGGTATGGGGCCGGCAGCAATCAACCTGCACCAGACCTTCAGCAATGACGAGGCACCAGGCCGTAAGTTTATGGGCTTCTTCACTGACAAAGCCGACGAATTGAGCAAGCATAGTAGCATGGTTAAGGGTAATGTGTCTGATCTTCAGGAGTTTTGCCTTCAGAACAATATTGACGAGGTGTACTATACCTTGCCAGTAAATGACAAAGAGCACATCGACGAACTGACAGAGTTTGCTGACGAGAACTTCATCTACTTCCGCATCGTACCTGATTTCAGCGCCATTGTGCAGCGTGAGGTGAACATGTACTTCTACCAGAACATCCCGATGATCAGTGTGCGCAAAGAGCCGCTGGAGCAAGTGACCAACCGCGTTGTCAAGCGTGCTTTTGATATTGCCTTCTCTCTGGGTGTGATTCTGTTCCTGTTCCCGATCGTGATGCCGATCATCGCACTAGCCATTAAGATCAGTTCTCCTGGCCCGATCTTCTTCAAGCAGCTGCGCCCTGGTAAAAAGAACCGCCTGTTTGTATGCTACAAGTTCAGAACGATGCGTGTGAACAACAACACGGAGCTGCAGGCTACCAAGAATGACCCCCGTGTAACCAGAGTAGGAGCTTTCCTGCGCAAGACCAACCTGGACGAACTGCCACAGTTTTTCAATGTGCTGCTCGGCGACATGTCGGTAGTAGGGCCACGTCCAAACCTGGTGTCGCAGCTGGACCACTATTCTAAAGTGATCAACAAGTACAAAATGCGCCACTTCGTAACACCAGGCATTACAGGCTATGCACAGGTGAGTGGTTACAGAGGCGAGACCAAGGAAGTGCACCTGATGGAGAAACGTGTAGAGTACGATGTGAAGTACATGGAAAACTGGAGCTTCATGATGGACATGAAAATCATTTTCCTGACTGTGTGGAATATGGTGAGAGGCGAGAAAAATGCATACTAACGAAATGACTGAGATAAATACCCTGCGCAAAACGGCTGCACCCTTACAGCAGAAGCGCCGCCTCCTGAATTCCTACATCACCACGGGCCGTTTCGACGAGTTTGTGGAGCAGGTCTTCTGGATGACTGAAAACAGGACATCGTCTTATGTATGCTTCGCCAATGTGCACATGCTCGTGGAAGCGTACCAGGACCCGAGTTTCAATAAAATACTAAACGAGGCAGATGTGGCCTCGCCAGACGGTGGGCCGCTTTCTAAACTGATGAAGCTGAAGTATGGCCACAAACAGGACCGCGTGCCAGGCATGGACCTGATGCCGCGCCTGATCGAGGAAGCCGCTGCCAGGGGTAAGTCCGTATTCTTCTACGGCTCCACCGACGATGTACTGGAAGCTGTGGTGGCTACTGCAAAATCAAAACATCCAAATGTCCGGATAGCGGGCCATTACTCACCACCTTTCCGTCAGCTTACAAAAGAGGAAGATCAGTCGATTGTGGACATGATCAACGACTCAGGTGCTGACCTGGTATTTGTAGCGCTGGGTTGTCCGAAGCAGGAGCGTTGGATGGCGGAGCATAAGGGCCGCGTGAAGGCCTGTATGTTGGGGGTTGGGCAAGCTTATATGACCTATGCGGGGCTGGAGAGGCGACTACCGAAATGGGCGCGAGACCTGTCGCTGGAGTGGACCTACCGGCTGTACCAGGAGCCCAAGCGGCTCTGGAAACGCTACCTGGTTACCAACAGCACATTTGTATACCTCACGCTAAAAGATATGCTCTGGCCAAAGGATAAACATAATAAAGCAACTGCCGTAACGGTGGGTTAGTAAGAACAGAAATGCGCTGCGTAGGTATAGCACCACCACAGCGCATTTTTTTCGTCAGTTCTCTTCAAGCTTTTAACAGGCGTTTCTAAAAAGCTACCTAATAGACTCAACTTATCAGCCAAATGCAGGTATAAGGACTAGTAATTGTAGTTGCAGGTATGTTATAACACTCGAAGTTCTGATACTTAAGAACATAGCTGCCTGCGATTATAAATTCCGCAATATCATAATCAAAATATAGTAATTGTCGTATAGAAGACAGATTTAAAACTGAAGTTCACCCCAAACCCTTAGAAATTAATGAAAGCTGTAATACTGGCAGGCGGATATGGAACCCGCATCAGTGAGGAGAGTGGTATCAGGCCGAAACCGATGGTGGAGATCGGCGGGAAACCCATCCTCTGGCATATCATGAAAATATACTCGGCCCATGGAATCAATGATTTCGTAATCTGCTGCGGCTACAAAGGCCACATGATCAAAGAGTATTTTGCCAACTATTTCCTCTATAACTCCGATGTGACCTTCGACATGAATAACAACAGCATGAAGGTGCACCAGAATAACACGGAATCCTGGAAAGTGACGCTGATTGACACTGGCGAAGGTACGCTGACAGGCGGCCGCCTGAAACGTGTGCGTGACTATCTGGGTGATGAGACCTTCTGTATGACCTACGGTGATGGAGTAAGTGATATAGACATTAGCGCTGCCATTGAGTTTCACAGGCAGCAGGGCACCAAGGCAACCCTTACGGCAGTGCAGCAGCCAGGCCGATTTGGCGTATTCACGCTTTCCGGAGAAGATACCCATGTGCGCCATTTTCAGGAGAAACCCATGGGAGGCGAGCAGCCCTGGATCAACGGTGGCTTCTTTGTGCTGGAGCCATCTGTAATCGACTACATCGACGGCGACCATACCACCTGGGAGCGCGAACCAATGGAGCGTCTGGCCCGCGAAGGGGAGATGGCTGCCTTTAAACACACGGGCTTCTGGCAACCAATGGACACGCTGCGAGACAAAAACTACCTGGAGGAACTGATCCAGCAGGGCAAGGCTCCCTGGTACAAAGTGATTCAAAACCAACCTGTAAATGCCTAAACGGCGAAGGGTATAGCACATTGTTTGGCAACTGCGTATAACATATCCTATACCTGACCCTATAGCGAAACATAAGCTGATGAAGAGAGAATTTCTGCAGCAAACCTATCAAAACAAAAAAGTATTTCTGACAGGCCATACTGGCTTCAAAGGCTCCTGGATGCTGCAAATGCTGCACTCCCTGGGTGCTGAGGTAATGGGCTACGCCCTTGCCCCCGAAACCGAAGAGGACCTATATCACCTAATCGACGGTGACAGCCTATGCGAGTCAATAATTGCTGATATCCGCGATAAAGAGGCGGTGGAAGAAGCGGTGCTGCGTTTCCAGCCGGACTTTATCTTCCACTTAGCAGCGCAGCCGCTTGTGCGCCTGTCCTACGAGTTTCCTTCCGAAACTTTCGCCGTGAATGCCGTGGGTACAGCCCATGTGCTGGACGCGGTGCGCAGGCTCGAAAAGCCTTGCACGGTGGTGCTGATCACGACTGACAAGGTATACGAGAACAAGGAATGGGTATACCCTTACCGTGAAACTGACCAACTGGGCGGCTATGACCCGTACAGCGCCAGCAAGGCTTGTGCGGAGCTGGTTATCTCGTCCTATACCCGCTCGTTCTTCCATCCGGAAGCCTATGAGCAGCACCAGAAAGCGATTGCCAGCACCCGTGCCGGTAATGTGATCGGCGGTGGTGACTGGGCAAAGGACCGCATCATACCTGACATTGTGCGGGCGCTTCGGGTAGGGGAGCCTGTAACGGTGCGCAATCCGAATGCGGTGCGCCCATGGCAGCATGTGCTGGAGCCGCTGGGCGGTTACCTCTTGCTGGGTGCTAAAATGGCCGAGGATCCGAAAGCATTTGGCGGCGCCTGGAACTTCGGTCCGCAGGCCGGTGACAATAGTCCGGTGGAGGACCTGGTGCAGAAAGCGCTGCAGGTATGGGGCTCGGGCAGTTACGACAAACCGGAACTCAAGAACCAGCCACACGAAGCCGGACTGCTCAAGCTCGACATCAGTAAAGCGTTGGTGGAGCTGGGCTGGAATCCGAAGTATAACTCAGCGCAGGCAATCGAGCGTACCATCGGCTGGTATAAGACTTATCACGAAGGTATAACCGATATCAAAGAATTTACGATGGGGCAGATCGCGGAATATCTGGGAGAAGAACAACCCGCATACCTTCCATCTTAATCTGAATGGCAGACACCTGCAAGGCAACCCCTTGCAGGTGTTTTCAAATACATCAATACACATGATCTTTACAGAAACCAAACTAAAAGGCGCTTACATCATCGATATCAAGAAGCTGGAAGACGAGCGTGGCTTTTTCGGTCGGGCTTACTGCCAGAAGGAGTTTGAAGCGCACGGGCTGAACACCAACCTGGTGCAGGCCAATGTGAGCTATAACTACCAAAAAGGCACCCTGCGCGGCATGCACATGCAACTGGCCCCGCACGCCGAAACCAAACTGGTGCGCTGTACCCGTGGTGCCATTTATGATGTGATCGTGGACCTGCGTCCCGACTCTGAGACATACAAGCAATGGATCGGCGTGGAACTGACCGCGGATAACTACCGCATGCTCTACGTACCGGAAGGCTTCGCACATGGCTACCTGACGCTGGAGGACAACTCCGACGTGATGTACCAGGTGACGGCCTTTTATGCGGCGGGAGCAGAGCGAGGTCACCGCTGGAACGACCCAGCCTTCAACATACAGTGGCCGATGGAGCCCCAGATCATCTCAGAAAAAGACCAGAACCACCCCTTGCTGGAAGCAGTGCCGGAGCAATCAGCTTTGTAGAAAAGAAATTGACAAATGACTGGTAGACAAAGGACATAAGACTTTCGAACTGCGGTTACAGTGAGGCCTATTTAAAAGTCCTTTGTCCTTTGTCAGGAAACTCCTTTGTCTTAATTCATTAACGAGAAGAAAATGATCATTATAGATACCGCATTAGCCAAACGAGAAGCCGAAGGCCGACCTGTCCGGGTAGGCATGGTAGGAGCCGGATTTATGGCCAAAGGTGTGGCGCTGCAAATTAAAAATCATGTGCCCGGAATGGAGCTGGTGGCCATCTCAAACCGAACTATTGAGCGTGCCCGCGAAGCTTATAACGAGGCTGGTATAGCTGAAGTAGAAGCAGTAGACTCAAAAGAAGCGCTAGAAGAAAACATCCGCAACGGCAGGTATAGCATTACCAACGACCCGATGCTGTTATGCCGTGCCGAAGGGATAGACGCAATTCTGGAGGTAACCGGTGCCGTGGAATTTGGGGCGCAGGTAGCTTTGGAGGCGATTCGGAATGGCAAGCATACCATCATGATGGATGCGGAGGTAGACGGCACGGTTGGTCCGATCCTGAAAGTATATGCCGACAAGGCAGGCGTCGTGTTTACGAACGTGGACGGTGACCAGCCCGGCGTGATCATGAACCTGTACCGCTATGTGAAGTCTATCGGTATGAAGCCGGTGCTTTGCGGCAACATCAAAGGTCTGCACGATCCCTACCGCAACCCAACCACACAAGAAAGCTTTGCCAAGCGCTGGGGACAGAATCCCGCCATGGTTACCTCCTTTGCCGATGGCACCAAAATCTCTTTCGAGCAGGCCATCGTGGCAAACGGAACAGGTATGCGTGTAGCCAAGCGTGGCATGCTGGGGCCTTATGCACCACAGGGAGCTAACATACGAGAGTCTGTGAACTTGTTTCCGCTGGACGAACTCACCAACGGGCCGGGTATTGTGGACTATGTGGTAGGTATAGCCGAACCGGCCGGTGGCGTGTTTGTGCTGGCCACGCAGGATAACCCACGGCAGCAGCATTACCTAAATTATTACAAGATGGGGGAGGGGCCGCTGTACTGTTTTTATACCCCATACCACCTCTGTCACCTCGAAGTGCCGCTGACTATTGCCAGAGCCGTCCTTTTCAACGATGCCGCGCTCACGCCGCTGGATCGTCCGTACGTGGAAGTGGTAACAGCCGCCAAAAAAGATCTGAAATCCGGTGATACTATCGACGGCATTGGCCACTACATGACGTATGGCCTGTGCGAAAACGCCGACGTAACCGAGCGTGAAAACCTGTTACCGATCGGTGTGGCTGAAGGCTGCGTGCTGAGGCGCGATATCCCGAAAGACCAGGTGCTGACCTACGATGACGTGATACTGCCGGAAGGCCGAACGATCGACAAACTGCGGGAGGAGCAGCGAAAATACTTTGCCTCCGCTCTTGCTGAGACAAAGGAGCAGGAACCGAATAAAACCGCAATGGCCTAATCTGGCGCTGTGGTTACATAAAAGACACGCACAGGCAAAATCCCGCCTTGGCCAGGTATGGCCCGGGCGGGATTTCGTATGCCTGCCATCATATATAACACATGCGCATTCTGATCATTCACAACTACTACAAACAGGCAGGTGGCGAAGACACCGTTTTTCATGCCGAGGCGGCTCTGCTGGAGCAGCACGGGCATCAGGTAGAGAAGCTGACATTTTCAAACAAAGAGGTGAATAGTCTGTCAGAGAAGCTAAAAGCTGCTTTGGGCGTTGTGTATAATCCGGGTAGCGCGAAGCTGGTGGAGGAGCGGATAAAGGCATTTCAGCCGGATGTGATCCATGTGCACAATTTCTTCCCGTTGCTGTCGCCAGCCGTATTTTATGTGGCGCAACGCATGCAGGTGCCTATTGTGATGACACTGCACAATTACCGCCTCGTTTGCCCGAGCGCCCTGCTCTATTACAAGGGGAGGGTACAGCTGGAAAATCTGCACAAGTCCTTCCCGCTGGGTGCCATTCGCCAGAAGGTATACCGCGATTCGGCTGTGCAGACAGCGTCGGTGGTGTTGACGACAGGTATACACAAAGTACTGGGTACCTGGCAGCAGAAAGTTGATAAATTCATTGCCCTTACGCCAGGAGCTGCCAACCTCTTCCGGGACTCGTCGCTTCAGCTGAGGCCTGAGCAACTGGCCGTGAAGCCCAACTTTACGCAGGACTTAGGTATAGGCCAGGCTGAGCGTGAAAATTACTTCCTCTATGTCGGCCGCCTGACACCAGAGAAAGGTATAGAGACTCTGCTGCAAGCACATGAACTGAAAAGCTTTCCGCTGAAAGTGGTGGGCGATGGTCCGCTGCGGGAGCGTGTGGAAGCTTATGCGACCGCACATGAAGAGATAGACTACCTGGGTTTCCGGAACCGGGAGCAGGTGCTGGAGCTGCTGAAAAGTGCCCGTGGGTTGATCTTTTCGTCGGAGTGGATGGAGACGTTCGGCATGACCATTATCGAGGCTTTTTCAACCGGTACGCCTGCAATTGCAGCCAAGATAGGCGGGGCGGAGCAACTGGTGGAGGATGGAGTCAATGGGCTGCATTATTCTCCCGGCAGTGCCGCAGAGCTTTCCGATAAGGTACAGCTGATGCTGCAAAATCCTGCTCTGGCCGCCAAACTAGGTGCCGCTGCCCGTAAAAGTTACGAAGCCAGGTATACACCTGAGGCCAATTACCACATGCTACTATCTATTTACAAAGACGCCCTCCGGGCTAAAAAGAGAAATGCCCCTGCAACCGAGGTCACAGAGGCATTTCTTTTATAGATGACAGACGTTACACCGTCTGCACATTACTTTTCTTTCCAGAACTTTTCCGCATTTTTTCCAGTATCTCCACCACCTGGCCGGTATCTACGTGGAGGTGCTGCCGCTGCCCTTCGGCGGCATCATGTACCTTTTTGTCGCCTTTGCAGATGATATAGTCATAGTCCAGGTCGATCTTGGTGGCTATGTCGTAGAATGGCTCTATCACAAAACCCTCATGGAAGATCTCAATGATTTTGGTGCCTGGCTTGCAGAAGAACATGCTGATGAGGCCGGCGCCTGTAGCCGATATCACCACTTTGGCCTGTGAGAACATCCTGATCTTTTCCAGAATACTATACTTGCTGGAGACAATGGATTTGAACTTATAAGCTTCCAGGGCTTCCAGCAATTCTTTCTCGTTCAGCACATTGCGTATAGCTGAGTCACTTCGGCTGATGTACAGGTATGGTACACGCTCCGAAGCAGGCAATACTTCATCCTGCACCAGTGGAAGGAAAGAGTCCCGGATATACTGGCCCAGCCAGCGTGGTACCAGGGTATGATTGCCACGCGGCGCCGTGGAAGCGATGATGCGGTCGGCGGTGAGGTGGTGATATTCTATACCTGTGATGATCTTCTCAGCAGGTATGCCCAGCAGTTCGAGCGTTTCGGTCTGGTAGCTGTAACGTGTGTTAGGCACCAGAAACCAGTCCACTTCGTCGTAGAGGCCGCTCTCACGGAGCAGGTGCAGGCGTGGCAGCACATCCAGGAACCAGTGCCCAATGTTGTTGAGACCAGCACCGCCAGTCAGCATACTGAACACAGTGCCTTTGAAACGTGTAGGTGCCTGAAAATAACTTTGGGTAAAGATGTTGTTCGTCTCTGCACCCTTTGCCTTGCCTTCTACCAGGCTGAGCGATACATTCTCGATAATGCGGTTCTGCTGCGATACGATCGCCACACTGCTCTCATTGTCTGTGTAAATGCGACCGTCTGGCACCTCCACCACTACGTAGTCAGTGGTGACACTGCGCTTGGGCTTCCAGTAGTCAGAGCAAGCCCGGTAGAGCTCCTCGGATATCTCAAGCGGGGTAGTCAGGTTGGGGTATATACGATGCACCTTCACTTCAGAATCGGTGCAGGCGGTTTCACTTTCTATATTAATCTGGCATACGCCATTAGGTCTGAAACGGGTGTTATGGGGAATGATACGGCCAAGTATCTTCTTCAGACGATTGGTGGATTTATCGTAAAATACCTTTGGTTTCATATATATACGGTAGGTAATAATTGCTATACGTTTGTTATTCTAATTTGGCTGTGTTACACCATCAATCTAATTGTTTTACCAGGTGTCGGGTGTTATTTTCCGTGCTGTCATCGGTTTGCTGCAAATGTCGCGCCAGCAAGTCGGCGGCAGCGGCCACCGCCGTGTTGTTCCAGTGCCCGTCATCCGCAGGATACAGCTTCTTTTTTTCGTTTTTGTACAAATGTTCGAAGGCGCTTTGTGTGTCTACCACCTGTACGTCTCTACTCCTGAGCTCAGCCATCAGGCGGGGCAGAAAGTCCGGCTTTCGGGCTGAGGGCAGCATCTGGTGGTAGATGTTCTCTTTGTTAGGTATGGGCATGAACACGAATGGGATGCCTCTTTCTGCCAGCGCATGCTTGTAACCTTCCAGCACGTCGGCTATGCGGTTTATTTCATCATCAGTGAAGGTTCGGTTGGCATATTCGCCTTCCATAAAGAACTCGTTCTGATAATTGATGTACTCTTTTTTACCGAATGTCCGTTCGATGTTAGCCAGTGTGCGGTGGTAGAGCGCCAGCTTTGAGATACGGTCCGCTGTCACCGCCATCCACGTCAGAACTTTCGATGAATTGATGATGGCGCCCGTGCGGTCGCGAAGTTTGTTGCCTATACCTGTGGCGCCCACAGCGGGCAACTCCGGTATACGGCGCTCAATGCTCGATACTACCACGATCTCAGGCGGATTTTCCTCGAAGCGCTTAGTGCCCAGAAAGCGGTTAATAGTAGCAGGGGCGAAGGAATAAACTTCTTTGCCCAATTGCTTTTCCAGTACTTCAGCCAGGATTTCTTCCTGTGAGAGCTTGGCGCCTGTGATGTTGGAGTCTCCGATCAGCAAGACCTCTGCTTTGGTGTCGCGGTTGCGGTACCCGTAGGGGTCTGTGTACCATTCCACCTGTTTCTTCTCAGCATAGGGGGTGCGGGGTGCCAGTTCACCCTCTTCCTCCATACGCATGTGCATGTTCGGGTAAAAAGGTCCTGACATCAGGCGCACACTGTTCACAGAGATGGTCTCCCAAATCCTGAACGTAAAGAAGTTCATGGGAAGCACAACTGCCTCCACAAAAGGCCATAGCGCAAAAGGCAGCACAAGCAGCGTCAGTTTCTTTAATAGCCTTTTCACCTCTTTATTTTTCATCTCTTGTGCTGGTTAGAACTGAAAATAAATGAATTCCTGATGCCCGAACTGCCCGAAGAGCAGCACTGCGATGATGGCCACATAGTAAAACGCCCAGCGCACCACAGTAGGCCGGCGACCGATCAGCTGCGATACGCTGCCATGGCGCTGGATCAGGTGCACCGTTTCCATGATCATGATCGAAATAACAGACACCGCAAATACCTTAAAGCCCTGGTCCATGAACAGGATGTGCTGCAGGTCTATACCTGCGAGCAGTTGCTGGATGTTGCCTATACCTGCCACACTGCTTTGCAGTATGTAGAAAGCCTCTCCAATGGAGTTAGCCCGGAAGAAAACCCAGGAAAAGAGTACCAGCGCGAATACGCTTAACACCTGCACCCACTTGTAAAGCAGCGGGCGGCTTCGCAGGCCAATACTATCTGCCATGGCGTCACGCTGTTTCGCTGTAAGGATAGCAAACACCAGGTAAAAGCCGTGCAAGGCACCCCATACCACAAAAGTCCAGTTAGCGCCATGCCATAGCCCGCTCACCAAAAACGTGATAAACAGGTTGTAGTACCAGCGCCACTTCACCACCCGGTTGCCCCCTAACGGAATGTACAGGTAGTCGCGGAACCAGGAGGAGAGGGAGATGTGCCAACGGCTCCAGAACTCTGAAATACTCTTGGAGTAGTAGGGTCTGCGGAAGTTTTCCATCAACCGGAAGCCCATGACCTGCGCCGCCCCGATGGCAATGTCGGAGTAGCCCGAAAAATCACAGTAGATCTGAAAAGCAAAGAAGACAGTGGCGATGATCAGGGTGATGCCCTCGTAGTCGGTCGGGTTGTTGTATACCTGGTTTACCATCAGAGCCAGGTTGTCTGCGATCATGATTTTCTTGAAGAAGCCCCAGCCCATGCGTCGCAGGCCACCCACTATGCGCTCGTAACTAAACGCATGATTGGCCTTGAGTTGTCCGAGCAGGTTACCCGCCCGCTCAATGGGGCCTGCCACCAGCTGCGGGAAAAACGTCACAAACAGTGCAAACACGCCCAGGTGCCGCTCCGGTTTGATGCGCCCATGGTACACATCAATGGAGTAGCTCATGGTCTGGAAGGTATAGAAGGAGATACCCATGGGCAGCAGCAGCTCAAAAGCCGGCACAGCATAGTCCATGTTCAGGGCCGAGGCTGCATCGCGTGCGCTTTCGTTGAAGAAATTGTAATACTTGAATAAGCCGAGTATGCTCAGGTTAGAGAGCAGCGAGATCCAGAGGTAGGGCTTGCGTTTGTGTTTTTCCTCGTCGCTATACCTGCCCATGGCACGGCTGCAGCCGTAATCCACCAGAGTTGAGAAGATCAGGATCAGGGTATAGGCCGGCTTCCAGGAAGCATAGAAATAGTAACTGGCCAGCAGCAAGATTAGCCATCTGCGATTTGGGGGCGTTAAGAAGTAGAGCGTAACTACTACCGGGAAGAATATAAAAAATTCAGTAGAGTTAAATAACATATATAGACGCTGTTATGGATAAAGAGAAGCGTGTGATCCCATGTCCTTTGGTAGCTGTTATTCAGGCCGTATCCTGCGGCAGGGCAAAAAACAGAACCTGTTTTCTCTATTATATTAGGAGTCAGGTCAAAAGGTTTAGGATTTCAGTATATATTTTTCTGACTGTATAAATGCACCGGATTTATTGTGCAGCTTTCTATACGCATCTGGTTTGAAATGGCTGTTTATATAATCAAAAAATTGTATTCACTGATTTGACAGCCACCTTACTGCACGAACCTGCCACAGGTATGTTGTGTTACCGAGCCTGCCTTAGCCATAGATATAGCTTCATATTCCTCCCTTTGGGCCTCTTTTCGGATTAGTTACTTTATGGACAATTTTAGTATACCACAAAGCCGAACATCTAGGCGGCTACGGCGTAATATTATTGTACTCTAATACAACAGTAACTCTATACTCCTCGTACAGGACATGCAATGTTGTAAACTAGCATTTTGCTTAGAACGGCAGCTGTTCAGCTCTAATTGATACCGCGAAACAACCCGATATAAACTGGCGAGCATTAATCAAACGCCGTGATACAAATACTTAGTGAGCTTATATGATAGCATCCACCTTCAGGTACATTTTTCGATACCTATCCTCCTTTCAGTTAGCTTGTAAACGCACCATGGCTTTCGTCGCTGCACTTAGTCTGCTGCTTAGCTTAGCAGTTCAGGATATGGCACTGGCCCAGACTTCCTGCCCTCCCGGCTTGGCGCATCACTTTGGACTGGACGAGAAAGTGGCCGGCAGCTATACTGATTACGTGACGAATGCAAGCGCAGACTGTGCTGCTTGCCCGGAACCTGCCAGTAGCCGCTTTGCAGGTGGTCAACGATTTAACGGATCAGGCACTGGCCTGAAGTTCACCCCTATAGAAAGCTTCCAATGGGGCCCCCACAGCAGTTTTACTATTGAGGTATGGGTGCAGGTAAGCAGTAAATCATCTAACCAGGTTATTATCGGTCGTAAATCAGTTGATGGGTTAACAGCCTGGTGGCTAGGTGTTAGCCCTGAGGGGTATGCCGTTTTTGATATGCAGGATAATTATGGTGAGCCACATACCATAAAGGATTATCTCAAAGCTGTGAACTTGTTTGATGGCAAGTGGCATCATGTGGCGGTAGTTCGGGATGGACCCAATGAAATCAGCAAGCTGTATGTAGATGGGTTCAGAGTGGATGACAGGGTCAGTGAGAAAAAGACTTACAGGGGAAGCATGGAGTCTTCCAGCCCAACCACAATCGGGTACATCGATATCGACAACAAGTACTATTTTGATGGGGTAATGGATGAATTGCTGGTCTACAACCGCAATTTGTCGGAGCAGGAAATGCGTGCCCGCTACAATCAGGGGGCAGGCAGTTATTGTGGCCCCGAAGCGGTCAGACCTGAGATCGTATCAACCCCTATTACCTACGGCACGGTTAACCAGCAATACAAGTATGACGTAAATGCAGCGGGCAAACCTGATCCTCGCTATATTCTGGTATCAGGGCCCCCCGGAATGACGATTAATGCAGGCACGGGCCTAATCACCTGGGTTCCCCAGGCAGCCGGAAGCTTTGCAGTGGAGGTAAAAGCGAATAACAGCCAGGGAGAGAGCGCTCCGCAACGCTTTCAGGTCGAGGTGAAGGCCGCCACGGAAGAGGAAATAGGAATGCTGCACCACTGGATGCTAAATGAATCTTCAGGATCTAATTACCGGGATGTGTACACACCCATCGATGCCATTGTACAAGAAAGAAGCCGACCTGCCCCGGTAAAAGGAGTAGTCGGAGGAGGACAGCGGTTTAATGGACGTGACACCGGGCTTGATGTAATCGGTAGTCCGAACTTTGATTGGAAAGCGAATGAGACTTTTACGATCGAACTGTGGCTCCGCACCGAAACCAGGGAGGGTAGCAGCGAAGCCCAGAACCAGGTGCTGATGGGGCGCCATGCCACGGACTCTCCGTCGCAGTGGTGGCTGGGACTTGACAAAGACCGAAGAGCCGGGTTTTACTTGCCCGACATCGAGTTCAAAGGTGCTTATGTAGGGAACAGCGGCCCAAAACTTAACGACGGAGCCTGGCATCAATTAGTAGTGGTGCGGGAAGGTGGTTCAGGGGCTATCAGACTGTATGTCGATGGTGAGCAAATAGCCACCAGCAGCTTTGCACACGATCATGAATTCAGTAGCCGATCGCCTGTTACTATTGGCTATTTTAATGCGAGTATGCTCAACAGTTACCACTACGAAGGCGAGCTGGATGAAGTGAAGCTATTCGGCAGAGCGCTTTCGCCGGAGGAGATCAGGGGGCGTTTCGTTGAAGTGTACAACAACCTGACAGAGTTCCTGAGCTTTGAGGGGCGCTATACGGAGGGGGAGAACTTCAATCAGAAAATTGTAAGGCTAGACTGGAGAACACTTTATGAGCTTGGAACGGATTTCTTTGAGGTAGAGCGATCCGAGGACGGTGAGAACTTTACAGCCATCGGTCAGGTGAAAGCTTCCGGTACTACTACGGCTGCCATAGATTATACCTTTACCGACGATATGCCACTCAAAGAGCAAGGGTATTACAGGCTTCGGCTGGTTCGGCTGGATGGTACCTTCACCTACTCAAATACCATACTGCTACAAGACCGCTCACCCGCTGCATCATCCTTCAGGGTATACCCGAATCCGGCTGCGGTGGGAGACGAAGTGACCATTGAGATAGCTAACCTGAAAGAAAGCGAAGATGTAACCTTTATGATAACTGATGCTTCCGGCAAGCAAGTGCTTAGCCAGCAGGTCCGAACCGACGAGTTTGGTGAGCTATACCTGACACTGCCAGTCGGTATGTCTTTAAAACCGGGTATCTACAATCTGACAGTGGCAGGCAGTAACAAAACCCTTAATCGCAAGCTGGTGGTGGCCCGGTAATGCAGTCGAAACCATAGCAGGAGAAGTGTAGCCTGCATCTTGAAAACGGGCTTTTTGTAAACCTGGCAATGGGAGAACATGCAGGTGTAGGCCTCTTACGCTGTTCAGCAGCAGAAGCTGCTCGTTGAAAAATGGATAAAAATTCCGGTTAAAACTTTTAAATTTTCCATAACGTAATGAATAACAATCACTTCTGATTCAAATATTGCATTTATGAAATTTTTAATAAACCCTGCAAAGCGCGGTTCGTACTATGGGTGAAAAACATCGCATGTGCTCCGTTTAACAAATGAATTATCATCAAGTTTAAAATACCTTTACTTATCTAAATTTTAATTTTTTATGAAAAAGTTATTTCTATTACCAATATTATTTGCCCTTGTCTTCACTTCATGCAGTGACGACGACGACAATGAAACGGTCGAACCAGCAGTTTCGGAAATTGATGCCCAGATGCGTGGCGACTGGACAAACACAATGATCAAAAGAGTGTATTATTCAATTGATGATGAAGTCATGTTCACTGACTCAGTTCAATACCAGACGAGCTTCAGTTTTGACGGAAAACGCCTGACTGTTACTGTACCAGGAGGCACTCCGGAAGTAATGAATTACAGTTTTCCAGACCCAGCTGATACTACCATCATCGAACTACAGCGGGGCAATGATAAAGGGCAGTATAAAGTAACAGCTATTTCAGATACGGAAATGACCTGGGTAGAAGAAAAGCCATGGGCTGGCTTTCCAGAGGAGGCGCCGGAATCAGAAAAAACAACATCCAGACTTGGTTTGTATACCTGGAAATTCGTTCGCAAAAACTAATATTGCATGAAGCGTCCCGTGTTTTAGGGATGGTGTGAACAAAGAAAAGACTCCCGCTTTAGTCAATATATCGACTAAGGCGGGAGTTTTTTTATTTCCAGCAGGCACTGGCCAATTGGTGGGATCTACTGTTTCTTCCCCTCTGTTAGAGTTAGGAAAGATCCACTTTTATTATAAGCTATGCTTACTCTTTGATAAGCTTGATTGTAGCGCTCTTACCGGCGTTGTCAGTATACTTCAGGAAGTACAGACCTGCTCTGAGACCGCTGGCAGCCAGGTTCATCACCAGCTTGTTGTTCTCTACCTTCAGGTTTGCTTCTTTGTATACTACTGTGCCAGCCTGATCAAGGATTACTACTTCCTGCAGCTTAATCTCCTCTTTGCCCAGATCGAGTGTCACCACGTCGTTGAACGGATTAGGATAAGCGCTTACTTTCTCAAAGCTTATGTCAGTGTCAGTTGTCTCAGCAGAAAGTGATGACGTTGCAGAAGCAATCAGCGACTCGATTGGTGACAGTCTGTTTCCAGCGATCGGGCGCTCCATGGTCCCGTTTGGCAGCTGCCAGCCCACGGCCAGGTTGTCGCCGCCGCCGCCCTGCAGCATGATCGCCTCGATGTAGTAGCGCTTGCCGGCCTCCAGGGTGATCTTGGCAGACTGCTGGCTTGCGTTCTTGGTCCACTCACGCGGGTTAGTCCAGGTGCTTGACAGGGCGATGCGCGTCTTCTTGGCTGGGTCTTCGCTTGTGCTCAGGTACAGCTCGGCCACGTCGTCGGCCGCGATCCAGAAGGTGTACTGGCCTGAAGCAGGAGCCGTCACGTAGCCGCGGATGCGCTGGCCGTAGTTGTTGCCCTGGCCTGTTGGCGCCTCGAACGAGTTAAGCTCAGTAGTTGAAACAGGCTTTGTGTTCACAGGAACCACACTGATTGTAGAACCATGCACGTTTGACCAGAAGTCACGTGTGATCTTACCTACAGGAGTTGTAGTAGTAGTTGCAGGAGCTGTTGCTACAGGAGCAGTGCTTCCCATTTCAGACAGTCTGTTTCCAGCGATCGGGCGCTCCATGGTCCCGTTTGGCAGCTGCCAGCCCACGGCCAGGTTGTCGCCGCCGCCGCCCTGCAGCATGATCGCCTCGATGTAGTAGCGCTTGCCGGCCTCCAGGGTGATCTTGGCAGACTGCTGGCTTGCGTTCTTGGTCCACTCACGCGGGTTAGTCCAGGTGCTTGACAGGGCGATGCGCGTCTTCTTGGCTGGGTCTTCGCTTGTGCTCAGGTACAGCTCGGCCACGTCGTCGGCCGCGATCCAGAAGGTGTACTGGCCTGAGGCAGGAGCCGTCACGTAGCCGCGGATGCGCTGGCCGTAGTTGTTGCCCTGGCCTGTTGGCGCCTCGAACGAGCTTATTGCACTCGTAGAAGTTGGGTTCGTGTTTACCGGCACCACGCTGATTGTAGAGCCGTGTACGTTTGACCAGAAGTCACGTGTGATCTTGCCAGTGCCAGCAGTACCGGTTGTAGTGCCAGTTGATGGTGAAGTTGATGCAGATGGTGTCTGCTCAGCAGGTGCAGTTGCTACCGGCGCATCTTGTGTTGGCTGCGACGGAGAAGTAGCCGGAGCTGATCCGTTAGGACCAAGTGCGATACCATTGCGGCTCAGCTTTGATAACCATGCGTTGTACTCATTCTGCTCGTGCTGCTTTGTGATGTTACCGCCAACGTATGGGTTGTTCTCGTTTTTAACCAGACCATCAGGGAAGTAGTTCTTGTCGAAAAGGTTGCCCTGGCTCATAACGCCTGTAACATTGTTACGCATTACGGCATTGAAGGTAGCACCCTTCTTGTAGTAGTCGTAGCCATACAGGCCCACGTTGTGTGTGTTCATGCGGGTGCCATCGTCAAACAAACCAGAGTTTACTCCACGGTTGTTGTATACCTCGATGTTGTTACCACCAGCAATGGCGTAGTTATAGTTACCGACGTTTACCGTCTGGTTGTCAAATACCTTCACGTGAGCAGTGGCTACTGAAGCCGGGTCGCCCATGCCATCCTGGTACCAGGAGTCAGCAATGATACCACCACCTGAGAATTTAGTTTCTGTAGCAGGGATTGGGTAAGCACCCTTGATGAAGTTGTTGTGGATGCGGATAGGAGAAGCAGAAGTACCACGAGCGTTAGACAAGTTGATGTTGTCTTCTACAAGCGACTTGTTTGGCTCGTTGATTATCTCGTTCCAGGCGATCTCAGCGTGTGGCAGGTTACCGCGGTAGTTGAACTGAGCGAACTGCGAGTGCTCAGCACCTCCGTGAACGCGACCGTCGATGTTCTTGGCTTTGTTGTAGCGGATCTTTACAGTTTCGTTTGTAGAGCCATTGCCCTCATAGCGCGTACCCACATAGATACCAGCTGTACCTTCTAGGTAGCAGTTCTCTACTACAATGTTCTTGAAGTTGTTAACTGTTAAGAAGCGACGTGGCTTCTTATAATCACGCCAAGGGGTAGGAGTTAGGCCGTAACCTTTGGTGTGTCTGACAGTAATGTTAGCTGAATAACCCCAGCTCTTGATCAGGTAACCGGCACCTCTGATGTTTGAGTTAACGATTACTACCGGTTCAGAAGTTCTTACGTCTACAGCAGCTACCTCGGAATCTTTTGATTCCCAGTTGCCTGTGTAAGTGCCTCCTTTTGTGATTACTAATGGCCCGCTGTAAGTCTGGGCGTTAACGAAACCTGTCGAGATTAGAAAGGCTACGAGTGTGAGCATGAAAGCAGACAGAGTTGTCCCCGTCCACTTAGTCACCTTAGTGGAAATTGTATTCATCTTTTTGGCTAAAAGTTGAAAAATTAAAAAATGTACTCCTTATAAGGCCCCAGGTTAGCTACCATTTTCTGTTAGTGTAGCAGGTGAGCTGCCTGGTGCTTTTTATGAAAATATTAAGCTTGGCTAATCCTCGCCCTTATCTTCATATATAAGTTGTTGCAAATATAAGTATGAAATTTTTAGAAAAACCAGTCTTTTATGATAAATTCTTATTTAAATCATAGACACTTTGGATATTTCAATTTCGAAAAGAGACAAAAAGTGCTTTTTTAGCCTGTTTTGAGGCTTTTGTTGATGAGGTAACGATTGAAAAAAGTTACAAAAATTTTAAAAGTCCAAACTTTTTATTATAACTAAAGGCGTAAACCATATAACATTATTTATAATAATTAATCTGAAATATAAGATAATAGATCAATTTTGGGTCATGGATTCAATAAAAATAGGTAATATATAAAATATAATATATTTAATAAGATAGGGTTTACTGTTAGGTTTTTCATAGGTGTTGCAACTCCGAATCGGTACCCTGAGGCTAAAAACCGGAGTTGTGATTTGGGGGAGGCAGTGCAAAACGCCAGGCGATGGATCCATCGCTGAGGTAAGTTGAATCTTACGGATAGCTCAGTTACTGAAAACTAACTGACTTACTCGAGCCTGAGGTAGGCGGCAATACACGGGGACCAAGGAAGATATTATTTGTCTCTAGCTTCAACTTCCAGATTTGATACTCTGCCCGTTCGCTTTCTTTTGTTATCTCACCTTCAATAAAGGTATTATTGCGCTCGTGGACTGTTCCATCTGGAAAATAATGATTGTCATTTCTTCCGTCCTGCCCCATGATTCCAATTACATTGCTGTGGAAGGTATTGTTGAAGGTTGCGTTCTTTTTATAGAAGTCGTAGCCGTACAGTCCTTGCGTCCACATCTTAAACTTTCCACCATCCTCAAAGCGGGCAGCGTTTACGGCGCGGTTATTAAAGACCTCAATGTTATTGCCGCCTGCAATGGCGTAGTTATAGTTTCCAAGGTTTACCGTCTGGTTATCGTAAATTTTTACATGAGCTGTAGCAACCTCTTTGGGATCGCCCATACCGTCTTCGTACCAGGAGTCAGCAATAATGCCACCACCCGAATAGTCCTTGCTGTCGGCTGGGTAAGGATAGGCTCCCTGGATGTAGTTGTTGTGGATGCGAATGGGAGAGTCGGGTGTGCCCCGTGAGTTGGACAGGTTGATGTTGTCTTCTACCAGCGACCTGTTTGGCTCGTTGATCACCTCGTTCCATGCTATTTCGGCATGCTGTACTGGGTTGCGGAAATTTAATTGCACGAACTGAACCCGGTACCAGCCACCATAAATGCGTCCATCGATGTTCCTGGCCTTGTTGTAGCGGATCTTGATGGTGTTGTTTGGGCTACTGTCGCCCTTGTATCCGTCCCCTATGTAGATGCCGGCAGTATTCTCCATGTAGCAGTTCTCTACCACCACGTGTTTGAAATCGTTAACGATCAGAAAACGCCGTGGCTTCTCATATATAAACCACGGGGTGGGGGTAAGGCCGTAGCCTTTGGTATGTCTAACAGTAATATTGGCCGAGTGTCCCCAACTTTTAATGAGATAACCGGCTCCTCTGATACTTGAATTTTCGATAATGACTGGCTCGGACGTCCTGATTTCCACAGCAGCCACCTCTGAATTTCTTGATTCCCAATTGCCGGAGTAGGTGCCTCCTTTGCTGATCACGATCGGGTTGTCATAGCCAACTGTTGTGGCTTTGGCGCTCCTTTTGGCTCCAGGCAGGTGCCCTTGGGTATAGTAATAAGCAAAAAGCATTGCTACCACCACCAGGGGAATAGCAATGCTCATTATTTTGATGTATGGTGAATCTAGCTTCAAATCAATTATTTAGTACCTCAGATGGTGTTATTTTAAAAAATAACCAAAGAGCCTGCGCGTGTAGCCATTCGCCAGGTGAAACGGGATGTAAGGTGTAGGGCAGTTCTTGAGTGTGAACCTGGTAAAGTCCCGCAGGTTACCGCCTCCCTTCAAGTCAAACAGGTGCTTGTAGTAGTTTTTAAAACTCTTTTCGCTTCTGATCTGTCGTTCCCCGCTTTCTTCCGGATACGTGAGCAGCCTTGCATCATAGTTCACATACAGTTCAAATCCAGCTCTTCTGGCAGTGTGGGTGTAGTCGTAGTCGGCAATATAATGCGGGAAGCGGTCCTGGTCGAAGAGCCCTATTTTCTCAAATACTGCCCGGGGTATAAGCAGGCCTCTTCCAGGCAGGTGCGTCACAGCGTGCAAGCCCTTTTGCTCTTCCTCCGATAGCGAAGGGAGTACTTCGTCGATGGTGTTCAGCAGCCAGTTAAGCCGTTCCCCTCCGAAAATGGGCTGTTTTGTATTGGCATCCAGTTCGAGCGTCCCCAGCAGCGCGGCAGGTTTTTGCTCGTGCCAGTAATACATCTTTTCCAGCAGGCGCTCATCCGTGATCACATCATTATTCATGGTCATGATGAGTTGAGCATCCTGCTTCAGTGCGTGCCGGATTCCCATGTTCACGCCAGCCGTCCAGAACAAGTTGCCACTGCCTTTGAGTACTTCCACTTCCGGAAACTCTTCCCGAAGCATATCTTCAGTACCGTCTGTTGAGCCATCGTCTACAATTATGACTTTAAAACGCTGGTCGGTTTGCTTTCTCAATGACTGGAGACAGTCCCTTGTATATTCTTTTCTGTTAAAAACAGGTATAACGATGCTTATCATGTGGTTCTAATGTAAATCTATTTTTCTGTGCATTCCTGGCAGGCTAATTTGCAACGCAGCACTGCCAACAATGCTCTCTACGAAAATAAGAGCGTTTGTAATAGGAATATTTTTACAAATTAAAGCTCAGGATGCTTTTAAGCTTTGAGCTTACTTTGCCCCGTATCAAGTGATTGAAGTTGCGTCTGTCAGACTCTATGTCACGTACGACAAAGCGAGGGTGGCGCAGCGGGAATGAGATCTCATTCTCTTTGATCTGTGCCTTGTTATCATGTGTGTTAAACGTGTGCGTGGCATCTTCACCGAAGCCAATATTGCGGACCAGATTGACTTCTGGCACAATGCAGAGCCCTGAGTTGCTGTACACGGTAAACTCCCATTGGTAATCCCAGATGTCTCCGTTCGGAATGCTGGCAAATGCCTCCTCCAGTTTGCTCAGGCGGTATGTCTCTTCAAATTTATGCAGGAAAAGCCCTTTCAGATAGCCTTTCTCTTTGAGCTCCGGGTATGCTTTTAGGTTAAAATCGAATAGCTGCCAGGCTCTGCGCCAGGTAGCCCAGCCCCAGGCATTTACTTTGTTCGAGAAGTAGTAAGAGTAGTCATTGTCTTTGCGCCAGCCATTCAGGTAGTTGTTGCCGCTGATATGCATAATGCGCGTGTCGTACTTGTACTTCTCGAGAAGCTCCTGGCAGAACCAGAAAAAGCTTTTGGAAGGCACACAATCGTCTTCCAGAATAATGCCTGATTCTTCGTGCTCAAAGAACCAGCTTATTGCCGTAGCCGGAGCTACACCACACTTCAGGTTTTTCTCCTGAAACAGCGTTTTCACTTCGCAGTCCCAGTCTACCTGCTCTACAATGCGTCGCGTTTCGGCGCACTTCTCTATATCTGTCTCCACGCCAGGTCTCGGGCCATCGGCGGCTATATACAGTCGCGAGGGCTTCACCTGTCGGATACGGTCGAATACTTGTTGTGTGGTATGAGCTCTATTAAATATGATTAGCAACACAGGTGTGTGCAAGGGGGTGTTCGGAATAGAATTACTCATAATATTAAGGTATAACAATATGTTTGGAATTGTATACTGAAATCGCTGTCAGAAGTTGTTATGCTCAGGCGGCTGTTAACCTGCGGTACTGTCCAATTGCTTTTGCCTTCCAGCGGGAGCCGAAGTCGCGCAGGTAGGTCGTTCGCTCCACACCATCTTCTTCCATATACACAATCGTCCAGCCCAGTATGGCATAGTAGAATACGGGCAGCACGTAAGAGAAACCATACACGAAACCCGTACTGATAAAGGCTACCAGGATGATCTGGTGCACGGTCATGGCTTTGGAACGCAAGCCTTTTGCAATAGCGTAAATGGGCATGATCGAGTAGATCGCCAATCCCACAAAACCAGTGTAGAACAGCACATCTACATAAAAGCTATGGAAGTGGTGCCCTTGACCGTCGTCGAACACTGGTTCGTTGGTGTCGTCACGCCAGAACTGGATGGGCAGCTCAAAACCCTCGAAGCGCATGCCTATCAGCCAGTTCTCCTGGATAAAGGGCAGGTATGACATCCACTGTATATAACGCCAGCCACCCGTACCCTGCGAGTCGAAATTTTCGATGTCAGAGAAGCTCTCCTCTATTTTGGTAATGATCTCGGGGTTGGTGGAGAATAAAAAGGCGCTGCTCGCTATACCTGCTATGAGCATCACGATGCCGATGGGCATGAACTTAGCGACGAAGTTGATGGAAAGACCTGACTTGAACCGGATAAGCAGGTAGTAAACGATCAGAATGATAGCTGTCGAGATCCAGACGGTACGGTGCTGGAAGAACACGATAGACACCAGGATAAAGAAAGCCATGAACAAGCTGAAAAGCTTGCCCTCGAAAATATACCTGCTCAGGAAATACATAAATGGAATGACCAGCATGTAAACCGAGGAGGCGTATACCCCGCGCTCATGCGAGGTAAAGGCACCGAGGCTCAGTTTATCGGGGTGAACCACAATTACACTGAGCCAAAAACCACCCAGGATGAACCAGACCAGGTGCGAGAACTTGAGGTAAAAATTGCCTTTGTAAAAGGTATATACAAAGAAAATAAAGTAAAACAGGAAGAGCTTCTGGAACACGTGCGGGTATACCATCGGGGTGCCATAGAAGTAATACGACTCAAACACCATAGCGAACACATACAGCGTGGTAAGTCCAAACGCTACCCGCATTACGGGCGACATGCGCATGAAGTACAGGGCGCTGTAGCCGAACGACACGGCCGCCATACCTTTCATCAGCATGTTCAGCATGTTTCCCTGCGCCTCCAGGTTGTTCGGAAAGGCCAACTCCGTGAACATGTTGTCCATGAGCAGGATCAGGGCGATAGGGATAATAAAGAGAAAGCTGTAATTAATTTTCATTGTAGCGGGCAATCCAACATCTACTGCAGCTATTTGGCAGTGTGTATGGTGTTACGGTGTAAAGCGTTTTCAGGTTCGTACTGTGAGTTGTCAGGCTGAATCGGTCTGCCCACTATGTCGCTGTAGTAAGCCAGGTGCTTGTCTATGATCACGTCCTCAGAAAAACTGGCACGGGCAAAGGCCCGGCCTTTCTCCGTCATTTCCGCAGCCAGTTGCTCGTCTTCCAGCAGCCGGAGCAGCGCAGCAGCTATGTCGTCGGGTGACTCCACATTGCAGAGCAGGCCAGCCTTGCCGTGGTCAAGCAGATCAGGTATAAAGCCGCTTTTACTGCCGCCTACTACAGGCGTGCCGCCCACCATGGCCTCCAGGGGTACCATGCCAAACGACTCCTCCCGGGCGGGGTGAAGCAGCACACGCGCATGCACTATTTGCTGGTACACTTCGTCGAAAGGCAGCGGGCCTAAAAAACGCACGCCTTCGGTCAGACCATTGGCTTGGGCATACTGTTGCGCCAGGCCGCCTTCCTCCATGTCTACTCCTATTAAATGATACGCCAGTTCGGGATGTCTGGCCCGTACCTGGGCAAAGGCATGGAGGGCATTCTGCACATTTTTGCGGTGTGTAAAGCCCTGCACAGCCGTAGTGATGTAGTTACCCTTGATCAGCGGCACAGGTATGCTCTCCTCCAGTTCGCTTGTGTAGAAGTTATCGATGATGCGTGTTTTTTTCTGTGTGCGTCTTGCCAATTGATTGTAGGTATAGGACGAGTTGGCAATCAGATGTTTCGCCTTCGACACTACAATGGAGTTGATTAACCAGCGTACCACCCGGAACATATCCGGAATGTTAAGCAGAATCTGGAAAGCAACGTCGTGAAAACTGACAGCAGTTGGCTTCCCTGTTTTTAAGGCTGCCCAGGCATATTCATAGCTCCAGAATGCACTGATGAAATCAGCCGGATGAGCTACCATCATCTTACGAAGATCCTCTACCTCAAAAAGAAAGAGGCGACGGCCAGGCTGTGGCTTTTGGCGGCTAATGCAAACCTTGAGGTTGCCACTCTCCAGCACCATTGGCTCCGCAATCTCGGTTGAGTTGGTATAGGCAATTACTTTAAATCCTCTTTTCAGCAATGCATTGATGAAATGCGAGGTTAGGGGAAACGCATTGGTCTGAGGTAAGTTTTTATCTTTGAGGTCCCAGTTAAGTATTTGCAAATTAACGGGCCCGGCTACTCCTATAGTCATTTGGTTTTATCCTAAGGTTAATTAGTATGCATCAGGTCAGACAAGGCTGGCTAACCGCCGACTCATCTTTTATTTATACCTTGTTTATACATGCTCAGTTTCTTTTACCAAACTCTTTCTATACCGCATCAGCATTCTTCCATAGTAGGAGGTCGGGTTGTCTTGTACGCCCAGTTTGGAAAAGACCATATGTAGTTGCTCCTTGAGTGCACTGTGCGGGAAGAGCAGTATCATGGCAAGAAATATAAAGGCGCCTGTGATCATCTGTGCGAGCAGGATCACCAGGTGCGGCAGTTCCATGCCACGCAACAAGGTGCTCACCAGGTATACAACTACAGCTACGACAGCACCATTCAGAATGCCTGGCAGGTATACCCGCAACTGCTTCCAGTATGAGAGGTGCAGTATTTTCTTCATCAGGGTCTGGTACATGCCGATGCGGATGAGCTCGCTGATCAGCAGCGCAAAGCCGAAGCCTACCAGGCCATAGTCTTTGAGTAGAAAGAACAGGCCGCTGATGACTACGATCAGTGTGATGGTGATCACAATCTTCCAGTTAAGCACAGCCTTGGCATCGCACACGATGCCGGCAAACATGGTGATGAAGCTAAGCGGAATAGCCAGACTCAGCACCTGCAGCACAGGGATAGCTTCGCCCCACTGGTCGCCCAGCACCACATACACGATCTCGGGTGCCGCAATCATAATGCCCAGACAGACCGGTATGATCAGGGTCGCCAGCAGGGTGGTGCTGGAGAGGTATACCTTGGCCAGTTTGTCGGTTTCGGACTGCAGCTTGCTGAACGAGGGGAAGACAACGCGCGATACGGTGCGCGTCAGATTGTACATGGGCAGGTTGACGAGCATAAAGGCCCGGTTGTAGATACCCAGTCGGTATGCGCCGAATACACGACCGATCAGAAGCGTGGCTAGTTCGGTGTAGATAAACTCAAAAAAACTAATGACAGACATCTTGCTGCCATAGGCGAGCAGGGCTCTGTAAGCCTCCCACCGCACGACCGGCAGTACATTGTGGCGTGCCATGACATAAGCTCCCAGTGCCACTAGTGCCTGCTGTATCAGCGAAGCATACACAAGGCTCCATACCCCAAAATCCAACCACGCCAGCAGGATGCCCACTCCCAGGTACGACACCACGTAAGAGCCCGTTTCCACGATGCTTAGTGCTTTGAAACGCATGTTGCGCTGCAGCAAGCTAGTCGCTGTGGCCGACACGCCCCCGACAACAAATGCCAGCGCCATGACGCGCACAATTGGCACCACTTCCGGCATGTCGAAGATCAGGGTGGCATAAGGCGCCAGCGCCCAGGCCAGCACCGTAAATACAGCACCCAGTAGGGCGGAGGAGGTGAAGGCTGCCCGGATGTTCTCAGAGGTCAGTTCTTCTTTTTGGATGATAGCCTGGTTAAGGCCCAGGTTGGCGAAATAATAACCAAAGCGCAGGATAACAGCTGAAAGGGCGACCAGACCAAAGGCCTCGGGAGCGAGTAAGCGGGCCATGGCCGAGGTATAGCCAATCTGCATCACGGCATTGGCGATGGTGCCGGCCGAGCTCCACTTTAACCCACTAACCGCCTTCGAAGCTAAATTTTTACTCATGTATAGGTTCAGGTAATCGTGCTCTTCTCAAAAAAGGTGCTGCAGGAATCTGCATCCCACAGCACCTTTAAGATCAAGCGCACATGTATGTATTGCTTAGGCGCTATACGTAGTAGTAGCTGCCTTTTTTCTTGTATCCGTACTCGTAGGTGTTGTTGTAGTCCAGGTCATTGATCACCATGTAAATGTTCTTCAGCTTTCGGGCTGCGTACAATTCGTTCACCTGTGTGAGCATGTCCTTGCTTGTGTACTTGTGCTTCACTACATACAGGTTTACGTCCATGTGCTTCATCAGGATAAAGTACTCGGCCACAAATCCGATCGGTGGCGTATCGATCACCACATACTCGTATTGTTCCTTCAGCTTGGCGATCAGCTCGGCCATACGCTTGTGCTCCAGCAGCTTGATGGCATTGTCAGGTATAGGACCACAGGAGATAATATCCAGATTCTCGATATCAGTTTTCTGAATCACTTCTTCCAGCGGCAGTCCCTGGCTCAGGTATGAGGACAGACCAGCTGCGTTGTGCGTGTTGAAGTACTTGCCAAAAGTAGGCTTGCGCATATCCGACTCGATCAGGATGGTGCGTTTGCCTGCCATGGCCATCTCACTGCTCAGGTTGACAGAGGTAAAGGTCTTGCCCTCGCCTGACACCGATGATGTCACGCCTACTATTTTGAAGTCGGTTTCGGACATCAGGTACTGCAGGTTAATACGGATGGACCTGAACGACTCGGCAATGGCAGAGCGCGGATTGTTTTTCACGGCCAGCTTGTCAGCCTTGGTGCCATGCGCGATCACACCCAGAAACGGAATGTTGGTCACATTGTTCAGGTCGTTCTTACCCTGTATGGTATTGTCTACGTTGTCGAGTAGCACGATGAGGGCAGCAGGTATGATCAGGCCCAGAATAAAGGCCAGCATGAAGATCATTTTCGGCTTCACGTTCACCGGCCCGGCTCCCCACATAGCAGCCTTGTCGACTACTTTCTTGTCAGTGGTGTTGGTAGCCAGTGCAATAGCCGCTTCGGCGCGTTTTTCGAGCAGGAAGTCGTACTTCTTGTTCACAAAGTCAGCCTGGCTCTGCAGTTCCATCAGGCGACGCTCGTTCTCAGGTACCTTCGCAATGCTGGACTCCAGCTGGTTGATGCGCTTGTCCACGTTAGCAATGGAGATGTCGGTGGAGCGCACCAGGTTGCGGATGTTCGCAATGATAGCACTGCGTGTGCTTTTGATCTCGCTATCGATTACCCGGATGCGTGGGTTTTCGGCAGTGGCACTCACGCTGTAGGAGGCTTTCTGCTGGTTCAGTCGCGACAGCTCGTTGAACAGATTGGCCAGGTTAGGGTTCTGTATACCTGCTACGGCCGGCGATACAGCCTGTGTAAAGCTTTCGTCGTCCTCTATCTGGTCGAGCACCGTCACGTAGTACTGCTTCTCGGTTGTCAGCTTAGACCTTTCCATCTCCAGCTGCGCCATTTTTTCATAGCTGATGTTCGACTGCACGTCGATGTTGGCGATGCGGTTGGTAGAGCGGAAAGTAGAAAGCGCTTGCTTACTCTGACGCAGCGAGTCAGTCAGGGTTGCAATCTGGCCATCAATGAATTCCAGTGTTTTCTGGCCATTCATGTTTTTCTCGTCCAGGTCGCGCTTCACATAGGTGTCCATCAGCGTGTTGAGGAAGAGCAGCTCCTTTTGTGGGATAGCGCCCTTGGTGCTCAACTCCAGAACACGTGCCTCACGCTCAATCGGCTTGACATGTAATGTGTTGGCATACTGGGCCACCTGGCTTTCCATGCTGTTGAGCACGAAGTAGTGCTTTTTGGCGTCAATCTTGTCTTCAGGATTGGCTCGCTCAATCGTAAAACTCAGGTATTTGTCTTTGTAAGGCTTGCCGAACTCCAGCACTTTGGTATAGTCTACCTCAGTAATGATCTGCTCAACGGTGTGCTTTCTGAAATCATACAGAGGAGGGGTCTCCGCCTTTACAGTCAGTTCGTATTCTTTGTCGTTCAGCACACGCACCTCCAGCGGAATGTCCACTAATTGGAGTGAGCTGGTATCAAGGCGTACCACGAATGGAGCGTTTTCGTATTGCTCCTCTTTAATAAGGTCTAGCCCCGTGTTGAGCCAGTGGTCGGGCACTTTGTAGTATGAGACCGAGAAATCAAGCTGCTTGAGGGTGCTGCGAATCATGTCGGCCGAGGTCAGAATGCCGATTTCATCTTCTACTTTGATCCCTTTGTTCTGTACATCCAGCAGGTTTAGCAGCTCCTGTGCTTTCTTAGAACCGGTATGCTGATCTCCCAGCAGGAGTGTTGACTTAAAAGCATAAATGCGGGTGGAGCTTTTAACATAGATATAGGCCCCTGCCATCGCCACCAGTACAAAAGCCAGAAACAGATACCATCTGGTTCGGAACTTGAAAAGCCAGCTACGCAGATCTATTTCGTGCTCTTTATTTTTTCGTTTCATGGAGGATTCTTACTTAAAATAATTCAGGATAACTGCCGCCGTAGAAATAACCCCCAGGGCAATGGTGACCACGTTAAGCGACACCAGGTTGTCGCGTTTAACCTGCGCAACGGACGGCTCTACATACAGCACATCATTGGGCTGCATAAAGTAGTATCTAGATTGTACGATATTCGGGTCTTTAAGGTCGAGAAGTACTACTTCAGATCCACCAGGGGTCTGGCGCACCAGCTTTACGTTCTCACGGGCAGCACCGCGTGTCAGGTCACCCGCCATGCCGAGCGCGTCGAAGAGGGTCGCCCGCTCGTTGTACACAAAGTACTGTCCCGGACGGTTTACTTCGCCCAGCACACTTACTCTGAAGTTGATGAGCTTCACTACTACGGTAGCGTTGGTGATATAGCGGTCTACGCTGCGCTGAATCAGCTCCTGCGTTTGCTGCAGGGTAAGCCCTGCCACTTTCACTTTGCCCACATTAGGAAGGTTCACGTTGCCTTCGTCGTCCACGGAGTAACCGCTCAGAAACATAGTGCCTGGGTCAGCAAAGCCGAAGGCGCTTGAGGGCGGCACGATGTTGTATATATTGGATATTTCAGGTTCTAAACTCTGCACCTTGATAGAAAGCACGTCGGCAGGCTGCAACTGGTAGGGCGTGTAGCTGGTTTGCATAGAGGTTGCCGCTGTTTCTTTCAGGTTCTCATTTTGCATGTATACGAGCTCCTTTTTGCTCAGGCACGAAGAGGCGCTTATCAGTAGGAGTAGAAAGTATACGACTCGTCTCATTTGTTTTGGTTAGGGTGTTGTATATAGTGAAGATTGTATAGAGGCTGCTCATTTACAGCACTCCGGGGCTACATACTGCTTAAGAATAGCAGCATGCATACCCAAAAAATTGTATCAGCCATATATACTATAGGAGCCGCAAAAAGATTCTGATTTTAGAAAATATTATGTGCTTTTAATGTATTGAATGCTTCGTTTTTATTTTAAGTAGCTGATATTTAATATTTTGTGGAATGTAAAAAGTTTGTAAATTAAAATTTGAGAAAAGCAGTAGTGAAATCAGGGCGTTAAATTAATATAACTATATTATAAGTAAAGTGCAATTAATGTATGGAAAGAAGTGAGTTAAGGGGATTAAATGAACAGGGAGGTGAGGTAGTAGGCAACCAGTGTTACTTGTAGATAGGGGGAGTGTAAAACAAAACCACCTTTCCTATACACGAGGTATAGAAAAGGTGGTTTCGATACATATATAAAGGGTATATAGTATGCTTAACTATTCAATCCATTTGGTGCGGCGCTGTTTGGCGCGGGGCTCAGGCATCTGGCGATGTTTCAGCTTATCAGATGTTTTGCGTATCAACTGCTGCGAAAATCCTTCAGCATGCTCAATTATTCCACCTTTCAGCTTCCAGCCTTGCGGAAATAATACGGCAACCTCTGTTGCCAGTGTTTCGAGGTTAGGGGCTACTACTATATTGTATTCCATCTTGTGAGTAAATAAACGAACTATAGAACCAATATAGCGGATTATAACATAGGTTGTATGCGGGCGCCTACGGAAATTTAGTGAATGGGGTTACATTCAGAATAAAATTTAGATGATTATTAAAATGATTCAAAAGAAACATAGTGTATCGACTCTTTTTGCTGGATTAGTTCTATTTACCTCCACTCATGGCAAAGCTTATTCTAAAAGTGGTGAGCTTATTTTCACTTGATTCAAGCGAAAACTGAAAACCGTGGCTCAGTAAAATCTCCCGGATCATGGTCAGGCCGATACCCTGTCCGGTTTCTTTTGTGCTGAAGAAGGGCGTGAACAGCATGGGGCGGACGTGATCTGGTATACCTTCGCCATCGTCGGTGATGGTCAGGCTAGGCGGTTCCTGCTGCAGCTCCACACAGATGTTTCCTCCTGATTTCACGGCTTCCATGGCATTTTTGAGGATGTTGAGCAGGGCCTGTTCTATTTGCTGCTCGTCCATCGGTATGCAAAGGGGGGCAGCGGGCAGCTGTAAAGACAAAGTAATCTGTCGCTGCTCCAGCTGGGGCAGCATCAGCCGTTCGAGCCGCTTGAGCAGCACCTGTACCTGCACTGGCTTTTTGGAAGGAGCGGGAAGGCGTACCACATCAGCAAAATTGGCCATGAACCTGCTCAGGTTGGTGTTGCGGTCAATAGCTACCTGCAGGGCGTAGGTGAAATCCTCGCGGTGCTCCTCGTCTATCTGCGGGGTGTAGTACTGCACTGAGTCCAGGATGGAGTTGATGGCACCAGTTGAGTTGTTCACTTCGTGCGACATCATCCGGATCACTTTTTCATAAGCCTGTCGCTCATTTTTGATGATAGCTTCGGTCAGTTCCTCCATCATAATGAAGGCACGCTGAAAACCACGGTCGATAAAGTGTGCCCGGTGTGCCCTGAACGTGCGAATGCCATTGAGGCGGAAGGTATAGGGCTGGCCTGCCTGTACCTGTGTCAGCTCACGGGCCCAGGTACTGGGGAGTGCCTCCAGTGAGCTGCCCTGCAATACCTGGCCAGACAGCTTCAGGTAACGCTCGGCGGCTGGGTTGATGCTTTCGATGCGGTCATCGAAGTCGAGCAGGATGATGCCGGCAGGAGAAGCGCGAATGATTTTCTCGAGCAGGAAGCTTTTTTCGGCCTGTGCCACCCGTTCCTGCCGCAGCTGCTCGATCATGCGGTTGTACACGTCCACCAGTTCATCCAGCTCCGGCTGTCCTACCCGCACAAATTTGGTAGAAAAATCCTTGTCGCGGATAGACTCTATACCTGCCCGAATCAGGTTGAGCGGCTTGAAGAAGGCACTGTACAGGTTCACTGTTATCACAACGGAGAGCAGCACCAGCACCTCCATCCCTATAAACAGCAGCTTATTCTCCTGTAGCAGGAAATAGGCCATCGCTGCCAGCAGGACGTGTACTGCAACCGCAAAGAGGATGAACTTAGTCCTGAGATTCATAGGGGATGCCAAACTTTTCGAGACGACGGTAGAGGGCGGCCCTGCTCAGACCAAGTGCACGGGCTACTTTGCTAACATTGTTGTGGTAGTAGGCCATGGACTTGCGGATCATGGAGGCTTCGATCTCATCCAGCGTCATGGTACCCACAGCGGGCAGGGCTTTATCACCAGCCTTCACAGGGCCCTGCTGCGCCTGCGCCTGGAAATCCTCGGCGCTCAAGACATCATCTTCGGCTACCAGCACAGTGCGCTCCACCAGGTTCTTCAGTTCCCGTATGTTGCCCGGGAAGGAAAGCTCCTTTAGCCAGTGCAGCGCTTTGGGGCTAACTTCCAGCTCAGGCCGGTGATAGGTCTTCTTCATGTTCTCCACGAAAAACTGTACCAGCAGCGGGATATCATCCGGGCGCTCACGCAGAGCAGGTATACGCACCTTGATCAGGTTGATGCGGTAGAACAGGTCTTCACGGAATTTACCTTCTTCCACCATTTGCTCCAGGTTGCGGTTGGTGGCGCATACCACCCGGATGTCAAGCTTGCGGGAGCGACTGTCACCAAGCACTTCGTAAGTACGGTCCTGCAGTACGCGCAGCAGTTTTACCTGGCTGTTCATGTCCAGCTCACCGATCTCGTCGAGGAAGATGGTACCCTTGTTGGCCATCTCGAAACGACCCACCCGGTCAGCTTTGGCGTCGGTGAAGGCGCCTCGTTTGTGGCCGAACATCTCGCTTTCAAAAAGGCTGGCTGAAATGCCGCCCAGGTTCACCTTCACGAATGGCTGGGATTTGCGGAGGCTGTTGCGATGCACTGCCTCCGCTATCAGTTCCTTGCCCGTACCACTCTCACCCTCGATTAGTACCGAGGCATCGGTTGGCGCTATCTGCCCGATCCGCTTCAGGATCTGCAGCAGCTGCGGGTCCTGGCCTACAATGTTTTTGAAGTCATATCGCTGGTCCAGTTTTTTGCGGGTTAGGGCTTCGTCTTTTACGGGTGCCTGCTGCGACAGACTGAGCGCTGTGTGCACTGCCTGCACCAGGTAGTCGTTGCTCCAGGGCTTTGTGATAAAATCGGCTGCACCCAGGCGCATACCTTCCACCGCCAGACTGATCGAACCCCAACCCGTGATCAGGATGACAGGTAGCTGCGGCATTCGTTGCTTGAACGTCCCCAGCAACTGTAGTCCATCATGACCTGTCGTCTCGATGGAAAAGTTCATGTCCATGATCACGAGCTGCAGGGGATGCTGCTGCGCTATTTCGAGCGCCTCCTTCGGGGAAGCAGCCTCTTGTGTTTTAAAGCCGTGCTGCTTGAGCAGTATGCTCAAAGAGGCACGAACCGCTACATCGTCGTCTATTATCAGGATCATGGAACAGGAGCTGCTAAATCAGGTATAAAGATAATTTTTTCAGGTATAAATTGCTATTACTCTTCGTGCAGGGCGATGGCAGGGTGGATGGCTGCTGCCTGTCGGCTAGGGTAGAGGGCGCAACCAACCACCAGTATATAAATAACAACCACACTTATACCCAAGGCTAAGAAGTAGACTACCGATTCAACCTCAAACACCTGCAGCAGCGGAAACTGTACGGCAAAGGCCACACCCAGCAGCAGACCGAAAGTAGCCAGCACCAGCACCTCTCCGATAAACTGCCGGTAAACCTGGTTGGCCGAGGCGCCCAGCGCCCTGCGAAGCCCGATCTCACCATTGCGGCGGCTGATGTTATACCAGAGCACACCAAACAGGCCCAGCGCCACATTAAGGATCAGAAAACCGCAGACAAGTCCCAGGGCAATCATGGGTACCATCGTAAGCTTTGACTTACTCTGACGCATTTTTTCCAGGGTCGCCACCTCCAGTGTCCAGTCTTTGCCGATGCCTGAAACCTCACGCACCATCTCCTCCTCGAATGCAATGCCGGTGCCTGGCTTTACCCGGATCAAGAGTTCTCCCCAAAAGGCCTTGTCGCTTTGCTGCAGGCTGATTCGGTTGAAATAAGCCGGTCGCTCGGCGGAGTACTCGCTATACCCTCTGAAGTGCTCCACTACGCCCACTACCTGGTAGTTCACCGAATCGTTTTGGGGGATTAGCTTGCCAAGGGGATCCTCTTCTCCGAATAGCTGCCTTTGCATTTCGCGGTTTATCACGATGGGCTCGTGGTGGGCGGCATTGTCCTCCGCACCAAACCAGCGTCCCTGACTTAGCTGTATTTGCAATACATCGGCATAGTTGTCATCCACTTCATATTGGTCTGCCTGTGTGCTTCGCTTGTTGCCATATGAAAGATTATTCGTCATCTGGCTAAAGGCAAAAGGGGCATTACTGCTTGTGAGAGCGGCATACTCGACCTCTGGGTACGCACGCACCTGCTGTACCACCTGTACCAGGTTCTGGTGGTTGAGGGCAGCGGAGTCAGCGCTGGGACGCATGGTGAGCAGCCACACATTGTCATGCTCAAAACCAAGAGGCTTGGTGTAGTTGCGCACATTGTACACTACCAGGCTCATCACCCCGAAGAGCACCAGGAAGCAAAAGAAGATTTCGGTCATGAGCAGGAAATTGCTCTTTTTCCGGTTCCAGATCAGTTTGAATAAATGGCGTATCATTTTGTACCTCCTTTCAGCGCCTCTACGGCATTTAAGCGTGACATTTTATAGGCCGGATACACTCCGGAAATAAGACCGAAAACCAGACAGAGCAGCAGTCCGAAGGCAAAGATGCGGAGGTTGAGTCCCAGGTTCGCATACACGATGACGCCGCTGTCGTTGATCAGCCAGAGCACTCCCGCCGACAGCACAAAGCCCAGCAAGCCTCCAAGCAGTGTCAGGAAAACGTTCTCGATAATAAACTGCCCGATGATGGTGGAAGAGGTGGCACCGAAGGCCTTGCGTACGCCAATTTCGGATGAGCGCTCCATAATGCGGCTGATGTTGATGTTAACCAGGTTGATGGTGGGCAGTAGCATGAACAACAGCGCCAGGCCTGCCATGATAATATACAGGAAGCCTAAGCCGGAGTCTTTGCCGTTGCTCAGAAACGTGCGGGCAATGCTTTCCAGAAATGTATCTGGATGGGAGGAAAGTGTCGTGCCTTTTTCTGTTTGCTGGCGCTCTACTTCCTGCATGATGCCCGCATACTCCTCTTTTATCCTGGGTACGTCAGCAGCTGACCTCGCCTTGATGGTAGCAAAGTAGGTGCCCCGAAGGCCGGGCCTGTTGAACTCCTGACTCTTCATTGTAATCGGTACCCACACATCGGCGTAGGAGTGCAGGCGCAGCGCCGGCACGTCTTCTACCACGCCTACCACCTGGTACCGCACCTGGTCCACTACGATGTACTGCCCCACGGCCTTATTTGTGCCGAAGTACTGCTTGCGGGTGTTTTCGTTGATCACGGCCACACGGTTGGCGCCGCGTACATCCTGCTCGCTAAAGCCATTTCCTTCCAGGAAGTTAAAGTCCAGGATATCCCAAAACGCACGGTCTGTGTACTTGATGTCCAGGGCAAGCTTACGGTTGTTGATGTAGCTGTTCACCTGAAAGAACATGGAGTTGATGGACACCATTTCAGGCGTTTTCATGGTGCGCACATGCTGGTCGAGAAAGCGGTAGCTTGGCGGTCCGCTACTCGAGAAGCCTCCATCGCGTTGCTCCCGCATAATGTTCACAAAGAGCAGCTTATCTGTTTCGCGTTCCGGCATTTGAGGACCGAAGGTATGGTCGAAGAGCGAAGAGGCCACCATGAGCACCAACAAAGTAAAGCTGATGCCGAAGAGGCTGATGAAGGTAAAGAACTTGCGACGCAAGAGCACCTTCCAGGCTATTTTGATGTAATTCTTCAGCATGGCTATACCTTTTGATAGTCGTAGGCTGTGGTTTTAGCGTCTGATACCTGCTGGCCATCGAAGAAGCGGATGAGGCGCTCGGTCTTCTGGGCCATGTTCTCGTCGTGCGTCACCATCACGATGGTGGTGCCGTCCTGACTGTTCAGTTGAAGCAGAATGTTCATGATCTCTTCGCCCATCACCGAGTCGAGGTTACCGGTGGGTTCGTCGGCCAGGATGATCTCGGGCTGACCGATCAGTGCTCGGGCAATGGCTACCCGCTGGCGCTGTCCGCCGGAAAGCTGGCTAGGATAGTGTTTGGTGCGGGCGCTCAGGCCGACTTTTTCCAGCGCAGTGAGGGCGAGTCTTCTGGTTTCGGCAGCTGAAACGCCAGTGCGGTACAGCAGCGGAAGCTCCACATTGTCGAGCACACTCAGGTCATTGATCAGGTGGTAGCTTTGGAACACAAAGCCGATCTTCTGATTGCGGATGTGCGCCAGTTCTTTGTCTTTATACCTGCTGATGGGTCTGCCATCTATCTCCACAACGCCATTGGTTGGCTCGTCAAGCAAGCCCATGATGTTGAGCAGCGTAGACTTGCCGCAACCCGATGGTCCCATCACCGACACAAACTCCCCCTTCGGGATGTGCAGGTTGACGTTGTGCAGTGCTACCGTCTCAATGGTCTTGGTCTGGTAGACTTTTTCGATGTTCTTTAACGTGATCATAGTTTTATACCTTGGTTCTAATATCGAATAAATTGTTGATTGCTTATTGTTAATTGCTAATTGTTGGGTGCACGATTAACCCACCCTTGGCCCCTCCAGGGAGGGGAATCCCGTGCACGATTCGGACAGGTCGCGACCTGTCCCTACAGCTATACCTCTCACATTTTCAAATCTTCAAATTCTCAAATCTCCAAATCACTCATTCACTAAATCACTCATTCACTCACTCATTTCAATCACCTGCTGTTGCTCGAAGTCAAATAGCGTGAGCTGACGCAGGGAATAATGGGCTGTCCAGAATTCGCTCAAAGAAGCGATGTGGGCGCGTCGGGCCTGGTCTTTCTCGGCCAGTGCGATGTTGAGATCGGTGATGCTGATGCGGCCAATCAGGAAGGTGTTGCGGGCGATCTCGTAACGCTCCTGCGCGATGGCGTCGGCTTCGGCAGTGGTGGCAATACGGGCTTTAAGGGTGTTGTACTGGTTCACCTGCGTGAGCACCGCCTGTTCGAAATTGGCATCTTCCTGGTCCACGGTATACTGTACCAGCTGCTTGTTCAGTTCGGCTACTTTATAGATGGAGCGCTGCCGCCCCCAGTCCATTATCGGCATGCTGAAGCCGATGCGGGCCCGCTGCTGGTTTTCGGGGCGGGTATAGATGTCGGTGAAGGAGGCGCCGCGGTTGGTGAGTCCGAAAGTAGCAAACAGACTGGCGTTAAAGCCATTGTCGCCATGCGCTTTGGCCATCAATGCCTCGGCCTCCAGCAGTCTTCTGCTGAAGTTGATGCTTTCCTTTCGGTTCTTACGGGCTTCGGCCAGGGCGACCTCGGCCAGCACGGTCGTGGCAGGTATACCTTCCGGCGTGTTTAACTCCAACTGGTCAGTTTCTTTCATGCCGATGTAGGTTTTGAGGGCTAATGCTGCAGTCTGCTGATCGAGGGAGGCCTGTGCCATGGCCAGCTCGGCATTCAGCACCGCCAGGCGCAGCTGCAGCAGGTCGTTTTTAGAAAAGCGGCCTAGCTTATACTTCTCCTGGGCGATCTGGTAGAGCGTGTCGTTGCTGCTCTGGTTTTGACTCGCTATGTGCTGGTTTGTTTGGGCGAGCAGCAGATCAAAGTATAGCTTGGTGGCGTTCACGGCAATTTTTTCACGCTCCTCCAGGTAGGCCTTCTGCGACTCCTGGTAGCGGAGTGGCTCTATCTTTTTAGCCCATGACAACTGGTTGTAGGCAAACAGCGGCTGCTCCAGACCGATGATAGCCGGGTTGCCGTTGTAGCGGGTTTGCTGGCGGTCAAAGTCATCGAAGCGCTGCATTAGCGACGTCACAAACACCCGTCCGCCGGTCGGACTCACTACCTGGCTCAGACTCAGACCAAGTTCAGAGTTGTTGATCGACACTGGTTTAAAGTCAGTGGTGCCGTCGGGCTGTGTTACGGGCATGATGGTGCGGCTGAAGTCGGGGAGGGTGCCGGTGAGGCTGAGCTGCGGCTTGTAGTCTGACTTGAAGCTGCGCCACTGCCAATAGCTGTTCTCGCGGCTGGTCTCGGCCTGCCTTGCCGCCGCCGACTGCTCCTGTGCCAGCGCAATCACTTCCTGCAGACGCAAGGTGCGCGTGGCAGGCTGCGCTATACCTGACATACAGGGCAGCAGCGTCACAAACAGCAAACAGATTTTGTATAGTTCTTTCATGGTTTTATTTGCGTATCACGGTTTCGTATCATATTTCCGCATCACGACACACGTCTCAAGTAGCACGATCTTCTTCCTTGACAAAGGACTATTAGGCAAAGACAAAGGGACCTCACTTCTCAGTTATCTCAATCCTAAACTCTCAAACTCCTCAACCCTCAAACTCACTTCACTTTCACTTCATCCAGGTGCTGGTATTCAGCCAGGTCAGAGATTACCACTTGTTCACCGGCCTGTACACCGCTTTCCAGCTCTACATAGTCCATGTTGCTCACGCCGATCTTCGCTTCTCTTCTGAACAGTTCGCCGTCGCGCAGCACGTATACCTGGGGCTTGCTGGCCGTTCTGAAGTAAGGGCCGTTTTTCACGCGCAGTGTGTTCGGTTTGGCGACCGTGTGCACATACACATCCACGCGCAGACTCGGGCGCAGCAGCTGGTGTGCTTTCTCTTCGAGGGCTATAAGAAAGGTGACGATGCCGTTTTCGACAGTAGGTTTGATGGAGGCCACACTGCCTTGTAGGTTTGTGTCGTTTATGCGGACCATCACGCTGCTCCCCACGCTGATCTGGCTGGCAAAAGCATCCGAAATGGTAGCCTGCACGCGGTAGCTGCTCAGGTCAGCCAGTCGGGCAATGATGTCGCCGGCATTTACGTTGCTGCCGATCTCGTTTTTAACCCAGGTGATGACTCCTGGCTGTTTGGCCCGCACCTCCGCCTGCTCCATTTTGCGCTGCAGCTCCTCTATTGAGCGGCTTTGCATGGTCAGGGTATAGCGTAGCTCCTGTTCGTCGGCCTTGAGCAGTTGGCGTTCTGTGATGATGTCGCGTTCGATCTGCTCGAGTTCCTGCTGCGCGATCCTGAGGTTAAGCTCGGCCTGCTTTACGCTTTCCTGGGTGCCGCCCCCGATCTTGAGGAGGTACTGTTCATCTTCGAGTTGAGCTTGCAGGCTTTTCACCCGCATGCGTTTTATTTCCAGCTGCGAGGCCAGGGCATTCAGTTTCTTTTCGAGGTTCAGGTTGAGCTGCACCGTTTTGTGACGACTTTGTTCCTGCTCGTCTTTGAGTTTGTCGTAGGCCAGCTGGGTATAGGACCTGTCGAGCAAGAGGATCTGGTCGCCGGGCTGCACCTGCTCACCCGTGTTGTGCACCACCTGCTCGATGCGTGCCTGGATGGGGCTGGTGATCACCTGCTCATGCTCCGGCACAACCGTGCCAGAAGCCGTGATCGTAGCTACGACTGGTCCTTCCTCGACCACTGCTGTTTTGATTTCGGCCAGTGCGATGCTGGGGCTGATCAGGCTTCTGAATCCGAAGATGGCTACTGCCACCAGGGCAGCGGCAATCCCTATTTGCCAAATGCGCTTCCGCTTCTGGGCGTGTCTGGTGCTGGCTGATAATTCACGATCCATTGTCTTATTTTGTGCTTTGCTCGTGAGGGTATAGCCAATTTAGATGCCATTAATTTATGTTGTTGATTTACAGTTAGTTATAATGAAAATTATTGATTATTAAAGACTTGGACCTGTTCAGTAATGAACAGTTTGTGCGGTTTTAGGATGTGCCGTCGAGGTAGGTATACGTTTGAAGATTTTATGATGAATTGAGCAGGATATATTCAGATTGATATGTACTTTTAAGGGTAGGTACTACGCATAACAAGCTATATTGGGCGTATAAACGTCAGGATGACGATTATACAGTAGTTGGCGTGCATTCAAAATATGAAAACAATACAAAGAACTTCTTTTTGGATAACTACTTTGTTCTTTATTGTAGTGGGATTTTCTCTTACAATTGGTCAAGTTATTCCTATAGAATTTGCTGACTGGAAATACAGCCATACCTTTTATGACATAGTGCTTCAAGGTTTTCCTGTTGCAGTACTCTTAACTTTAGCTTATACATTGGGGAAGCACAGAACTGCAAAACAGAACGTCAGTATAGCTGTGTTGACAAGTATAGGGGCAGTGGCTTCTTACTTTGTTTCTATTCTCCTTATGTTCTCTTATGGATTCGGTGCTTGGGTGAATTATGAAATAGTTTATGAAAGTAAGGAGAATCCAAGAGAAGTAATTAGCCATCAATTGTGGGATAACGGTGCCTTTGGATATGATGGTCAGCGAATAGTAAAGTCAACACCCTTCTTTGGCTTTTGGACTATTGTGACAGAAACAGACACCGCAACGGTTAATAGAATGGAATGGCTCCTTGTAAAAAGAGAAGGTGATATTAAAATTCCTTAAGAAAAACGAAAAGCCAACAAAGTCTATAGTGCATAAACGCACCATAGCCCAGCCCGTTAAGGCGGTATTTATAAAGAAGTTATTCAAAGTATAAACATGAACAACAACGATATTTTACGCCGGCTCCGCTATACATTTGATTTTAATGACTCTAAGTTGATGGAGCTTTTTAAATCTGGAGGGGAGCAGGTAACCCGCGGAGAAATAATCGAGTTGATGAAAAAGGAAGATGAGCCCGGGTTTAAGGAAATGAGCGACCTGCGCCTGGCTGCGTTTCTCAATGGTTTCATAAACGAGAAACGCGGCAAAAAGGAAGGAGAGCAACCTAAGCCCGAAAGTAAACTGAGTAACAACATAATACTTCGTAAGCTCAAAATTGCCCTTAACCTGATAGACGAAGACATCCTGGATATTCTGGGATTGGTAAACTTCCGTTTAAGCAAGCATGAACTCAGCGCCTTTTTTCGCAAACCCGACCACCAGCATTACCGCCCGCTTCAAGACCAGATTCTGCGCAACTTCCTGCACGGCTTGCAACTAAAGCACCAACCCGAATCAGGTAGATAAGATTGTTTTAAAACCCGCAAAATGCACGAAACTTAGTAGAAGCCTAACTCTGTTCAGCCGCAACCCTTGCCTCGTTAAGAGTTTTGGCTGCACCAAAACGTTAACCTTCCTGATCCTGAATCAACAAGCTAGTCTAATCAAAATCTTCAAACGGAACTCCCCGTAAAAACTGAAATGAAAGCGATGCTGCTATACTTTCTTTTCAGCCTATACCTTGGCCAAGCCTTAGCGCAGAACCTGGTGCGTAACCCCAGTCTCGAGCAGCTGAAAGGGGGTGTCATCGGTTTCAAAGGTGTAAGCGGCACACCCGATGTTGCCTCCGTGGAAGGTAAAGTGTTGCAGTTCCCACCATACTTCAATGCATATCAATCTGAAACGCCCTCCAGGCAGCTTTCCAATATTGAATTTGGTGAGGTTTGCCTGTGCCAGTGGTTTAGTTTTGAGGCAAGTGAACTGACGCAGGTTGAATTGTCGAGGCCGCTTCGAAAGAATCAGGAGTATGTGGTTTCGCTGTATACCATCAAAGCCTCTACCATTGAGCCGCCAATCAGTGAGATTACAGTACACTTTATAAACAGGCCTCTGCCGTCCACAAGACAGGTATACGGGCTCAAAGATCATCCCCTGACACCAATTGCTATACCTTATACCTCCCTCAGGCCTGCTGCTGCCGAACCTCTGGCTTCCCGAACAACCTGGACGAAAGTGAGCGGCAGCTACAAAGCCAAAGGTGGCGAACGCTACCTGCTGATCGGGAATTTTCTGGGCGCAAACGCCGCAGCGCTGGAGGTGATGAATCCTGAAACTGAGGAAGTGGAGGAAGAACTGAAAAGCAGTAAGAAAAAAGGCACGTATTACTGCTACGACAATATCAGCGTGGTGCCAAAGTCTGAGGCAGACACGGAGGCCGATGCCATACCGGATGTCGCTCCGCCACTTGCATCAGTAGCTGAAGCACCCATTGCCATTGGCAGCACCATCACCCTCAGTGATGTAAATTTTGCTACCGGTGACCACACCATCAGGCCCGTAGCTTTTCCGCTGCTCGATTCGCTGGCGGCATTTATGATCGTGCACAAACAGGTAATTATTCACATTCAGGGACACACCGATGATGTGGGTACCGAGGCAGATAACCTTGCACTCTCTCAAAGGAGGGCAGCCGCTGTGAAAGCCTATTTGGAAGGCAAAGGTATAGCAGCCAACCGTATTTCTGCCAAAGGATTAGGGGAAGCATCTCCAAAGACAGACAACCTGACTGAAGAAAACAGAGCATTAAACAGGCGTGTAGAAATCGAGATTTTTCAAAAATGAAAGCCTTGCTTTTTAAAGGCTATACCTGCCTACTATTCATCTGATACTGCTCAGTTAAGCAAGCCCAATAGTTTTAAAGCCAGTAATCCCCTACTGAAACTGCGCATTTCTCCGCATCTTTCCTTAATTTGCCTCTTTCACTAAGCCACACAAACTATGAGTTATAAAGAAAGACTGGCTGCTATACGCCAGCAAATGAAAGAGCAGGGACTGAGCGCCTACATCATTCCTTCTGCCGATCCGCACATCAGCGAATACCTGCCTGACCGCTACAAGTGCATCTACTTCGCCTCCGGCTTTACCGGCTCGGCAGGTACGCTGGTGATTACCCAGGATTTTGCCGGTCTCTGGACTGATGCACGCTACTTTGTGCAGGCCGTGGATCAGCTTGCTGGCAGTGGCTTTGAGCTCGTGAAGCTGCAGGCGCAGCACGCGCCGGAGTACATTGGCTGGCTGGCCGACCGTTTGGAGCAGGGAGAAGTAGTAGCCTATGATGCGAAGCTGATTTCGGTGGGACTGGCAGAGCTGCTGGAGCAGGAACTGGCACCGCTAGGTATAGCACTGGCCTCTGACCGCGACTTGCTCGACCCGATCTGGGATGACCGTCCGGAGCTGCCGACTGCCCCAGCTTACCTGATAGGAGAAGAGACTACCGGGCAATCCACTACGGCAAAGCTGGAAAAACTACGCACCGCCCTTAAAAAGCAAAGAGCCGACTACCACCTGATCTCTTCCCTCGACGACATGGCCTGGCTCTTCAACATGCGCGGCTCCGATGTGAAATGCAACCCGGTGGTGCTGAGCTTTGCTCTGATCAGCCAGGATAATGCGGTGCTGTTTATTGACCAGGCGAAGCTGAGTGAAACGGACAAGAAGAAGCTGATGGCCGACGGTGTGGTGTTGCAGCCTTACGAGATGGTGGAGCGCCTGCTGGCCGAACTGCCTGCTGGATCTTCCATCCTGATCGACCCGAAACGCAATTGCTATGCCCTGTACAAGCAACTGCCGGCTGAAGTGCGCATGATCCAAAACACCAATCCGACTACCTTCTTAAAGGCCATCAAGAATGAAGTAGAAGTAGAGAATACCCGCAAAACGATGGTGAAAGACGGTGTGGCCCTAAACCGTTTCTTCAAATGGTTGGAGGAGAATCTGGGCAAGGAGACCATCACTGAGCTTTCGGTTGCTGATAAGGTGCTTGAGTTCAGGGCAGAGCAGGAGGGCTTCATTGGCGAGAGTTTCGATACTATTGCAGGTTACAAGGCACACGGGGCCTTGCCGCATTACAAAGCTACACCGGAAAGTGATGTGGAACTGAAGGCCGACGGACTGTTCCTGCTTGACTCCGGCGGACAGTATACCACCGGCACCACCGACATCACTCGTGTAGTTTCGCTGGGCAACCTGACCGAAGAAGAAAAGACAGACTATACCCTGGTGTTGAAAGGCATGATAGACGGCGCCACCGCCCGCTTCCCAAAAGGTACGCGCGGTTACCAGATCGACGCCATCACGCGCAAGCCGCTCTGGGACCATGCCCGCAACTACGGACACGGCACCGGCCACGGTGTTGGCTTCTTCCTGAACGTGCACGAAGGTCCGCATGTGTTCAACCCATCGCCTACACCCGTGGACATTGAGCTGGGCATGATTACCTCAGTAGAACCCGGCTTGTACCGCCCGAACCAGTACGGCATTCGCATCGAGAACCTCGTTCTGACTATACCTGATGAGGCCAATGACTTCGGCGAATTCTATACCTTCGAGCACCTCACCCTGGCATTAATTGATACGGCTCCGGTGAAGAAAGAACTGCTGGACGAGCGCCAGATCAAGTGGCTGAACGACTACAACCAACTGGTGGTAGAAAAACTTGGTCCGCACCTGAACGAGGAGGAGCTGAATTGGCTGAAGGAAAAGGCGAAGGCCGTTTAATTTGTTGATTACTTTGTTAATTGTTGGGCCGGCTATACCTGATGAAGGTATAGCCGGTTTTTTATGCTTGTCCCATTCCTCCATTTTCTCTAGTATATTTGTAAAACACCTAAACCACCATGAAACAGACCACCAGCACCATATTAATGATAGAGCCAACAGGCTTTGGGTATAACCCGGAGGCGGCTCCTACCAATTCCTTTCAAAAAGAATCACGTGAGTTCACCCCAAGCCAGGTACAGGATATTGCCCTGCTCGAATTCAGAAATGCTGTAGCGGAGTTGCGCAACCTGGGCGTAGAGGTAATCACCATGCGTGATCCCGAAAATGCAGGTACGCCAGACTCTGTTTTCCCAAACAACTGGTTTTCTACCCATGCCGAAGGACATTTGGTAACTTACCCGATGGCATCTCCCAGCAGACGAAACGAACGCCGTCAGGAGGTGATTGATAAGATCAAACATGCCTGCGGGTGTGGCGAACACGTGACGCTGGAGTTTTTTGAAGAGCAGGAAACACCCGTTTTTCTGGAAGGGACAGGCAGTATGGTGCTCGACCGCGTGAACAAAATAGCCTATGCCGCTGTGTCGCCGCGCACGAGTTTGGATGCTTTGCAGCATTTTTGTGATAAGCTGGGCTACAAGGCTATTACATTCGAAGCTTATGGAGCGGTAGGAGAGCTGATCTACCACACCAACGTGATGATGTGCGTGGGCGACACCTATGCCGTAGTGGCGTTGGAAACAGTAGCTGAGCAGGACCGTGAAAAGCTTCGAATTAGCCTGACTGGTAACGGGAAGGAAATCATCGAGATTAGTAAAGAGCAGACTTACCAGCACTTCGCCGGCAATATGCTGCAGGTCGAGAACCAGCAGGGGGAGCGCATTCTGGTGATGTCGAAAGCTGCTTATGAAAGTCTGACGCCGCAGCAGTTGGAGCGTATGCAGGCACATAATGAGCACATCCTACACCTGCCCATCCACATGATCGAAAAAGCCGGTGGTGGCAGCATCCGGTGTATGATTGCGGAGCTGTTCAGGAAAGCGTAATCTGGAGCATGAGCTAATCTTTCCCTTCCTTCCTATTTGTCTGGGGGGATGGGAAGGGTACAGCTAGACCAAGGGATGCAGCAGTTGCAGCTTTAATAAAGGCATAGTTGCATAATTTTTCTCTTGTAGCATACCCTATCCCAATTACCGTATACCTAGCTTTGCGGTTTCATTTATACCTGAGCCTGCATGAGCAGTATCATCTTACTATTTCTTTGCCTGATTGTCGGGGTATTGCTGCGCCGGGTGCCGGCTTTCCCGAGCACGTCGCCGGTGGTGCTCAACCAGTTCATCATCCACATCTCGCTTCCGGCACTGGCGCTGTACGCTATACCTGAGGTAGCACTCGACAGTACGGTACTGCTGCCCGTTGGCGTCGCCTGGATTTGTTTTGGGGCGGCTGCGGCCTTCTTCTATACTATAGGCCGAATCTATGGCTGGTCTAAGAAACTGATCGGGTGTCTGATTCTTACTGCCGGACTCGGCAACACTTCTTTTGTCGGCTTCCCGATCATCGAGGCGCTGTATGGGAAGCAGGGGCTGCAGACGGCCATTCTCGTCGACCTGCCCGGTACATTTGTGGTGGTCTCGACTTTAGGTATAGCCCTGGCCGCCTACTTCTCCAAAGGGCAGCCTGATTTTAAAGCTATTGGTCTTAAAATACTAACTTTTCCGCCTTTCCTGGTATTCGTGATCGCCTTTGCCATGAATGTAGCGAACCTGCATTTTTCGGATGATCTGAAGGATGTCTTTAATAGGCTGGGCAGTACTGTGACGCCGCTGGCACTGGTGAGTGTGGGCATGCAGCTGCGCATTGAGCGTAAGAGTAAGCACTGGCGCTTTCTGTTCCTGGGCCTTGCCTTTCAACTGATTCTGGCTCCTTTGCTGATCTATGTGCTTTATGCGCTGGTGCTTGGTATGCGTGGTCCGGTGGTGCAGGTAAGTATATTGGAGGCAGGTATGGCCCCTATGATCACCGCCTCTATCGTGGCCATTTCCTACGGACTCAAACCCCGCCTGGCTTCCATGATGGTAGGCTTCGGTATACCGCTCTCTTTCATCACGCTGGCGATCTGGTACCTGCTCGTGCAGGGGCTGTAGGTATAAGCTTTAGCTATTCCTGAAGTTTTCTCGTTATTTTACAAGTATAAACACACGCCGGCAGGTATAGACCACGGCCATTTCAGATTATGACACAACACACATCCGACGGCATCCGCTTAAACAAGTTCATTAGCGACGCAGGCATCTGTTCCCGTCGCGAAGCAGATAAACTGATTGAGCAGGGGAGGGTACTGGTGAATGGCAAACCGCCCGAAGTCGGAGCCAGAATTAAAGGCAAAGACAAAATTCAGGTTGACGGCAAAACGCTGCAATGGAATCAGGTAGCCCCCGTATACCTGGCACTTAACAAACCAGCCGGTATAGAAACCACCACCGACCTCTCGCAGCGTGATAATATCATCCGTTTCGTGAATTACCCGGAGCGTATTTTTCCAATCGGCCGCCTCGATAAAGATTCGGAGGGCCTGATCTTCCTGACCAACGACGGCGACATTGTCAACAAGATCCTGCGGGCTGGCAACAAGCACGAAAAGGAGTATATCGTGACCGTGGACAAGCCTATTAACGAGGATTTTGTGCAGAAGATGAGCAACGGGGTATCTATACTTGGCGTGAACACCAAAAAGTGTTTTGTAGAGCAGTTGGGTGCGAACAAATTCCGCATCATCCTGACGCAAGGTATGAACCGCCAGATCCGGCGCATGACGGAGACCTTGGGCTACGAGGTGCAAACCCTGCAGCGCATCCGCATCATGAACATCACGCTGGCCAAGCTCCCATTGGGCCAATGGCGTGAACTCACCGACGAAGAAATTGCTGAGATTCAAAGCCAGGTGGCTGACTCTGTGAAGACTGAGGAAGGCTCAGTGGCTAAGAAAAAGGCAGCTTCCAGTCAGTCGCAAACTTCGCAGCCAGCTCGCAAGAAATCTTCGTCTGGCAGCAGACCACCACGAAAGGAAGGTGTTGCAGGCAAGAAAAGCGGTTTCGGGGCAAGCGATTCCAAAGGCAGCAGAGGCCAGCGTGGTGCTTCCAAAGGGCCGGGGGCTAAGAAGTCAGGAGGAAAAAGCAGCGCTGGTTCCAGAGGCGCCAGCAGAAACGCTCCGGCAGCCAAAGGCGGTGGACGAAAGAGACGCTAGGCTTATTACGTAGATAAAAAAGCCGGTGCAGCAGTTAGGTTTTATACCTATACCTGCTGCACCGGCTTTCTGCATTTTATGACCTTCATTCCTACTTATCCTTCACTTTTGAAGCTGCTGTGAGTTCTTAGAGAACCAACTTTTGCCTTCAGAGTCGGATTGCAAAAAGACACTCTATTATTGATTGTCTTCCTCCTCCTCAGTTTCTTCCTCTTCCGGATAGGCGTTCAGTTTGATCTTCTCAATCTGGAGGTAGGTCTTGAACTGATGGATCAATTTATCCATTTCCTTTTCTTTCTGCTGCAGGGCGTCCACTTCTTCGTCTGATGTTTGCAACACCGGACGCAGACGGCTCAGGCTTTCCTTCATTTGTGCCACAGCATCTTCCGTATGGTTGATCACCTCCTGGTTTTGCTCGGCGGCCATGGCTAACTGCAACTGACCGATGTACATTTCCAAGAACTCCACCATATCCCAGGGGTTGTTGGGGCGGTTCCAGGTGAAGCCTGTGTTACAACGGCGGCACTTGTAGGTATTGCATTTCCAGCCATGCTCGTTGGTGGTGGAGCCGGTGCGCTTCAGCATGTCGGCTTTGTTGCACTTCGGGCACTGGGCATTGTCTTCGATGATGTTGAGCAGGCGCTCCCGCTTGTCCATGATGGCGCTGCGGTTGGTGGCATGCGTGATCAACTGTGTTTCCAGATTCTGGCAGGCAGCTGTGAGCTGTGAATGCTCCGCACTGAGTTCACCTTCCTCCATCAGCTTTGCAGCACGCTTGCTGAAAAAGCGTATCAGTTTGATCAGTTCTCTCTCGTTTGGCTTCAGGGCGGCTTGTTTCATGATTTGTGTGTTTGTTCAAAGGTACAAAATCCGGCGCAAAGCACGAATTGTTGAGCAGCTTAACGCATCTGCTTCGCTTCGCGGGTGCGTTTGTAAATGCGAATGGCCAGCATCAGCAAGGCCGAAAACAGCAGCAGTCCCACAATACCCCATACCATGCTCAGCGCATTTTTGAGCACCACCAGAAATACAATCGCGATCAGGAAAACCGTGGCTACCTCATTCCAGATACGCAACTGTGTGGAGGTATACTTGATGATGCCGTTTTGCTGCTGCTTGAAGATGCTATGGCAAAAGAGGTGGTACACATAGAGCCCTACCACAAAAGCGATCTTCCAGATAAGCCAGCCCGGAAACGGATCATAGAGTCCCAGAGTAATCACAATGCTGGTGCCGAAGATCAGGGTCAGAATGGCCGATGGCCAGGTGATGCCATACCACAGTCTTTTTTGCATGATCCGGAACTGGTTCTGTAAAATGCTACGCTCCGGCTCCGGCTTTTCAGCCGCCTCAGCAAAGTAAATAAACAGACGCACAATGTAGAATAGGCCGGCAAACCAGGTTACTACAAAAATAATGTGCAGGGCTTTGAGGTATAAAAAGGACATAGACCGTCAGGTGCTGTTTTGGCAAAGGTACGGAAAAACAAAAGTCCGGCATACCTTGCGGTACCCGGACTTTGCGGTTGGTCTGAATAATCAATCAAAATCAAACCTATGCACCTTAAACAGACTTACTGAAAATCGGTACGGTCTTCTTTCCAGCCCACAGGCGGGCATCCAGGCACATGGCGATGTTGCGCACGAAAGGCTTACCAGCAGGCAACACCTGTATGTCCTGGTTGCTGTACTCTACCAGGCCATCGTCAGCCAAGGGCTGCAGACGCATCAGCGCATCTACAAAATATGGCAGTTCCTCGGGCTCCCAGCTGGTGTAGTCGCGGCACATCAGGTTTTGAATGTGGGTGCGCAGCAGCATGTCTTCGCCAGTCAGCTCGTGGCCTTTGAAGATAGGCAGATGACCAGTTAAAACCGTTTCTTCATAGGCTTCCACTTCCTTGATGTTCTGCATGAAGGCAGTGCCCGTGTCAGAGATGCTGGAGCAGCCCAGGCCGATCAGCAGTTGGGTATGGCGTGGGGTATAGCCCATGAAGTTGCGGTGCAGGGTGCCATTTGCCGAGGCAATGCAAAGCTCGTCTTCCGGCAGGGCGAAGTGGTCCATACCAGTTTCAATGTAACCGGCCTCTTCCAGCATGGCGCGGCCCAGTTCGTACAGTCCACGTTTTACATCTGGTGCTGGCAGATCAGCCTCTGAGTAGCGGCGCTGGCCTTTGCTCTTCCAGGGCACGTGGGCGTAGCTGTAGAAGGCGATGCGCTCCGGACGCAGTTCTTTCACTTTCTCAATAGTATGACGCACACTCTTTGCAGTCTGGTGCGGCAGCCCGTAGATGATGTCGCCGTTGATGGAGGTATAGCCGATTTCGCGGGCTATATCAAATATTTCCTTTGTCTTCTCGAACGTCTGGATGCGGTTGATGATCAGCTGCACGTAGGGGTCAAAGTCTTGTATACCCACGCTCAGTCTGCGGAAACCCAGGTCGTAAAGTACCTGCAGCTGCTCGCGGTTCGTGGCGTTCGGGTGTACTTCGATGCTGAAAGCCGCATTGGTAGTAGTTTCGGTTTTCTCGAGCAGACGCTCCAGCAGATTTTTGAGGTTGGCTGCGCTGAAGAAAGTCGGGGTGCCGCCCCCCAGGTGCAGCTCTGTGATGCGTGGCTTCTCGTCGAACAGTTCGATATACTGCTCCCATTCCTGAAGGAGCGCCTCCAGGTAAGGCGACTCAACCGCGTGGTTTTTGGTGATGCGCTTGTTACAGCCGCAGTAGGTGCACAGGGCCTCACAAAAAGGGAGGTGCAGGTATAGGCTGATGCCTTCTTTCTTATTTGTGGCTCGGAAAGCCTGCTGCACGTGTGACTTCCAACGCGCTTCGGTCAGGGGTTTTTCGTCCCAGAACGGTACGGTAGGGTAGCTGGTATAGCGTGGCGAAGGTACATCGTACTTGGCCAGTAGTTCAGCAGGAGTTGCAGCAGTTTTCATGATCGGTTCTTCTAAAAGGTACATCGAAGCAATAGCTGCTTCATTACGGTTACAAAGGTCGGGCACCTAAGCCGCCAAAGAAATGACATTTGTCAGTCAGAGCGTTTTTTCTGAAATTTCGGGCAGGGCAAAGGGGTGATAGTTGTCATGAAAAATGAAATTTCGATAACAATCCCCTACAAGTTTCCCTTTGTACCAAACACATTGTACACCTCTCAAACTTTAATCATATGCTCGACCATATCACACAAACCACCCTTTTAGTGGACGAACAGAAGTGCCGCCAGAACATCACGATGATGGCTGAAAAGGCTGAACGCAACAACATCCGGCTGCGTCCGCACTTCAAAACGCACCAGTCGGCGCAGGTGGGGGAGTGGTTCCGCGAGACGGGAACGACAGGTATAACTGTGTCGTCGCTCCAGATGGCCCGCTATTTTGCCGCCCACGGCTGGACCGACATTATGGTGGCTATACCTGTGAACATCCGCGATATGGCGCTGGTAAACGAACTGGCGTCCAAGATAAAGCTGCATCTGGTGGCTGTGAACATCGAAACGGTGCAGGCCCTGGCAGAGCAGCTGCAGCAACCCGTTAACCTCTGGCTTAAGATCGACACAGGCTACCGCCGCACGGGCATTCTGCCGCACAGCCATGAAGAACTGGACGCGATTGTGGCTTTGCTGGAGCAGAGTGATAAGCTGCAGTTCACAGGCGTGCTCGCCCACGATGGTCATACCTACAAGCAAACGGATGCAGAGGCGATCCGCACTATTCACCATACCACCGTTTTTCTCCTGAATCTGGTGCGCGACAGGTATAAGGCTCGTTTTCCGGAGTTGAAGGTGTCCATCGGCGATACGCCATCGTGCAGCATTCTACAAACCATAACAGGGGTGGACGAGATCAGACCGGGTAATTACGTTTTCTACGACCTCACGCAGCAGCACATCGGCTCCTGCAGTTTCGAGCAGATAGCGGTGTGTATGGCCTGTCCGGTGATCGCGAAGCATCCGGAGCGCAACGAGATCATCGTGCACGGAGGCAGCGTGCATTTTTCAAAAGACAGCCTGGTGGGAGCAGATGGTTCGCTGATTTTCGGGCGTGTGGTGGAGCTGAGCGAGAACGGTTGGTCAGAGCCGCTGGAAGGTATAGAACTAATAGCACTGTCGCAGGAGCACGGTACCATACGGGCCAGCAAAGCACTTTTTGACAGGTATAAGATCGGTGATCTGATAGGGATTCTCCCGATTCATTCCTGCCTCACTGCCGATGTGATGGGGAGCTATACTAATATGGATGGGCAGCGGCTGGAGCATCTGTCAGGTATAGCGCAACCTTAAGTAGCTTTAGGTATAAATTCAGTTGAAAGTCGGTGCGTCGCAGCTGGTTAGCCTCCTGCGAAGCACCGCTTTTATTTACAACCTGATGAGCGCACCGTACACTCCCTGCACCACAGCCGCCATTTTATCGAAGTCGAGCGTGTCGATGGTGTCGCTGGTCTGGTGGTAGTGCGGATTGCGCAGGAAGGAAGAGTCGTTGATCATGATGGCGTTGATGTTGTACTTCCAGTAGTTACGGTGATCGGATAGGCCCACCAATCCGAAGCCGGCCGGCAGGTTAACCGACTGCACATCGATGGAGGTATGCTGGCGCATGAGGTCACGTATCTGCTGGGTATAGGCTTCCTGTCCTGTCTTGCCGACAACTACTATAAAGTTACCCTTATCAGGATAGTGCTTCGCCAGCTCCGGATCCGGGAACTTCTGTGAGTTAGGTTCATCCGAAAAGTAGCCGATCATTTCATAGCAGATCATCGCGCGTACTTTCACTTTCTGCTCCTGCAGTTTTCGGGCGTGCACGGCGCTGCCCATGTCCTCGCTGGCAAAGAAGGGCGGCTCTTCCAGACAGTAGGCCACCAGTTCCACATCATGCCGCAGCGAAGGCTTGTGTTCGTGCAGGAGCCGGGCTGTTTCGAGCAAGCCGGCTACACCGCTGGCATTGTCGTCGGCACCGGGCTGATCGCCACACACATCATAATGCGCACCCACCACCAGGCGCTCAGCATTGCTTTGGCCTTTAAACAGGGCCACCACGTTTTTGTAGGTTCTGTTGTCAACTTTAAAAGGCTGCTCCCTCACATCACAATCCAGCTTCTCTAACTCACCCTTGATATACCTGACCGCCTCCTCGAGCGACCCCATGTTCTGGTAGTTTCGTGCGGGCTGTATACCCGTAAGCTGTGCTACATCCCGGTAAAGTCTATCCTTGCTATTGTTCATGCCTCTCTTTGTTCGTGAATTTTATTTTACGGGATTGGGAGAAACTGTTCTGTTGTCATAGTGGTGAAGACAACGATTTAAGGTGTAATTAGGAGCCAATATAAGGTATAGCCTCCTGTGCAGACAATCTTTTTTGATCAGACCTATACCTTCCATTTGCCTGAAAGGCATATCTTTGCTTTCCCCGCAGGAAGCTATGAGTACAGTTAAAACGCCCCCACCGCTTAAACCCATCCGGACGCCCAAAAAGGCCGCGCAGGCCCCAAAGGTGCCCCGTGCTGCGCCTAAGCGGAAGAAAGGAAAGAAAAAGCAGTCGAAACTGCCTTTCTGGATTGGTGTAGGTGTAGTCGCGGCGATTGGCTTGCTGGTGCTGTATGTGGAGTTATTTACGGAGAAGAAACAACCCATCTGGCCCGAAGGGCATAGCCCGCTTGGCAATACGATCCTGGGTATAGACGTGTCCAAATACCAGCGCAAGATCAACTGGGAGAAGGTGCGCGACAACGATGTCTCTTTTGCTTTTATCAAGGCCACCGAAGGCGTGAAGCTAAAGGACAGTCACTACGAGCGCAACTGGGAGGGCACGCAGGAGGTGGGCATCATCCGGGGAGCTTACCATTTTTACCGCCCCAGCGTCTCGCCTGAGGAACAGGCCCGCAACTTCGTTCAGACGGTGGTGCTGCAACCCGGCGACCTGCCGCCTGTGCTGGATGTGGAAGTTCGCGGCAAGCAGCCGCTCAATCACTTCCGGGGCGATATCAAAGAGTGGTTGGTACACGTGGAGCGGGCCTATGGCGTGAAGCCGATCATCTATACCGGCTACAGTTTCTACAAAGAATATCTCGAAGGTTATTTTGACGAATACACGCTCTGGATCGCGCACTACAATGTGAAAGAGCTGAAGATGCAGCGCACCGACCGTGCCTTGCTATCGTTTTGGCAGCACACGGATCGCGGCGTGATAGAAGGTATACGGGGCCCTGTGGATTGCAATATCTTTTACGGCACAAGGAAGGACATCCTCAAACTCTGTATTCAGCCTAAAGAAACTAATGATCCAAAAGACACCCCAAAAACAGGAAAGGCGCAACGATAAGCTGCGCCTTTCCTGTTTTTGATAAGTTCTACTCCTTATTACCAGTTACCAGTCGTTGTTCCAGCGATTCTGAGCGGAGTTGAATTCCCGTGGTCGACGGTCATCTCTGTTTCTGTCTCTATCCCTATCTCTATTTCTGTCTCTGTTCATTTGGCTGCCTGACTGGCTTCCGGACTGCATAAAGCCGCTCGAGCCGTAGTCGCCTTCGCCATACCTGCTGCGGGTTTCGCGGTTATAGCCGCTGCCCATGTAGTTGCCCTGGTCATCACCATAGTTGGAGCTGTAGTAGTCGTCCCGCTCAAAGTCATAGCGGCCCTGGCCACTGCTGCCTTCAAATCGGCGCGATACCTCGTTGCCGTACAGGTCTTCGCGGTCGGAGCCATACCTGTTGCGGCGGCTGTAGTCGCGGCCTTCATCCTGGTAGCCCCGGTTACCCATCGATCCCCTGCCTTCACTGCCATACCTGCGCTGAGAGCCCATGCCGCTGTCAAACGGGTGATCAGAATCGTGGCGGCCGCCCCGGATGTCGCCAAAGCCCTGGGCACCGCCATAGCTGCCCATGTTGCCATAGTTGCGGGAAGTGCTGTAGGTATCGCTGTCGGTGATGTTGATGTTAGAGTAGTTACGCGATCCACCCCGTTCATTGCCCTGGTTGCCCCAGGTGTCCTGGTAGGTTTCGTTGCCGTAGCCCCCGTGAGCAGCAGAGCCATAGTCGTCGAAGCGATAGCCGCTGTCCTGCTCCGGATGACGATAACGCTCTGATCGACGGGTATGGAAATCCCTTTCATTACGGTCATGATCTCGGTCTGATGAATATCTGTTCATAGTTCTAAGTTTTAGCGTTCTACATCAATGCATTATACCTATAAACGAGAGCGACCGTCAACTGTTGGGCAATTTGTGCCCGTACTTACTGTGTGCTGGGCAGCAGACTGGCGGGAAGAATGGTTTGTGGGCGAGCCCCGGCGTTCACAGGTTTCTGCACCAGCGGCTTGTCCTGCCCCTGAGCGGTATTGTAAGGCTTGTAGCCAAACAGCAGGAAACTGGTAGAAACAGCCACAGAGACCATTGTGATCAAAATGGCCACGTAGCGGATGCCGTCGTAAAAGCTGTGCCGGGTGCGCCAGATCGCTAAGCGCAGCGGTTGCAGCACAGGCTGGAGCAGGTGTGCGTGCAGGATGTTGTGTCGCACCCACTGTATGAACTTCTCCTGCCCGATCACCACCACAGAGCCTAATATGAAAACATTCACGAGCGAGAACATGGCCATCATCTGCACATACGGATTGGTATACAGGTGCCCGTACAGGTGCTGGCTGTAGGCGATGGCTCCGAGCATCAGCCCGACCATCAGCATGTTGGGCAGACTCAGCAGCCAGTTGTTTTTCGGCTTGTCATCTTTAGGGGTAGGTATATAAGGCACCTTCACCCGGAAGATAGAGTAAACGAGCCCCAGCAGGAAAATCCACCAGGTGCCGGTACGCAGAATGCCCCCGAACATATGGAAGCCTTTTTCATTCTTCTCGTGGTACCAGCGCTGTGCATACTGCCGGATGGCAATGGAGATCAGGAAGAACGGAGTGAACATGATCAGGAATTCTCCCAGAGACACATACCACGGAAATTCCGCCATGATCAGCGCCAGGGAAGGAATCAGGAAATCGATCAGATTGAAGACCCCAAACAGGTAGTAGAGCGGCAGTGTGCCGTAGTGGATGCGCTGCCGCCAGGTGAAGTGTTTGAACAGCTTTGGGTATACCGTGAAGAGCAGCTCAAAGGTACCGCGACTCCACTTTACCTGCTGCTTGTAGTAGGCGGCCAGCGTGCCGGGTACCAGGCCTCGGTTCAGGATTTTGGGCACGTATACCGATTTCCAGCCTTTGGCGTGCAGTTGCATAGCCGTGTGCATGTCCTCGGCCAGACCGGCTGCATGTCCGCCAATGCTATCGAGGGCGCTGCGGCGGAAAACGCAGTTGGCCCCGATGGCCTGCGCTGTACCGTGTGCGTTCATGCCCATCATCATGGGGCCGTAAAAGTTGTAGGTCTGCTCTGCGGCACCATAAGCCACCAGACTTTCCTTCTGGTTGTAGTAAGCCTGCACGCACTGTACGTAGCCTATCTCCGGATCTTCAAAGTAAGGCAGCACCTCATCCAGAAACTCCGGCACGGGCACGTGATCCGGGTCCAGGATCAGACAGATATCGCCGGTAGCCTGCTGCAGCGCATTGTTGATGTTGCCCGCCTTGGCATTGATCTTTTTGGTACGGGTAACGTGAATCACACCCAGCCTTCTGCACTGTTCCTTCAGGTAAGGATCGTCGGCTTCGTCGCAGAGATAGGTGGTGTGCGGGTAGCGGATGCGCTGAATGGCCTCCAGCGTGTTGATGATCATGTCGTAAGGCTCACCGGCACAAAAGGTGGTCAGCACATCTACCTTAAACTCAGTGCGCAGCTTTGGCTTAACCGGTACGCTCACATCAAAGTAATGGTACCACTCATGCAGGGTGCGCAGCAATTTAAAGCCGAGGGCAGTGGTCAGGAGTATGTAGAGCGGCAGGTAGCCGATATGGTCTGCATCGATAAACCAGTAAAGGAACAGCACCATGGTGAGCAGGCCCATCACGATCATGAGCCGGATGGTCAGCACGTCCTTTGGCTTGGGCACAACGCCCGGAATAGAAGTATGCTGTACTTTAGGGTTACTGGCGGGAATGTTATACATCAGCGAACAGGATCGTGTATTATTTTAGGATGGTTTAATTTCCATGCAGAAGCTTTTTTGCATGTTTTGTGATTATCTGGTACAATAACATCTGTGGTTTATACTCGTATTAGCCTCAAAAGTTCTGTTGCTTTACCCTAATTCTAATCACTTATACCCGTCTTTACCTGCCAATATGCTACCCAACAGTATGGTTTATTTTATCCGGAATAGTACAATTTATTTGATTTGCCTACTCCTGATCAGTTCTTGTTCTTTTAGAACATCTGATAATGAGCGATATGTCAAAACGGGTCGTACAGTGGAGGTAGTAAAGGAAGGGGACAGGTATACCCTGTACCGCAATGGCGAGCCGTACTTTATAAAGGGGGCCGCAGGTTACGAACACTTCGACAAGGTGGCGGCCTATGGCGGCAACTCGATCCGGGTGTGGCACACCGACGATGCACAGCGCATTCTCGACGAGGCACACGAGCAGGGGCTGACCGTTATGCTGGGACTCTGGATGGAGCGGGAGCGGGAAGGCTTCAACTACTACGACAAAGAGGATGTGGCGGCCCAGAAGGAACGTTTGCGCCAGGAAGTGCTGAAGTATAAGGACCATCCTGCCCTGCTGATGTGGGTGGTGGGCAACGAACTGTATGCCGAAGGCTCCAACGTGAAGGTATGGGATGCGGTGAACGGCATTGCCGAAATGATCCATGAAATAGATCCGAACCACCCGACTACCACTACTGTCATGAATGTGCCGAAGCAGGTTGTCAACCTGATCAAGCGACGCTGCCCGGCCATCGACATACTTTCCATTAACTCCTTCGGTGCCCTGCACGACCTGCCGGCCGAAATCCGTGAAACCAACTGGAGCGGGCCTTATGTGATAGCCGAGTTCGGAGGAAGAGGCTACTGGGAGACTTACACGACCTGGTGGTATGCTCCGATCGAGCAGACTAGCTCCGAGAAAGCATCCTTTGCCCGCGAAAGGTATGAGAAGACCGTGCTGGCTGACCCTGACCGCTGCCTGGGTGCTTATGCTTTTATATGGGGCTACAAGTACGAAACCACCCCGACTTGGTTCAGCATTATGACCGAGACCGGCGAAGAAACCGAAATGGCGCAGGTAATGCGGGAGATCTGGAGCGGGAAGCGGGACTTCAACCGGGCGCCGCACATCGCCTATCTCTCGCTCAAAGACATCTTCCCATCTGACCAGGTATACCTGCAGCCTGGTGAATTGTCCTCGGCGGCGGTGTTCGCCACCGATCCCGACGGCGATAGCCTGCAAGTGCAGTGGGAGTTGCTGCCCGAAACGGTAAGTGAAGACGGCAACGCCATCAAAGAACAAAAGCCTGACGCTATACCTGATGCGATCCATAATACAACAGGAAACAGCGTCACCCTCAAAGCTCCGCAGCGTGACGGGGCCTACCGTCTCTATGCCTATGTCTATGACGGGCAGGGAAACGTTGCTACCGCCAACTTTCCTTTCTATGTAAAGGCTGGCAATACCTTCAGTTCAGCTTTGGATTTCTATTGATGTATTCAAGGTTTCATCCAAATTAAATTTTGCCTTTCAAGGGAAAATTGTGACTATACCTTACCTGATTGTTTATTTAGTCAGTGCTACAACTAATTAAGCGCTTTATCAGTAAACCACTTACCTCAGTTTTAGATTAAGGAGTAGTACAATTTAGACTGTTTCTGACAGAGGCGGTCTTCAGGCCATGCTGTCTCCTGCTGAAGATTACATCGATCACAGAGCCTGAATTTAACACATGAGTAAGCAACTGAATCATACAAAAATAAAAACTGCCCAGGCCCCGGTAAAAACTAAGAGAAAAGCGGTGAAAGCAGAGCAGACTCCCCCTGGCGAACTAACCGCAGAGAGCTTTTACAAAGAAGCGCTGAGCCTGCTGGTCAAGAGTGAGGCAAAGTTCCTGGTAGGTGGTGGTCTTGCCCTTGATATGTACACAGGGATCAACAGGGCAACAAAAGACATGGACATTTTCTGCAAGGTGGGAGAGTGCCCCCGCATTCTCAAAACCTTTGCTGAGGAGGGATACTATACCGAAATGACCGACGCCCGCTGGCTGGCTAAAGCCAAAAAAGGCGAGCACCTGATGGACCTGATCTTCAACAACCCCGCCAGCATGTGCCCGGTGGATGATCGTTGGTTTGAGTATGCCACGGAGGGCGAGTTATACGGTGTAAAGGTGAAATTTATGCCTGCCGAGGAGCTGATCTGGTGCAAACTGTACGTGCAGAACAGGGAGCGCTACGATGGCTCTGACATCAATCATATCATCCTTAGCTGTGGCGAAAAGCTGGACTGGAACCGGCTGTGGTCTTATACTGAACAGCACTGGCAACTGTTGCTGGCCCAGTTCATGAGTTTCCAGTTCGTGTACCCATCCGACCGTGACATTATACCCCGCTGGCTGATGGACGAACTGCTGCTGCGGGCCAAAGAGCAGTATGATGTAGAACCGCCAAAAGACAAAATCTGCCGCGGTCCGTTTATCGACCAGACACAGTACGGGCATGATATCAGAGTGTGGGACTACAAAGCCCTCACCATGCGAACGATATAGTTTTTATACCTGCTGATCAGGTATAGCCAACAGAAAAACGCCACTGCTCGCTGTAGTGGCGTTTTTTTATGTGCTAAATTTTGGATGCCTGAGCACTTTGTTCCTGCACCTCTTCTGATGTAAGGCCGAATATTGGAGGGGTCGGTACGCCCAGTATACCCAGGTAGGTATAGATGTGCGCCCGGTGGTGAATTTCATGCTCTATCAACGCGCGAAGCCATTTCCAGCACGTAATCTGTCCGCCTCCCGGTGTTTGTATTTTCTGCTGCAGGTCCTGGTCAGACAGGCTGCTGAAAATGGCGAGACTTTCCTGGTGCTTCTCCCGGAAAAATGCCAGCACCTGCTCCGGATCATCAGCTAACTCTCTGCCGCAGCCAGTATAGGCTGCTGGTCTGCCCATCACAGTTTCGGCGTACAGGTAGCGCTCAATTGCCGCGATGTGCCGGATCTGGTCGGCAAAGGTGAATTTACCTTCCCGGTAGGTCCAGTCGAATTGGTCGGCAGGTATACAGGCGATGACACGCTCGGTGCGCTGCCTGATCTTGCCGTAGTAATCCAGAAAAGAAGGTATGCTGATGATTTCCATAGGCTTTTTAGTGACTACACGTGATCAGTTCAGAACTTGTTGCTTCGTCGCTCGAGCAAAATAGTGTTGCGCCATACCCCGTGCAACTGGGCGATGCGGTCGCGGTAGCCGATTTGCCGGAAGCCGTGGCGCTCCTGTATACGCAGGCTGATCGTGTTCTCGGGGAAAGTGGAGGAATGCAGCGTCCAGATGCCGTTGGCTTCGCTCTCTTCGATCATGGCGCGCATCAGTTGGTCGGCTATACCTCTGCCGCGATGGCGGCTGGCGATGTAAATGCTGAACTCGGCCACACCCCGGTAGCAGGCTCTGGAGGAGACAGGCAGGAGCGCCACCCAACCCAGCACTTCATCACTTTCTATCGCAATCAGACGGGTGTGTGGCAGGTGGCTGCGGTCCCATTCCTCCCAGGTAGGCACTTCTGTGTTGAAGGTCGCTTGGCCCGTCTCCAGGCCTTCGCCGTAGATGCGGAGCACCTCGCTGGCATGCTCCCTTTGCATTGGTTTAATCTGTATCATCTTTTATTTCCAGATCAAAATTAAAGTACCGCATAAGATCACGCCCATTCCCAGCAGCAGGCGGGGCGTAAGCGGCTCGTTCAGCAGAAAGTAGGAGAGGCCCACCGTCACCAGTATACCTGCCCGGTCGATCGTCGCCACCACTGACACATCGGCTGTTTTGATGGCTTTGAAATAGAGAATCCAGTAGATGGCGGTACAGGCCCCCGCCAGTATAAACCAGGTCAGGGTTTTGTTGTCGATCAGTCGGGCTGATTTGAGGCCGCCTGCGTAGAGTGCGTGGCCCAGCACCATCATAAACAATACCCCTGTGCGTATCACCAGCGCCAGATGCTCGTTGGCGTTGTTATTCATGCCCATCTTTGCAAACACCATTGCCACGCCCCCAGTGAGCATGGCAACGAGTGCGTATCCTAACCAAGATTCCATTATCCTCTAAATTTCAGGCTGCAATAGTACGACAGGTTTTACACTCTCCAACTAATTCGGCTCGGAATTTTTGTGTGGCTTTTGGTCTTATTTTTTTGTGAGTTGATTAGCTGTTCTGGCTTGCACTATTTCCGCTTTCATCGCTTCCAGATCGGTGCGGAATTTACGGCTCTTCATCAGCTCTTCCACAAACTGGCGGGCAAACTCTTTACCAGCTTCCGAGTCGCTTGGGTAGTGCACACCACGGGTTTCTCTGGAGAAGGCCATGTCGCTGGCTACGCCTAGGAAGTGGTCTTTATACTCCGGGAAAATGTGGCTCAGGATGTAAGCATGAACGTGCGAAGTAGAAGAGTGTCCGCTAGGGTAGGAAGCGTGGCCCGGCGCTTCCAGGTTCTCCAGACGGCTATCCAACTGGTATGGTCGCGGACGGTTGAAGTCGGCTTTGAGTGAGAAGATGTAGTAAGTGGCGTCTTGTATCACTTGCTGCAGCACTTGCGATGTCACCGGCAGTTGCTCGGCATTGAACCAGGGACCCAGATCGCGGCCGATGTAGAACAGGCTGCTGATGTTGCGGGTATAATCCGCGTCAGCCGGATTGATGGTCAGCGGATCAAAGTATACGGCGGCCATGGTCTCTGTGCGATTGATGGCTTCGGCGTTGCGGGTTTTTTGCAGATGCAGCAGGAAGTCGAGTTCAGCGCGGGTTTCGGCAGAACTGTTGGCCGGGAAAGGCTTGAGCTTAAACTTGCTTACCGGCACATCCACATATACCGTGCGCAGCTTCAGGTATGCCCCACGCTTAAAGTCTGCCTCCGGGAAAGTAATGTCATCCAAAGAGTGGATAGCGACATCTGACTTATTCCCTTTTGCTGGTTTGTTGCCGTTGTTGCTGGCCAGGACTGTTTGTGCAGTTGCTGCAGAGGTAGCAAACAGGTTCAGGAGCAGGACGAAGGTGAGTGTCAGAATGGACATATTCTTAGTATTAGCTTGCAGGTTTTGCTTTTCGCTGCATTTCTCTTTGATCTGCTGAGCGTCCTTAGTTTGCTGTTCGCTCTGTGCGGCTTTTAGCTGTTGTAGAGACTGTGGTGTTGCGAATTGATAGATCGGTTCCATATGATGAATTGTTTTAATGTTTTAGTTTCAAATTCATCGGGATGACGGGGAGGTGGGAAGAAAGACGCAAGGGTTTGAAAAAAAAATAAATATTTTCTTTTAGTGAGAAGGAAAACGGGATTGATGATACCTTCCTGTTTCATGCTGATTCAGACAGACTGCTACTGGCTCTTTCCCTTAATCTTAGTACCTTAGCGCCCACTAATAGGTATACCTACACACAGGTATACACTGGCATAGCAATCAAAAATAAAACCCATACATGAGCACTGAAGTAAGAGCACTCGAACCGAAAGCCCTCTGGAATAATTTCGCTGACCTGAACGCCGTACCGCGTCCTTCTAAAAAGGAAGAGCGGGTAGTGGCCTTCATGATGGAATTCGGCCATAAGCTTGGCCTTGAAACCATACAGGACGAGATCGGCAACGTCATTATCAAAAAGCCTGCTACTGCAGGTATGGAAGACCGCAAGACGGTGCTGATCCAGAGCCACGTGGACATGGTGCACCAGAAAAACGCCGACACTGATTTCGACTTCGACACGCAGGGAATCGACATGTATGTGGACGGTGACTGGGTGAAAGCCCGCGGCACTACGTTAGGCGCAGACAACGGACTTGGTGTGGCATCGATCATGACGCTGCTGGCTTCTACTGACATCGAGCACCCGGCTATTGAGGCGCTGTTTACGATTGACGAAGAGACAGGTATGACCGGTGCCCTCGGCTTGAAAGGCGGCATGCTGGAAGCCGACATTATGCTTAACCTCGATACCGAAGACGACACTGAACTGACTATCGGCTGCGCCGGCGGTGTGGACATCAACGCCAGCGGCACGTACCAGCCCGAAGGTATAAGCGGTGATATGAAAGGCTATAAAGTGAGCGTCAAAGGCCTGACCGGCGGTCACTCGGGTATGGACATCTACCTGGGTCGCGGCAATGCCAACAAGCTAATGAACCGCCTGCTCCACCAGGCTGCTGAAAAAGTAGGCCTGCGTATCGGCTCCATCGACGGAGGCGGACTGCGCAATGCCATTCCGCGTGAGTCAGTAGCCGTAGTGGCCATACCTGCAGGCGAGGCTGCTGCTTTCGAAAACTTTGTGAAGGAGCTGACGGCTGTACTCAAAAATGAACATGCGACCACCGATCCTAACTTAGTTGTGACAGTAGAGCAGACAGAAGCTCCTGCACAGGTTTTACCAGCCGACTACCAGAACAAACTGCTACGTGCGCTTTATGCCTGCCACAACGGCGTGTATCGCATGAGCCCGGACATCGAGCACCTGGTGCAGACTTCCAATAACGTGGCTCGTGTGCTGGTGCAGGATGGCAAACTGACCGTGCAGTGCCTCACCCGCAGCTCCGTGGACAGCGAGAAAATGGATTTGGCAGCAGCCATACAGAGTGCGCTGGAGCTGGCTGGAGCTTCAGTACAACTGAGTGGTATGTATCCGGGTTGGATGCCTCGTCCGGGTGCGGGTATTGTGCAGTTAATGAGCGACCTCTACAAAGAGAAGTATAACGGCGAAGCCCACGTGAACGCCTGCCATGCTGGTCTGGAATGCGGTATCATCGGTGCGAACTACCCGGAGATGGAGATGATCTCTTTCGGACCGAACATCCGTGGTGCGCACTCACCAGATGAAAAAGTGCAGATCAGCTCAGTGCAGAAATACTGGGATTTCCTGCTGGATACACTGAAGCGTATACCTGCTAAAGCGTAACAGAAACCCTAAATAGAAGAGCCGCTCCTGCAAATGCAAAGAGTGGCTCCTCTGTTTTATACACTCCCTACTTATTCACCCAATAGCTCTAGTAAAAAGCACTTTCCTGCGATATCGGCCTGAGAGAGCACTCCTTAAGCAGTAAATGTGCTGTATTGCTCGGCTAGTCTTCGAACTTTTTCACTGGCCATAATCAGAATGGCCGGGGTAATCATGGCCTAAGGAATCTTGAGCACTGCAGAGAGATTATCCATGATGTGCTATACCTTATGTAGGAGACAGGACCTCGTTAACTCTTCAGGTAAACTCTGAATTCAGAGCCTTTACCTTGCTGGCTGTCGCACTCAATTTTGCCGTCACAGTTCTCTACGATCCGTTTCACGATAGCGAGGCCTACGCCGGTACCTTCCACATGCGCATGCAGGCGCTTGAACATGTCAAATACCTTGTCCCGATCTTCTGGTTTCAAACCAAGTCCATTGTCCTTTACCCGGAACACGGTATACGTGCCCTCACGGTACGTGCTGACCTCAATCAAAGGTTTACGCTCCGGTGAGCTATATTTGATGGCATTCGATACCAGGTTGTAGACAATGCTGCGAAGGTTTTTGCGGGAAAAAACCATTTCGGGGGCCTCCGAAAAGTCCGTCTTTATCTCAGCGTCATACTTGGAGATCAAATCCTGGATGTTGAGTGTCACATCCTCCAGCAGTTCCTCAAACCGTACGCTTTCAATGGCTGCCTCATCCTGATGCTGCAGCTTGGCCACTTCAGTCAAGTCCATCAGCGTGTGTTTAAACCGGCTGATGGCATCCTGAATCATAGCCATGATGATGTTCAGTTCATTGTGATCGGGCTCCGGACTTTCGAGTATCTCTTTCAGCGCCACCGCCAGTCCCTCGATGTTATTGATAGGAGCTTTCAGATCGTGTGAGGCGGTATAGACAAAGTTATCGAGGTCTTTGTTTACGCGGGTGAGCTCAGCAGTGCGCGCCTTTACCCGTTCCTCTAGTTCGCGGTTGATCTCCTGTGTACGTTTGTGTGCAAGCTCTACTTCTTTCTTCTGGAGGTAAAAACGCACAAAGGCCGTTACTTTAGCCTTGGTGATGGCAGGGTGCAGCGGTTTGAAAAGAAAGTCCACGGCGCCAGCCTCAAATCCCTCCATTACATGAACATCCTGCTGGTGGATGGCTGTCACGAAAATGATCGGAATATCTCTTGTTTTGGAAATATCGCGGAGGTAGCGGGCTACTTCATAACCATTCATACCGGGCATCTGCACATCCAGTAAGATCAGTGCTATTTCATCCTGCAGCGCTATTTTAAGGGCTTCTTCACCTGAATTAGCAAATAAGTATTCGGTATTGTTGCCTTCTTCCGAGAGCAGACTCGCCAGGCTGACAAGGTTTTCTTCCTTATCGTCCACAAGCAAAATCTTTACCGGGTGAGTATGTGTAGGCAAGGTCGTACGAGGAAAGGTGTCGTGGTCAGTGTTCATGTAAAGTTAGCAAATAAGCTTGTATGCGCTCAACATTCATGATACTACAGCCGGGTATGCTGTTGATGGCTGCCAGCGGCATGGTGGCAATCTCCGCTTCGCCGGGGTGCTGCACTATGGCAGTGCCCCGTTTTTCAAATATATACTTTAATCCTGAACTTCCATCCTTACTAGCCCCACTAAGTAGTATCCCAACTGTATTTTTACCGAAAACATCGGCTGCGCTGGTAAAGGTCACGTCGATGGAAGGACGGGAGTAGTTCTCCAGTTCAGAGTCGTCGAGCGAGAAGGTATGGTCTTTCTCGAGCAGCACGTGGTAGTTGGCCGGGGCAATGTATACGTAGCCTGCTTCCAGTGGCGCTTTGTCATCTATCTCAACTGCGTTCAATGTCAGCTTTTTGTCAAACAGCTCCTGCAGACTGCCATCATAATTGCGCAAGCGATGCAGCACCAGCACGATGGGAATACTGTAGTCGGCGGGCAGCCCTTGCAGTATCTTCATCGAGGCCTGTATGCCGCCCCAGGAGCCACCTATTACGATCAGTCGGGTAGTATCGCGCATCAGGAGTTCTTGCGGTATATGCGGTTGTTTTTGTCTACGAAGTTATACCTGTCGCTGATGCCTGACATGGCCAGTGTTTCCTTTTTGCCCAATGCCAGGTAGCCCAGACTCACCAGACTCTCATCAAATAGATTGTATACCCGCTCCTGCAGCGTGCGGTTGAAGTAGATCAACACGTTGCGGCACACGATCAGGTGAAACTCATTGAACGAGGTATCAGTCGCTAAATTATGCGGATAGAATACCACATTTTTGACAAGCGAGGAGTTGAACTTCACGCTGCCGTAGTTGCTGGTATAGTATTCTGCAAAATCGCGTTTGCCACCGGCTGCGTAGTAGGCGGCGGTGTAGGCTGTCATGTGCGAAGCGGAAAAGATGCCGTCTTTCGCCTGCCGCAGCACCTTCTGGTTGATGTCAGTGGCGTAGATCTTGGTACGACTCAGCAGGCCTTCTTCCTCCAGCAGTATGGCTAGCGAAAAAAGCTCCTCACCGGTAGAGCAACCCGCGTCCCATACCTTGATAAAGGGGTAGGTAGACAGGATCGGCAGCACGTTCTCGCGCAGCGACTTGTAGAAGGTCGGGTCGCGGAACATCTCCGTTACGTTCACGGTAACCTCCTGCAGGAAATTCTCGAAAAAGAAGCTGTCCGTGAACAGAAACTTGCGCAGTTCGTCGATGCTCTGCAAATGTTTCTGATCCAGAAAACGCTTGATGCGGCGGTACACGGAGGCTCGTGCATAGCCGCTGAAATCGTATCCGTACTGTGTATGTATTTCTTTGATGAGGGCCTCTACCTCCAGCTCAAACAGCTCCTCGTTCTCAAGCTTCATACAACCAAACCCGCATGAGGGTAAGCAACTTATCGGTATCTACTGGTTTAGGTATATAATCAGAAGCCCCGGCTTCTATGCACTTTTCTCTGTCTTCTTTCATGGCCTTCGCGGTGAGTGAAATGATCGGCAGTTGCTTAAAACGTAAATCCGACCGGATTCGTTTTGTCGCTTCTATACCGTCCATTTCAGGCATCATCACGTCCATCAGCACCATGTCTATACCTGACTCTGTGTCAAGTTTTTCCAGCGCTTCCTTGCCATCATAAGCGGCCACCACCTGCATGCCGTGGAGCTCCAGCAGACTGCTCAGTGAGTAGATGTTGCGCACATCGTCGTCCACTACCAGTATCTTTTTGCCGCGCAGCACTTCCTCCGGCACATGCAGCTTCATCTTAAATTCGTTGCCCGGCGGCAGTTTCTGGTTTACCTTGTGCAGGAAGAGCTGCACTTCGTCGAGCAGGCGCAGGTAGGAGTACTCGTTCTTGATGATGATCGTGTTGGCAAACTCCTTCAGCTTCGTCTCTTCCTCTTCGCTCAGGTCCTTACCGGAGTAAATGATGATCGGGATATCGCCGAGCTTGGTCTGCGACTTGATCTTCTTCATCCAGTCGTAGCCTTTCATACCCGGCAGGTTGAGGTCGAGGATGATGCAGTCGACCTTTTGCTTAGCCAGTATCTTTTCGGCCTCTTCGGCAGAGTAGGCGGAGGTCGACTTGAGTCCATGCGCCAGCAGCAGTTCGGCCACGGCTTTGTTCTCGATCTCGTTGTCCTCCACGATCAGGATATTCTCAATATTCGCGCCCGACTTGCTCACGATGGAGCCAAAGGCCTTGTTCAGCATCTCGAGCGTCACTGGTTTCGGCAGGTACTCTTCGTTCTCGGCATGCTCGCCGATCACCTCCTTGTCGTAAGCCGACATCACGTGCACATTGATGTTCCGCAGGTCTTTGTCTTCTCGTACTTTTTTGAGTACATCCCAGCCCGTCATATCCGGCAGCTGGATGTCGAGCAGCATGGCGTCAGGCTTGTACTCCAGGGCCATGCGCAGTCCGTCGCGACCTGTAAAAGCCTGATGCACCTGGAAATTCTTGGCCTTGGCAAAGTCAGCCAGGATGTCGCTGAAGCCTTTGTCGTCTTCCACGATAAGCACACAAATGTCTTTCTTGTTTTGGCGCTCCATGTCGAGGAAAACCTGCCCCATGCTTTGGCTCTTTTGCTGCGCCGGTGAAGGAGCAGGCGCTGTGGCAGGCTGCGCAGACGGTGACTGTGGTGCCTTGTAAGCCGGAGCCTGACGCTGCTCAGGTATGGCTGCGCCATTTGTTGCACCGAAAGGCACTCGTGGCAGGTATAGCGTAAAGGTACTGCCCTTGCCCGGCTCACTTTCCAGCATCAGCTCACCGCCCAGCAGGGTAGCCAGCTCTTTGCTGATCGTCAGTCCCAGACCAGTACCGCCATACTTGCGGGTAGTGGACGTGTCGGCTTGCTGGAAGGCCTCAAACACCATACTTTGCTTCTCAGCAGGTATACCAATGCCTGTGTCGCGCACAGCAAAGGCTACCACATCCTGGGCGTCGCGCAGCTGCTCCGACTTAAACTTAGGCAGCTGTGTAACCGGGTATACCTTGAACTCCACTTCGCCGCCCTCGTCGGTAAATTTGATAGCATTGCCAATGAAGTTTTTGAGGATCTGCTCTAGCCGGAAACGGTCGGTCACGATGCTGTCGAAGGCACCCGGCACGTGGCGCTCTTTGAAGGTGATCTTCTTCTTGGCGGCCAGTTCTTTAAACATCGGCTCCATGGAGACGTCAGTCAGGCGCAGCTCTTCCGTCTCCAGCTTCACCATGCCGGACTCGATCTTGGAGAGGTCCAGTATTTCGTTGATCAGCCTGAGCAGGTCGTTGCCTGATTTATGAATGATCTGGGCGTGGTCGATCTGCTTCGTGGAGAGCGTGTTTTCGTTGTTGTCGGCCAGCAGGCGTGACAGGATAAGGATACTGTTGAGCGGAGTGCGCAGTTCGTGGCTCATGTTGGCCAGGAAGTCACTCTTGTACTTGCTCACGGTCTCTACCTGCTGTATCTTCAGTTCGATGGCTTCGCGGGCATCCTCCAGGGCCTTGTTCTTGGCACCCAGTGCCTCGTACTGCTCTTCCAGCAGTTGCGCTTTTTCTTCGAGCTCAGCGTTCTTCTCCTGCAACTCCTCCTGGTTCACGCGCAGTTCCTCTTCCGAGGCCTTGAGCTCGGCGTTGAGCTGGCGCAGTTCTTCCTGCTGTGTCTCCAGTTCCTCGGCCTGGTTTTGTGTTTCGTAAAGCAGTTCCTGCGTCTGCAGGTGAGCTTTCAGGGTATGGATGAGTACCGAAATGCGCTCGGCTGCTGAGTCGAGGAGACGGCGCTGCACCTCCGTGTACGGTCGGCGGGAGGCCAGCTCCAGTGCGCCTATGATGGTGTTGCCAAAGTATAATGGGATGATGATGACCGTGGCTGGCTCAATGTCTGAAAGTCCGGTGCGGATGCGGAGGTATTCTTCCTGCACTCCATCCAGCACTTTCACCTTGCGCTCGGCCACGGCCTGGCCTACCAAACCGGTTCCAATTTCAAACACAGGCAATTGCGATTTGCTCTGTTGCAGGCCATAGCTGGCGGCAGCTTCCAGTTTGCCGTTGTTGTTGTGCAGGTACAGCACACCGGCCTCAGAGTCGGTGTAGTTGCAGAGGTAGGAAAGGGCGTGCCTGGAGACTTTGTCCAGGGTGGTTTCGCCCCCGATCAGGTTACTCAGCTCGGCTACGCCTGTCAGCACCCAGTTGCGATTTGCATTCTCGGTGGTGAAGTGTTCCAGGTTATTTTTCATGTCCCGGATAGCAAGGCTCAGCATATCCTCCTTACTTTGCACCTCTACCTCTACATCATACCGGCCCTCGCCAATAGCCTGCGCCACCTGCGACAGCGACAGGGTTTTGTTCACCACGCCTCTGAACGAAGAGGCCACACTACCGATCTCGTCCTCGCTTTCAATATTAACCACCACGTCTGTGGCTCCCAGTCGGATGCGGTCGGCCGCGTTTTTGAGTGTAGCCAGTGAGGTAGAGATCAGGCTGATGATGAAGTAGGAAAGGAAGCCTACGAGCGTCAGAATAAACAGCAGCGCTACAAACAGCACCTGCAGATAGCGCTCCTTGCGATTGCTCTCATCCTGTACCTGCTCTCTGATGTTTTGTATGAGGTGCTTTTCGGCTTGGCGAAGCGCCTCGATATTGGAAGTATACAGGCTGTAAACAGAGGCGGCATCAAAGGTGTTCAGGTCTGTGTCCGGATTCTGTTCAAGTCGCTGCACAACAGCAACGGCACGTTTATAATCGTCAGACACGATAATCTCCTGCACCTCGTTCACGGTGGCACGATCGGCATAACGGTAAAAGTTGTCCAACGCTGTCCTATGGCTGTTGTATTGCGTCATCAGGAGGGCGTAATCCTGATAAGAGAATATGCCTTCCTGCATAGACTTCATCAGCAGACTACGCATGCGACCCAGGTGGATTTTGGCTTCGGAGAGACTTTTGAAACTGATCAGCTGACGGCTGATCTCGACGTTGCTAAGTGCTGTTGCACTGGCGTCCATGCGGTTAAGCATGCTAAAAATCAGCTCATTGGAGTAGCGGCGAAAGTCGTCCACATCCAGCTTTCCCTTATCGAGGTCACTGCGGTATTTATTGATATCCTGCATCATGGAGATGGCAGGCAAGGTGCGGCTGGTGTTGCTCAGGAAGTCTGTCAGGTCGAGTGTGGCGGCATCGGTCAGACTTCTTTGTGCACGTGCATCGAGCATGAAAATGGAATCGCCGGAAGCAGCCGCCAGTATACGGGCACGTTCGCGCTGAAAGGCGTGCAACAGAGAGGATATTTTTTCTGACTCGGTGAGCTGGGCAATCTCGTCCTGCAGCTTGTTATTCTCTTCGATTTCGCGCTGCACGGTAACAGCCACAAAATAGATAAGCGGGAATAGGAGCAGGGCCAGCAGGAGAAGGAGTTTGTCCCTGATCTTCAGGTTTCGGATGATGTTCATCGAGCGTGCGTAGGGTTAAGCAAGGGTGAATAAGAACCTGTTAAAAATGCAAGTTAAGAAAACCAGCTCTTTTTTATGCGATAAATCGACTGTTTGACCAGTATGTGCGTGATCGGGAGAAGAGGAAGAGGCAGTGTGAGCTGGTGCATGAAACCGGAAACATTATCTTTGTCCGTTTTCCCAAATCAATACATAGGCGGCTACTGCGTATGAGCAAATTATTTACTCTCATTTCACTTCTTCTTAGCAATCTTATTTTTTGTAGTGTCACATCGGCGCAGACCATTGAACCACCTGCCTGGGAGTGGGCTAGTCGGCTTGGAGGAATAAATGCAGCCAGCCGAGCTGTAGCTGTTGATGCGGCAGGAAATGCAGTTGTAGCTGGCCTGTATAATGAACTGGCCGTGTTCGGCGACATCGTATTTCCAAACAATACTGGAAACACACGGGGCTACGCTGCTAAATATAATGCGACAGGTAAGATCGTATGGGCTGTTGACCTGCCCGGCGCCGGTCTGGCGGTTAAGACAGATGCTGCGGGAAACAGCTACATAGTAGGGGATATAAACAGAGCAGAAAATGACTTGAGTACCAACTACTATTTATGCAAACTGGATCTTGCGGGCGAAGTGCGCTGGATTAAGATAATTAATAAAGCATATGGACGTGACCTGGCACTCGATGGGGCGGGCAATATACTGGTTACCGGCTGGTTTTGGGATAAATTCTCATTTAATGGCATTGTGCTGGAAAAGGGTTCGGCAGAGATGTTCGTCGCTAAATTCAGCTCGAATGGAGATGCGCTTTGGGCACGAACAGTGAGCAGTCAGTCACGGGTTAACAGCTATGCCATTGCGGTTGATGCAAACGATAATTACTATGTCTCGGGTGTATACAAAGATGCTGTTCAGATCGGCTCCATCACCCTTGTGCCTCCATTGAATAACGAGAGGGATCTTTTTCTGGCTAAGTTTGCCTCAAATGGCGATGTGGTGTGGGCTAAAAGAATGGGAGGGAACCGATCGCATACAGATAAATTAGCACTGGATGCTCAGGGTAATCTTTACCAGGTCGGTTACTTTGTTGGTTCGGCCTCCTTTGACGATTTTATGCTGGCAAACAACAGTGCACAGCACACATTTTTTCTAACAAAATACGACAGAGATGGAAGTGTGGCATGGGTGAAGAATGAAATCGGATGGAGCGGTGATGATCTGGCAATAGCTCCTGATGGAAGTATATTAGTGGCAGGCTTTTTCGCTTCAAGCACACCAGGCACGCACTGGCGGAACGTTGCAAAATATAATCCTGATGGTGAAATGGTATGGATTCAAAATGCCGGAGATTTTGCTAATGGACAAGGAATAGCCCTGGATGCACTAGGGAACGCATATGTAACGGGCAGGTATGGGAACACTACCCGTTTTGGTGACACCGTGTTGCCCTCTTATGCTGATAGTTCGGATACCTACGTTGCGCGGCTCAGGTCAGAGGCTGCGCCTGCCATCCTTACTGCCCGGCTTCCGGATATGAGCTATTGCGCAGGCTCCGATCTGCCTGTTCCTTTCATAAGCTCAGGTGTTTATACAAGTAGCAATTCATTTATATTCCAACTGTCAGACGCTGCAGGTTCTTTTGCCAATCCGACCACTATAGGTACAGGTACTGATTTTAATTTGAAAGCCCGTATACCTGCCGAAGTCGTGGCAGGCGACAACTACAGGATCAGGGTGGTGGCCACTTCTCCTGCTGTAGTAGGAGAGCCAAGTCCGACTCCAATTAAAATCATACCTCTACCTGCTGCACCCGTATTGGCTACGCAAAACAGCTGTGGCCCCGGAGTAGTTACACTTACTGTCTCTGGTGCAACGGCAGATCAAAACTATACCTGGTATGCAGAGGCCACAGGAGGTGAAGCGCTGGCAAGTTCAGGAGACGCATTATTTACCACACCATTCCTGAACACGACGACGAGTTACTATGTCTCGCTCCGAAACAGTGCCGGTTGCGAAAGCGAGCGGCTTGCTGTAAAGGTGGTGATAGATGATGCGTTACGTGTTCAGGCCGGGGAGGCCGTAGAATTGTGTCCAGGTGCAGAACGTTTCCTGTTAACAGGGTACAGCCCGGCAGGAGGGATCTGGTCTGGCAGAGGAGTGAGTACCGATGGCACCTTTGATCCACAGGAAGCTGGTATCGGCACCCATACGCTACAATATGCTGTACAAAGAGGTGGATGCTATGGTGTTAGCACCAGGCAGGTAAGCGTAATTGCACCACCAGTGTTCGCCGCCGCCGCTATACCTGCAGCATGCGGTAACTCCGAGAATCCCAAAGGTCTTGCTCCCCTTGCGGTAGATTTCAGTAACAGCACCAGCGGTGCCACCTCATACCTCTGGGAGTTTGGTGATGGTGCTGTCTCCCATGAAAGTGCACCTACCCATGTGTACACAAAAGCGGGTAATTACCAGGTATACCTGACTGCTTTTTATGGTGCCAACTGTAGTATGAGGCAGCAGGTGGCAACGGTTGAGGTTCAGCCTCAGCAGGAAAGCGCCAATGTTTTTACTCCGAACAGCGATGGCTACAACGACTTTTTTGTGCTGCGCGTAACCTGCCTTCCCATCACGCTAAAGGTGTTTGACCGGTGGGGGAAACTGGTTTTTGAGCAGGCGGATTATCAGCAAAACTGGGATGGCGGAAGACACAAAAGCGGTATTTACTTTTACCATGCTACCAGCAGCAACGGACAAAGTTGGAAGGGATGGGTGGAATTGATACGATAGGGAGAGTGATGAGCACCAGGCTTAAGTTTTCTTCTTACGCCTCAACGCGGGTAATTACTTGCATCTTTTAGTGCGTTAGCTGAGCCTTGTTCAACTTTAGTGATAACGGTTATCTCGCCCGTCGACTCCAGGATCATGACGTCAATCTTTGTTAGGTCCGACTGCCCCTCGTTTCGGGCGGCCGAATTAATCTCTTCAATTGTGACACGCTCCCTTTTAAGAACATCTTCAAGTAACTCTCCTTTATAAAGCAGCAGGGTAGGCTTGCTGGTAATAATGTGTTTGACGGCTTTGTACCTGACTGAAAGCCAGGTAATGAAATACTGCAGGAAGATCAGTAGGAAAAATGCCAGGACACCATCTGCCAGCGCCACATTTTTGTTAAGTGAAACCGAGGCGAGTGCTGAGCCCAGCGCCACTGTCACAATAAAATCGAAGGCATTCATCTTTGACAGGGTACGCTTGCCTGACGACCGCAAGAGCAGGACCATGGCAATGTATGCTAAAATGGTGATGGTGAATGTTCTGAAGATGCTTTCCCAATTGTCAAAAAAGAATTTTTCCATAAGGTGCGAGGTCCGCTTTTTTTAAGTTGCCGGTATACGCCTCTTTTACTGGATTATGCCTCTGCGGTTGCAGTCACCTCAATCACAAACAGGTATAATGGCATCCGCTGGAGTATATTTAGAAGGCCGTTGGAGCCTCTTAAAAAAGAATGACTCCAACAGAATTGAGTATGTAGGCCAGGCTGATAAATAAGATAATGTATTTAATTTCGGTTAATTCGCATGTTGAGATTATGAAAACAGAAGGTAAGACCAAAACCGAGCAAATCCTGCGGGTCATGTATGTGCTGTCATGGATAGTATGTATTGGCTTAATGATTAAAACATGCACCATCTTAATTTCCTATGGCGTGAGCACGATTAGTCCTGATGCCTCACACAATATATAAAGGCTTGGATTTGCATAATTTAAGTGAGTACAGTTTCTGGCATTATACAAAAGTTGTTTCCTATTTAGTCTCTTTTTCGGGTATGAAGACCTATGTGTTTTATTTAGTGATCAAAGCGCTAACGAGGGTAAACCTAGCAAGTCCTTTTAAATTAGAAGTGGCACAGCTGCTTGAAAAAGTTAGTTATAACCCGCTCGGAATATAGCTAGTTACTGTGCTGAGTAACGCGCACATAGAGTGGCTTGCTAAAAGAGCGGAAATCATCCTGGCGCAGTGGTCCTCTGATGGATTCTTTTTGATGGCAGGCCTTGTATTTATTATTTCCCAGATATTCAAACGAGGCGTGGAAATACAATCCGATAATGAACTAACTGTATAAGGCATGCCTATAATTGTGAACCTGGATGTGATGATGGCAAAGCGAAAAATTTCTTTGAGCGAGCTGTCAGAAAGGGTGGATATCATGCTTGCCAATCTTTCGATACTCAAAACCGGTAAAGCTAAAGCAATAAGGTTCAGCACCCTCGCCTCTATCTGCGAGGCATTAGACTGCCAGCCGGGAGATTTGCTGGAGTATAGTGCTGCAGATGATGATGGTAGTTAAACTGCCTCGCCTTTCTAAAGTGGTATCTTCAAGATTAAGTGTTTTTTTAATAATTTATTTAAATAATAACCTGAAAATTATGTATACTTTTAAAATGAATACATTATGCTTGTGTTTGATAACTTAAAATTATATTTTGGACACTTGCTTTGACTCTGAGCAAGTTATAATGTTAAGCTCCATTCAGATTATATTGTGGGTTCTGGCATTGAGCTTCTGGTAGTTCTGTTGGACTGCGATTCCGGTTAAAGCGTAGGTCGCTTATGGGTACATTTTCGAAATTCCATAAATCTTCATCCAGCCATGGTGTAGAGCTTTCTCTTGAAGAGCTCTTCCAGAAATATTATGCCCGCCTCGTGCACTTTTCTTTTCAGATAGTGAAGTGCCGGGAAAGCGCCGAAGACATTACCCAAGAGGCTTTTATCAAATACTGGAATCAGAAAGATGAAGTAGGGGCAGCAGAAGATACTATTAAAAGTTTTCTATATACCTCCGTTCGCAATGCCAGTTTTAATACCATCCGCCACCTGAAAGTAGTAGATGCTTTTGCAAGTCAGGCGCAGGTTTCGGAAGTGGAAGAGGAAACTATCATGCATTCTATAATTAGGTCTGAGGTATTGGGAGAACTGCATAATGCCATTGCATCTTTGCCCGAGAATTGCCAGAAAGTATCCAGAATGGGATTCCTGGAAGGCATGAAAAACCATGAAATAGCCCAAGAACTAGGTGTGTCAATTAATACTGTAAAGACACATAAGAAAAGGGGCCTTGAACTGCTGCGTGCACGCCTCAAGCCAGAGATCATCTCACTTCTATTACTTCTTCTGACTTCGGAATAAACAGGCTTTCGTGTATAAATAATTAGCTAGGTAGTAACTATTTACTGCCTTTTTTTGTGCCTCTACGAAGCGTAGCAGCTCTGCTCCTGAATATTTTAAAAAATTATCATGTCCCTTTCACCCGCTTTCAATACTCAGGTGTCTTATGTATGTAAGCAAGCTACATGGAGACAAATAAGAAAGCCTTTGAGATTGCCGATCTCATAGCAAGGCAAAAACAAGAGCAATTAACTGAGCAGGAACAGGAAAGGCTCAGGCAATGGATCGAAGCCTCTGAAAAGAATCGTGCTTTGTACCACTCTTTGCTTGAAGAGCAGGAAGCAACACAACAGGAGTTGTCTTTCCTTTCTGAAGTAGATGTGAGTACTGCATGGCAAAAAGTAGCTCGGGCCACCGGACAACTAAAAGAGCCAGAACCCGAAGTTATTCCGCTTTGGCAACATATAACTACCTGGCGTAACGTGGCGGCTGTACTGGTGCTGGTAGCTATGGCAACTGTACTCTACAAATTCACGAGCGAGAACACTGTTATACCTGATCAGAATGCATTGGCTGTAAATACGGTCTTGGGGCAGCCGGGTGAAGTGGAAAGAGCACAACTCATACTGCAGGATGGATCCAGAATTGATCTGGATAGTCTGCATACTGGGACTTTGCAGGAGCTGAACGGCGTGAAAGTAATTTCTGAGGATGGCATTCTCCGTATCGATGCTTCAGCTTTGACGGAGCCTTCCAGCTCACTGGTTGCTTATAATACGATCACTACACCGCGTGGTATACAATATCAAGTGATACTTCCGGATGGTAGCAAGGTATGGCTCAACGCAGCTTCCTCGCTCAAATTTCCGACTGCATTTACAGGGGAGAATCGCACAGTGGAATTGTCGGGGGAAGCCTATTTTGATGTAGTAAAGGACAGCAGACAGTTTATTGTAAACACCGGTTTAGTTGATGTAACCGTGCTAGGTACTTCTTTTAATGTGTCGGCATATGCCGATGATGCAGAGATTTCAACCACACTCGTAACAGGGCGTGTACAGGTAGCTGGAGCCGATGAAAATGTGGTAGAAACATTAACCCCTGGTAAGCGTGCTGTATTTACCAAGTCTGATCAGGCTATGCTGGTAAGCCAAGTCGAAACTGAGATGTACACTGTTTGGAAAGAGGGCAAGATTTATTTTGAAGATGAAGAACTGCAGACAATCATAAGAAAATTGGGCAGATGGTACGAAACAGGGGCTGTACACTTGGATGCGAATGCAAAAACAAAGACTTTCACTGGGGTAGCCTATAAAGATAAACCACTAGAAAACCTTCTGGAAATGATCAGCCAGACAACAGATTTGACAATAGAAAAGAAAGGAGAAAAGCTATTTGTAAAGAAAAAATAAGGAAAGTCCGGGAAATGCGCCAACACTTCCCGGATAGATCAGCTAATCAAACACCATTTACCAAACGATTATTAACTAACCAACCGATTACAATTTATGAAGAAATTTTTTCTCAGAAAAGTCTTCTCGCCCGGAGAAGGCTATCGGGTACTGTTGCCCAGACTTATACGTCGTTCCATGGTCTTGGTTTTACTCAGCATACTTAATTTGCCTGCATGGGCCTATGCTCAAAAACTGAGCCTGAATTTGGGTAATGTGACTATTTACGAAGCATTGAAGGAGATACGTAAAGAAGCGAATGTAGAGTTTTTTTATAGCACAAATGAGCTGGACGTAAATCGGAAAGTGCTTGTAAAATTTAAAGACACAGAGCTATTGCAGGTAGTTCAGACTATTGTAGGAAGCAAATACAATGTAAAACTGAACGATGACAATGTAGTACTGATCAGCCCAAAGCCAGTTCAGCCCAATTCAAGCCATTCTGAAAAGATAAATATCAACGGAACGATCACAGACGAAAAAGGCGCTGCCCTACCGGGAGTAAGTGTGTTTGTGAAAGGTACAAACTTCGGCACTTACACAGATGTGTCCGGTAACTATACCTTACAGGTCCCTGCGGGCACCCAGGCAATCACTTTGTCCTTTATTGGATATGAGACCCAAGAAGTGCCACTGGCCGGACGTGTGGAGGTTAGCATCGCAATGAAGCCTGCTGCTGCACAGCTCAATGAATTTGTGGTAGTTGGGTATGGAAACACAGAAAAGAAAGACCTGACAGGTTCTATTTCTACGATCAAGGCAAAAGATATTGAGTCGCTAGCTCCTACCATTAATGTAGAGGAAGCACTACAGGGACGCGCCGCTGGTGTGTATGTGGTGCAGGAAACAGGTCAGCCAGGTAGTGCCACCCGCGTACGAGTGCGTGGTGCTACTTCGCTACTGGGGTCTAACCAGCCGCTTTACGTGATAGATGGTATACCAGTAGTCGCTCAGAGTAATATGCCCAACAGTGGTGATACTTTCGACGCAGGATTGGCTAATCAAGGATTGAACACGCCACTGGGAAACCTGAATCCATCTGATATCGAGTCCATGACGGTGCTGAAAGATGCTTCTGCCGCGGCCATTTATGGTTCACGTGCTGCTAATGGTGTAATTATCATTACTACTAAGAAAGGCTCTTCATTGGGTAAGCCGAGGTTCAACTTTAACTACTCTATGAGCACCCAAAAGGCCAGAACAACACAGGTGCTGAATGCTGCCCAGTTTCGTGAGATCTACACAGAAGCTGTAAATAACAGCACGAGCACCGCTGCTTTTGCAAAAGAAGTGCGCGACGGATCCTACTTTGGAGATGCCGACACTGATTGGGAGAAAGTAGTGAGTCGCAGTAATCCGATTACCGAAAACTATAACATTTCTATAACCGGTGGTAATGAGAAGACACGTTATTATACATCAGCAGGTGTACAGGATCAACAGGGTGTTTTCGAGAATTCTTCTTTCAAACGCTATTCCCTTAACCTTAATCTTGATTCTGAACTGTCACGCAAGCTGTTCTTTGGAACTAACCTAAACATCTCTGGCTCTGACCAGGAAGCACCGGACGGGGGCTTGCTGAATAGAATATATGTTTTCAGACCAGACGTACCGGTTTTTGACGCAGAAGGCAACTATTCGGTATCTAACTATTTTAATTTGGAGAACCCGCTTGCGCTTTCCAGAGCCAGCACTTCTAACCAAACACGTATGGTCTTAGGTTCAGCATATGGTGAATTTGAAGTGATAAAGGATTTAAAATTGAGATCAGCGTTGTCGGTTAATTTCAATAATGTGAGAACCCGTAGTTTCTATCCGAGCATCACCTTTACCGGTGGGTTTTCCAGAGCGAATGGTCCCGGTCCGGGCCTTGGCCGTGAAGGCACTAGTGAACTCCTGACACACCTGTGGGAGAATACTCTGAGCTATAATAAAACAATTGCCGAGAAGCACAGTGTCAATTCAGTATTAGGCGCATCGTGGCAGGGAAACAGAAACAGCTTTCTGCAGGCTTCAGGTGAGGGCTTTCCGAAAGATGAAATACTGACTAACCTGAGCAGCGCTTCCAAGAATTTCAGGATAGCATCAGATGAAACCCAGAATGGCCTGGTGTCCTACTTTGGCCGAATGAACTATAGCTTTGACGACCGCTATCTGCTTACACTCTCAGGACGTGTGGACGGGTCTTCAAAGTTTGCAGAGGACAATAAGTGGGCATTTTTCCCAACGGCCGCTGCTGCCTGGAGAGTTTCCAATGAGTCATTTATGGCGGGTGCTAACTTTATTGATGACTTAAAGTTCAGAGTAAGTGCCGGTACGACGGGGCAACAGAATTTTGGCCCATATCAGTGGCGCACACTTTATGAAGCAACATATTACGGTAACAACCCGGCTGTGATCAGAACACAAATGGGTAACAGCAGGCTAAAGTGGGAGACAACCAACCAGTTTGATGCTGGTGTAGACTTCTCTATACTGAATGGCAGACTAAGCGGTGGAGTTGGTTATTACCTGAAAAATACGAATGACCTGTTATACTTTATTCAGGTGCCGGGCAATACAGGTATGACAAGCGTTATTTCTAACTTGGGCGATACCCAAAACAGTGGTTTTGAAGTTGAACTGGCCGGTGATATTGTTAAAAATAATGGCTTTACCTGGAACTTGTCTGTAAATGCCAGCCGCAACCGGAACAAACTGGTCAGACTCAATGACGACTTCCTTAACAAGGAAACAGGAATGATCAACCCGCCTAACACAGGCTCTGTATTGCATGTGGGCTCACCACTCGGACTAATCTATGGCTTTGTAGCGGAAGGTATTTTCCAGACAAAGGAAGAGATTGATGCACTGAATCAAGCCGCAGGAGGGGTATATCAGAATGCAGCCACAGCACCTGGCGACCTGAAGTTCAGAGACATTAGTGGCCCGAATGGCGTGCCGGATGGTAAGATCACAACACATGACCAGACAATTATTGGCAACACGCAGGCAGATTTGTTTGGGGGTATCTCCAACTCTATAAGTTTCAAAGGATTTACGGTATCTGCTCTGTTCACTTATTCAATTGGTAATGATCTGAGATGGGATGCGCAACGCAACGGTATTAACGTGGCCAACACATTTACGAGTGAGAACAAGACCATTGATATCCTGAACCGCTGGACACCGGAAAATCCAACTAACCAGCCGCGTGTGGTATACCTTGACCCTAACCAGAACTCAAGAATTTCGAGCTTCTATGTTCACGACGCATCTTTCATTCGTCTGAAGAACATAAACCTGTCATACGCAATTCCGGAAACGCTGCTTGCCAGAACAGGTTTTGTCCGTACCATGTCAGTTTACGCCGTTGCCACAAACCTTTGGATACTGACCAATTATCCGGGAGCAGATCCAGAAACTAACAACTTGTTTGACAATGATGTTAGCGCAGGCTTGGATAATGCCAGATTCCCAACTCCGCAGGTATTTACAGCCGGGGTTAAAATAGGTTTTTAATTTAAAGTCTGAAATTCATGAAAAAGCTATTTTATATACTTACCGCAAGTACAGTTATGCTTACCTCCTCCTGTGAGCTGGTAAATGTGTTGGATGTGGAGCCACCGAACAATCTTGTTCCCGAGAATGTGGTGAAAGACGCTGAATCGGCAGAGAATCTGTTGAACGGAGCCTATTCCACTTTCAATGATCAATTTTACTACATGTACACTGAGACCATGCCCGGACTCATGAGCGGATCGATGGCCAGAGGGGGGTTCCTGGCAAATGTCGATGTCGCCAACAATGATATTAAGGTAGAAAATGGGGATGTTAACAACTACTGGAAAGCCTTTTATCAGCAGATAGACGCCGCAAATGCTGTTATTAAGCTGGTTCCAGGTGTGCCTGCTGAACTATTTGCTCCAAACAGGCAAAATCAAATTCTGGCAGAAGCGCACTTCCTCAGAGCAATGGCCCATTTCGAACTGCTGCGCTATTACGGACAGTTCTATGACAGAAGCAGTAACCTTGGTATCCTCATCAGGACAGCACCGGCAGACTTTACGACCCGGGCACAACCGAGGTCCACTGTACAGGCTACTTATGATCAGATACTGAAAGACTTGGATGTAGCCATTGCAGACGGACCTGCATTCTCCAGAACTTACTATGCATCTAAAACTGCTGCAAAAGCTCTAAAGGCAAGAGTGCTCCTTTTTATGGGTGAATATGCTGCTGCAGCAACACTGGCAGATGAAGTGATTTTAGAAGGAAGCCGAGTGCTAGAGCCTACTTTTGCTGCAGTGTTCGATAAAAACCGCAACTCGGGCGAAGTTATTCTGATGCGTTACACTGACGAAATCTCCTCTGCTACAGACAGAAAGAAGTTCACATACAGCGCCAGACATGCAATTGCGAGTAACTGGCTGGCTGACTTGATGACCGGAGACCCAAGAGCAGAGCATACTTTCCGTTCTTCTGACAAGTCGGTGCTCAAGGTAAACAGGGTAGAGTTTTTCAGTCCTACCTATTTCCTCAGACTTTCTGAAATGTACCTGATCAAAGCAGAAGGCCTTGCCAGAAGCGGGGCTACACTAGAAGAGAGCAAAACTCCACTGGAAGCCGTTCGCTCAAGAGCGCTGGGTATACCTTACGAGTCGCCAGCCACGTCAAAAGAAGAACTGCTGGATGAGATCTATAAGGAGATCGTGCTGGAACTGGCCTTTGAAAATGGCAGTGAATGGTTTGCCGGGATTCGCTTCGGTAAGATATCACAAGAGAAGCCAACTGTAAACAGTTCACACAAATACATTCTGCCTATACCGCTAAACGAATTGCAGTCAAATTCAGCCTTAAGCCTGAATGACCAGAACCCTGGTTATACCAATTAGAAAGTAGTATCAGCATTGCAGATTATTTACCTGTCCTCTAAGGCGCCCGTTGCCTGAAGTGAGGATAGGCAGACTAATACATCCTAATCCTAAAGAAAAAATGAACCTTATCGATAAAAAAGAATTTGCAGTTAAGCTTCTGGCACTGGCTCTCGCTACCGGAGTACCTTTCCAAACTCAAGCTCAGTTCTGGAAGAAGAAAGAAGCACCGGTGGCCACGCAGCCTAAGCCGGAGGCAGCTACCAAGACTGATGCCGCCAAAAAAATAAAGCCCTATAAGGACGTCATAACCAAAGAGGCTAAAACAGATGAAGGTCTCTTTTCCATACACCAGGTAAACGATATAACCTACTTTGAGATTCCTGACAGCTTATTGGAGCGTGAGATGCTGATCGTATCGAGACGTGCGGCCATGAGCGGCAGTGAACTGGATAACATGGTAGCTGGTGACAGCCCAAAGGACGCCCTGATGGTGAAATGGGAGAAGTCACCGGATGGCAATAGTGTCCTCCTCAGAAAGGTGACTACCCGTAACATTATGCAATTTAAAGGGTTAGACAGCTTTTTTGAAAAAGCGGTTGAGTTACAAACGCTGGACCCCATTCTGATTTCCTTTCCAATCAAAGCTTTTGGGCCAGACTCTAATTCCAGTGTAATTGATGTGGCAAGCCTTTTTCTGGACGATGTAAAAGAACTGACACCATTTGGATCAGGTGGTATGCTGGAAGCCCTTGGGGTAGTGCCTCCTAAGAAATATACCTTCCATAAAGACAGGTCTTTTATTTCAGAGACCATGAGCTTTGACGAGAATGTGGAAATTCGTTCTATGCTGACTTTCACGGAGATCGAAAAGACAGGGATTAAAACTTTTACGATCCTGATGCACCGCTCGATGGTGCTGCTACCGAAAGAGCCGATGCAACCACGTCTGGCAGATGCGCGTGTAGGCCACTTCGCTCTTGGCTTTAAGGAGTACAATGAAGACAAACCTGTAAAAGACAATTACTTTGTCAAGAGGTGGCGTCTGGAGCCGAAAGCAGAAGATATGGAGAAGTTCAGGAACGGGGAACTGGTTGAGCCAAAGAAGCAAATCGTTTTCTACTTAGACCAGACAACACCTGAGAAGTGGAGATCATACATCAAACAGGGTGTGCAGGACTGGTTGCCAGCATTTGAAGAAGCTGGTTTCAAAAACGCGATCGTAGCACTTGACGCCCCTATTAACGATCCAAAGTTCCATCCAGAAGATGTTCGCTACTCGGTGATACGCTATGTAGCCTCCGATATACCTAATGCAAAAGGCCCGTCTGTTGCTGATCCGCGCTCCGGTGAGATTCTGGAGTCAGATGTGATTGTATACCATAACGTGATCAAGCTGATCAGAGACTGGCGCTTTGCTCAGACTGCTGCCAATGATCCTAGTGTCAGAACTATCGACATTCCAGACGAAGTAGTAGGAGAGGGCCTTCGCTATGTGATAGCACACGAAATAGGTCACTCTCTTGGCCTGCGCCACAACATGGGCGCTTCTGTAGCCTTTCCGGTTGACTCGCTTCGATCAGCCTCCTTCACGCAGAAGTATGGCACCACACCATCGATTATGGACTACGCCCGCTTCAATTATGTAGCTCAGCCCGGAGACAAAGGAGTAAAAGTTACCCCTCCTGCGTTAGGTGTGTATGATAAGTATGCCATCAAATGGGCTTACAAACCGATTTTGGATGCAAAAAATGAATACGCTGAAATCAGCACACTGAACAAATGGATTGAAGCGCATGCAGGAGATCCAATGTACCGATTTGGTGAAGGTGATCTGCAAAGCTCTGACCCAACCTCTATGCGAGAAGATATTGGTGATGATGTCGTGAAAGCTAGCAGATATGGGGTAGCCAACACCAAATATGTGATCAGCAACTTAGATAAATGGCTGACCGAGCCGGGCGCTAAGTACGATGATTTGGAGAACTATTATAGCGCTGTTCTGAGCCAGTATATGCGGTACCTGGGACATGTAGGCAAGCAGATCGGAGGCACCTATCTCAGCCGTCCGGTACAAGGTCAGCAAGATGTGGCTTATAGCTATATACCTAAGGCGAAGCAGCGCGAAGCGGTTGGATTTATGCTGGAGCAGTTCAGAGAATTCCCGAAATGGATGGAAAATGATAAGCTCAAGAGTAAGCTGAACTATGTGGAAACATCTGGGGTGGTCAGAAAGATTATCACGCCTGCTACATACTTGGAGACGATGTTCCATAAAGCGTTCTTAGCAAACCTGGCTAACGACGGTAAATTGATGATGATGACAGAGGATGAGATCGCAAATGGAGCTACAGCCTACCGTGTGACAGATTTGTTCAATGACATCCGGGGCGACTTCTTCCGCGAAACGGTAAAAGGGCAGAAGGTTGAATATTATGGCCAATTGATGCAGAACATCTATGTGAAATGGTTGCTGAATAAAGCGCACTTTAATAATTTGGTACCATTTACTCCAACAGCCTTTTCGGAAGAAAACCTGGCATCAGCTCAATCAGTTGCAGAACATGCAAGTTGTGGATTCGACACTTTCTCAAACCATGCTACCCTTTTTGCTGATATAGAGCAATATAATAATTTGGCTTCTGCGCATGCACAGGAACAGAACCTTCACTTCCAGTATGTGAGCATTATTCGCAATAACAAGCATGATAAAATCAATAGCCTGATCCTGGCAGAAGTAAAAAAAGTAAGGGCAATTTTGGTGAAGCATAGAAACGTGGCTGATGAACAGACCCGCGCCCACTATGATTACATGTTAAAAAGAATTGACCTGCACTTAAATTCTTAGTCTTATTAAGAGTAGATAGTAGTTTAAATTTTACGTTGTATAAAGGGGCCGACTTTTAGTTGGTCCCTTTTTTGTGCCGGATAGTCTCATCCCTGCACTGCTTTTAAGAATTTCTTAAGCTCTCTTCAGATCAAGGGCTTTTTACTGCCAGGTGTACGCTTATTTTCATTTAAATGAGAAAGTTGGGCAATATAAAATTTAGGGCGATGCTTTTATCTTTTGTTCCAGAGTTCTTTTCCAAGGTACAGGTGCCTGGTGAGCATCTCTTCATATACCTTATCTACATTGTCTCCGTTCAGGAAGATCAGGTAACCGTTTCTGGACTTCGGGAAAATGATGGCCAGCGCACTGACACCCGGATCTTTGCCGGTATGGATCAGGGCGTATTCTCCATTGCTGAACCCCGTCAGTTTCTCCCAGCCAAGCCCAAAGTAATCATATTCCCGCAACTGCACCTGACTTTTGTGCATCTCTTTAAGCAAGGTAGGAGACAATTCTGCTCCATTTAACACATAAACCAGAAAATTACCGAAGTCCTCTACGGTAGTCAGGAGGTTGGCAGCTGCATTGGCTTCGTAATACCTAACTGTAGGATGCTGTATACCCTGGGCGTCAAAGTTCTGCGCATACCTTGCTTCATCCATCGTGGCATCCCACCAAAATCTCGTGTCGTCCATACCTGCAGGTATAAACAGTAGCTCCGTTGCAAGCTCTTCGATGGATTTACTAAACTTGCTTTCGATGGCCTTTCTTAGGTATTCAAAGCCTTCGCCGGAGTATTGATGCCTGGTGCCTGGGTCGAACTCAAATGCCAAATGGTTCGACTCGTGCATATACCGCCAGTTCGGGAAGCCTGTTTGGTGCGTGAGCACAAGCTTTGGCGTCAGCTTTTGGTGCCGCTTGTCTTTTTTCAGGTCGGGATCTATCCAATGCTTGTACAAAGGCTCGTCCAGGTTCAGCAGACCTTTATCTATCAGCTTCAGGGTGGTGAGCGCTACGATGGGTTTGGTGAGAGAAGCGACTTTGAAGATGGTATTGCCAGGGGCTTTTGTTTTGCCATCCAGGGTGCCGAACACTTCTGTTTTGGTTAGTTTTCCATTTTCGATAATGCCCAGGCCCATGGCAGGTACCTTGTGCTTTTGCAGCAGCTGCTCTATTTCCTGCCTTCGTATTTTTTCGGGGTCTGCAGCCTGGTGGTCGTAGCTTAAAACTTCGCTCAGTTTCCAGTTACCGTTCTCCTGCACCCATACCGAGGTGAATTTGGCAGTGCCAGTCCATACTTAGCCCTGATGCCAATTTGAAGGGAAACCGAAGTTGAAAAGAATATAGAAAAATAACTTCCGTTAAATTTGGTTGTACTTCCTTAAAAGTCCAGGAGCCTAAAAACGATTTGAATAGAAAAGGACCTTTAGTCATTTTGATTGCTGTAGCCCTTGGTCTGTTAAATGAAACATACTCCGTTACCATTCCAAGTCCATTGTTGGCGATGCAATATGCTTTAACTCCTACCTCCGCCGATTCTGCTCCTTCTATAAGCTCAGCCTTTTTTAGAAAAGTGTCCCATGTCAGTCTTTGCTCATAGTCCTGAGTATAGTCAAATACGACTTCAGGACTGCATTTAATTTCAATTTTCTCAGTGAATTTAATGCTACCCATTTAGTCGCTCAAGTTTTTGATTGAAGGCAAAAGATTTATAATAAATCTTTTGGAGTTTGTAGAACGGTCTCGTACAGGCAACGGGTGAGGCATTAGCCGAACATGATGTCTGTGCTGGCGTATGTTGTTTTATTCAACTAAAAAAGCAATAAAAACAGACACCGCAAGAAAGACAAAATATGCTTTTCCAGTCCAATGTGTCCATTCATGATATTTAGATATATTCCTGCTCTTGTAATTCCTATATGCAATAACTCCCATTACTATAGGACCTAAGATAAACAAGTAGAACGACCCAAGAGATGCCATCGCTGACCATTCCCAGAAAAAGGTCGTTAACATAACAAGCAAGAGTCCACCGTATGTAACAAAAGTTAAAAAAAGGTCAATGATAGGCGGATTTTCTACCTTTTCTCTTTTTATCTTTTGAACAAGACGAATGTAAATGATTAGCCCCACCATTGGCACGATGAGATGAATAGTCAGGAAAATGATTATTTCTTTCATCATTATAATAAGCGCCAACTACCCCAAAAGCGTAAACATACGCTTATCGGCACTACATCTAAAGCTTCCTTCCTAAGCTTCCCGCTCCAACACAATTAGATCAGCCGATGCCTTATTCAATGCAATTGGAATATTATTAAGTACTGCCGTGCGGATCAGGGTTTGGATATCGTGCTCGTGGCCGTGTGGGGTCTCTACGTCGATGAAAAAAATCACTTTCTGGATCTGGCCTTGCAACAGGCGGGCGGCGAGCAAAATATCACCACCGCTGGGGCCATGTCCGAAGGGTTCAATGTTCATGTCCAGCAGCTCATTGATCAGCTTGGAGGTATTGGTTGTTCCGATCAGTTTGTATTGACGCAGGGCCTGCTGGTTTTCTTTTACCCAGTTCAGTAGTTCGGTTTTCTTGTTGTTGTGGGCAATTAATGCGATAGTTGTCATAAGATATGCCGTATAGATTGATAAGATAGAGCTGATGCTATAAGTGAAGATAGTGTTTTCCTTATAAATAGCCTCCATCAGGAGCCGAAAGTTTTCACTCTTCACACAAACTTAACTTTCACCTTCTTACCCTGGTATAGCCGAGCGCACCTGCAGGACGCATGACGATAGACAAAAAATATAAGAGGATGGCGCGGTCTCTGGCCCGCTATGGCTGTGCTTCCATCGGTACAGTGTATGTGCTGCTGGGGAGCATGGCGCTACTTTCGCTCTTTGGCAGGTCGGATGATGATGCTGACGAAGAGCGGGCGTTGGATTATTTGCTGGAGTATACGCTGGGCGAAATACTGGTTTGGGTGGTACTGATCGGTATGGTCGGGTACATCCTGTGGCGGATTTTTGAGGCGATTACAGACCCCTATGATTTTGGAAGTGATATGAAAGGTATAGCCAAAAGGGTGGGGATTGGTCTGACATCAGTGGGGTATGGCCTGATAGCATTTTCTGCCTGGGATGTGCTGAACGGCGGCGGCGATGATAGTGAGCAGGATCAGCAATTGATGATCGCAAAGGTGCTGGCCTGGCAGGTGGGGCCGTGGCTGATCGGCGCAGTCGGTGTGATGACGGGTATTGTGGGACTGTTTCAGTTCCGTTTTGTGATGATAGGCGATTACAAAAAATGGCTGCATCTGGAGGAACTGTCGGACACGGTGAAAGGGATCATCAAAACCCTTGCCTGGGCGGGCTACCTGGCAAGGGGTGTCATTCTGATGGTATTGGGCTATTTCCTCCTGGAAGGTGCCATCAAAAAAGATCCCGACGAAGTCGGTGACACCGACTCCGCTTTTGACTTCATTGGCGGCGGTATAGTCGGGGATACCGTTTTCTTTCTGGTGGCGCTCGGCACTATTTCCTACGGCATTTTTATGTATGTATTCAGTGTGCGGTATAAGTTTGAAAGAGAGGCGGAGCACGCCTGACTACGCCTGCTTATTCCTGCGCAAATACATCAGACAGGTTCTCCATATACTTCTGCCCGGAGCCCGTGTTGAGCAGTAGTATTTTTTCGTCTGGTGATAGGCAGCCAATGTCTACCAGCTTGCGGGTCGCCATCCAGACGGCGGCTCCTTCCGGCGCTACAAACAGCCCTTCACTGGCGCCCAGTTCTTTTAATCCGGTAATCATTTCCTGCTCCGTAATGCTGATGGCCGTGCCGCCGGATTCCTGCAGGGTCTGCAACATCAGCTGCTCACCCAGCGGACGAGGCACAGCCAGTCCATTGGCAATGGTGGGTTTGCCCACGTAGTTTTGCGCATTGGCTTGTCTGCCGTAGAAAGTCTCCACCAGCGGACGGCAGTTTTCGGCCTGCACCGCCACCATACGCGGTAGCTTGATGTCCTCTGGCAACCAGCCAATCTTTTTCATTTCCCTGAAAGCTTTCCAGATGCCGATCAGACCCGTGCCGCCTCCGGCAGGGTATAGGATCACGTCCGGCAACTGCCAGTTGCCCTGTTCGGCAATTTCATAGCCCATGGTCTTTTTGCCTTCGAGTCGGTAAGGCTCTTTTAGAGTCGATACGTCCAGCAGTTCGCCTGCGCTGTTTAGCTCCTTCACCCTGGCGGCGCAGTCGTTGATCAGGCCATCTACCAGCACCACTTCGGCGCCATACCAGTAGCACTCGTCCCGGAAAGCCTTTGGCGTATGGCGCGGCATCACCACCGTGGCACGCATACCTGCCTTGGCACAGTAAGCCGCCATAGCTACGCCGGCATTGCCAGCCGTAGGTACAATGCAGCCCTCCACGCCATGCTCTTTCGCTTTGGAGATGGCCATGCTCAGGCCCCGGGCCTTAAAGGAGCCGGTCGGGTTCTGGCCTTCGTCTTTCAGCTGCAGCGAGCGCAGTTCGTACTTTTTCGCCAGATTAGAAAGCTGTAGAATCGGGGTATAGCCTTCGCCAAGACTCACAATGTTCTCTTCGTGCAGCACAGGCAGCATCTCGAGGTAGCGCCACATGGTGCCTGCACGCTTCTGCAATGCCTCCTTCTGCAGAGGTTCAGCAAAGGTATAGCCGGCCAGCAATGGTAGTTGGCAGCAAGTCGAAATGGTTTGTTTTTCGAATGGAGAATATTGTTTGCCACAGCTCGAGCAAGTCAGGGTGCTAAGGTGGCTCAGCAGCGATTGAAGGGTCGTTTCCATATCAGTATTTACGGCAATTAGCAGAACTGATATGACCTAACAAAATAGCATTATAAGATGGGCTATTCCAAAATGGAATAATGCCGTTTGGTAAACTGAATAAAATTTTTGTAAGGGAAATTGTTCTCGGTGCCTTTGCGCTGAATGAAATTGAAGCTACGCTTGATGGTGAGCCCCGTAATAGGCACCTGCACCAGTTCCCCGGACTGTAGCTCCTTCAGCACCGCCTGACGCGGCAGAAAGGAAAGACAGGTGTCTACCCGCACAAAGTTCTTCAGCGCCTCCGTTCCGCCCAGCCTGATCCGGATCGGCAGCTCCTGCAGCTTCACTTTTTTCTGCTCCAGCGCATGTTCCAGTACGGCCAGTGTGCCCGAGCCCCGTTCACGCAGCGCCAGCGGAATTTCATACAGGTCGCGAATCTCCAGTTGCTGCTTCTTCAATGGGTTACGGGACGAGCACACCGCAATCACTTCGTCAGTCAGGAAGGGGGTATAGGTCACGTTGCTCACTTTGTTGATACCCTCCACAATGCCGAGGTCAATTTCATGATCGAGCAGGGCCTTCAGGATGTTCTCGCTATTGCGGTTCTTCAGGTCGAGCTGCACGTTCGGGTTCTTCTGCAGGTAGGCCGAAAGTACCGGCGGCAGAATGTAGAGCGAAATGGTGGTGCTGGCACCGAGGATCATCTTGACCTGAGGGGAGAAGCTTTCGCTGACCTGCTTGAAGTCCTGGTACAGCTCGTGCTGCAGCTGTTTGGCAGACAGCAGTTTTTCATACAGCAGCTTGCCGGCAGGAGTGAGTACCACACTGTTGCCGAGTCGCTCGAAGAGGCCGGTCTTGTAGAACTCCTCCAGCGCTTTGATGTGCTTGCTGATGGCGGACTGGCTGATAAAGAGCGTCTGGCTGGCTTTGGTGAAGCTCAGCAGCCGCGCCACTTCCATAAAAATCTCGTGTCGGTGAGAGAGCATATCGCTGCAATGGGTTTCTGCAAGTATAACGAATATGCTGTTGATTTAGCAGGTATGTCCTGCAGCAATTTATACCTGCGCGGCTTCGATTTGCTTTACCAGCTCTTCGTCCGATACAGACTCGATCCAATCTTTTGTTAATTGTAGCCGCACCGTCTGGGCGCCGCCGCCTGGCGTGCAGACTACAGTCACTTTGCCGTTTTCACCTTCTGCCTTCTCAGCAGCCCTTTCTGCATCTTCTTTTGCTAAACTGCTGTAGGCCTGCACGCAGGTCCAGGTGGTATTGTCTGTGCTGGTTACTTCTCTTTGTGTCATCGTTTAAATTTAAAGGTATAGGCTATACTGGCTTTTTTTGAAATAAGGTGCGGCTAGGACAACAAAGCCCCGCCTGATCTCGAGCAGGCGGGGCTTTCCAGTTGCCAATAAAGGCTCAGATTACTGCACCCGGATCATACGCAGGTGGTCGATCATGGCTTGATTGATCTCACCGTTCATGTTCTCGTTTTGTGGCTCGAAGGTAAGTGACAACTGGTGAGTACCTTTCTCGAGCTGCACCCATACCTTGTTGGTATAGCCCCAGTCGCTCCACTCGCCGATGCCTCGCTGCGGCAGCACGATGGTGCCTGCCATTTGCTTGCCTATGCGAAGGGTGCGGATGGCTGCTTTGTTGTTGGTGTTGATCGGGCCGTTGCCATTGGCGTAGCGGAAGTCAATGGCGTACCAACCTGCCTGTGGCGCATTCACTTTAAACGTGATGGTCGTATTGACCTTCTTGCTTACTTCCACGAAGCCCTTGCCGGTGAAGCCTTTGTAAGGTTGTCTGGCTGGCGTAGCTGCTGTCTCGGCTTCGTATACCTGATCCAGCGCCGCGGGGTATACCGGGACAGGTTCGCTGGCGAAAGAGCCGTAGCCTGCTGCGTCCGTTGCGATTACCTGGTATTCAGCATAGCCGTCGGCCTGCACCGCTATACCTGTTTGAGTGGTTTCCTGTAGAGGCTTACCGTTACGGAGCACAGTATAGTTCACCGCACCCTCCACAGGCTGCCAGCTGAATTTGCCATTGGTATAGCTAGCAGTCGGAGCTGGAGGCGTCACGTGGTGGGCTACTTTGTTCTGGCTGCCTTTGTCGCTTATTTCGTCGGAGAGCACGATCTGCACTTTATGCTGACCGCTGAGGTTGGCAGGTATAGCAGCGTCTTCAAGCGGTTTACCGTCCAGCGTAATGCTACGGATGCTATTGCCAAAGCCCTGCATTTCGATGTCGAGTACGGCGTTTCTATACCTGAAATTACTTAAACGGCGGCTGCCTTTGTATACCTCTGGTACAAAGGGTTTGAACACCAGTCGATCTGTCTGAAAGTCCATGCCGAAAAGCAGTTTATAGGTCATGCCAAGGTATCCGGCCACACTCCAAAGCTGACGGTCGGAGTTAACCTGCGTGCCGGCATAGTCGCCGTTGCTGGCCACGAAGTTTTCTTTGTTGGTGAGGAACAATGCAGCAGGACGGTAAATGGCGTTCAGGCTCTCCAAAGTGGCGGTTTCGTTACCGGCTTTGGCGGCGGCCAGCGTCCAGTAAGCCTGCACAAAAGGCCAGATGCCGTTGTTGTGGTAAGGCGGAATGTTCGGGATCTGTGGGAAGATGCTCGGAACACCAAAGTCGTATACCGGCGTGTTAGCTACAACTCTTTTGGCTCTGTCCGCATCCGCTATACCAAACAGCACAGTCAGCGCCTCACCCAGTGCCTCGGCTCTTGGCGAAAGCGACAGGTAATTGCGACCATAGAGGTACTGCCCGTAATAGCCTTTTTCCTCCTGCCATAGCTGCTGGTTTATACCTTGTTTGATGCGTTCGGCCAGTTGACTATACCTGTCAGCCGCCTGCGTATCCTGCAGCATCGTCGCCATTTGGCTCAACAGCCCATTGGCCTGATAATGAACGGCATTCGTGCCGAGGTTTTGCGAAGCGTAGATATCGGCCGGCTGCATCCATTTCGGGTAGGTTTGCTCACGCCAGTCCAGGAACGAGGACTCGCCGCGCATCATGTTTGTTTTTTGATCGAAGGCGTTGAGCAAATCGTCTTCCATCGAGTTGCGGATGATCTCGTACGATTCGCGCAGCCAGTTCTTGTCGCCGGTCACGGTGTAGATTTCCCATGCGGCTGTGGCCCATACAATCCGGTCGGTCGACACGGGGTAAGCGCCGCCTGTACCTGTGTCCTGAATGATGCGCTGATTCTTCACTTTGCGCATCAGACTTTTGCGGGCTATCTCCGGCTCAATGGCAGCCAGTCCCAAAATCAAACTGTAGCTGATGTCGCGGGTCCACACGCCGGCCCACTCTTTGCCTGTCCTGAAAGTGCTGTCTTCCTCGATATTCTTCACCACTTCCTCCAGCGTCAAGTTGTATAGCGCATCTGTTATTACATAGTCGGATTTGTACTGCGGATAGTGGTCGATGGGTGAACTCAGTTTCCAGTGAGAAGCTGTGAATTTCTCTTCACGGTGCGCGTTCATGTTGAGCGTCACTTCATATATGCCGTCGCCGTCCGGGTCTTCCAGCTCCATCCCTTCACGACTTGCCAGGTTGTCGAAGTCCCAGGTGAGAGGAGAGGAGTTGCCAGCGATGTATACACCCTTGAAATCGTCTTTATATACCTTGCTGCCGTTGTAGGCAGTGTAAAAGCCTTGCTTCTCAAAGGCCTGCAATACCTCACGCATATCAACCCGTACCGTCAGCGGTGTGTTCGGCGGCAGAAATGCCTTGGCAGGTGCCGGCTCAGTAGCTTTCAGCTGTTGCCCGAATTTGATGATCGGCGTTTCACAGCTACCGCCTTCTTCGGCCAGACACACAAATTGGTGGTCCATACCCGGCGGCATCTCGTTGTCCTTGCTGTTGATGCTGAATTTGAAGAGCACCTCCGGAGACTGGAACTCGTTTGCTGGACTCTGATAGCTCGAGGTGATCTCGGTAGGGGAGAGCGCCTTTGCTACATGATCACCTTGGACCACGCGGTCGGGGTAGATGCTGTATGCTTGGGATTGCCAGATTGCCTGATCGGTGCTGACCGTTTCAGTTGTTGTGCCGGTGTCGGGTTGCTGTGTTTTGCAGGCAGTTGCAGTTAGAATGACTGCTAAGCCTAAGGTATGTAAACAATAGGTTTTTTTCATATTCGATGCTTATACTATATATACCTGCGCTTTACTGATTGCAGGTTTAGCAACTTTTTTTGTTCTAAAGCTTGGCCTGTCCGGCCGGGACCTACTTTTTTCCTTGATGAAAAAATTGAGGGCCCCTACCCCCAGTAGGCAAAAAAATCAAGAAGCTCCTTTCTCGGGGCCCCCTACCCCCACTCGCTGAACGCTCTTGACAGGGGGACCCCTTCACCCCCAACAGTGGAGCGTCAAAAGGTGCACCTGGCGAGCGAGATTTGTTGCATAGCTCAAGTGCAAGTTACCTTTTCAATGCGTGTCAGTGGGCCGTGTCAGGAGCAACTATGATTATACCTGAAAAGTGGCAGTTACTGAAACTCCCCGCCTTGGTTAAGGAGGGGCAGGGGTGGTTTGACCCGGTATTGCAAAAAATAATCTACAGCGCTTGTACCTTAAAACTGGTAGTAGCAAAAAGTCCCCCTCCTGTTTTTAGGAGGGGCTAGGGGAGGTGATTCTCATCCCGGGAGGAGCGGGGTCAGGTTTCATCATGCACTGGCATCCTATCAATCCTTTAATCCCCTAAATCCTGATTCTGACTACTCCTTCACCCCAAACTTATACATCGTCGTCTCACTGTACTTCTCGCCTGGCCGGATGATACTTGAAGGGAAGCTTTCCTGATTCGGGGAATCGGGGAAGTGCTGGGCTTCGAGGCAGAGGCCGGCGTAGCGGTTGTAGGTCGTGTGGTTGTGGCCGGTCAGGGTACCGTCCAGGTGGTAAGCAGTGTAGAACTGGATGCCGGGTTGCGTCGTGTGCACTTCCATCACGCGACCTGTGGTTGGTTCTTCTACCGTTGCGGCATGTACCAGTTTTTCGCCTCCGTTGCGCACCACGTAGTTCAGATCATAGCCGTAGCCTTGCAGATTGTCGATGCGCTCTCCAACACGGGTTGGTGTGGTGAAGTCGTAAGGCGTGCTTTTCACCGGAGCCAACTCACCGGTAGGTATAAGCGTTTCGTCTGTCGCTGTGAACTGGTCTGCGTTGATCGTAACGATGTGGTTGAGGATGTCCTTTTCCTTGCCCGCGCTTAGGTTGAAATAGCTGTGGTTGGTTAGGTTAACCGGCGTGGCTTTGTCGGTCGTAGCTTCGTAGTCGATCTTCAGGGCGTTAAAACCCGTCAGGGTATAGGTCACCACCACGGTCAGGTTGCCTGGATAACCCTCTTCACCGTCCTTACTCACGTAGGTCAGCCGGATTGCGTTTTGCTGCTGCAAAGGCTCAGCCTGCCATACTACCCTGTCGAAACCGGTAATGCCGCCATGCAGGTGGTTGGGCGCATTGTTAGTAGCCAGGGTATATTCCTGCCCGTCCAGCGTAAATTTGCCTTTCGCAATGCGGTTAGCATAGCGGCCCACAATGCCACCAAAATGCGGATCGTTGGGTACGTAACCATCCACATTGTCAAAACCGAGCGCCACTTCCCCCAGGTTGCCTTCGCGATCCGGCGTCTGAATCGATGTGACGATCGCCCCATAATTGGTGATCTTTACGGTCATGCCATTATCGTTGGTCAGGGTATAGAGCTGCACTTCCTGCCCGTCGGGGGCGGTGCCAAAGGGTTCTGATTTTATTTCCATCGTGCTTGTTTCTGCTGTACTTGTGGTTTGCTCTGTCTGGCTGTCGTTGCCAGAGCAGCCCATCAGGCAGGCGGTACTCAGGCTTCCGAAAAGAGCGAGCATACCTAAGGTACGGCGAACTTTATACTCGGGCATATTCTTTTTGCTGTTCATGGGTTACTTGCTGAGGATGATGGAGCTATAAGCCGGTAGTATGACTGTATTGCTATTCAGTTTGGCAGCATTGTACTGATGTACCAGCTTGCTGTGCTCCTGCAGACTGGCAGGTATAGGGACACTCACTTCTTTGCCAGAGAGGTTATGCAGCACCAGCACCGACTCGTCGGCTGTTGTGCGCAGAAAAGCACTCACTGCCCTGTTCTGCATATTCACAGGTTCCAGTTCTCCGCGAGTCAGGGCGCTACTGCTGTTGCGAAGCTGAATATAGGCTTTATAGTGGTTCAGAAGCGAGTTCGGATCCTTGGTCTGCTGCGCCATCGGCTTTACGTTCTGCTCGGTACTGTACTCCGGGGTCACCCAACTGGTGCGGCAATCGTCATTGGCTTTGGTATCCCACAGGAAAGGCTCCCGGATCTGCTCGTCCGGCTTCTTGCCCTGCATCCCGATCTCTTCGCCATAGTACACATATGGAGAACCTGGCAATGTGAACAACAACGCAGCCGCAACTTTGGCCTTATTCACATCACCATTTACCTCGCTCATGATGCGGTTCTGGTCGTGATTACTCAGGATAGTGGCATCCACAAAATTTGGATTCACCTGCTCGTATGTGTTAATGATGCGGTCATGGTGGATGGCTAGGGAATCGCCGTTTCCTGTCTTCAGGGCATCAAGTATCTTCCAGCTCATTTCGAAATTGAACAGGGCGGGAAGGCCTTTGGTATAAGGAGCCACTACATCTGCCTCTGCCCATACCTCACCTACCAAGTATACATCCGGTTTTACTTTTTGCATTTCGGCCCGGAACTCCTCCCAGAAAGCATGGTTGTCAGCGGGTCTGTCATCCGGGAAAATGTGGCGTGCTGCATCCAGTCGGAAGCCGTCTACACCAACTTCCTCGAGCCAGTAGCGACCGATCTTGTATACCTCCTGCCGCACCTTCGGATTGTCGAAGTTGAGGTCAGGCATGCCGCCCCAGAAGTAACCGAAATACTTATAGTCGCTTCCTTTCACCTCGTGCCACTGGTGCACGTTGTGAGAGTCGTCGCCTGTGGTTTTTCCCTCGCCTTTGGTCTGCGGATCGTCTTTGTGCGCCCACACATAATAGTCGCGGTAAGGACTTTTCTCGTCTTTAGCCGCCTCTAAAAACCAGGGGTGCTGGTTGCTTGAATGATTCACCACAAAGTCAATTACGACCTTTATGTTCCGCTTGTGCGCCTCCTCCAGAAAATTCTTGAAATCCTCCATCGTGCCGTAATCCGGGTGTATGCCGGTATAGTCGGTCACGTCGTATTTGTGGTAGGAAGGAGAGGGGCTCATGGGCATCAGCCAAATGCCTTCTATACCTAGCTCAGCCAAATAATCGAGCTTAGAAGTCATGCCCTTGATGTCGCCAATGCCATCATTGTCCGAGTCGCAGAAGGACTGCACAAAGATCTCGTAGCTTACACCGTGTGGCCATTCATTGGCAGTAGTAACAGGTTGGCTGTCCGGTTGGCTTGTCGAGCTGCAGCCAGTCGCCAGGTATAGCGCAGGTATAAGCAGCAGGTGATGCAGGTTTAGTTTTTTCATGGTTGTTTGTATTTACCCCACCCTCCGCTAATAACAGGAGGAGGTAGGAATGATTTTTTGGTTTAAACACAGAGCTTTTGATTGCTCCAGTTGCGTATGCTTTCGTAACCCAAGCCCTCGCTCGTCTCTGGCGAGTGTAAGCTATTTGGTGGCGTTCCGCTAACTGTGCCGGAGATACACATTACAGCGGCCGGAATCCGCAGGATAGCTCACACTCGCGGGACGCGAGCGAGGGTATATAGTCCCCTTCGGCGGGGGCAGAGGGATGACAATCGTGCACGAGAATCCTGTAAATCCTGAAATCCTGTAAATCCTTGGGGTAGGGGCCCTATGTACAGATTCAGACAATTAATACCCCACCGTAAATCGCCCATTATCATTCCGCACAACCATACTGCGCACTTTGTACCCAATTTGTGGATTAGCAGTGCCTTGCGGGTCGAAGCGGGAAACCGGATCGATGAACGACGCGAAGTCTTCCTGCACGGTGGCACGCTTGCCGTTGAACTGGAATCGGGCCTTGGCATCAAAGCCGTGCAGCATTACTTTCACATGGTTGAACTTCGTCTTGAAGTTACCTTCCACATCACCAAACGTAATGGTTTTGCGGCGTGGATCGTAGGTGATGGTGCGCTTGTAGAAGGCGCCTTTCTCGTAGTCGTAGCTTTCGCCGTCGTCTTCGTAGTACACAAAGCTGTTGGCCACGTCGCCGCGGTATACGTGGATGGTCAGCGTGTCAGTTGGCATCTCACCAGTGTGCTGCACAAGCGACTGCATCGGGATGATGCTGCTTTCCTTCACGTAGATTGGCAGCTTGTTGTATTGCACTCCAACCATCTCCTCGCGGTTGCCCTGCTTCAATTCACCGGTCCAGAGGTCGTACCACCTGCCGCGCGGGAAGTATACCTTGCCGTAGTTCTTGCTGCTCTCAAACGGCATGATCAGGAAGGCTTTGCCGAACTGGAACTGCGAGTCGAACTCACCGTTGTATACCTTGTCGTCGTGGGTATAATCGATAGCCAGGGTGCGCATCAGCGGCTGACCAGTCTGTGTGGCCTCGTACATGTTGGAGTAGATGTACGGCATCAGGCGGTAACGCAGGTTAATGAAGTTACGGGCAATCTCAGTCACCTCTTCTCCAAAAGCCCAGGGCTCAGCAGAGCGGGTGTTCACGCCGGTGTGGTTACGGAAATAAGGAGTGAAGGCTCCCAACTGAATCCAGCGGGCAAAGAGACCAACCGGCGCATTGCCGGTAAAGCCGCCAATGTCCATAGCCGAGAAGGCCACACCGGTTACGCCCAGGCTGTTGAGCAGGCGTATACCTAAGAGCATGTGACTGTCTTCTGCGCGGTTGTCACCTGTCCAGATGGCGGAGTAGCGCTGAGAGCCGGAGTAGCCGGCACGGGAGAGGATAAACGGCCGCTTGTTCTGCATGTGCTGACGGGCGCCTTCGTAGCTGGCGCGGGCCATTTGCAGGCCGTACACGTTGCGACCTTCCTTGTGCGTGGTCATGTTGCCTTCGAAGTTGAAGAGCACGTTGTTCGGCATCTTCTGTCCCCAGGTGGCGATCTCGTTCATATCGTTCCAGAAGCCATCTACGCCAGTCTCTGCAAAGAACTTAAGCTCTTTTTTCCACCACTCACGGCCTTTCTCGCTCGTGAAATCCGGGAAGTGTGTCCAGCCCGGCCATACCTCACCGGCGTAGTACTTGCCGTCCGGGTATTTTAGGAACACATCGTCTTTCACACCACGTTCGTAGGCGCCGTAACCTTCTTCGATCTTAATGCCCGGATCCACGATCACAGTAGTGCGGAAGCCCATGTCCTTGAGCTTTTTGTTCATGCCGGCCGGGTCCGGGAAGCGGCTTTTGTCCCAGGTGAAAAGCTTGTAGGCATCCATGTAGTGAATGTCCAGCGTGATGCCGTCGGCAGGTATACGCTTCTCACGCAGGGTCTGTGCGATGCGGAACACCTCTGTCTCCGGGTAGTAGGAATAGCGGTTCTGCTGGTAACCCAGGCTCCAGAGCGGCGGTAGTTCTATGCGGCCGGTCAGGAAGGTATAGCTCCCGATGATGTCGGCCAGTTTGGTGTGGTAGAAGAAGTAGTAATCCATCTCGCCGCCCTGTGCCCCGAAAGAGGAGAAGCGGTCGTTGCTGGCCCCGAAGTTGAAATCACTCTGGTAGCTGTTGTCGAAGAAGATGCCGTAGTTCAGTCCGCTGTGGATGCCGATGTAAAAAGGAAAAGTGGTATAAAGCGGGTCCTGGTTGGTGGTGTAGGCATAGGCGTCGGTATTCCAGTTGGTGTAGCCGCTGCCACGACGGTCGAGCCCACCGGTTTTCTCACCCAGCCCAATGAAGCGCTCGCCTTTCTGCATCTTTTTGTAGGTGGTCACTTCCTCCCCAATCCAGGAGGTGGTCAGCCCTTCTTCGTCCTGGTTGATCACTTTACCGTCACGTGTCAGGAAAGCAACAGAGAATGGGTTTTTGGTAATGCGCGCCTGCAACGAGTCGGTCTGGATGGTGACTTCCTTGTCGTTTTGCGTGATGTTCACTTTGGTTTGCTGCGGCTGTGTAACCACAGCGTAAGAAAAGTCTTTGCCAAGCGGCTGCTTGTCCATACGCACACGCACCACGGTCGGGGTATAGACCGTCACCTCCACGTGGTTATTCCGGTCGGTGGTCAGGCTTACTTTCTGTCCGGAGATGTTGACATTGTTCACGGAGCCGACTTCTCTGATCGGGCTGTTCTGCGCATGCGACGGCAGGTATAGCGACGTGGTCAGCAGGAGGGCAGCCAGCGCTTTGTAGAAAATCTTCATAGGGAGATTTTTGCTGAAAGGTTGAAAACAAAAGGTCTTTATATAGCAAACCCGGCCAAGCGGAGTAGCCTGCCGGGTTTGCTTAGTTTAAAGGTGCAGTTCGCAGCAGTATGCTTCAGTAAAGTCTATGCGCGAGCTTCGCATCTTAAAGCTTGGTAAGTGTGTAAGTGTAGTTACCCGGATTAGCCAGATTCAGAATTACTTCGTACTGACCGGCCTCTTCTACCTTGATGTTGGCTGCGCCATACTCCAGACTGGCGTCGGCGTTGTCGTCGCCAAAGTTGATATCCCAGGCGTCATTTGCTCTGAACTTGATCTCACCCACTGTCAGGTTCAGTGTGGCTTTCCATACCTGCTCAGTAGCATCGTATGTCAGGTCCTTGTCATTATCCCAGCTGCCTGTCGCGTCACCAATTACACCCCAGCTTGTTCTGATGGCTTCCCAGGTCATCTGGTTGGTGTTCGCCTTAAGCAAATAATAGCCTGCGCCGTTCACAACTAAATTGTCTCCTTTTTCTGTCAGCGTGCCTTTGTTGCCACTGCTGGTGCCGCCAAAGTCATTATTCCAGTTAGGTTCCGGGTTGAATTTGAAGTTGGTTTGCGCCTCCGGGAAGTTCACGTAACCTTCGTACACACCGTTGTCATTCACAGACGACACCTTCGGTGCAGTACCCGGGTCCCAGCCCTGGTGGCTGCCCGGCACCCACAGCGACACGTACTCGATGATGTCGAGGAACGGGGTTACGTTGAAAGAAATTACGTTGGAATAGGCTGGTGTTACACTCTCTGCCACAGAAGATCGGACACGTGCCTGTATGGTGCCTTCGTTGTTTGGCGCCAGACCCAGCTGCGTAGCCAGGGTGTTCAGCTCAGCTACGGTCAAGGTTCTGCTCGTCGTTCCTGGTGTTGCTTCTATTTCTCTGGCCTCCTCAAAGTCACCACCTTCTGCAATAAACTGCAGGGTATAGGTAACAGCTGCCTGGTAGCCATAATCAGCGGCTGTCCAGTTCATGGTTATCGCATCTTCCCCCTTGGTTTCTGCTGTCAACTCCACGCTGTTTTCAGTGGCAGCAAGGGTAGGGGCAGCGCCAGGTCGCAGTACCAGCCGCTCTTCGTCTTTCTCGCAAGAGAACAGCACCAGCGACATAAGGCACAGGGTAAATAATTTATTTATCGTGCTTTTCATATTTGATCATTTCAAGATGTGATGTATCTATCCGGAAGCTGGCCGCAGTAGAGATCAGCTTCCGGTCTTTTCAGATTATCGTGTATAGCCCGGGTTCTGTGTCAGGTTCGGGTTGGCGGTCAGGTCAGTGCTTGGGATCGGGTACAGTCTGCGGAATTCCTCCACGCCTCTGCCTTCCGGAACGGCACCTTTCCATGGCCACACATAAGTATCCGAAGTGAACCGGTTGAAGCGGATCAGGTCTGTTCTGCGGTGACCTTCCCATTTCAATTCACGGGCACGCTCGTTGATGATGAAATCGAGTGTCAACTGCCCCTGGCTGATCGCACCGCCGTTGCCTCTCACATTGCCGGCTGCATCCGTGTAAGCACGACGGCGCAGTTGGTTCACATAGTCCAGCGCGTCAGCAGCAGAACCACCACCGCCACGCAGCACAGCTTCTGCATACATCAGGTATACATCAGCCAGTCGGAACATCGGGAAGTCAGTGTCCGGGTGGTTGCCACTTGGGTCAGAGCCTGCCTGACCCGCTCTGTTCACGTTTTTGAATTTCGTGATCGGGTAACCATCCGTGAAAGTGAAAATGTCAGCGATCTCGAGGTTCTGGCCGTCTGTGTGGAACATGGCGCGCTCATCCGGTGTGGCATTGGTGCTAGGGAAGAGCTCCACAATGTTTTTGGTGGTGCGCAGACCGCCCCAGCCACCATTGATGCCAAAAGCAGCTGCGTTCATGTTGCCACCCACCGGTGCGTGCACCAGGTAGGTCATACCGCCCCAGGTAGTGGTGCGCATACCGTCGAAGGTGATCGGGAAAATGATCTCGCTTGAGGTATGGTTGTCAGCCAGGAACAGGTGGTTATACTCTGCCTCCAGCTGGTAGCGACCCGAATCAATCACGCGGCGGGAGTAGGTCACAGCATCGGCATAACGGCCCTGGCCGGTGTAAACCTCCGCATTCAGGTATAGCTTGGCAAGCAGCGTCCAGGCTGCTGCCTTGTCAGCTCTGCCGTATTCGAATCCGGGATCTCCCAGTTCACTTTCGATGGCCAGCAGCTCGCTCTCCACATAGTTAAACAGGTCGGCGCGTGTCGTCTGCTCCGGGAAGAAAGAACCTACGCGGTCCTGCTCTGTTACGAATGGCACGTTACCGTACAGGTCGAGGGCGTGCCAGTAGCTCAGGGCGCGCAGGAAGCGGGCCTCGGCACGGTAGCGTCTCGCTTCCTCCAGATTAGCGCCTGTAATGCCACGCTCGCTCAGAAGACCGTCCTGCGTTTCGCGGATGAACTCGTTGGTGAGCGATACCTGGTAGAAAATTCGGTTGTAAAGCGCACGCAAAAACTCGTTGGCCGGCGTCCAGTCCATGTCGTGGAGGTCGCGCAGGGTACCGTCGTTCCAGGCAATGATCGCCTCGTCAGTCGATAGTTCCTGGGCCTGCCAGTACTGGCGAAGGTAGTTCGAGAAGCCCTCGTCGATACCGCTGATGTCAGGACGGCCGGCAGGACCCTGCTGACCCGTCACCGCATAGCCGGCATACATTTTAGCCAGGATGCTTTTGTAGTTGGCGAAGTCGCGGTACACGTTAGCCGATACTACATCGTACTTCGGCTCTATGTCCAGACTGTGGTCGCAGGAAGCAGCTGTCAGGGAAAAGACGCCTGCCAGTGCTATGTTTCTTATGGTTCTGAAATTCAGAGTTTTCATGATAGGATGGATTAAAGATTAACAGTCAGACCTAAGGTATAAACACGCGGCCTAGGGTAGAAGTTATTATCTATACCGTTGGCGATCTCAGGATCAAGACCGTTGTATTTGGTGATCACAAACAGGTTCTGGATGTTGGCGTTCACGCGCAGATTCGCTTTCTCGTTAAAGATGCGGCCCACGTTGTAGCCCAGGTTGATGTTCTCCATGCGCAGGAACGAGGCGTTCTCCATGTAGTAGTCGGAGAACAGCTGGTAGTTCATGAAGTTGGTCTCCAGCACATTTGGCGATACATTGGTCAGGTAGCCCGGGAACATAAAGGAGCGGTAAGCGCCATTGTTGGAGTACACGTTGTTATACATGTAGTTGCCCACGCTGCCACGCATCACCAGGCCCAGGTCGAAGTTGCCGTAGGTCAGGTTGGTGTTGAAGCCCAGGAAGAAGTCAGGCTCCGGCTTTTTGTAGCGGTAGCGGTCAGATTCACTGATCACACCGTCGCCGTTCAGGTCGGCATACAGGCCTTCGATCGGGTTGCCCTGCTCGTCATATACCTGCTTGTATACATAGAACACATCCGGTGCATAGCCTACCGTTCTGATCTGGATGTTGTTACCCACACCACCGGCGATGCCGCCTACAGGGTAGCCTTCAAAGTTAGGATCTTCGATCTTGCTCAGGTTGGTGATCTCACGCTTCTGATAAGTACCGTTGATGCCGATGCTCCAGTTCACTTTCTCATTGTCTATAGCCACAAAGTTCAGGGCTGCTTCCAGACCCCTGGTCTCCAGGTTACCTACGTTTGTGATCAGCTCATTCACCAGGTTGGTGCCGGCCGGAATCGATACAAGGGCCAGCAGGTCACGGGTGTCTTTGAAGAAGTAGTCAAGGCTACCGTTCACTCTGTTGTTAGCGAAACCGAAGTCTATACCCGCATTGTAAGTGGTCGTTTCTTCCCACTTTAGGTTCGCATCATAACCTTCCGGACGGAGCAGGTTGTAAAACTGGTTACCGAACTGGTACTGTGCTGTGTTGTCACTCACTGTGTAACGGGCCAAGTATGGGAAGTAGCGGTTAGATACCCCTATGATATCCTGCTGACCTGTAACACCTACACCTACACGCAGTTTCAACTCAGATACAGCTCTAGAATCTCTTAGGAAAGCCTCCTCATTGATTCTCCAGGCCAATGCCAGCGCAGGGAACGTGCCCCAACGGACTTCGTCACCAAAGCGTGAAGTACCATCACGACGCACTGTAGCTGTCAGGATATAGCGATCCAGTAACACGTAATTGAGTCGACCAAAATAAGACTTAAGGCGGTAGATGTCATTTGTCGGTAGTCCTGGCTCCAGGTCGCTGAGCGGAGTGCCCTCTGCATCAGTTGGGATAAACTGTGGGCTTTCGTTTTCAAACTCCTGGAAAGAGTAACCGGCCGTCGCATCGATGCGGCTGTTAATGCCCGTCAGGTCTTTCACATAGTTCAGGTAGAAGTCAGCCAGTGTGTTTTTCTTCTCCTGCTCGTACTCCGTTCTTCTGCCATTGTTTGGAGCCTCCGGAGCAAAGTCAGCTGGATAGAAAGTAGAGCCGCTGCTGTTGGAGCGGTCAAAACCCAGATTCAGGTTGGCTCTAAGGTCAGGCAGGAAGTGGAGCTTGTAGTCCAGCTGCACGTTACCAATATGGCGTTTTACTTCGCCGCGGTCGTCACGCTGCTCCAGCATACTCACCGGGTTGCGGGTAGCCAGCGGATTGTAGCGTCCGTTGGCATCCAGCCACTGGAAGTAACCACCAAACTGATCGCTGCCAGACAGCACAGGCTGCGTCGGGTCCATGGCCACGGCCGCCCCGATGGCGCCTTCGTCAGCAAACTTACTATTGGTGATGGCTCCCTTGTAGTTCAGGTTTACTGTCAGGTGGTCGTCCAGGAAGCGCGGGCTCAGGTTTACACCGATCGAGCCACGCTTAAAGTTACCCGTGCGCAGCACACCATCCTGGTTCAGGTAGCCCAGCGACACACGGTAAGGCAGCATGCCCACAGCGCCACCCACACTCAGGTTATTGTCAGTGGTATAGGCTGTCTGGTAAATCTGGTCCTGCCAGTCGGTGTTGGCGTTGCCGAGCAGTGCGATCTGCGAAGGCGTGCCCTGCTCATTTACTACCCCGCGGAACTCGTCAGCTGAGAGTACGTCTACCGTTTTGCCCACTTTGGAAAGTGAGTGCTGCGTTGTAAATGTAACACCAAGCTTCTGACCGACAGTGCCTTTTTTGGTGGTGATGATGATCACACCGTTGGAGGCACGTGATCCATAAATGGCTGTGGCTGAAGCGTCTTTCAGAATGTTGAAAGACTCGATGTCATTCGGGTTAAGGAAACTGAGCGGGTTGGCAGAACCTGATACATCAGAGTTGTCCAGCGGCACACCGTCAATCACGATAAGCGGATCATTGCTGGCATTCAGGGAACCACCGCCACGGATGCGGATGCGGCTACCAGCGCCTGGCGCACCACCGTTTGGTGTGATCTGTACACCGGCCACTTTGCCCTGGATCAGTTGCTCAGGCGTCGTGATCTGGCCCTGTACAAAGTCTTCAGAAGTCACCTGTGTTACAGCGCCCGAAATATCGGTTTTGCGCTGGGTACCATAACCCACCACAACCACTTCCTGCAGCGCCTGCGCGTCGGTGCGCATGGTCACGTTCACCGTAGACTGATTGTTAATGGCTACTTCCTGTGTTGTATAGCCGATGAAGGAAAACACAAGCGAACCACCAGAAGCCGGCACAGGCAGGGTGAACTCTCCGTTTGCGTTGGTTGAAGTGCCGCGGGTGGTGCCTTTGAGCACAACCGTCACGCCTGGCAGTGTTTCGCCGTTCTCGTCTACTACACGGCCGCTTACGGTTACATCCTGTCGTACTTCCGTGCGAGGCTTGGCTACGACGGTTGTTGCGGTGGCTGCGGCAGGACGTGCTTTCGAGATGATGTAAACGCCTTTTACCTTCTTATACGCCAGGTTATTGCTGGCCAGGGTAGTGCCCAGGAACTCGTCCACATTCTGTACGCCGTTCTTTTGCTCCGGCACGATCAGTTGCAGGTCATCGGCCAGGCTTGCCTGGTAAGAGTACTGTATGCCGTGCGAATCTTTCAGCTCGCTGAGCAAATCCTTGAGCGACTTGGCCGTCAGGGCCTGTCCGGAGGTGTGGTTCACTGCAAGGTTCGGACCCGGGCCCGGATAACCCTGAGCGGTCCCCGGTACCTGGAAGCAGCACAGCGCTACTGCCAGACCCAAGGATCGTAGTCTCTTGGTAGATTTATTTGACATAGATATGAGGTTAATTTATAGTGAGCTTATGTATATAGTTTTCTCTTTTTGGGTCACCTTCAGGTCAAAGGTCTCTGCCAGCGTGTTGACAATGTCTTCCGGGCCTTTTACTTCCAGAAAAGCAGTGACACGCTGCTCCGAGAGGGCCTGGCTGCTAAACTCCAGCCTGTAGCCATACTGATGCTCCACGAGTGCGCCTACTTCACGCAGGGTATAATTGTCGAAGTATACCTTGTTATGCTGCCAGGCAGTGTACAGGTCCGGATCTACACGCCGATGGCTAAAGCCGTGCGCTTCAGATACTGTTATTAGATCGCCGGGTTGCATCTCCAGCTGTTTTGTTTTGCCATGTAGTGTGGTGCTCAGTTTCACTTTGCCGCTGGCCAGTACAACACGGTCTTCCTGATCGCGGTCGTATACGTTAAATTCCGTTCCCAGTACATTTATTTCGGTGCCTTTGCTGGTTGTTACGATAAACTGCTGTCTGTTAGCCTGCTGTGTTACCGAGAAAAAAGCCTCGCCGCTCATCTGTACGGTTCGGGGCTCATCTTCTTTCCATTTTTTAGGAATAGTTATACTGGAGTTAGCGTTAAGTACTATTACGGATTTGTCAGAAAGTTGGATAATCTGCTTCTCGCCATAGGTCGTGGCGTAAGTTACCGGCTCGGACCTTTGGAGGGTGAAAAGCAAGGCAGTAGCAGCCAGCAGAACGACGATAACAGCCGCTGCAGACAGCCAGGTGCTGCGGGTATAGCCCCACAGGGAAAGCACGCGTCCGCCATCATTTCCACTTTCCCTGTCCTGCTGCATGGCCTCCTGCAACTGCTCCCACACCAGCGCTGCATCTTCATCACAGCTGTGGTCAGCAGCCTGTTCCTGCGAGAGCAACAGCACCAAACGACGCGCCTCCGCCAGTTCCTGCGCCTTTTCAGGATACTGCTCCGCTACCTGTGTCCAGTACAAGGTGCTTTTTTGCGTAGGGTATTTTACCCATTGTATAAAGTCATGGTCAGCTGCCAGTTCGGTTGCAGTAGCTGTTGCGTAGTTCATGTCAGGCGTTTATTTGATGCGGTTTCAGCGTTTATGTGTGCTCTATATACAATAGCCTGCTACTCCGGATTTTATCCCTTCTGTAAGCGAAAAAAAATAAAAAATTTTCTAAATATTTGTGAATAAGCCAGATAGATGGCTTTAAAAGAAGAGTGTGAGGAGCAGGAGGGTACTGTTATGCAGCAGTTGCTGCAGGCGGGCTATGGCTTTATAAGTCGTCTTGTACACGGAGTCCTGCCCGATGTCCATGATGGCGGCAATCTCCTCGTACTTGAGGTTGGCGTAGTACTTCAGGAAGATGACTTCCCGCTGCCTGGCCGGGAGCTGTGAAAGCAGCTCTGAGATCCGCTGGCGCGTCAGTTCTGCCGTCTGCAGTTGGATCAGGGTCTGCTCGTGGGAGTCCTCCAGCGCAAAGTGGTAGTTTTCAGGTAAGGATTCGTGCTGTTTGGCGCGATTGCCCCTTTTGATGATCTCGTTGCGGATGGATTTGAGGAGATAATGCTGCACATTGGCAGGGCTGCCGATGGATTCACGGCTTTTCCAGAGCGAAAAGAACACCTGTTGCAGACAATCGCGTATAAGCTCCTTGTCAGGCGTGATCCGGTTGCCGTAGCGCAGCATGATGGGAGCAAAATGACGGTACAGCAGCGAAAAGTCGTCTTCGCTTCCTGCTTTAAACCTACTCCAAACTTCCTGCTCGTCCATGCGCGATTGCACCGTTTTTGAAACGGAGTACAACAATTATATTAGAATTTAATCGAAAATCATACCTTTAAGCTCTGAAAAATATACAAACTTATCTAGTGTTATAACACTAAAACCAGGACAAAGGCATATTTTCAGGGAAATGTGAGAACTGTCTCTTGTGTCTCGTACCTGCTGCTATACTTCTGAATTCCTTTTATCTATAAAATCCCCTTTATGGCAAACCAATACCTCTACCGCTTTGTAGTGCTTTTTGTTTTCCTGTCCGGTATAGCCTGGCGGGTGCAGGCGCAGGCCGTGCAAACGATACCTGAGTTTCCCAACGGCGATGAGGAGATCACTCTCATATTCGACGTGAAGCAGTCCAAAGATGGCCGTGCCACCGGGCTGCTGAACAAGACTGACGATGTGTACCTGTGGTCAGGCGCGGGCACTGTGGGGTCGACTGATGCTTTTCAGTACCAGCCAGCCGGGCAAACGAATTTTAACCAGCCTTTCAATCCGGGCAAGATGACCTCACTAGGAAACGACCGCTGGCAGATCAAGCTCACGCCCCGAACTTACTTTGGAGTACCAGCCGGGCAAACCATCGATAAGCTGGGACTACTGCTTAAAAACGGCAACGGCACCGCTCAGACCGAAGACTTTATCATTCAGATCTACGACGGAAGCCTGCAGATAGCCTTGCGCGAACCTGAGCAGCGAAACTTCTTCGTCGATGCCAACAGTGCTATACCTGTGCGCGCTGTCATATCGTCGAAAGCCAGTGTAACGGTAAAGCTCGACAATACGGTAGTGTATAGTTCCAGCGATGTCGACGAAGTACAGACCAGTATCAATGCGGGCAACCAGGCGGGTGTGCAGCGCACTGTGACCGTAGAAGCAAAGCTGGGTGATGCCACGGCAACTGAAAGTTTTTCCTTCCGGGTGAAGCCACAACCAACTGTCGCAGCGCTGCCAAACGGAATGCAGGATGGCGTAAACTACACCGGAGCAACCAGCGCCACCCTGGTGTTGTATGCACCTCACAAAAGCTTTGTGTATGCCATTGGAGAGTTTAATAACTGGGAGAGCAGACAGGAACACCTGATGAAGCGCACCCCCGACGGCAACCGCTACTGGATCGAACTGACGGGCCTGCCAATCGGGCAGGAGGTAGCCTACCAGTACCTGGTGGACGGTGTGCTGGCGGTGGCCGACCCTTACACTGAAAAGATCCTGGACCCGGCTATGGACCAGTACATACCTGCCAGCACTTACCCTAACCTGAAGGCTTATCCGGAGGGGGCGGAAGGAATCGTATCGATTCTGCAGACAGACCAGGAGGACTATACCTGGAAAGTGACCGACTTCCAGCGGCCTGACCCGGAGAACCTGGTGATCTATGAACTGCACGTGCGCGATTTTATCGCGGCCCGCAACTACCAGACGCTGACCGACACCCTGACTTACCTCAAAAGACTCGGCATAAACGCCATTGAGTTGATGCCGGTCATGGAGTTCTCCGGTAACGATTCCTGGGGATATAATCCGATCTTCTTTTTTGCGCCCGACAAAGCCTATGGTACCAAGAACGACCTGAAAGCTTTTATAGACAAGGCGCATGAAATGGGCATTGCTGTGATACTGGACATCGTGCTCAACCAGGCCGATTACGAGTACCCCTATGTAAAAATGTACTGGGACGGCAACCAGCCGGCTGCCAATAACCCGTTCTTTAACCAGCGGGCCACGCATCCTTTCAGCGTGTTCTTTGACTTTAACCACGAGAGTGAAGCCACCAAAGCCCTGGTGCAGCGCGTGAACCGCCATTGGATAGAAGAGTACAACATCGACGGCTACCGCTTTGACCTTTCCAAAGGCTTTACGCAGACGAATACCGGCGAGAACGTGAATGCATGGAGTGCTTACGATGCCAGCCGCGTAGCCACCTGGAAGCGCATTTATGACGAGATCAGAAGCTACGATGAAACAGCTTATGTGATATTGGAGCACTTTGCCGATAACCAGGAAGAGAAAGAACTGTCCAACTACGGCATGATGTTCTGGGGTAATGTCAGCCACGACTACCGCAACATGGCTAAGGGCATACTGGCCAATCCGCAGAGCATATCCTATAAGAACCGCTCCTGGGAAAATCCCTACCTGATCGGGTACATGGAAAGCCACGACGAGGAGCGCATCATGTATGATGTGCTCAACTTCGGCAACCGAAACGGCAGTTATAATACCCGTACCCTGAGCACCGCCCTTGACCGTTCCAAATTGGCTGCTGCCTTTTTCTTTCCTATACCTGGCCCTAAAATGATGTGGCAGTTTGGAGAACTGGGATATGAGGTTCCAATAAACGAAAACGGGCGCACCGGTCAGAAGCCGATCCGTTGGGAATACCAGCAGCAGCCGGAGCGCCAGAAGCTCTACCAGGTATACGCCGAGCTGATCAAGCTGAAACTGAATGAGCCGGCCTTCAGCACCGATGATTTCGACCTTCAGCTGAATGGTCACGTGAAGCGCATCTCCCTTTTTCACGAGGACATGCGGGTATACATAATCGGTAACTTTGATGTGAAGGTACAGCCGGTCAATGCGAACTTTCCGATCGCCGGGGTGTGGTATGACTACTTTACGGGAAGAGAAAATAACATCACAGACCCTGGTCAGGCAATGGAGCTGCAGCCGGGCGAATTTCATATTTACACCACCAAAAAGCTCGAAACACCACAGCCTGGTCTGGTGCCATGGCAGGGACTGGTGCTCTCAGCTGAGGAAGAGCTGGCAGAAAGGGGCGTTACCGTGTACCCGAACCCCATGCAGGAGGCCACCCTGCTGCAACTGGAAGGTGACTATCGCGGACCAGTACAAGTGCAGCTAGTGGATATGACCGGTCGCCAGCTGCAGCAGGTTCGTTTCCTGAAGCATCAGCATAGCCACCAGGAGCAGCTAAGACTACAGCGTGTGCCTGCCGGTATCTACTATATGCAGGTAGAGCAAGGCGGTAAAAAGTCGGTGCATAAACTGCTGAAAGTACAGAACTAACCCAGGCTATGTATACCTGACAGCTATAGCTTAGACCAAAATAAAACGCTCTGCTTCCTAATGTGAAGCAGAGCGTTTTTTATACCTGCGTTTTATGCTTATTTTCTTACCACTTTGATCATCGTGCCGGCTGGCACCTGGTCGTCTAATTGCATGCCGTTTAGCACAGCCAGTTCGTTGTGGCGGGCGTCGGGCATGTTGTTGCTGCGCAAGGCCTGGGCCAGTGTAGTGGCTTTCGATACCGTTACAATGCGGATGCGCTCCGGCTGTCGGTTCAACTTATCAGGGTCAGACAGTTCACGGAAGCTCTGCATGCTGCTGCTGAACTGCTGAAAATACGTGTTGAAGTTTTGAGCCGTGGTGATGCCCATCAGGCTGTAAATGTTGCCCCCGTACTGTATAAAGTAGGTGAGTGTGCGCAAAGGCTGCTGTTGCTGTTGCTGTGGAGCAGGATCGGCCACTACCGCAATGGCAGGCAGTCCGTTCACGGTCACTTCCTTGCTTTCCACAGGCTGTAAGTTGTAGCGCTGCAACGACTGCTGGGCCGCCTCTGTTAAGTTTGCTCCGGGTGCCAGGGTTAAGACCATCACGGCGCTTCCGTCCTTAGGCCCCATCTGCACCTGCTGCGGGGAATTCTGGTAACCCCAGTTGGCCGGCATGCTATACTGGAACTTCAGCACAGGGTGGTAGAAAACGTTGTTTTCCACAAAGCCCTGCTTCGGGTCTTCTCCATAGATGAGCCCATCAATCATTTTGAGGTAACTGTTGCGATTGATCTGTGCTTTGGTCAGATTTTGTTTCTTCTTTTCTTCCGCAGCCAGTTGGTGCACGGTGTTGTAACGGTCACCCGGGTCGGGGTGGGAGGAAAGGAAGGAAGGCAGCGCTTGTCCGCTTTCTTCCTGCTTACGCTGGAGCGTGAGGAAAAAGTCAGCCATTTCTGTGGCATCGTAGCCAATCTTAGTCGAGTATTCCACTCCCAGTCGGTCTGACTCACGCTCGGCATCGCGCCCGTACTTGAGCATCAACAGCCCGAGTCCCTGCGACACCTCCTGGCCATACTGCGCCACTGTAGGCGACAGGATCATGCCGAGTAAAAGGCCGCCCTGTGCCAGTATGGACTTGCTTTGTTGCTGGGCAGAATGGCGTGCGGTGATGTGCCCGATTTCGTGACCAAGCACCCCTGCAAACTGCGCCTCGTTGTTGAAGTGTGCCATGATGCCGCGCGTGAAATACACGTAGCCACCCGGCACGGCAAATGCGTTGATCACAGGTGAGTCTACGATCTTAAACTCGTAGTTGAGGTTGCTACGGTGTGAGATCTTGGCCATTTGCTGGCCTTTCTCGCTAATGAAGCGCTGCAGAGCCGGGTCTTCGTATAGTCCAAACTCTGCTACAATTTGTGGGTCCGCTTCCTTACCGAGCGCTATTTCCTGGCTCTCTGACATGAACATCACGTCTTTCTTGCCCGTTACCGGGTTGGTCTGGCAGGAACTGCTTATAAGGAACACGGATGCCAATAATCCGGATATTATGTTCTTTCTCATTGTTTTATCTTTTTAGGCCTCCTTTTGCTACCTCAAAGCTTGGGTATATCGCAGAGGCTGAATATGTAACAAGCAACGATAATACAATTTTTAAGTTGCAGAAACTGCCCTTCAGGCACCGGTAGGCAATTTTTTACTAAGGGGTGTAGTCAGGTATATGAAGCCCCAGGGTGATATCTCTGTTCGCAACAAAGATATCACCCTCCCGCTGTAAGGTCACGATGCCGGAGCCTCCACGTTCAGGTCTCTCCCTGCGGATTTTGGGAGTCAGCAGCGGATCGCCATCGAAGAGATAATCATCCAGGTAGTACTCGTTTTTGTCTGGCTCCTTCACCGTGATGTGTATATGGGCCGGCTCTGATCTGGAGGGGTAGGTGCCGGGCTTGGTGGTATAGAACGTATACCTGCCATCAGTACCTGTCCGTACCCAGCCGCGCAGATAACCGTGCCGCCTGGCCCAGCCTTTTTCATCGCCTTTGGTGGGGTATATTCCTGTGTTATCGGTATGGTAGATGTACAGGATGACATCCGGTGCGGGTGTTTTGCCATCGGACAGGTATACGGTGCCAGTTACTTTGAGCTTGTCTTGTGCCTGAGGATGAAAGCCCGGGAGTGTATCAGTTGGAGTAAGCTGCTTGTCACCATACTCGTGCAGTGCCTCACAGCCTTCGCAAGGACCTCCTACCTGCTGCGCAGGCTGCTGGGCTTCCCTGCTGTCCTGCGCCTGGCAGCTGGTACTCAGCACTAGTGTTAGCAATATGATAATTATCTTTCCCATAGGATCTATACCTTGTTACGCTCCATGTGAAAGATTGGATAGGGCTTGCCCAGACTATCATGCTCTGAGCGACCAATGATGTGAAAACCCATGCGCTGGTAAAATGTGACAGCCTGTGTATTTTGTTCATTTACATCTACCTGCCTCGCATGGCGCTCTTCCACAGCATACTGTACCAGCGTTTTACCGATACCTTTACCCCTGAACTCCGGAAGAAGAAACAGCATCTCGATTTTACCACCTGCTATACCTATAAATCCTGTGATACGGTTTTCACTGTTGCGGACGCATGCTAGTCCGATGACTTTAAGGTACTCTCACCGATTTACTCTATAGGCGATTCAAAACAATATTTTTTATGTTAATCTAATATATAATATAATTTTTACGTTTAATATGTAATCTTTATATTTTATTGAAAATCAATCTTTCGTCTGTAACTTATTGATTATGAAATCGAAACTTTACCTCATTTTGTTTTTATGCCTTTTCCTAGGTGCATGCGAAAAAGACCCAATTGTTGAAGAAGAACCGTTAGCAACTGATTGTTTGGTACAGCAGGTGATTAGCTATTATACTTCTGAGCAAAACAAGCAGCCAGAACACCGGATGAAACATGTTTTTTCTTATGATAACCAGAACAGGATTACGCAGGTTGTGCGCACCAGTCTGGAGAGCAGCACAGCAGATTATGAGGCTATTACGAACTACCATTATGATGACAAAGGAAGAATTGCTGAGGTGAGATTTACCAGTACTTATGATGGCCCTGGCAATGAAACGATCTATACTTATGAGTATAACGAGCAGGGGCAGTTACTGGTGAGGAGGGATTTCAGTGTAATTGTGGATTGCCCCACCATTGAACTTGCGAAAGTAGAATATATCTATGGAGACGCTAACGAGCCAGACTCATCAGCATTTCACTCTATGAGACCTTGGAGCGGACAAGATTTATTCCATAATTTATCATACAAATCTACTTATGCCAATGGTTTAATGACACGTCTAAAGACATATCCTATCGATCCGGAATTTCAATTTTTGCCCTACGAGGATGATATCAGGTATGACACGAAGAAGGCACCTTTCTCAGCAACCCCTGCGCAGCTTGCCTTTATGCTGCATTATGAAACTCGAGGTTTTGAGTTGAATTTGCCTCAGCTACATAATGTGACGAGCGTAACCAGATGGAGTGAAGATGGCCAGATAGCTTTTGCATACGATATACAGTATACCTACTCTGACACAGGGTACCCACTTACAGCACGGCAGAAATATTCACAAGGCAATTTTGTAGAGTATAACCTAGAGTATAGCTATACCTGCTCAAAGTGAGCTTATGGTTGATCAGGTAGGCATCTAAAGCCGATCTGTACCCTGCGCCGGCTGTTCCGTTTATCTTTGTCCCGGCTATCCTTTGGTTATACAATGCAGGAGCAGTAGTATCGGTACTACTGCTCATCAGTATACCTTGCTAATCAACCGGGCAATCGCCAATTTTGTGCTTATGTATACACGCGAACAGGCTTCAAAACTTAAACAGGCATTCTGGACGGCCTTCGGGCAGTATATGGCGCCGGTGCTGTCGGCAGAAGGCATGCCGACTAACTGGATCAATTACAAGACAGGCATGAAGCATGTGTACTTCCGCATGCAGGCTGATAAGAAACAGGCCTCCATCGCGATCGAGATGACGCAGCCTGATCCCGAAATTCAGCAAATGTTCTTCGAGCAGTTCGAAGCCCTGAAAGAGTTGCTGCATGATACGGTAGGAGAGGAGTGGAAATGGGACCTGCACACAGCTGATGAATACGGAAAAGAAGTGAGCCGTATTTACGTGGATCTGAAAGGAGTAAGTATTTTCAATCAGGATGACTGGCCGGCGCTGATCTCTTTTTTCAAGCCCCGTATTATAGCCCTGGATGCCTTCTGGAGCGACGCCAAATATAGTTTTGACGAATTACGGTAGTATAGCCTTAGCGCTGGCGGGCCTGACGCTTGAGAGGCTCCAGCAGATATTCAAGTCCGTTGAGCCTGATCTCGTAGAGAGTGGCCAGCAGCATACCCAGCTTGCCTGGCGGAAAACCCTCCCGGGCAAACCACTCCAGGTACGAAACCGGTAGGTAGCACAGCACTGTGTCTTTGTACTTGCCGAAGGGCATTTTCATTCGGACCAGTTCTGTGAGCATGGATGAGTCAGGTTGCATGGGCATGGCAATTTCCCCAAAGATAAGGTATAGCTGGCAAGCACAAAAAAAGCCTCCCGAAACGGAAGGCTTTTTATTTCATCATGGCAGGGTGATGTTACATTTCACTGTAACTACAGGTGTTTTCAACTTTAATCAAATTGTAATTTCTTCATTCTATGTAAATCTAAAATGTGTTGACCCAACCTGAAATAGCAAAATGTTTTTAGCCGTTTGGCTGCTTTGAATACGGGCTAATATTTGAAAAGATGCAGGTGAGCCTATTTTTATGGGAGGAAATATAAAGGAATCTGTGTAAAGTGCTGGAAAAGAGTGAAATAAATTTATGCAGCAGAATGTAATTATTTCATTGTCGCAAGAAGAGCCTAACGGGGCCAGAAGTTCTATTCCATGACTTCGCTTACATGCTTGCGGATGTTGTGGCATATCTGGTCAACAGGCAAATCATTTGGGTCAGTGCCGAATGGGTTTTCGATCTCTTCGGCAATCAGCTCCAGACTGGCCAGAGCATACAGAATCAGGATAACGACCGGTATGACGTAATAGCTCAGGCTGAACACCCAGCCAAAGGGCAGCGTCATGACATAGAAGAATATAAACTTCTTGATGAAGACGCTGTAGGTAAAAGGTATAGGCGTGTTCTTGATGCGCTCGCAGGCACCGCAGTGGTCTGTCAGGGCTCTGATGTCTTCGTTGAGCACGAGCATTTGTGCGGTGTCAATTTTCCCCTGTTTATACATGGTATTCAGGCGGACATACATGCCGGCTGCTACCTGGTTAGGCAGGTGTTTTTCTTTCTTCAGATCGAGCACGGAATCCAGCTCACGGAAATCCTCGTTTTCGCGCAGCAGGCATTTAAGTGCAAAGGCATAGTTCGGGATCATCAACCTGAAAAAGCGACGGTCGTCTTTGTCTGTCGCGATGGCCTGCAATTTGATAGCCAGGTTACGGGAACTGTTGGTAATACCACCCCATATCTTGCGGCCTTCCCACCAGCGGTCGTAGGCGGTGTTGGTGCGGAACACCAGCAAAAGCGAGATTACGAAACCCAGCACGCTATGCATCATGCCCACGTTCCGGATGTATTGTGTTTCAGAAAGGTTAAGGAAGTTTAACTCTACATAAGCAACCAGACCGGCATAAACGCCAACACCCAGCATAAGTGGCAAGAGTTTCCTGAAGGTGTCTGCCTTGGAGAAACGGAAGATAAATACGAACCAGTCTTTAGGGTTGTAGTTGATCATAAAAAGAAATCCGCTTAGCCCGTCCCTAAGTGAGCGGTCGGGCTAAGCGGGGTTCAGCTCGGCTAAAAGTTGAGCCTAAAGATAAGTACAAATTTTTTTAATGCGCAAGCCCCTGCTCCAAAAATAAATATGGGACTTTATTTATGTGTTTGATTATCAGTTGTGTATACCAAAGTGTGGCTTTACCAAACAGCAAGGGGCTAAAAATGCCTGCCTGTCAGCACATTTTAGCCAATACCTTTGTTCTATCCATATGGAATACTTTGTAAAGCAGGGCAGTGTGGTACGCGAGATCTGGGGAAAGGGCGATACCATCCTGTTCATTTTTGCGGGCGCCTCAGCCGAATTTGCACTCAACAAAGCGGTGGACTGGCTCTACTTCACCGGACGGCTTCCCGCCGACCCGCTGGGACGCTTGTTCTCAACGGTAGGCTATGCCCGCCAAATTGTGTTCTCCAGTCTGGATGGGGCACACAAAGCGATCGATACGATGGCCAAGATCCACGCCGGGGTAGAGGCCAGGCGCGGTATGGCTATACCTGACTGGGCCTACCGCGACGTGCTGTTTATGCTGATCGACTATTCTATCCGCTCGTTTGAGTTACTGGAGCGTAAGCTTACTTTTACCGAGAAGGAAAGTGTGTTTGAAGTGTTCTGGCGGGTGGGTACACGCATGGGGCTTCAGGGGCTGCCGGATAGTTACCAGTCCTGGCTGCACATGCGGCAGCGCCACTTAGAGGAAAACCTGGCAGCAAGCCACTTTACTACCGATCTGTACAAGCAGTACCGCAAGCACCTGGGGCCGATCAGGTATAAGCTATTGCTGGAAGGGCAGAAACTGATTGTGCCAACGATCGTGCGCGAGCAACTTGCGTTGGGTAAGAGGTCCGTTCTGAAACCAGTGCTGCCTGTCTATAAACTCAGCCGCCAGTTGCGTGCCGACTGGTTGATCAAGTCCCTGATCCTGCCGCCGGCTTATAAAAGCGAAATAAAGGAACTGGATGTGCATCCAGCCTAATGGCTTGCAGTTGATTCTATGGTTGCTTTTTTATGTTAAATAATCATCGCTTTTAGTCAGCTATACCTGAAGTGGTCTATACCTGCTCCAGGTGTTTTTGGATTTCCGCTACAGTTTGCCGGGCGCTTCTGCCTACTCCGATAAGGGTGGCGGAGGCGAAGCCGGTCCAGTTGCTATAGCCTACCAGCCAAAGTCCCGGCTGCTGTGTTGACCTGGTGCCCTGGACAGCTACTCTTCCTTTTTCATCGCGCTGCAACTGCAGACAGGCGAGGTGGTCCAGCGCATAGCGGTAGCCTGTGCACCAGATCACGGCATCGATCTTCTCTTGTTTACCGTTTGTCCAGATAACACCCTGCTCGTAGAAACGCTCGAAAGGACGCACCGTGTGCAATGCTCCCCGATCACGGGCTTTTTTCACCGGCGGCACCATCACGATGTTGCCAACATGAAACTGAGAGGTGTTCACTTCCCGCCCATGTTGCATGGCATAGTAACGCGCCGAAGCCTGGTCGAACAGCACACGGCCATCCACATCGTCCGGCAGAAAAGTCACTTCCTCCAGCGTTACCCAGCTTGTATCCGCCACTTCCGATACCTCAGCCAGAATTTGCGCACCGGAGTTGCCGCCGCCTACGATCAGCACCCGCTGGCCTGCAAAAGGCTCTGGATTCTTATAGGATGCCGCGTGCAGCTGCAGCCCTCGGAATTTATCAGCATCCGGATAGTCAGGTATAAAAGGCTTCCGGAAGGAGCCGGTAGCACTGATAACGGTGCGGGTGGAATAAGTCTTGTCTTTGCTCCTGATCTCGTACACATCGTTTTTGAAGCACACATCCTGCACTTGCACTGGCCGTTCCACCGGCACCTTATACCTGTTTTCGTACTGTGTCAGGTATTCGATCACTTCATCACGCGACGGATATTCGTTTTCGCTTTCCGGCATTAGCCAGCCGGGCAGACTGCTGAAGGCGGCGGGGGAGAAGAGGGTGAGGGAATCCCAGTAATTGCGCCAGGATGCGCCGGGTGCCTCCTGATCATCCAGGAGCAGGTAGTTAAGATTTGCCCGGTTGAGGTAATAGGCACAGGCCAGGGCACTTTGTCCACCACCTATAACCACGGTGTCATAAATTTGCTGCATGGCAGGTTAGCTGTTGGTGTTGCTAAGATACGGCATTCAGGCTTATTCTGTCATTTCGACCTTTGGGAGAAATCTGAAATCTTGATCAGGCTTAAATACAATCCAGATCTCTCCCTTCGTCGAGATGACAAACAAGGGGTATTGCAAGGTTAACTGCTGAAAAAGGGGAGAGACGAGTGAGTATTCTGCATTAAGTTTAAGCCAAGTATAGCAGGTATAGACCACCAAGTACATTTAAGGTATAGTCAGGTATAGCAGCATCGCCTAAGTATAAAACAAAATGCCCCGACCAGGGCCGGGGCGTTTTGCTATACCTAAGGATTAACTTATTTCTGAGCGCTTCCCTGAGCTTCTATGTCCTTCAGCAGTTCGCGAACGGCTGCCTCCAGTTGCTGGTCTTTACCTTTGCTCACCAGTTCGTATTCGTTCGCCACTTTCACGTCCGGCTCGGTTTGCAGGTTCTCCAGGTACTGTCCCTGCACATCCTTCACGCCTAGTGGTGGCACGCCCCAGCGCACCGATCCGTTCTGCAGCATTTCCCAGCCGGCAAAGGTACAGGTACCCGGTACTGGCATACCTACCAGCTTGCCCAGCTTCAGGTCAGCATAGCTGAAGGCGAAGCAGTGGCCGTCGCTGTAGTTGGCTTCGTTGGCCAGCGCGATGCTCGGCTTGGTCCAGCGGAATGAAGGCTCTATACCTACGGAGCGGGTGTCGGTGGTGTAGTCCAGGAACTTCTTGCCACTCAGGAACATGGCCAGGTCGGCCACCAGGTCGCCGCCGCCGTTGTTGCGGGTGTCTACCACCATGCCTTTGCGGTTAGCGTATTTGCCCATTACTTCTTCATACACAGTGCGGTAGCTCGGGTCGTTCATGCCCGGAATGTGCACGTAGCCCAACTGGCCGTTGCTCAGGCGGTCTACCTCCTCGGCGTTGCGGCGCACCCAGCGCTTGTACAGCAGCGCACTTTCTTCACCTTGGGAGATCGGCTTCACGGTGATATCTCTTCTGTTCTTGCCATTGGCATCCGTCACAGTGAGCAGGGTGTTCTTGCCTGCTTTGCGGTTCAGGAACTGGGCCAGGTCCTTGTCCGGCGTAATGGTCTCACCATCGATTTTCTCGATGATCATTCCTGCTTTCAGGTCCACACCGGCCTTATTCAGTGGACCACCCAGAATCACTTCGTCTAGCTTGATGCCGTTGCCTGTATAGGTCTGGTCGTAGAAGATACCCAGTGAGGCAGTGGCATCGCCATTCGGATCGTTTTTGCTGTAGCTGGCGCCGGAGTGTGACACGTTCAGTTCACCCAGCAACTCGCTCAGCATTTCCGTGAATTCATGGTCATTGCTGATGTGTGGCAGGTAAGCTTCGTAATCGGCTTTCAGCTCCTCCCATTTGGCACCATGGTAGCCGGCGGTGTAGAAGGTCTGCTTCGTGCGGCGCCATACGTGCTCGAACATAAAGGCACGCTCCGCCGCGGCATCCAGGTTCATCTCGCCATCGATCTTCACGGTTTCCTGCTTGCTGTTGCTCGGGTCCAGTTTCACGATCTTGCCATCCGACTCCAGGAAAATGTTTTTCTGCTCCTTGTCCCACACCATGTTGGCGCGGTTGGCGTTCAGGGTCACCAGCATTTTGGTTTCCTTGCTGCGCAGGCTTGTCGACCACAGGTTGTACCCTTTTTCAAACTTGGCCAGGTAGTACAGTGTCTCACCGTCTTTCGACACCAGCGCGTCCGATAGGTTAGAAGAGTGTAGCGTCAGTTTTGCCTTGCGATAGTTCAGGCCTTCCCAGTCGATCTGCAATTCTTCTTTATTAGGAGCGTCTTCTTTCTTAGACTTTTTCTTCTTGTCCTGCTCTTTTTCCTTCTCCTTTTCTTTGGCCGATTTTTCTTCCTGCTCCTTCAGCAGGGCATAGTCTTCTTTGCTGAGTCTGTACTTGTCGAAGGCATCCTGCGTGAAGAACATGGCGTACACATCGGCCTGTGCTCCACCGCTGTTGGCCTGGCTGCGCATACCGTCGCGGGTGCTGTTCCAGATCATCATCTTGCCGCCCTGCATCCATTTCGGAGCAAAGTCATTGTAGCCGCTTTCGGTCAGGTTGATCTTTTTTCCTTTGCCATCTGCTGAGATGATGCCCACCTCACCATTGGCAAAGCCGGGCTCGGAGTACTCAAACAGAAGCCATTTGCCATCAGGGCTCCAGGTATAATACTGGTCGTTGTCGCGCATCGAAAAGAGCTCCTGCGTGGTCAACAGCGTGCGTACCTGCTTGCTGGCAAGGTTGAGCACCTTCAGCGTCATGCGGTCCTCCAGGAACGCCACCTCTTTGCCGTCCGGGGAATAAAGCGGGGAGTAGTTCTCCTTGTCGTTCTCGATCAGTGGCGTTTCCTTTAGCAGGGTAGAGGCGTAGAAGTACGGTTCTTCTTCGCGTACGATATCCGTCTTGTAAATTTTCCAGCTCTTACCGCGCTCACTGGCGTAGAGCAGCGATTTGCCGTCTGGTGAGAAACTCACGCTTCGTTCCTGCTCCGGGGTATTGGTAATGCGCTTGGTCACAGAACCCTCCACGGCACTCACAAATACCTCCCCACGGTAAATGAAGGCAACCTCTTTTCCGTTAGGCGACACCGCCAGATCGCGGATGCCGTTCCCCACTTTCAGGATGCTCTCGTTGTTACTCTTGGCATCGGTGGCAATGCGGATGCTTACCTTCTGCGCCTGTCCGTTTGGCTTGCGGGTATAGAGTTCGCCGTTCTGGCTGAAGGAAAGCGTACCGTCCTTGGCAGCGGTCAGGAAGCGAACCGGGTGCTTCTCAAAGTTGGTCACCTGCTCCGGTTTGGCAGGACCCTGGGCCGCCATTTTGTGCACGTTGAAGGTACCGCTGGCCTCGCTCAGGAAGTAGATTGTTTTCTCGTTGTCAGCAAAAACCGGGTTGCGGTCCTCGCCTTCGTAAGTCGTCAGTTTGGTGTGCTTGCCGGTCTTGGTGTCGTAGGACCAGATGTCGCGCGCTACGGAGGACACGTGGTGTTTGCGCCAGGTGTTCTCGCCGCCTTTCCGGTCGTGGTAGAGCATGGTGCTGCCGTCCCGGCTCAACTTCACGTCCTCAGCTGGCGTAGTGAGCACCTGCTGCACGCGACCACCCGTAACGGCTACCTGGTACAGCTCCGAGTGATAAGCGGTTGGGTACTGGCGGTTGCTGGCTGCATCGAGGCGGCTGGAGCCAAAGTAGACGGTTTTGTTGTCGTGGCTGAACTCGTAGGGAAATTCGTTAGCCGAGTGGTAGGTAATGCGCTGCGCAGTACCACCTGTAGCCGGCATCACAAAGATGTCGAAGTTGCCGTAGCGGTCGCTGGCGAAAGCGATGGACTTACCATCGTGGCTCCACACCGGCATGAAGTCATGCGCCTCGTGCAAGGTGAGTGGAACGGCTGTACCACCCGCTGCCGGTACGGTATACAGGTCACCTTTGTAAGTGAAAACGATGGTTTTGCCATCAGGGGAAATAGCCGGGTAACGCATCCAGGAAGGTGCGTCCTGCGCAGCAACTGAAAGCGCCGAGCCGGCGGACAGCAGTGCTGCTAAAGCAAACTTTTTGATCATAGGGTTTGGATTGAAAGCCCTAATTTAAGGATTTGCGGGAAAAATGTAAGCGGTAAATGCTTAATGCGACTGCATCACCAGCGCCAGCACACTAAAGGCGACAATCACCCACAGCGTAGGCGATATGGTTCTGGCATTTCCGGTGGCAACCTTGAGTACAGCCCAGCTCAGAAAACCCCAGATAATGCCTTGCGAGATAGAGTAGGTAAAAGGGATCAGCACCATGGCCAGAAAAGCAGGTATGGCTTCATCCATTTTCAGCCAGTTGATCCGGACAACCGGCCTTACCATAAAGGCACCAACCAAAACCAGAGCCGGAGCAGTCGCTATAGCCGGGATCATGGAGAGCAGCGGCGCCAGGAACAGGAAGGGGAGGAAAAGCAAACCGCCTACCACAGCCGTGAGACCTGTACGGCCGCCGGCCTCTATACCCACCGCAGACTCTACATAGGCCGTGCCGGGACTGGAGCCAAGCAGGCCTGAGATCGTGGTGGAAACTGCATCGGTCGTGAGGGAGCGGGCTACGTTGCGCGGCTCGCCGTGCTCGTCGGTCAGGTTGGCGGCTTCGGCCAATCCTACAAAGGTGGAAAGGCTATCGAACAAATCGGTGAAGACGAAAGCAAAGATGACCGGGAAAACGGCAAACTGCAGCGAGTTAACCAGATCGAGCTGTAGGACCAGACTAAAGTCAGGTGTGGAAAAGAGTCCCTGCCAACTGATAACCGGATCAGCCTCCATTGCCCACCAGCGACCCAGCGGATAAGCCGCCAGCGTAGTCAGTACGATACCAATCAGAATGGCCCCCGTTACGTTGCGCGTGATCAGGATCGCCATCAGAAACAGCCCACCCAGAAAAGTAAGGACAGAAGGCGAGAGCGGACCCAGGCCAACGGTCGTAGCCGGATTGGATACGATAAAGCCGGCATTGGCAAAACCGATGAGGGTGATGAACAGTCCTATACCTGCGGCGATGGCGTAGCGCAATGGGCGGGGGATGGCCTTGACAATCAAGGTACGCACATTGAAGACCGAGAGCAACAGGAAGATAATGCCTGACCAGAAAACAGCCCCCAACGCCACCTGCCAGGTGATGCCCATGCCCAGCACCGCCGATAAGGTGAAGAAAGCATTCAGCCCCATTCCTGGCGCCACAATGATCGGGTTGCGGGCATAAATTCCCATCATCACGCTGCTGAAGAAAGACACCAACACCGTCGCGGTTAGCGCGCCCGAAAAAGGCATTCCCGCCTGGCTCAATATGGATGGGTTAACGACAACTATATAAGCAGTGGCCAGAAACGAGGTGAGCCCAGCCAGGACCTCTGTCCGAATGTTCGTGTTATTCTTTTTCAGCTCAAAGTATGACTCCATGCTCGGACGTGGGTTAGCAAGGTATGACTGTTTAATATTAGGCAATTTATACGGAGATATCTTAACAAAATGTTAAAGTCCAACATTGCCCTCAACTTTTTCTTGCTTTAAAGCAACCCTTCGCCTGCTGCACTTCTCTATTGCTTTAAACTCGCCTGCTCTGATTGTCCATTTTAAAACACAAGTGTTCATTATCAGACACTTGGATAGAACATATGTTGGTGAAATGTAGAGTAAATAGCTGAAATAAAGCATTTTATGATGTTGGCATGCAATTAGAATAAACACAATTAAACTATGAAGAATTTTTAATACCGTCCACATGAAAAATCCTCTATCTCTCCAGTCAAAACTCAGTGGCAAGGCGCTGCTGCTGATACCATTGTTATGTTTCATTTTCTCCGCTGCCTCGGCACAGCAGGCCACCATTTCAGGTAAGGTAATGGAAGCGGCTGACAAGCCAATGGGCTATGCCAACGTGCTGCTGCTTAAGGCGGCAGACTCCTCTCTTGTCAAGGGTACTTTGTCTGACGAAAGCGGTGCTTTTCTTTTTGAAGGTATAGCCGTTGGCAGGTATAAGGTGGTGGCCAGCATGGTGGGTTTTGGCAAGTCGAAGCCCATGGAAGCGAATATTAGCTCCGAGTCAGAGGCGCTCAAGCTGAATCCGATCCTGATGAGCCAGGCTGCCACGGCGCTGAAGGAAGTCGTGATCGAGGCACAGAAACCGCTGATCGAGCAGCACCTTGACAAAACGGTGTTGAATGTGGAGAACAGCATTGTGTCGGCTGGTAACACGGCGCTGGAGGTGTTGGAAAAAGCTCCGGGCGTGGTGATCGACCAGAACGATAACATCAGCATGCGTGGCCGCCAGGGCGTGATCGTGATGGTGGACGGCAAGCCGGTGCCAATGTCGGGTGCCGAACTGGCCAACATGCTGCGCGGTATGTCGGCCAGCAGCGTGGAGAAGATCGAACTGATCACGAACCCTTCTGCCAAGTATGACGCGGCCGGCAACTCCGGTATTATCGACATCCGCCTCAAGCGAGACAAGAGCCTGGGAACGAATGGTACCTTCAACGCCTCTTACGGTCAGGGCCGCTTTGCCAAGTCGAACCAGGGGGTGCAGCTGAACCACCGCACCAAAAAATTCAACTTCTTCGGCAGCTACAACTATGTGCTGCGCAAAGACTTCAACGACCTGGACATCTACCGTCGTTTCCTAGACGAAAACGGCAACTTCATTGGCGCTTATGACCAGCAAAACAGATTCGACTTTGTATTCAATAACCACAGCGGCAGGGTAGGGGCTGACTACTTCCTTTCACCTAAGACGGTGCTGGGCGTGGTGGCCAGTGGCTTTGCGTCGGACATAGACCGCGGAACAAATAACCGCTCCCGTGTGATCAACGGGGCCGGACTGGCAGAATCATCTTTTGTGACTACTGCTGATGTAGAGCACGGTCGTCGCAACCAGGCGTACAACTTCAACCTGAAGCACACGCTCGACAGCCTGGGCCGTGAGATCACTGCCGATGTGGACTACATCACCTACCGCAATACCGACGAGCAGAACTTCATCACCAACTACTACAACCTGAGTAACGAACAGATCCGCGACCCCTACCTGCTCTACGGTACCCTGGACGGTGAGCTCACCATCAAATCAGCCCGTGCCGACTACCGGCAGCCACTGCGTGCAATCGGAGGAAATTTTGAAGCAGGCGTAAAGAGCAGCCTCGTAACCGCCGACAACAACCTGGCTTTCTACGATCGCAGCAATGGTGGCAACGTACCAGATACCGACAAGAGCAACCACTTCCTGTATGACGAGAACATCAACGCAGCCTATGTGAATGCGAATAAAAAGTGGTCTAAAGCTGGCTTGCAGCTGGGGCTCCGACTGGAGAATACCATTGCCAAAGGTAAGCAGGTGGTTGGTAATGACGGTTTCGAGCGCAACTATACTCAGCTGTTCCCAAGTGCGGCAGTTAACTATAGCCTGAACAAGAAGCATGATCTGGGGATGTCGGTAAGTCGTCGCATCAACCGTCCGTCTTATAACCAGCTCAACCCGTTCAAGAACTTCCTGGACCCAAGCACCTACGCAGCGGGTAACCCAGCCCTGAAGCCGGAGCTTTCTTACTCGTTCGAACTGACCCATACCTTTGATCAGCGTTTCATTACCAAACTGAGCTACAGCCATACCACCGATGTGATGGTGAACGTACTCTCACCAGACCCGAGTGCAGAGAAGCTGGTGGTGCAGACCTTCCGCAACCTGGCCACGCTTGACTATTACGGCCTGACTGTGACGGCGCCATTCTCCATCGGAAACTGGTTCAACAGCGTGAACAACGGTACGCTATACTATGGTCACTACAAAGGCTTCGTGGCTGATACCGACCTGAGCAATGGTCGTCCGACCTTCAACCTCAACTCGAACAATACCATCAAGCTGCCGAACAACTGGTCCGCTGAGCTGGTGGGCGTATACCGTAGCCGTGAGGTGTATGGCTTTCTGGAGGTAGACCCGATCTGGTTTATGTCGGCAGGGGTGCAGAAGCAGTTCTGGGACAAAAAAGCTAGCGTAAAACTGAGTGTTTCGGATGTGTTCTTTACCAATAAAGCCAATGGCTACACTGCCCTGGCCCGCTACGAAGAAAACTTCTTCCAGCGCCGCGATACCCAGGTGGCGACGTTGAGCTTCAACTACCGCTTCGGACAGGCGCAATCAGGACCGTTACGCCGTCGCACAGGCAGTGCTGAAGAAGAGACAAGAAGAGCAAATTGAGATAATGTGAAAGTGTAAAGACTGGTTTTTGTTAATTGATAAACCGCCCGGGCCTTGCCTGGGCGGTTTTATTTTGTGGCGCGTATACCTGGTCTATACCTTGTACCTTATGTCCCATGCAGCAGCCCATTTTCGGTTTCACGGTTCTCTGAACGACTTTCTGCGCCGCCGCCAGCGTGACACCTATATCAGTTATACCTTCTCAGAACACCAAACAGTGAAGGATATGATCGAGGCCATGGGTGTGCCCCATGTGGAGTTTCGGGAGGTGCTGGTGAACGGAAAAAAGGTAGCCTGGAGCCAGCAGCTTCAGGCCAATGATCAGGTGGAGGTGTTTGGCTATGATGGAAGAGAGGAGGAGCTGCCAGGTATAGGGAAGCGACGATTCGTGCTGGACGTACACCTGGGCACACTGGCCCGATCGCTGCGCATGCTGGGCTTCGACACGGTATACCGGAATGACCTGCATGATCCGGAACTGGTGCAGTTAGCCTGTGAAGAGCAACGTATTCTACTGACGCGGGATGTGGATCTACTCAAGCACAAGGCTATACCCGCCGGCTACTGGCTGCGCTCTCAGCACACGGAAGAGCAGCTGACCGAAGTGATCAGGCGCTTCAGGCTGGGAGATCAGATACGACCCTTCACCCGCTGCATGGTGTGCAACGGTCACATTGAGCAGGTAGAGAAGCAGGAAGTGGTGGACCAGCTGCCGCCTAAAACCAAACTATATTTTGAGGAGTTTTACCAGTGCCAAGATTGTAAAAGGGTGTACTGGAAGGGTTCGCATTATGAAAGGATGCAGGAGTTTGTTAGGCGAATAGAAACACAGGAAGAAGTATAGGTAACGGTTACTAGTTCGGGGTTGGGTAGGAGGCGGATAGAATCGATGGCCTCAATAGATAGAGTAGAGAGGATCCATTTACCTCTTGCTGTCAAACCACTTGATCAGGCTGACATACACCACTGCCTGTGGATAGGTGATCAAAAAGCCGTAAGTGAATCGAGAAGCCCAGTCGGCGAAGAAATTGACGCTGTCCTGTGAGGCGATAAAGCTGTTGACCAGACAAAGCGGCGTAGCGACCAGGGCCACAAACCGCAGCGTAGGTTTTAGGTGTTTGAAGAAAAAATAACTCTGAAGTCTTGGCTTCAACAAAAGCAGCAGATTCTTCATCTAATAAGGTATAAAATATTTTCTCCACTTAGCACAGCTGCCTAAGCAGATCATAGCCGCTGGCAGGTATACAATTTGCCCGGAACTATGATGACGCAATTTACAAAAATTTAAGAGGATCAGAAGCATTTAATGGGATGATGGAACTCCAGCGCAAGCAAACAACAAGGCCCCACTAATTGTAGCGAGGCCTTGTTTGGTTAGCTTCTAAAGCTGCAGCTATACCCTGTAGCAAATCGCATTGATGTTCATACCTGCTCCCACCGAAGCGAACATGATGATGTCGCCTTCATGCAGTTCGTGCTTCTCATCAAGGCCTTTGTGCACAATGTCATAGAGCGTCGGTACAGTGGCGACGGAGCTATTACCCAGGTAGTGAATGCTCATCGGCATGATGTCTTCCGGAATATCGCGCCTGCCATAAAGTTTGTAGAGCGCCTGAATCATGCCCTCGTCCATCTTCTCGTTAGCCTGGTGGATGAACACTTTTTTGAGGTCTTTGATGTCGATGCCGCACATATCGAGGCATTCCTTCATGGCTTCCGGCACGAGTTTAATGGCGTACTCGTAAACCTTGCGGCCTTTCATTTTGATGTAGCGCACCCGCGGATCCCCATCCGGCATGTACGATTTGTTCATATTGATGTAGTAGGCCTCCTCCACACTATGACTGCGGGCGCAACTGGCCAGTATGCCACTGCCATCTTCGGGCACTTCCCGGTACTCCACCACCGAGGCACCTGCGCCGTCACTGAAGATCATGCTGTCGCGGTCATACAGGTCGATCACGCGGGAGAGGGTTTCGGCTCCGATCACCAGTGCCTTCCTGGCCATACCCGCCTTAAAGAAAGCCTCGGCCTGAATCATGCCCTGTACCCATCCCGGACAACCAAACAGGATGTCGTATGCCACGCAGTTCGGACTCTTGATCTTTAGGTTGTGCTTCACACGACTGGCCAGCGCCGGCACGGCATCCGACTGTATCGTGCCCTCAAGCACATTGCCGAAGTTGTGCGCCACAATGATCATATCCAGCGTTTCGGGGTCAACGCCGCTATCCCGGATGGCCTCTTCAGCAGCCAGGGTCGCAATGTCGGAAGTAGTCAGGTGGGAGGCCACATAGCGACGCTCGGCTATACCTGTTATTTTCTGAAACTTCTCGACCACCACATGCGGGCACACCCCGATCGGGACGTTCTGGTCTGTGTAAAAATTGTGAGAGGTAAAATCCTGATTGGTTTTTACTTCTGTTGGAATATAACTGCCGGTGCCAGTGATAACGGATCGCCACATATTGGTAGATTAAAAGGTGAAGGAAGATCATCCGGGTACAAGACCCTATAGCTACACAATATATTGGTTATCACTATATAGGGCAAGAGAAATTTTGCAAAAGTGTTGGAACATCAATGGCGTTGGATGCCTTGCCAGGTATAGCCCAACAATTACACTGATTTCTACAATGAATAGCCCTGAATGACCTGTGCCAGCTCCTCCATAAACAGGTGTAGGTGGTAGCCATCAGCCAGGGCATGGTGCAAACCGATGCTGATGGGCAGGTATACCTTGTCATAGCGTTTCTCCAGTTTACCGTAGCCGATCTTTGGCACGCCCGGATCATCTGGATTGATAGAGAAGGCATGCTCCATTCCCCGGAAAGTAAACCAGGGCAGGGTGGTCATGTGCAGCAGGTCGATGCCCTGGTGACCATTGAAGAGTTTGTCACTTTTCTTCACTTCTGCTATGATACGGGCACCTTCGGCACAAAAATCCTCCAGTTTTTCATGGTAGGGGAAGTGAGTAAAGGCGATTTGCTTGTTGTCTTTGAGGATAGTGGTTGAAACATCCAGTCCGCTATACCGGACGACCTGCCCGTTTTCGATGCGCAGCAGGAAACTTTCCGTGTTTCGGGCAGCCTGTACGGTGGCATGCATATAAGCCAGCGAAATGGACAGGCCGTGCTGTTTGCAATATTGGTAAAGCGGCGTGATATCAGCCTCCGTGTGTACATTAAAAAAAGGCTGGGTGAAGGTGCTGAAAAAACGGAAAGTCTCTTCGCGAACCCATCCTTTGATAGGTATGATCTCTTTGCTGTAGCGGGTCTGCATAAAATGTTGTGTCAGCGGCTACGAGGGCCGGTCTGACCTTAGGTATTGAGATGGCAAAGATACAGCAAGCTATAGTGACAACCACAACTCGGCTGTGTCAATATCTGTAAATACCTGCAGCTCAAAATGATCTTTTAAATTAAAATTACATGCGATTGCCTCCTGTATCATAGCATCCGGCAGAAAGTCAAACCTTTCTGCCGGCAGTACACAGGCCAGCTTGTGGCGCTTCCATTGGTCAAAGGATGGGAAAAAAGTATTGATAGTCCAACTCTGATCGGCGGCAGTGGTATAACCCAGATTGCGCAGATCAAAGAGCCAGAGGCGGACTCCCTCTTTGCCAGCAATTTCCAGGCATTTAATTAATATTTGCCTGAGCGGCTCATCACTGACATGTTGCAGCCAGGTGAACTTGATAAGTTCTCTCTCCGGGCAAACCTCGATGCGTGCGTATGCATCCAAAAACACTTCAGACAGTTTCATGTCATGTAACAAAAAAGCTTTTTCAACTCAGCAGTATTATTTTAAATTCAAGGGTAAAACTTGTCTTTTATTGCCCGATCAGACAGATAGCAGCTCCTGCTGAGAAGTTCCTACATGCTTAAGGGAATGGATAGGAAAAGTCGGAAGTGCTTTTTCTTCATTGGCTAAACCCTTAATTGCCTATTGCTCTATACAGGTTCTGCCCAAAATCATGTATCCCATTTGGCTATACTTCATGCTAGATGTATTTGGTTGGTATAAATGGCATCAACACGAGTGCATTGATCTCTTCTTGTTGATGCCCCAATTAAATTGTTGCTGATCATGTCTTGCCGGTAATTTTTTAAGTATGGCGGGAGATCACTCACAACATCATAAAGACGGATCCATTCCGGAATATGTTACTCCAGCACCACCTCCTTCAACATATTTTTATGGGTGATAGGACTGCCTGGGTAGTCTTGGAAGGCCAAAGCATCAAGTGGATCTGCAAACTTTTATAAGACTAAATGAGGACTAGTATATGCTTTGTTATGAATATTCTTTTATATTTATAGCACAATAGATGTTATACCTGCTTTTGCCTATGAACGAACTTTTACAAGCTGCTTTTTCTGCCGTTAACATCATCCCGACCGCCTTAATGGTTTTCGTGCTGCTGTATTGGGTAGCTGTCATCTTCGGCTTCCTGGACCTCGACTTTTTTGATGTGGAAGTAGAGCCTGAGGTGGATGCCGATGGTGTATCGGCTGTCAGCTGGCTCAATAATGTGCTGGCCTTCTTCAACCTGGGCAAAGTGCCTTTCATGGTGTTCCTCACTTTCCTGGCACTACCTTTCTGGGTTATCTCGATCCTGGTCAACTATTACCTAAACGACGGTTATACCCTGCTAGGGTGGCTATACCTGATCCCGTCTTTCATGGCCGCACTGTTCGTGTCCAAGTTCCTGACCATGCCTTTCGTGCGCGTCTTTGCCGCCATGGAGAAAGAGCACGAATCTGCTGTGGATATCATTGGGCAAGTTTGCACGGTCATTTTGCCGGCAAGCGGCACCGCTATGGGGCAGGCCGCAGTGAAAACTACCGGTGCTCCGCTCTTGCTGAATGTCAGAACTACCGAGGGCTCCGCTGTGCAGAAAGGGGAGACCGCACTCGTGCTCGAGTACAATGCTGAAAACAAATTTTACCTTATAGAACCTTACCAAACCATTTAATTCACATGTTAGAATCTTTATCCCTGTCTATCGTCGTTGTGCTGGCGGTAGTCGCCATTGGCTTCATTGCCATGGTTATCAAAATGTACCAGAAAGCCATCCAGGGCGAAGCCATGGTACGTACCGGTCTGGGCGATACGAAAGTGTCTTTCTCCGGTATTTTTGTGGTGCCTGTCATCCATAAACTGGAAGTGATGGATATCACGCTCAAGACGATCGTGATTTCCAGAACAGGCTCTGAGGGTTTGATCTGTAAAGACAACCTGCGTGCCGACATCAAGGTGAACTTCTTTTTGCGCGTGAACAAAACGCCGGAGGACGTGATCCAGGTGGCGCAGTCGATTGGCTGTAAGCGTGCCTCTGACCACTCTGCGTTGGAGAGCCTTTTTGACGCCAAGTTCTCCGAGGCATTGAAGACGGTAGGAAAGCATTTCGATTTCGTGGACCTGTACCAGAGCCGCGACGATTTCAAGCGCCAGATTCTGCAGACGATCGGTACCGACCTGAACGGCTATGTGTTGGATGACTGCGCTATTGATTACCTGGAACAGACACCACTGACGCACCTGAACGAGAATAACATCCTCGATGCCGAGGGTATCAAGAAGATCATCGACCTGACGGCCAGGCAAAAGGTACAGGCCAACCTGATCGAGCGCGAGAAGCAGAAGACCATCAAGAAGCAGGATGTGGAAGCGCAGGAAACTATCCTGGAGCTTGAGAAGCAACTGGCGGAGAACGAAGAAAAGCAGAAGCGCGAGATTTCTAACATTAAGTCCCGCGAGTTTGCCGAGATGGAGAAGGTGCGCCACGAAGAGCGTCTGAAGGCAGAGAAAGCCCGTATCGCCACCGACGAGGAAGTGAAGATCGCCGAGCAGAACAAAGACCGCCAGATCCTGGTAGCCGAGCGCAGCAAGCAGCGTACCGATGCCATCGAAACGGAGCGTGTAGAACAGGCCCGTTTGCTGGAAGAAAATGAAAAACAGCGCATCGTGGCACTGGCGCAGATCGAGAAAGAGAAAGCCATCGAAGAAGAGCGCAAGAACATCCAAGGCATCATCCGTGAGCGTGTGACCGTGGAGAAAGCCGTGGTGGAGGAAGAAGAGAAGATCAAGGACACCAAGGCTTTTGCTGAGGCCGAGCGTACGAAAGCAGTGGCAATTAAAAATGCCGAGCGTGAAGCCGAAGAGTCGCTGGTGAAAGAAATTAAGAGCGCTGAGGCAGCCCGCCAGGCGGCGGAGTTCCGTGCGAAGCAAATGCTGATCGATGCAGAGGCAGAGCAAGTGTCATCAAATAACCGGGCACAAGCCATTAAGACCATGGCAGAAGCGGAAGCGGCACAAGCAGCAGCTATTGGTTTGTCAGAAGCGCAGGTAATGGAGGCCAAAGCCCATGCCCGTCAGAAAGAAGGAGAAGCGGAAGCACTGGTGATCAAAGCCAAAGCCAACGCACAGGCCGAAGCCGACGAGAAACTGGGTATGGTAACCGCCAAAGTAACCAAAGAGCAAGGTATAGCCGATGCGACGGTTGTAGAAAACATGGCTGCCGCTGAAGAGAAACGCGGTCTGGCAGAGGCACGTGTGATCGGAGAGAAGTTCACTGTAGATGCCAAAGGTATAGAAGAGAAAGCCGAAGCGATGCGTAAACTCGATGGCGTGGGCAAAGAGCACGAAGAGTTCAAGCTGCGTCTGGAGAAAGACAAGTCTATCGAACTGGCTCAGATCAACATCCAGAAAGACATTGCTGCCTCGCAGGCTGAGGTGATATCTGAAGCCCTGAAGTCAGCGAAGATCGATATTGTAGGTGGCGAGACCATGTTCTTCGACCAGATCGTGGGCTCCATCACCAAAGGCAAGCAGATAGACCGCCTGGTAGGCAACAGCGAAGTGCTGCACACCGTGAAGGAGACTTTCTTTCAGCCAAACGGCAACGGTCATGTAGACTTCCGCGATAACCTGCAGCGCTTCATCAACCAGTTCGGCATGACTTCCGACGACGTGCGCAACTTGAGCGTGTCTGCCCTCTTGCTGAAGATGATGCAAATCAGCGCTGATGAAGGCACGCTTAATACCCTGAAGCAGCTGACCACAACGGCTACGGCTATGGGTATAGCGGACAAGCCTTACATTTCATTGAATTAAGCTCACCCCAAACCCCTCTTCTGAAAGCAGGAGAGGGGCTTTTTATATCTGTGTTAGCCTAAAGTGCAATACATGAATAAGATTGCTAATAAAATAAAACTGAATAATAACCTGTGGTTTACGATCCTTGGGAATAAACTCGTATTTGGAAATTCATTTCTAAGTAAAGGGTTTCATTATACATTTTCATTTGGAAACAGATCAGGAATTTTCGATTTGCATTTAACAAATAGTAGGGGTGAGCATTACACAGTTTTAGAGATCTCTCACCAAAATATCTATGAGATTCTACCAAATCTGTTGGTTAAGATTAAAAAATCAGTTTTTGACTTATCTCGTTTTGAAGAATCTGAATGTATGGGAGAAGATTTCGTGATTTATAAAATTGAGCAATTTAGTGACGTTGCGAATGAATTGGGGACTTTAACTAAAAAAAATAAAGTCATTATTGATAAAGATTCCATAGAGTTCAAAAGCTTTGTTGAAAAACTCGCAGAGACACAAACTGCAAGCATTGTTGAAATTTCTGACATTAAAAACGAATCTCAGTTTTTAGGACTAGTACAGTCTAAAGCAGAGAGCTATTTTATAATGAAGAGTCCTTATCTAGAAGACCAAATATTTAAAATCAACAATCTAGATTTAGACATCAATTCAGTCTTAGAGAAAATTCTGGGTAAGGAAGTTTATGAAACTATATTAGACAGAATCAATGAAGGAATTTTACAACTAAAAGAATGTGAAAATACCAGTGGCTAACAAAAGTTATAGCAAATAGCTGGGGACATAGGCTTTAGTAGCACCGATATCTTCTATTATCATTGTCATAGTCGAATAGAACTTGCTCCGAAAATCGCAACTTACCTTTGCCCAATCGTTACATAAGCCATTAGTACAAAATAAGCCATGAAAACAATTGGCTTCCACCAAAGCCAAAAACTTACCATCAATTAAAATTTAATCCTCCACCCACATGGAAGATACCAATACCGCCACTACCGCAACTGCCGAAAACGTGCAGTTGGAGGGTGGTACCTACGAAATACTAAGAAACCGTCTGCAGAAAAGCGGGGCCGAATTGCGCACGCAACTCGAGCAGCTGAACCAGGAGCGGAAGAGCGTGTTCGGGGCGATCGAGACAAAGCTGATCACGACCGAGCGCATTACCACTGAGAACAACTGCGTGCCCTGGGACATGGTGCCGGTGGGCTATACCTTGCTTTTTGGATACAACGTATACTTGGGCCTGAAGTCAGAGGTGGAGCTGTCGGATGTGTTTGGCGTCTATACCTACGAGGGTCACAGCTTTCACCAGCAGCCGCTCGACATCCTGCAGGACAAAACGTTTCAAGACGATTTCCAGAAGCTTTACAAATACTACAAGAACACCCAATTCGTCAAGTTTGCGCACATCGGCAACTACCTGTACATGGTGTTACGGGTGGGCAAGGGTATCAACGATATCAAGACCTTTAAGTGGCTGCTCAAAGGCGACAGCATTACCTATATCGATAACCGCAGCGACCACGAGTACATCTTCCCCAACCAGCACGACTTCAGCTGGAAACGCACTACCCGCGAAGCACAACGCAAAGGCAAGCACCCGCATGTGTCTATCGAGGACAAAGTGTTTGTGGAAACCGTTGGCGGAGACCTGACTATTAAGGTGGAAGACAACACCGATTCTGGCCGTGGCATTTATTCCGAAGAAGTCGACGACAAAGACCAGACGCTGGATGACTCGGAGATTTACTATGCCGTGGTGGGCAATATCATCATCCTGAAGATCCGCCCATACCGCGAGAACAATTACCGCTACTTCGTCTATAATTCCAAGCTCAAAGAAGCCCGCCGTATCGACGCGCTCGAGCATAGCTGTGTGCTGTTGCCAGACGGTCAGGGGATTATTTATGCCTATGGCTACTACCTGCAGACGGGGGAGTTCAAGCAATTCGACAACAACCTGCAGGACATGCTTTTTGAGAAGCGCATCACCTCTCCGAACGGCGAGGATTTCCTGTATGTGTTTTATAATAAGGAGTCGGGCATATACCAATTGCTGTCTTACAACCTGATTATGCAGCAGATCGAAACACCGATACTTTGCCATGGTTATGCCATTTACGAGAACGGGGAGCTGTGTTATTTCCGTGCCGATGAAGAGGCACAGAAGCACCACGCCATCCAAATCTGGCAGACACCCTACATTGGGCCGAACTTTACCATACCGGTTACGCAAGAGTCTTACCTCTACAAGATCGGCAACAAGGACATCGTGCGGGCCATGGCCGAGAGCAACGAGGTGCTGTCACTGTTGCAAAAGGACGATTCCTATGCCAACCTATACCTGGACCTGATCAAGAAAACGACGGATGTGCTGGACTCCTACCACTGGCTAAACCGTGCGGAGACCTATAATTTGGCGGCTCCGATTTCAGCTATCCGGCAGACGGCTACAGCGGCGGTGGAGGAGTACGAAAAGGTGCTCAGCATCAAGAAAAACACGCAGGCACAGATAGGTCAGGTGCTGGGACAGGCCGATGCGCTGATCCAGACGCTGAAGTTCAAGAAGGCCGAGAGCATCAACGATTATGTGAAGTATTTGGCCGACCTGAGGGGTATACGCGGCGAGGTGATCTCGCTGAAAGAACTCCGCTACACCGACCTGCCCACCATTGAAAAATACGAAGTACAACTGCAGCAATTCGCGCAGGAGACTGCCAACGGAGCCGTTGAATTTCTCTTGCAGCCCAACGCGCTGGCACCTTATGAGAAGCAGGTAAAAGAGATCAATGGGGCCATCGAAGGTATAGCCAAAGTGGTGGAGGCCGACGCGACGGACAAAGAAATTGCGGCCGTTTCGGGAGAGCTGGAAATGCTGATCGATGTGGTGAGTAACCTTAAGATCGAGGACGCCACCCAGACCACCCGCATCATCGATACCATTTCGGCCATTTACGCCACCTTCAACCAGACCAAAGCTACCCTGCGCCGCAAGCGCAAAGAGCTGATGAGTCAGGAAGGCAAAGCCGAATTCAACTCCCAGATCAAGCTGATCAGCCAGAGTGTGGTGAACTACCTCGACGTGTCAGACTCGCCGCAGAAGTGCGAAGAGTATCTGGCCAAGCTGATGGTGCAGCTTGAAGAATTGGAAGGCCGCTTCCCTGATTTTGACGAATTTATCGAACAGCTCACCGTTAAGCGGGAGGAGATCTACAGCGCCTTTGAGTCAAAGAAGGTACAGCTGCAGGAGGCGCAGAACAAGCGCGCCAACAGCCTGCAGCAGGCCACAGACCGCATCCTGAAAGCGGTGCAGAACCGGGCCGGCAAACTGACCTCTGTGAATGAGATCAACGGCTATTTTGCTTCTGATCTGATGATTGAGAAGGTACGGAGCACAGTGGAGGAATTGCTCAGGATCGGCGACACGGTAAAAGCCGACACCATCCAGAGCCGCCTGAAAACGCTGAAGGAAGATGCTGTTCGCCAGCTGAAGGACAAGCAGGAGCTGTTCGTGGAAGGGTCCAACATTTTGAAGTTTGGCAAACATCAGTTCACGGTGAACACCCAACCATTGGAGCTGAGTGTGGTGCACCGTGATGACGCCATGTACTACCACCTCACGGGCACTAACTTTTTCGAGAAGATCACCGACGACCAGTTTTTGAGCTACCGCCCGGTATGGGAGCAGACGCTGGTTTCGGAAAATAACCAGGTATACCGCGCCGAGTACCTGGCCTTTAAAATACTGGAAGCTGCACAGGACAAAGGTATATCCGTGAAGCAAACAGAGAACAGCCTGGCTATTCTTTCGGTAGACGAACTGCACAAACTCACCGAGTCAGAGCTCACCGAGTATGTGAACAAATTCATGGCCGTTCGTTTCAACGAAGGCTACATGAAAGGTGTGCACGACCACGATGCCGCTCTAATCCTAAGTGCGCTGATCCGCCTGATCAAAACAGCCGACTTGCTCTGCTTTACCTCCATCGACAGAGCCTGTGCGCAGCTGTACTGGAAAGTGTTTGTGCCGGAAGCGAAGAAGAATACGCTCAACCACCAGCTCAAAGGTATAAGCGCCATTCTGCAGGTATTCCCCGACACGCACGAGTTCGATGACGTGAAGTCCGATCTGCAGCAAGAACTCTACACCTTCCAGCAGGAGATGGGGCTATGCAAGGAAGCCAATGCAGCCGAAGCAGGCGAGTACTTGTTCTACGAACTCACCCGTGGCAACCACTTTGTGATCGACAGCCAGTCCGATGTTCTTCTTGACGGTTTCAAGCATTTTTTGACGGAGCGGAAGGTGCTGGATACTTTTGAAGAATCCGTGAAGGCACTGCAGGAGAATGTGGCCCATCAGTTCGAGCTGATTCAGCATTGGCTCAAGGCCTACATCGCGCAGGCTGGCCAGCACGACAAAGCTGAGTTTGTAGCAGAGGTAGCGACCTTAATTCTTACCGATAGCTACAGTCCATTGCAGGTAGTGCACACGGTGCTGAAGGAGAACATTCAAGGTATGCAGGGTGCGCACCAGCAGGTGCAGGGGCAAAGCTACCAGCTGAACTACCACCAATTCCTCCACCGGCTACGCGATTATACCAGTAGCACGGCCACCGCTTTTACAGCTTTCACAGAGCTCAAAAAGAACATGACCCAACAGGCTGAACAGGCACTTCGTCTGAACGAATTCAAGCCACGAGTGCTCTCTTCGTTTGTGCGTAACAAGCTCATCGATCAGGTATACCTGCCGCTGATCGGCGCCAACCTGGCCAAGCAGATAGGTTCGGCGGGCGAGACCAAGCGTACCGACCTGATGGGTATGCTGTTACTGCTTTCGCCGCCGGGCTACGGCAAGACGACTATCATGGAGTACATCGCCAACCGCCTGGGCATCATCTTCATGAAGATCAACGGTCCGGCCATTGGTCACCAGGTAATCGCACTGGACCCGAAAGAAGCGCCCAATGCGGCTGCCCGCGAAGAGCTGGAGAAGCTGAACCTGTCCTTTGAGATGGGCGACAACGTGATGATCTACCTCGACGACATTCAGCACTGTAATCCAGAGTTTCTACAGAAGTTTATCTCGCTGTGCGACGCCCAGCGCAAGATCGAGGGCGTGTATAAAGGCCGCAGCAAAACTTATGACTTCAGGGGCAAGAAGGTATGCGTGGTCATGGCCGGCAACCCCTACACCGAAACAGGGGAGAAGTTCCGCATTCCGGACATGCTCGCCAACCGCGCCGATATCTACAACCTCGGCGACATCATCGGCGACACGGAAGACGTGTTCAAGCTGAGCTACATCGAGAACTCCCTTACCTCCAATACCGTGCTGGCGAAGCTGGCAGCAAAGAGTCAAAAAGACATCTACGCGCTGATCCAACTGGCCCAAACCGGCAACAGTGAGGGGCTGGAGTTTGAAGGGAATCATTCGGCAGCCGAGCTCAACGAGTATGTGCTGGTGCTGAATAAGCTACTCAAGATTCAGGATGTGATCCTGAAAGTAAACCTGGAATACATTCGCTCAGCGGCGCAGGCAGACGAGTACCGTACCGAACCAGCCTTTAAACTGCAGGGCTCTTACCGCAACATGAACAAGCTGGCCGAAAAGGTGATGCCGATCATGAACGACCAGGAGTTGCAAACGCTGATTTTATCACATTACGAAGCCGAGTCGCAGACACTAACCTCCGGTGCCGAAGCCAACATGCTCAAGTTCAAGCAGCTGATCGGAATCATGACTGAGGCCGAGGCGCAGCGGTGGGAGGATATCAAAGTCACCTTTGTGCGCAATAACAAGCTCAAAGGCTTTGGCGGCAATAACCAGGTCGGGCAGGTGCTCTCGGAAATGGAAAATATCTCCGGCGGACTGGCAGGTATAAAGGATGTGCTGAGTCAGTTTAAGTCGAGCAGGCTGGAAGCGGCGGAAGAGTTGTAAGGTACAGCAATAGCCAAATAAGAAGCCCCTGCAGGTATAGTACTGCAGGGGCTTTATTATTCAGTTAAAGCCGGAGTTGGCTTGAGTGGTTGTCTGTTGATAACAGTTAAAGGCGTAAAGGAAGAACTTAGCTCGCCTGCTTCGACTTTTATCTGGTTGGCAGTGGGCACTTCACTGTCAGGAGATTGTTTGTCACTGGAACCTACCTTCGAGAGAATAGCCTCCAGCAGTGGCAGCATTTCATTCAGGTTTTTAGATTTGATGATAAAGTTCCAGAGCGGCTCAAACTTCTTCCAACCGCCAGAATAGAGCAGGTGCTTTAGTTTATGCTTGTGCGAATCGTGCTGAAAACTTGCTTTGAATATATTTGACCAGCTGTAAAACTCTTTGTAGGCCCAATCATAACCGTTCTTTAATTCGTCGGCAGTCAGGCGGGTCGTCTTATACACAACACTTCGGGTATCATACAGATCCCAGTTCCGGGTCAGGATGCGGCCTTGGCTTTCCATGTCTTTGTAGAGTTTGGTGCCAGGGTATGGCGTCAAAATATGATAGGTTGACGTCGTTAGTCCATTCTTAACTCCCCAGTCCACGGTTCTTCTGAATACATCCTGGTCGTCATCATCAAGGCCAAAAACAAAGCTACCATTGATCATGATGCCCAGGTCATGTAGCCTGTTCACAGCTTTGATGTAATCTTTCTGCAGGTTTTGCTTTTTGTTGCTCTGCTTGAGGTTAACGGGTGAAAATGTCTCGAATCCAACAAACAGGCTGCGTAGTCCGGCCTCCGCCGCTTTCTCGATCAGGTTACCACGGAGTATGGAGTCGATGGTCGCGGCTCCCTGAAATACCCGGTTCATGCCTTTCATCCCTTCAAACAAGCCACTAGCAAATTTGGCATTGCCCAGCAGGTGGTCATCGAGGAAATAAAGGTGTTTGCCCGGAAGTCTGTCTATCTCTGCCAGGGCATCATCCACGGCTTGGGTATAGAACGTTTTTCCTCCTTCAAAAAAGGCGTCCTTGTAGCAAAAGTCGCAGTGGTGCGGACAGCCCCGGGTCACCACAATCGAGTTGGGCACCAGGTAGCGGTTGCGCTTGATGAGGTCTCTCCGGATAGGTGGTATACCTTCGAGTGTACGGGTCAGGGAGGTGTATACCTTCTTTGGAGTTTTGTTTATGAAGTCTTTCAGAAACTGAGGGAATGTGTCTTCACCGGGACCAAGGAATATGGTATCAGCATGTGGTGCCGCCTCTTCAGGCAGAGAGGTCACATGAAGTCCTCCAAGCAGCACATAAGCGCCCCGGCTTCTGTAATGATCGGCAATTTTATACGCCCTGTAGGCATTGGTGATGTATACCTGGATGATGACCAGATCGGGGGTATCATCCAGGTATAGCTCTTCCACGTGCTGGTCCTGCAAATCTATTTCATCGTCCGGGGACAGGTATGCCGCTAAGGTGGCAAGTCCAAGGGGAGGAAACAGAGAATACTTGATAGGCCGCCAGAACGGGCTTTCGGCCTCGGCAAGTGCTGGGAGTATCAGTTTTACTTTCAATTCTTGCAGCTTTTAAGGTGGATAGAGTTATCGTTTTCAATCCTATCAATTAAACCAACTCCTTCTCCTCAACCTCAACCGCAGCAGCCAATTGCTCCTGCAGACTCAGCAGACTGCCAAGGCATTTAGTATACACCCGTTGCATGCGCTCGGCAACAGTTACAGTCTGGTTGATCAGCATATTCAGCTCTTCGCCCTGCAGCGAGTCGGCTGACATCCAAACCAGTTCTTCCTGCAGAAGATACTTGCGCACTGACTGGTCCGTATCCATGTTCTGCAGCACTGGAAATTTAAGCGTATCCGCTTCCTTCAATATTACATCAAAGGCATCACGTAGACGGCGGAACTCAGTTGCAAACCATTTACCCTCTTTCTCGGACATGTGATTGCCTTTGCTGATGGCCGTATCTATGGTGTTCTGCAGATTTTGCTGTTCCTGCTGCCATGCGCTAAATTGTTTCACCCAAGCTACCAGGAAGGTATAGCGTTGCAGTAATTCCGCTCTTTGTGCTGGTTGTGCTTCTGTCAGGAGGTAATGCAGGGCAAATACTTTGGTGTCGAACTGCTGATACCAGGCTTCGTCGGCCGGAAACTCCTGCAGCCTTTGCTCCAGCAGCGCCTGGGCTTCGTGGGGTTCGTAGGAGAAGCCGTTGCTCAGGGTATAGGTCTTGCGCTTGTCCTGCTTCTGGAGGATGAGCGACAGTGTCTGGATGTCCTTATACCGGCCACCGAGTTCCTCCATCTTTTGCTGCAAGCCTGTGCCATAAAGCGATCTCAGGGCCTCTGGCAGCAGGTCAGGTGATATACCGGCTTTCGCAACCAGTGCCTCAGGCTTCGACAGGTCCAGCTCGGTAAGTAGACGGTTATCGTACACACCCAGATAGTGCGCCTTGAAAGTAGTTTCCTGCTGCTCCGCCTCCACAAAAGCCTGTACCTCCTCGGCGGGAGTAAACGTAATGTTCGGGTGTAGTTGCAGGTTAACACGCAGCAGATTCTGCGTAACAGTTTCCGCTAGTTTTTCCGGCTCGTTAAAGAGTAGCCAAGGGGAACGCTCGTCTTCTATACCTTCAAAATAAGTGGCTTTGGCGTTCTGCTCTCTTTTGTAATTGGAAGGGTGACTGGAATACATCTCTGCCAAATGGCCGTCTTCGTCTGAAAAGATAAATCGAGCGCCAGCTGGCTGCTGAGGCAGGTTCTCCAGGAGCGACTGACGGAAGCTTTCGCGGGTCTGGCTCAGGTACTCGACGGCCTTTCGCTGGTGATAGAACAGATTGGTGGTATAGATCCTGTTGTCGATGGCCGTGGTCAGGTGGTTGTTGGAATGAGCGAAGGCCTCACTGGCAGGTCCCAGGCGGTAGAGTGCATTCACAATAGCATCGCTGCCGGTCACGCTTACGGCCACACGGTCGGCATTGTATTCCATCTGGCGCGAAAGTGACGAGTGCACCAGGTTGATGGCCTGGTAAATCAGGGCCATGAACTTACGGATAAGCCAAACCACCGGCATCAGCAACCAGCCGAAAATGGCAAGCTGGATGTTAGAGTTCTTCCATTTCTCCAGCAGGTCATCCCATTTGTCGCGCTCGTACACAATGCTCTGGATGATGCTGTTGGCCATGTACACATAGCTGCCCAGTTTCATACTGCTCTGCGAAAAGTGACCGAACTCGTGCGCCAGTACCGCTTTAAATTCTGTCAGGTTGATCGAGTTCACCAATCCCAGGCCAATTAGTAGGTTTTTCTTCACAGGCAGGAAAAGGCTGAGGATGGTGCTGTTGTAAAACACACAGGCGTTGATCTCGTGGTTGACAAATACTTTGTGGGGGAGGGGCGCATTGGTCTCGGCGCAAAGCTGGTGGATGAAAGAGAACAGCTGCGGGTGTTCATCCTCTGTTATTTCCACGTTCAGGGGATTGTCGGTGTCATGCTTTTTGAAGAGAAACTTCAGCATAAAACCAAACAGCATACCTGCCATACCAATGGCACCAAGCTTGAGCAGAATGGTCCAGCGGTTAATGGTGTCCATCGGATACATAATGGCCAGGTACAGCAGGTAACCGGCCGCAACCACCATGGACAGGTATAGGATCAGGAACACCAGCATAGCCAGCAGCACATATACAACCTGGTTTTTGTAAGATGCGGTGGGTTGTGTATAGCCAGCAGGTATACAGGGAGGACTTTCAGGGTAAAGTTGTTTCATGAAAAGGTGGGTATTTTATTTCTTATACCTTAAATATAAGTATTATTCTATACCTGATGCTCTGACTAGTCAAGTTTTTTGCACCTATTATGACTATCTGTGGAAACAATAGTTTGGATGGCAAAAAGGAAATTACTGCTTTTGAAAGCTCTTGAACAAATAATAACTGTGGATGGGGTTAATAAGAGTTGAATAATATTTGGGGTGCTGGAGTGGCTAGACATATTTTATAACAACTCTCTGTGCAACTAGTGCTCAAAGGCTTTGAAATCCAAAAAGGTAATGCGATCAGACATACTGATAAAAAAAGCGCCCGGAAAATCCGGGCACCCTTTACAAACAAACTAATCACTAATTGCAATCTCGTAAATACTTTCTATACCTTCTTGCTGCGGCTGTACGCCAGGTAGTATACCTGCGGCAGTACGATCAGCGAGAGGATCATGCAGATCATCAAACCACCCACGATCATAATGGCAAGCGGTTTCTGAATCTCAGAACCCATGCCAGACGAAAGTGCGGCTGGCAACAGGCCGGCCGAACCCATAATGGCAATCATAAACACAGGTCTGATACGGCTGTACACACCCTCCGAAATCGCTTGCTGGAGCGGTAAGCCCTTGCGCAGATATTCCTTCATCACAGCAATCAGGATGATGCCATCGATGGTGCCCACCCCGAATAGGATAATGAAGCCTATACCTGCCGAAATACCAAAAGTAGTGCCCGTCAGCCACAGCGACAGGAAGCCACCGATAAAGGCAAACGGTATGGTAATAAGCGAGATCACCGTGTCTTTCAGGTTGCCGAAGTTCACATACAGCAGGAAGAAGATCATCAGCAGTGAGATCGGTACGATATAAGTCAGGCGCTGGGTGGCTCTTTCCTTGTTCTCAAATTCACCTGCCCAGGTCAACTTGTAGCTTTCCGGCAGTACCACCTGCTCCTCTACACGTTTCTGCGCTTCTTCCACGGTACTTCCCAGGTCACGGCCACGCACTGAAAAACCAACGGCAATGTAGCGGCTGCTTCCTTCACGGTAGATGAAGGCTGGACCTGTGAAGAAGCCCACATCGGCAATCTCGTAGAGTGGAATCATAGAGCCGCTGTTGGCCGGTACCAGGATGTTCTTGATCTCAGTCTCCGATTTACGGAAAGGCTCTGCATAACGTACTCGTACATCAAACATGCGCTCGTCTTCATAAAACGTGGTAGCCGCCTTACCGCCAATCGCCATTTCGATCACCGCCTGTGCATCGGCCATGCTCACGCCGTAGCGGGCCATACGTGTCTCTTCCAGCTTGATGCGCAGCTCCGGCAGACCAATGTTGCGGTAAATGTTCAGGTCTTCTACACCTTCCACATCTTTGATGGCGGCCGCTACCTGGTCGGCAGAGTTTTCCAGTTCAAACAAATCATTTCCGAATATCTTGACCACTAGCGAGCTTTTCACCCCAGATACGTATTCCTCCACATTGTCCATGATCGGCTGGCTGAAGCCAAAGGTGACTCCCGGGTACACCGCCAGCGACTGTTCCATCTCCGAGAGCAGTTCCTGTTTGGAAATTTCCCGGCTCCAATCGCCTTCGTCATGGAGCTGCACGTGGAATTCAATGTTGAAGAAACCGGTAGGGTCGGTGCCGTCGTTCGGGCGACCTGTTTGCGTCAGCACAAAAGATACCTCCTCAAACTCCCGGAACTTGGCTTTCATTTCTTTCGTCAGCTTCACCGACTCGTCCAGGCTCACGCTGTTTGGTAGGGTTGCCCTTACATACAACGCCCCCTCGTTCAGCTGCGGAATAAACTCTGTTCCCAATCGACTGAAGCCAAAACCACAGACAATCAACAGCACTCCGAACAGCGATATCGTCAATTTCTTGTTGATGGCACCTAGTTGGTACAGCTTGAACATGGCGCCACGGATAGAGTTGGTGATCGGGTTTTCGCGGTCCACCACATTCTTATTGAGCAGCACCTTGCACATGGCCGGCACATAGGTCAGGCTGAGCAGCACGGCCCCGATCAAAGCATAGCCCAGGGTAAAGGCCAGTGGGGAGAACATCTTGCCTTCTACCTTCTGGAAAGTGAAGATCGGCATCAGCGCCACGATCAGGATGATCTGGGCAAAGAAGATGGACTTGGCCACAGAGCGCGTCTGGTTCTTGATGATACCCAACTTGGATATCTGGTTAAAACGCGGCATACCCAACTGTTTCGCCCGCTTATCGAGGCCCACAAACACATGCTCCACGACCACCATGGTACCCTCCAGCAGCAAGCCAAAGTCCACCGCCCCGATCGATATCAGGTTGGCAGGCAAGCCCTGGATGCGCAGCATGATAATAGCAAACAGGAAAGCCAGCGGAATAACGGAAGCCACAATAACCGTGGTGCGCCAGTTGAACAAGAAAATGAACACCAGCACCGATACCAGGATGATGCCCTCCAGCAGGTTATGCGTTACGGTACGCACTGTGTTATCAACGAGTACGGTTCTGTCATGGAAAGGCACGATCTTCACATCGGCTGGCAGGATCCGTGTGTTGAGCTCCTCTATCTTATCTTTTAGCCTTGCGATCACCTCGCTTGGATTTTCCCCTCGCAGCATGATCACAATGCCCTGCACCAGGTCATCATTGTCATCCAGCCCTACCTGGCCCAAGCGCGGTTTGGCAGAGATCTTAACATCGGCCACGTGCTTGACCAGCACAGGCGTTCCATTCACATTCTCAATCAGAATATTTTCGATGTCGGCCACACTCTCCAGCAAGCCGACACCACGCACGACATAGGCCTGGTCACCTTTATCGATCACATCGCCACCCACGTTGATGTTGCTGTTTCCGACGGCCTCATACACATCAAGCGGAGACAGGTTGTAGTTGGCCAGCTCTACTGGGTTTACCTGTATTTCATAGATTTTTTCCTCACCGCCAAAGCTCACGACTTCGGCTATACCTGGCACGCCTACCAGTTCCCGCTCCACTACCCATTCGTGCAGGGCTGTCAGGTCACTTATAGCGCGTGATTTGCTCTTGAGTACGTAGCGGAAAATCTCACCCGTTGCGCCAGAAGGGGGCTCTACCTCAGCATCTGCCCCTTCTGGCAACTCAATGCTTTGCATGCGGTTGGATGCATATTGCTGGGCGTAGAAGTCATCCACATTCTCATCAAACAGCACCGTTACCACCGACAGGCCGAAAAGCGAGGTAGAACGTACTTCGGACTTCCGCGGAATGGTATTCATCTGCCGCGTGATGGGCAGCGTAATAAACTTCTCTACTTCCTCGGCACTGCGGCCGGGCCATTGGGTAATGATACGGGCCCGGGTGTTTGTCACATCCGGGAAAGCTTCTATGGGTGTATTTAAGTAACTTATTATCCCCGCCGCCACCAACAACGCCGTCAGGAAAAAGACGATGATGTGGTTTTTAAGCGAGAACGATACTAAGCTCTGAACAAATTTATCCATGTTGTGTGTCTGTCTTCCTCCTGTTAGTTCTGGATTTGGTTATAGATAAGCAGGTGGTTTTCGGTCACTACCCGATCGCCTTCTTGCAGGCCTTCTTTTACCATCACAGTATTAGCAGTCTGGTATACAGGCTCCAGTTGCACGATATCAAAACTGCAGCTGTCGCGGTACACGACCACCTGGTGTTTGGAGTTAGTAAAAATTAAAGCTTTGGCTGGGAAGGATAGGAGGGATTGCGCTTCGTTCTGACCAGTATTATCCTGTGTTACCGATACATTCACAAACATCTCCGGCTTTAAAAACAGGTCTTTGTTCTGGATGCTGATACGAGCCTTGAGCACACGCTCTTCGGTATCGAAGGTGTTGGCCAGTCGGTCTATTTTTCCTTTGAACACCTGATCGGGGTAGGCAGAGGCTTTTACCTCTACTTCCATACCTTGCTTCACGCTGCTCAGGTTTCCGGCGTAAACATTGGCCATCACCCACACTTCCTCCAGGTCCGCAATAGAGAACAGCGGTTCGTCGCCAGCCTCTATCTGCTGGCCGCTCACGATGTTTTTAGACACAATATGGCCGCTTAAAGGCGCCTTGATGATGAGCACACCGCGTTCCAGACTCCCACCGTAAATACCCAGGTTTTCCTGCACTTTGGTAATCTCCAGCTGGGCCATTTCCACATCCTGCTGTGCCTCTATCAGCTCGCGCTCGGAAGCAACACCATCGTCGTACATTTCCTGCGTGGCTGAAAGTTGACGTTGCGCCAGCTTCAGATGTGCCTGGGCGGTGCGAAGCTCTGCGTTCAGGCTGCTCAGCTCCGGGCTGCGCACTTCCAGCAGTACTGTGCCTTTCTTCACATAATCTCCTAAAGAGAAGTTAACCTTTGACACCACTCCGTCCAGCAAAGGCACAAAGCGGTAGTATTTCTCCGGGTTGCTCATCACTCTGCCCGTTAGCTGAATGTGGTTATGCTCCGTGGCGGGTGCTACGGCAGCCAGCTTTATGTTTTTGGCCAGCTGCGCAGGCAGGCAATAACCTTCTTGCTGCGCAGTATTATCCTTTTCAAGATCGTTTGAACTCTGGCAGGCTGTCAGCGACGCGGCAAAGCAAGCCGCGGCAGAAATCTTGTTGAAGTAGTTTATAGTGGGGCGTATCATAAATCGGTTCCTGTTAGTAGGTTGAGTTCTTCTTTTTTGGATTCCAGGCTTCGGATGGTATCGAAGTAGAGGAGCTTGTTTTCTTTAAAGGCATCGAAGAAGTCGAGGAACTCCAGCAGGCTGATGTTCTTGCGTTGGAAATTGCGGCTAACTCCTCCGAGTACTTCATCCAGCTCGTTAATGAAATTACCGTCTATGGACTGGTAAAAATCTGCCAGCTGTTGATAGTCTTTGTAAGCTTTTACTACCTCGTTCTGGGCTTCATTTACCCGAAGTGTGTGCAGGTGCCGGCTTTGCTGCACCCGGGCCTGTGCCGCTCTGATGTTGCCCCGGTTACGATCGAACACGGGCAGGTCCATCGCGACCCCGAAGCCAATGAAGTTGAGCAGGATGTTACCGCCGCGGTCGTAATTGGTGTTAAAGCGAAGGTCAGGCACGCGCATGGCCCGCTCCAGTGTGTGTTCGGCTTCGCTCACCCGCAGGTCAGATTGCGCTACCCGCACGGCAGGGTTACGGCTTTCAGCCATGGCCAGCAAACTGTCGAGTGGTTGGTTCAGGAGTAAGGACTGACTGGAGAGCGATTCAGCATCGGTCAGGTATAGGGTAACGTTCGCCGGCAGCATCATCAGCGATTTCAAGTCTTTCTGCGCCTCGTTGCTTTCCTGTAGCGCCTCGTTCAGTTCGGCGCGCAGCGAAAGGTCCAGTGCTCTGATGCGGTAGAAGTCAGCTTTGGATATGTTGCCGTTGCGCAGCTGTGCCTCCTGTGCCCGAATTAACTGCGAGAGCACATTTTGCTGCTGCCGAAGCAGGCGCACATTGTTCTGGTGAAAGAGTAGTTCCGAAAGTTGGGTTCTAAACTCTGCTTTGAGCGAGAGCAGCATTTCGGTGTAGGCTGTTTGGGCCAGCTCCCGGTTTGCCACCTGCAGCGAGATGTTCTTTTTGCGTTTGCGGGCTGTTTGCACCAGTTGCTCCAGCTGCACAGAGATCTGTCTGTTCTCACCGAAGCCGTTTTTAAAGAAGGGGGGATTACCATCGCCGTTGGCTACCTGGTGGGGCGTTGCCCAGAAGTTTACCTCACTGATTTCGAGTTCAGGATTGGGCCATGCCTTCGCCTGCAAGATCAGTGCTTCGGCTTGGTCTATATTCAGTTTTTCGGCAATCAGAGCTAGGTTCTTCTCAAGGAAAAGTGCCTCAGCCTCGACTCTCGAAAGAGCAAGCGTATCCGGCGTCTGCGCCTGCAAATCACCCAGAGGGCACAGCAAAAGCCAGATAAAGCGTTTTAAGAACTTGATTGTCATGTTGTAAAGTAGCTATGTAAAATGTGTTACAAAGCTACATTCACAACATTAGAAGGGTCTTTGGCCTGTATTAGACTTAGGTTAGAAGGAAATTATATTCAGGTTAAACAGCAGGGAATACCAGCTTTACTTCGGTCCCCTCGTGCGGAACAGAGGAAACAGCCAGGTCGATGTGGCAAAACTCTGCGATGTGCTTCGTCAGCGACAAGCCCACACCATGGCCCGGCTTCAGGTACTGTGTGTTGCTGCCACGGTAGAAAAGGTCGAATACTTTATCCTGTTCCTGCACAGGTATACCAGGACCATGATCCTGCACCAGCAAGGCGAGTTGCTGCTGTTCTGTTAGAGCAATTTTCAATGTCACCTTCTGGTCGTCTGAAAACTTCAGCGCATTGTCCACAATGTTGGTGATGGCCGTGGCAACCAGCTCGGGGTGTGAGTGCAGCTGCAACAGATCGCTGTCCTCTACTTCGATTATTGTCTCTACTTCTGCCTCAGGATACTTGTAATGGAGCTTCTCCAGCAGCTCCCACAGCAGTTCGTCTAGCCTGAAAGGCCGGTGTGTGGAAGGGGAGGTGTTATGCGTCAAGCCACTGATCAGAAGCAGTCCTTCGATCACCGAATTCACCTCTGAGGTGCTCTTCACGATCTTTTTCAGCACCTGTTGGTACTCCTCGGGGCTTTTTTCTTTGTCGAGGCTGAGTTCTGCTTCACCCAAAATGGCCGCAAGCGGTGTTTTCAGCTCGTGTGAGACATTCTTCAGGAATTGTTTCTGATGATTGACACCTGCCTCCAGTCGCTCCAGAAATGTGTTGAGCGTTAGTGTCAGCTCGCTGAGCTCATCGCCCGGCTGGTTCACCTGTGGGAGGCGGGAGTTCAGGTTCTCTGTGGAAATGGTGTTCACCTTGCGCAATATAGAAGAGAAAGGCTTGAACGTCTTCTGCGCCAGCACTACGTTGAAGATGTAGTTAATCAGAATACCGATCAGGAAAAGACTGGCTAAAATAATGCTCAGCTTATACAGCCGCTCTTGCCCGGTTACATCCACACCGGAGCTCACAATCACAAAATCGCCCTGGTTGTCCTCGTAGTAAATGCCGGCATACTGTTGCCCCTCCACTTGAAAATTGAGCTTGCCTTTGTGTCGAATTTGGTTCAGGATTCGCTCGTCCACCGGATAGGAACTTATCTCCGGCACAAAGGCCACCTGGCCACTGGCGTCGTAGATCTGGAGTGTTTCCTTGTCCAGCGTATTCAGGTACCTGCTTTCATACTCCTGGTACTTTTTCTTGTTCAGCTCGTCTTTCTCCAGGAATATGATGGCCGACAGCAAGGCACGGTTCTCCAGCTTACTGTAGAACGCGTTGATCGTGGAGTTTTTGTACAAATAGAAAATACTGCCAAAAACCAGCAGAAGCGTGATAGCGCAAACGAACGTAGACCGTAAAGCGAGTTTTTGTTTAAGATTCATCTGTTTTCTGCGCCAACTGGTATCCGCGCCCCTTGATGGTATGGATCAGTTTGGTCGAAAAGTTTTTGTCTATTTTGTTGCGAAGGTAGTTGATGTACACGTCCACCACATTGGTGTTGGAGCTAAAATGGATATCCCAAACGGCCTGTGCGATTTCAACCCTGGAAACTACCTTTTCCCTGTTCCTTAACAGGAAGAGGAGCAGATTATACTCCCTGGGCGTCAGCAGAATTTCCTTTCCTGCTCTCTTAACAGAGTTCTGCTCTGTATTTACCTCGAGGTCGGCATACTTGTCGGCTTCAAAAACGCCATGCTCGAGCTGCTTTCTTCGCAGGTGCGCATTGATGCGTGCCAGTAGTTCCCGGAAATGAAAGGGCTTCGACATGAAATCATCGGCACCAGCCTCCAGTCCTTTGATTCGCTCTTCGGGGTTGCCCAGGGCACTCAGTATAATGATGATCGAGGCGATGTTTCGCTTACGTGTGATCTTGCATATTTCGAAGCCGTCTATACCTGGCAGCATGACATCGAGTATCACAATATCATACTCATGCTGACTGATAAGCTCAGCCGCCTTGAAGCCATCCGATATAAGCTCTACCTGGTAGCCTTTCTCGGTCAGACCCTCTTGAATAAAAGAGGCTACACTCACATCGTCTTCAACTAAGAGGCATTTTATCATAGGGTAATATTCTGTATGGAATTTAAAGCTAAAGAAAATCGAGCAAAAACACTTAGAGGGAGTGTTGTTCCTGGCAGGTCTATGGTTGAGTTATCGTTTGGAGAGATGCTGTATATTAGTCGGAGGAGTGTGAAAGTCAACTTTGTAGCACTGCTCACATCAATATAGAAAGACTTTCTTTTACCTCAATTGAATTTAAGGATATTAGAAGAGTGTAATCACGGGTGCCTAACCCGAGACCTGAATGCATGGTTTACTCATGTGCCATTCGGTACGCTTTTTTGATTTATACTATCTGACTCTTGCACATACCTGCGCTCCATTCTGATACTTTGATAGACAATTCATCAGCGCACCGGAGCAAGAGGCAAAATGGAGCGCTAACTCAGACTCAGGGGTAAGTAAAAATTTGAATTATTGCAAGTTGGTTAATCTGCTCAAAACACCGACCTTTGTATTTCTATGCAATTAGCCATCACCTCTTTAAACTCCGGCAGCAACGGGAACTGTTACTACATTGGCAACGGCCAGGAAGCCGTGCTGGTGGATGCAGGCATTTCGTGCCGCGAAACCGAGCGGCGTATGCAGCGCCTTGGATTAAGTATGCGGCAGGTGAAGGCAATCTTTGTATCGCATGAGCACTCCGATCACATCAAAGGTATACCGGTGCTGGCGCGTAAGTACAAATTACCGGTTTACATTACAACCAGTACCTTGTACCGCTCGCGCATGGACCTGAGTGGGGTGGAGGTGCTGTCATTCACGGGGTATGAGCCCGTGCAGGTAGGCGGATTGAGCGTGACAGCCTTTCCAAAGTTTCATGACGCGGCTGATCCGCACAGCTTTGTAGTGGAAGGAAATGGCGTGAAGATCGGTGTGTTTACGGACATCGGCGCCCCCTGCGACCATGTAATCCGCCACTTTCAGCAGTGCCACGCCGCTTTTTTGGAAGCGAATTATGACGATGGCATGCTGGAGCAGAGTTACTACCCCTACTACCTCAAGCGCCGCATTAGTGGCAACCACGGTCACATGTCCAACAAGCAGGCACTGGAGCTGTTCGTGGCGCACAAGCCGGCCTTTATGAGCCATGTGTTTCTCTCGCACCTCTCCAAAGACAACAACTGTCCGAAACTGGCTAAGAGTCTATTTGAGACCTGTGCCGACGGAACAGAAGTGGTGGTCGCGTCAAGGTTTGAAGAAACCCCCGTGTATACCATCAGCTGCCAAGGAGATATATTCGGACGAACCCTTTCCGTAGCGGATATCACACCGGCAGGAGAGCAGCTGTCGCTGTTTTGAGATAAATGGCACCAAATACAAGACTTGGTCATCACAAAGCCAAAAGCCCGACAACGTTTAAATGTGACGTCATCGGGCTTTTTTTAACTTTCAACTTCCTATACTCTCTAGCTCCCCTCAGTTTGCTCTTTTCAAATACCTATACAATTCCGAGTCTGTTGACAGAATAATACTCGTCTTATCATCAAATGACTTCTCCAGCGTTTCCATGGAGCGGAGGAAGCCGTAGAGCTCACGTGCCTGGGCGTTGCGGTTATAGGCGGAGGCGTAGATGGAAGTGGCCTGCGCATCGGCTTTACCACGGATCATCTCGGCTTCGCGGGTGGCCTGGGATGTGATCTGGGCCAGGTCACGCTCTTTGTTACCCTGTATCTTGCGGGCCTCTCCCTGTCCTTCCGAACGGAATTGGTCGGCAATTCGGTTACGCTCGCTGATCATACGGTCGTACACGCGATTGCGCACTTCATCCACATAGTTCATGCGCTTAAAACGAAAGTCCAGGATCTGAACACCCAGGTCAGAGGTGCGTTCGTTGGCTCGTTTCAGAATCAACGCTTCAATTTTGTCTCGGCCAACTGTGATCTTATCCAGATTCTCCAAATCCTCCATAATCTCGTCTGCTATTTCCGGCTCCCGGTTAGTGGAGCGCACAATGTCGAGCAGGTCGTGGCTGGCAATGGCGTTGCGGGTTTCGCCGTCCAGTATGTCATCGAGACGGGACTGACCAGAGCGTTCGTCACGCAGACGGATAAAGAACTGCAGCGGGTTGGTGATCTGCCAGCGGGCGTAGGAATCCACGAAGATAAACTTCTTGTCCTTGGTAGGCACCTGGTTGGCATCGCCGTCCCACTCGAGGTAGCGCTTGTCGAAGAACTGTACCTTCTGGATAATCGGAATTTTGAAGTGCAGACCTGGCTGCGTACGCGGTTCGCCTACTGGTTTACCAAACTGCGTGACAATGGCCTGCTTGGTTTCATCGAGTACGAATACGCTTGTGAAAAGCAGCGTTAGCAGAAGTACAGCAGCTATGAGCGATAGTATTTTAGGAGTGTTCACAGGCTATTTCGTTGGAGTTTGAGTTTTATTCTGATTAAGGTTCAACAGCGGCAGCACATTGTTGCCACGCTCATCCACGATCACTTTATCGCCTATTTTTGGCAGAATACGTTCCATGGTTTCCAGGTATAGACGCTTCTTGGTTACCTCAGGAGCTTTCACATACTCTTCGAAAAGGGAGTTGAAACGGGCAGCCTCACCAGTGGCCACGTTCACACGCGTCAGCGCATAGGCCTCGGCTAACTGGATCGTTTCATCGGCCTCGCCGCGGGCACGCGGAATGATGCGGTTATACTCTGACTCCGCCTGGTTGATCAGCGTCTCACGCTCCTGCTGGGCCTGGTTTACGGCATTGAAAGACGGCTTCACAGTCTCCGGCGGATTCACGTCCTGCAGCACCACCTGGTCGATGCGGATACCGTTTTCGTACTCGTCACACATACGCTGCAGGAGCACTTCCATGCTGGTGGCCACTTCCTGACGGCCTACGGTAAGCACTTCATTCACGGTCCGGTCACCCACTATTTTGCGCATAGCCGACTCAGACATATCACGCAGTGCTTTTTCAGCGTCACGCACCTTAAACAGGTAATTGTAGGAATTCACGATCCGGTACTGCACCACCCATTCTACGTTGGCCAGGTTCAGGTCACCAGTCAGCATCAGCGACTCGTCATTGAAGTCCGCTTTGGAATATTGCGTGTTTCTGCCGGCCTCCAGTGTTCTGAAACCAAACTCCTGCTTGAGTTGGCGCTGCACCGGGATCTTCCGCATCTCCTCAATCCCGAACGGCAAAATGAAGTTCAGGCCAGGCTGCACAGTGCGGTCATAATGGCCTACGTACATTACCACGCCTTCTTCTTCGGGACCTACCGTTTTCACGGAGGTGAGGAGGAGGATCAGCAAAAACAGTCCGAGCAAAATTTTGCGGAAGTGCTTGCTGAGCAGGAACATGTAGTATTGTAGCCGGTAGTTGGGTTCAGCCATGAGAGCGGGTTAATTGGTTGGTAGCGTTAAGATAACTAAAATATCTTAATATGTTGATGTCTTGATAGGTGTAGCTACGGGACCCGGAGGGGGCTACCAGCAGGTATAGCCACGTTGCTGGCATCAGAAGGCAACATGGCCTAAGCCTTTTCTGATTTTCTTCGTACAGGGTAGAAGCTGACATGCAGCCTTTATTTTTTCATTCCTACTAAGCCTTGAAACCGACATGAAACAGTTTGTAGCATTTGTTTTTGCGCTGCTGGTAGGGTATAGCGCCCAAGCCCAAAGCACTACTGTACCCACTCCTGAAAATCAGATCAAAACAGCCGTGCTGGCCGCCCCTGCCGATATGCGCGAGGGTGCTACTGTGCTGGGATACAATCAAAAAGGAGAGGTGGTGACATTGAGGAAAGGAACAAACGAACTGATCTGCATCGCCGACGATCCGAACCAGCCAGGGTTTTCGGCCTCTTGCTATCACCGTGACCTGGAGCCTTTTATGGCCCGTGGACGCGAGCTGCGCCGTCAAGGAGTGAGTGCCAATGATATATTTGATACCCGTGAAAAAGAAGCCAAGAGCGGGAAACTGAACATGCCCAAACAGCCTACCACGCTCTTCGTGTACAGTGCCCCTGAGGAGCAGGTGAACATGCGCACCGGCGAGGTGGCCGATGGCTATTTGCGTTATGTAGTTTACATTCCCTGGGCTACAGCTGAGAGCACAGGCCTGCCACTTAAGCCCGACCAGGGCTCCGTGGCCATGCCCTGGATCATGCATCCCGGCACGCACGGGGCACACATCATGATCAACCCGCCACGGAATAAAGCAGGGCAGTAGCCAGACTTATTGCTTATGATAGACGCTGCGCAGTACATGCAATGCCATGTACCACCTCGGCACCCATCAGCAGCAGCCAGGTAGCAACCCTCTCAGCGAAGTTTCGCGGGGGACGATTCCCTTGTCAAAAAGCTGTTTTACTTTCAAAGCACAGGTTGCAGGTTACCGATCCAGCATCTTACTTACTGCTTTTACCAATAAAAGGGCCATTACACCGCTGACTCCTATTATTTTGATGACTCTTTCGGGGTCTGGAATTGATTTGAATCTGGTATTGCCGTCTTTTATTTCAATGTAGCCCACTGGTTTGATGCCCACACCGCCACCGCCGCCAGTTCCCTCTTCGCCTGCTTTAGAGCCACTGCCACCGCCGAAGCCATACATGGCTTTGGCCGCAGGTATAACCGTCACGCCATCGCGCTCTATGGGCGCACCATAAATCGTTGTGGCATTCGCTGAAACACCCAGCCGCTGCGCCAGACGTTCTATAAAACTGTTTTCGTCCTTTTTTGATGTCTCTTCCATACGCTTATGTTTGAACTAATTTGAAACCATTTAATAATAAGTTGTACGGGAGGAGATTAAATCGTTGCAGAAAAGAGGGGAGTAGAACTGAATAAAAGGTGAGTGGCACTAGCGTAGAGGTATAGGTATAAAAAACAGACCCGAGCATCGCTTCGGGTCTGTTTTTGAGTAACGGGTCAGGTATTTAAAACCTAAACCCTATGATGTCTTAATTATATCTTCGGCTTATACCTTAGCACCTGCAAGTTCGCTGATCTCCGAGAGCAAGGTATAGGAATGCTGTCGCTTTTCCGGGTCAAAGATGCCGGTGGAGATCATCAGCTCGTCTACCTGCGTTTCGTCCACAAAAGCCTGTAGTTCTTCCTGCACGGACTTCTTGCTGCCCACAAAACTGTAGCGCAGCATTTGTTTCACGGCATACTCCTCCTGCAGACTCCAGCGGTCTTTCATGCTCTCCACAGGCGGTTGCATCGGCAAGGCCTTGCCCTGAATCACGTTCAGGAAAGATTGGTAGAGGGACGTCGCCAGGTGCTCCGCCTCTGCGTCGGTGTCAGCGGCCACAACATTCACGCAGGCCATCGCATAAGGCTCCTGCAACTGCTCCGACGGTCGGAAGCTGTCGCGGTATACCTGGAGGGCGGCGTGCAAAGCGGCAGGGGCAAAGTGACTCGCAAAGGCATAAGGCAAGCCCATCATACCGGCCAGTTGCGCCCCGAAGGTGCTCGAGCCCAGTATCCAGACAGGTATATCGAGGCCCTCGCCAGGTATAGCCCGCACCTTAGCTGTGCTGTTGTCGGCGCTCAGGTACTGCTTTAGCTCAGCCACGTTGTTCGGGAAGTCCTCTACATTACCCTGCAGATCGCGACGCAGGGCATAGGCCGTTACCTGGTCAGTGCCGGGCGCTCGTCCCAGTCCCAGGTCGATGCGGCCAGGGTACAGGCTCTCGAGCGTGCCGAACTGCTCGGCCACTACAAGCGGGGCATGGTTCGGGAGCATGATGCCACCAGAGCCAACTCGTAACGTAGAAGTACCGCCGGCAATGTAGCCGATCAACACGACGGTTGCCGAACTGGCGATGCCGGGCATGTTGTGGTGCTCAGCCAGCCAATAGCGGGTATAGCCCAGCCGCTCCACGTGGCGAGCCAGCTCCAGACTATGCTGAAAGGAGTCGTGGATGCTCTTGCCTGTGCGGATTGGCACCAGGTCGAGTACGGATAATTTGATATCGCTTAGCTTCTTGTTCTCCATAATTATTTTTTTAGCATATTCCGCCCACATCGCAGCTGTTGCCTTCGATGTCAAGCTTCTGGATGGTAGGCGCTACTTGCTTGAATACGTTCAGGAAAGTTTCGGCAGGCTGGGCACCGCTCACCAGATACTGGTCGTTGATCACAAAAGCGGGCACACCGGTTATACCTGCAGACTGCGCAAACGCTTCCATCTGGCGCACTTCCTGCTTGCCTTCTTCGCTTTGGAAGAAACTCTCCAAACGTTCAGCTGGTATACCTTGGGCTATACCTATTTCCTTAAGCACAGCCAGGTCGTTCATGTTGCGGTTTTCGGTGAAGTAAGCTTTGAACAGAGCGTTGGCTACCTCGTGCTGCACACCGTATTGGCCAGCCAGCCAGATCAGACGGTGACCGTTAAAGGTATTGTTCACCGTCATGCCTTCTGAGAAGTTAAACTTTATACCTTCTTCAGCACCAGCCTCAGTCATGCGCTGGTCCATAGCCGGCACCTGCGACACGATCTGCTCACCGTAATTGCCTTTGAAGTAGTCGAGTCGGCCCATGCCATGCTGCGGGATGTTCGGGTTCAACTCAAAGGCTTTGAAACTGATCTCGGCCTCGTATTGATCTCCCACCTGCTGCAGGGCTTTGTCGAGACGTCGCTCGCCTACATAGCACCAGGGGCAGTTGATGTCGGAGAAGATGTCTATTTTGATTTTCTGCTTTGTCATAGTAATTTCTTTAAATGCGTAAGCCGACGGCTACCTGATAGAGGCAGCTGTCGGCTGAATTTGCGATTGTGAAGCTTATGCTTCCAGTACGAATTTTTCTTTCTGACGTCTTACTTTCGGCAGCTTTGCCAGCCAGTCGTTGTCGGCGTCGCGGTAGCCGAGAGGCATCAAGGTAACACTGCGCAGGCCTTTTTCCGGCAGGTTCAGCAGTTTGTCCAGCGCGGCGGCATCGAAGCCCTCCATCGGAGTAGCGTCCACTTGCTCAGCAGCGGCGGCTACCAGTCCCACACCAAAGGCGATGTAAGCCTGACGGGCGGCCCAGTTGAAGTTCTGCTCCTGTGTGTTGCGCTCGGCTATACCTAAAAGCGTGTTTTTGAAATCGTTCAGCTGCTCGGCTGGCATGTTGCGCACCTCTGCTGTGTGTGAAATGAACTCTTCAATATGAGCCGGATTAATGTCATCCCATGCGGCAAACACCAGCAGGTGTGAACTTTCCTCAATCTGGGGTTGGTTCATGGCAACCGGTCTGATCTGCTTTTTCAGCTCCTCGTCCTCAATCACCAGTACCGTGTAAGGCTGCAAACCCATGGAAGAGGGAGCCAGACGGATAGCTTCCAAAATACGTTCTACTTTATCAGACGGCACTCGCTGGCCGTTCATACGCTTGGCGGCATAGCGCCATTTCAAAGATTCTAGTATATTCATGTCTATACAACAGTTAAAAGTCCAGTAACGTTTCAATACTTAGTTACTTTTGGTAACTCAAAGGTATTTCATAAATTTGTGCTGGTCAAGCAGGCTCTTCAGCCGCACCAAGTAACATGGAAGTAACTAAAGTTGAGAATCAGCGACTTGCGATTCAGAAAAAAATAAATAAAGTTTTGTGCAGCGATGCAGATGTTCATTCCTGCTGCCCGATTAAGGATATTCTGGCCCGCTTCGGGGACAAGTGGTCCATCTATACCATCCTCACGCTGGGGAAGGAGGAAAAACTGCGCTTCAACGAGCTGAAAAGCCAGATCAATGGCGTGTCACAGCGCATGCTCACCGTCACACTCCGGTCACTGGAAGAAGATGGCCTGGTGAGCAGGCAGCTATACCCTGAGATTCCGCCCCGGGTGGAATACAACCTGACGCCGCTGGGGCAGGGGCTGTTGCTGCAATTGCTGCAACTCGCCGACTGGGCAAAGCTCAATATTGATCAAATTCTGGAAGCGCGTGAACGGTATGCGAAAAAGGAAAAACAGGCACAGCTTTCGTAGCAGCGTAACGCTCAAAACCGGCTGATTTTAAATTTGTTAGAAGCCATACCTGCTAACATATATTTTCAGGTATATTTAAACCCTGATGAGCCTTTTTCATCTAAGTTTAAATGGCATCTGCATGAAAACTTCAGCACGCGAACAAAAGCTGCAGCACCTCTACTGGCGGGCTGGCTTTGGTTTACCTTTCAGGCCTGATCAGGCTAGTCCCGGAATCAAACATGCCGTTCGTGACCTGCTTCGCCAGTCGGGGCAGGCAGCGCCGCTGCAGGTAACGCTTCCACATACAGAGTCAGCACTGCAGGCCGATGCGCAGAATGCCGAAATGCGCCTGTTGCGGCAACGGGAAAGGCAGCAGGGATTTGTACTGCTCAACAACGCATGGCTCCAGCAAATGGCAACCTCCGAAGCCCAGCTGCGTGAGAAGATGACACTTTTCTGGCACGGGCACTTTGCCTGTCGCCTGCGGGAGCCCCGTTTTGCGCTGCTGCAGCACAACACCCTCCGGGAGCACGCATTGGGCAAATTCCCTGACCTGCTGCTGGCCATCTCCAAAGACCCCGGTATGTTGCAGTTTCTCAACAATCAGCAAAACCGAAAACAGCGCCCCAACGAAAACTTTGCCCGCGAACTACTCGAGCTTTTCACGCTGGGCAGAGGGCACTATATCGAACAGGATATAAAAGAAGCTGCCCGCGCCTTTACCGGCTGGTCTTACAACCCGCAGGGAGAGTTCGTGTTTCGTGCGCGGCAGCACGACCGGGGCAAGAAAACCTTTATGGGGAAACGGGGGAATTTTACCGGGGAGGAGATTCTGCAAATAGTCGTCGAAAATCCGCGTACAGCCGAATTCCTGACAGAGAGGATCTACGCTTTTTTCGTGAGCGATTCACCACACCCCGAGCGCATCCAAAGCCTGAGCAGCTACTTTTTCGAGACAGGCTACGACATCCCCAAGTTGCTGGAGAAGATCTTCACGGCGAAATGGTTTTACGGACCTGATGTGGTGGGGAGCAAAATAAAATCACCGATCGAGCTGCTGGCTGGTTTGCAGCGGCAGTTTGACATAAGCTATAATGATGGCCGCAGTCCGCTGCTACTGCAGCGGGCGCTGGGGCAGGAGCTGTTCAGGCCCCCGAATGTGAGCGGCTGGGCCGGTGGCCGTAACTGGATCGATAGCTCTACATTGGCTTTCCGGCTGCGCATCGGTCCGGCGCTGCTGCAGGATGCCGCACTGGAGGTGAACCTGAAACCGGACGACGATTCCGAACCGACCGCACCCCGCAGGCGGCGGCAGGATGGGATTCGTGTTGTCCGTGCCAAAGCCAACCTGAGCGGACTGCAGCAGCAATTGCAGAAAGTGAGGGACCGGGAACTGATCGGTAAGCTGAGCCAGAAGCTGCTGCAGGTGCCCCTGCGGCCTGAAACAATGGCACTGCTTAAGCAACACATACCGTCGGGAGCAGCTCACGCCGACAAAGTGACGCTGCTGCTGCTTTCTTTACCTGAGTACCAGTTATGCTAGTTTTCCACCGCTCATTTTCGCACTATGGCAACTAATTCCAGAAGAGAATTCATCAAAATGTCGGCGCTGGCCTCCGGTATGCTGCTGGTACCCAATTTTCTGCACGGCCTCGACCGTAGTGGACTGCCGCTGCTGGCTAATTCTAACGGCAAGAGGCTGGTCGTGGTACAGCTTAGCGGCGGGAATGATGGTCTGAACACAGTGGTGCCTTACCAGAACGACCTGTACTACAAAGCGCGACCTACTCTTGCTATACCTTCCCGTGAGGTGCTCACCCTGGGAAAAGGGCTCGGGCTGAACCCGGCAATGGAAAAGATGCGGCTGCTTTACGATCAGGGCTACGTTTCTGTTCTCAACAGTGTGGGCTACCCCAACCCGGACCGCTCACACTTCCGCTCCATGGACATCTGGCACTCCGCCAGCGCCTCCGACGAATACCTGAGCACCGGCTGGCTGGGCCGCTACCTCGACAGTCTATCGGGGCCGGCAGCCAACCATGCGGCCATTGAGGTGGACGACACGCTCAGCATGGCGCTGAAAGGGGAAAGGTATACAGGTATAGCGGTGCAGGATGTGAAGCGCTTCTTTCAGGCTACCAATGACCAGTTCCTGAAGCAGGCGGCGCAGTTGCACGCCGAGGAGCACACGCACCACCAGGTGGATTACCTCTACAAAACGCTGATCGATACGCAGCAATCGGCTGGCTATCTGCAGGAGAAAACTAAGGTATACCGCAGCAAAAAAGAATACCCGAATGGTGAGTTTGCCCGCCACCTGAAGACCATCGCGGAGCTGATCGCTTCAGGGGTGGAGTCACGGGTATACTACGCTTCGCTCACCGGTTTCGACACGCATGTGCGGCAGGCGGGACAGCAGGCGAACCTGCTGCGCGAGCTCTCAGAGGGACTTTACAGCTTTGTAGAAGACCTGAAACAGCAGCAGGAGTTTGATAACACCGTGATCATGGTGTTCTCGGAGTTTGGCAGGCGTGTCGCTCAGAATGCCAGCAATGGCACAGACCACGGTACGGCTAACAACCTTTTCCTGATCGGCGGGAAACTAAAGCAGGCAGGTATTTATAACGCAGGCCCCGATTTGCAGGACCTCGACCAAGGCGACCTCAGGTATAGCATCGATTTTCGGAATATTTACGCCACCCTGCTGCACAACTGGCTGGGCGGAAACGCGGCAGATATATTGGGCAGCAGAACGCAATCTCTAACCGGACTCGTTTGAGTGTCTCGTCCTGAAATAAGTTGACGGGTTTGAGACGAAATTACTTTTTAAATTGAGACCTCC
>NZ_JBZYWF010000006.1:0-322968 GCF_058932855.1 Pontibacter sp. LHS1
TGGTTATACCTGTAGATTAGTTGCCGTTCGCTTCCAGCCACTTTCTGGCGTTCACGAAGGCTTCCATCCAAGGCGATACTTCATCGTGGCGGCCTTTCGGGTAGTGCGCCCACTGCCACTGCAGGAGCGAACGCTCGATGTGCGGCATCATCACCAGGTGGCGACCAGTTTCATCGCAGATCATGGCCGTGTTGTAGTCAGAACCGTTCGGGCAGGCCGGGTAGGTTTCGTACGCATACTTTGATACGATCTGGTACTTATCCTCGGTGTGCGGCAGGCTAAAGCGTCCTTCACCGTGCGATACCCAAACACCTAGCGTAGAACCGGCCAGGCTCGAAAGCATTACCGATTTGTTTTCCTGGATGGTGAGGGAAGTAAAGATACTCTCGTGCTTCTGGCTCACGTTGTGCAGCATTCTGGCTTTCTGATCGTGTCCCATCGTAATAAAGCCAAGCTCCACAAACAGCTGGCAGCCATTGCATATACCTACTGATAGCGTGTCTTCGCGCTTGAAGAAGTTTTCGATGGCATTCTTTGCTTTCTCGTTGTACATGAAGGCACCGGCCCATCCTTTGGCAGAGCCTAGCACGTCGGAGTTTGAGAAACCACCAACCGCACCAATGAAGCGGATGTCTTCCAGTGTTTCTCTTCCGGAGATCAGGTCGGTCATGTGCACGTCTTTCACGTCGAAGCCGGCCAGGTACATGGCGTTCGCCATTTCACGCTCGGAGTTGCTTCCTTTTTCGCGGATGATGGCGGCCTTGATTCTTGGCTTCGAGCTGTCGATCACCGGTTTTTTACCGTCAAATCCTGCCGGGAAGGTATAGTGCAGTTCGTGTTTCTTGTAGTTCTCGAAACGCTCTCTGGCGCTGTGTGGTCCGCTTTGCTTGATATCGAGCAGGTATGAGGTCTTAAACCAGGTATCACGCAGCTGCGCGATGTCGAAGGTATAGGCATCTGCACCGTTCTTCAGCTCCAAGGTAGCGCTTGAAGTGCTCGTTCCTATTTTGTGGAAAGGAACATTGTTCGCTTTCAGTGTTTCTTCGACATCTGCTGAAGCCTGGAACACGACACCGATGTTTTCAGCGAAGAGCACCTTCACGCTATCCGCTTCGCCCAGTGAGGTCAGGTCGATTGAAGCGCCCAGGTTGTTATCCGCGAAGCACATCTCCAGCAAGGTAGTGATCAGACCGCCGCTGCCGATGTCATGACCTGCGGCAATCTTTCCTTCTTTGATCAGCTGCTGCAACGTGTTGAAAGCATTGCCGAATAGCTCCGCATCGGTAATATCAGGTGTCTCGTTGCCGATTCTGTTGACGATCTGTGCAAAAGAAGAACCGCCCAGCTTAAAGGCGTCGTTTGACAGGTTGATGTAGTATATGTTGCCGCCATCACGCTGCAACACCGGTTCTACCACCTGGCGGACGTTGCTGCAATTTCCGGCTGCTGAAATGATCACTGTGCCCGGCGCAATCACGTCCTCGTCCCTGTACTTCTGCTTCATCGAAAGCGAATCCTTACCCGTTGGGATGTTGATGCCCAGGGCAATCGCAAATTCAGAGCAGGCTTCTACGGCTTTGTACAGACGGGCATCTTCTCCTTCGTTCTTCGAAGCCCACATCCAGTTGGCTGAAAGCGAAACGCTCTTCAGACCGTCTTTCAAAGGAGCCCACACAATGTTTGATAAGGATTCCCCGATGGCGTTGCGACTGCCCGCTGCCGGATCGATCAGGGCTGAGATAGGGGAGTGCCCGATGGAAGTGGCTATACCTTCTTTGCCCTGGAAGTCCAGCGCCATCACACCGCAGTTGTTCAGCGGCAACTGCAGCGGACCAGCACACTGCTGCTTCGCTACACGTCCGCCTACGCAACGGTCTACTTTGTTTGTGAGCCAGTCTTTGCAGGCTACTGCCTCTAACTGCAGCACTTGCTCCAGGTAGGTATAAAGCTGTTCTTTGTCGTAGGTTACCGGCTGGTATTTCCGGTCAACCGTCTGGTCGTTCATCACCACTTTAGGCGAACTGCCAAACATGTCGCTCAGCTCCAGGTCCATTGGCTTCTGGCCGGTAGAGGCTGACTCAAAAGTAAAGCGGTGGTCACCGGTCACGTCACCTACGGTGTACATAGGAGCACGCTCGCGTTCCGCTATTTTCTGCAGCGTCTCAATATCCTTTTCACCGATCACCAGGCCCATACGCTCCTGCGATTCGTTGCCGATGATCTCTTTAGCCGACAAAGTAGGATCGCCAACTGGCAGCTTGTCAAGATCTATTTTGCCGCCTGTTTCTTCCACCAGTTCAGAAAGGCAGTTCAGGTGACCGCCGGCGCCATGGTCGTGAATGGAAACGATTGGGTTGTGTTCGCTTTCCACCATACCACGGATGGCATTGGCAGCACGTTTCTGCATTTCGGGGTTTGAGCGCTGAATGGCGTTCAGTTCTATACCTGTACCGTGCTCACCTGTGTCGGCAGAGGACACGGCAGCACCGCCCATGCCAATGCGGTAGTTCTCTCCACCCAGGATCACAATCTTGTCGCCTGTTTTCGGGTGTCCTTTCTGTGCCTGATTTGCTTTGCCATAGCCAACACCACCGGCCAGCATGATCACTTTGTCGTAGCCCAGTTTACGTGGGGCTTCTACCTGGTCTGCTTTCTCGTCGTGTTCAAAGGTCAGAACCGAACCTGTGATCAATGGTTGTCCGAACTTGTTACCGAAATCAGTAGCACCATTTGAGGCTTTGATCAGGATGTCCATTGGCGTTTGGTACAGCCACTTTCTTTCCTGTGTGGCTTGTTCCCACGGGCGGTCTTTCTCCAGGCGTGACAAAGCAGTCATGTATACAGCCGTACCTGCCAAAGGCAAGGCGCCCTGACCACCGGCCAATCGGTCGCGTATCTCACCTCCAGAACCGGTAGCGGCACCGTTGAATGGCTCTACCGTCGTCGGGAAGTTGTGTGTTTCTGCTTTGATGGAAATAACCGATTCGAAGTCAGTTACTTGGTAATAGTCAGGAATATCAGCGCGTTTTGGGGCAAATTGCTGCACCACCGGCCCTTTGACAAAGGCCACGTTATCTTTGTAAGCCGAAACGATGTCGTTCGGGTTTGCTTCTGATGTTTTGCGGATCAGTTTGAACAGCGAACTCGGCTTCTCTTCACCATCGATTACAAACTTACCATTGAAGATCTTGTGACGGCAGTGCTCGGAGTTCACCTGTGAGAAGCCAAACACTTCGGAATCAGTCAGCGGTCTGCCCAGTCTTTCAGCAAGCTGGTTTAAGTAGTCCACTTCCTCTTCACTCAGCGAAAGGCCCTCCTGCTTGTTGTAAGCTGCAATATCGGTAACCGGCTGCACAGGCTCCGGCTGGATGTTAATTGTGTAAATCTCCTGGTCCAGACCGTTATACCTTTGAGAGAGCATCGGGTCAAAGTCCGTGAAGTCCTCTGTTACGATGGCAAACTCTTCGATCCGGATAATGCCTTCAATGCCCATGTTCTGCGTGATCTCTACCGCATTGGTACTCCAGGGGGTGATCATGGCAGCACGGGGGCCAACAAAAAAGCCACTCAGCGCAGTTTCCTGCTTTAGAGTGGCGTTGCCGAATAACCATTCCAGTTTTTGGATGTATGTAGCGCTCAGTTCACCTTCGCTTTGTAAGGCATAAACTGTATTAGGTTGACTAAAAAAGAAGTGAAGCATGCTTAGTTTTTTTCAATACACAAAGGTAGGTTTTAAATTTCAAAAACTGAACACCCAAACTACTGGTATGTGCTCCTTTTGGTGATTATGGAACAGGAAAGGTTCCTAAACTGGAATGACTTGTTTCGCAAGTAAAGCGATGTTACTGACGCTATTGTCTAAAGCGTAGGCATCAGCTTTAAAAACCTACTACTGGCTTGAACTTATTATAGAATTATTAGTATATATAACACCTTTGTTCAGATAAGCTGTAATCTCTAATAACATGTGGTTCCTCTTTTAAGAGCGTAGTTACAGATGAGCTGGGCAAACTGTTTTGATCTGATAAATCAATATAATCTGTTCACTCCAAATATATTTGTATGAGAATTTTTACGCTCAGGCTCAGTTTCCTGCTTGTCCTTGTTTTGATGGCAACGTTAGGAAAAGCGCAGGATATCTACCCATCTGTAGGTATAATCGGAACAGCAACAACAAAGGGATGGGAGGCTTCTACGCCGATGAAACTTTCCAACCCCAGCGATCCACACCAATGGACACTCACGCTAAACTTATTTCAGGGAGAAATAAAGTTCAGAGCGAACGATAGCTGGGATGTCAACTGGGGAGGGAGCAGTTTCCCATCTGGAACTGGTACACGGAATGGTTCAAATATACAAGTGCCATCTACAGGCTATTATACCATCAACTTTGATGATCGTACCGGGAATTATCATTTTGAAGCTCTTCACCCTACTACTTATGCCACTATTGGATTAGTAGGGGATGCTACGGCTAACGGTTGGAATGTCTCAACGGCTATGCTGAAAGATCCGACTGATCCGCATAGCTGGACATTAGAGCAAATTACACTTAGCGAGGGGGAGGTAAAGTTCAGAGCAAATGACGCATGGGAAGTGAGCTGGGGAGGTAGCAGCTTCCCTGCAGGTACTGCCTATCATAGTGGATCTAACATAGTCGTAACACCTGGTGAATACAGGGTAACATTCAATGATATAACCGGTGAGTATTTCTTTAAAGACCTGAACCCTACAATATATCAAACGGTGGGGATTGTCGGCTCAGCTACAGCCAAAGGATGGGATGATTCCACACCTATGCAGCTTGTTGCAGAAGGTGACCCGAACAACTGGATACTGACGACCTATCTTCAGTCTGGTGAACTGAAGTTCCGGGCCAACAATAACTGGGATGTCAACTGGGGCGGCAGCGATTTTCCGTCAGGTACCGGTACATTGAATGGACCAAACTTACAGATAGCAGAGAGTAGCTACTATACCATCCGGTTCAATGACCTTACAGGGGCCTACCATTTTACAAGACTATATCCGACAGCCTACGAAACGGTAGGTATTATAGGCAGTGCTACTGCTAACGGATGGGAGAGTTCCACACCGATGGTGAAAGGAGCAGACGGCCATACGTGGACGCTGGAGAACTTTGAGCTTTCTGGTGGTGCAGTGAAGTTCAGAGCGAACAATAGCTGGGAGGTAAATTGGGGCAGTGCAGATTTCCCAACAGGGGTAGCGGTGCAGAATGGCCCAGACATACCTGTGGCACAAGGTATCTACACGATTACTTTCAATGATGTAAGCCGTAGGTATAGCTTTGAACTTACAGGTGCTGCAACAGGTGGTATCGTGACCATGAGCCCGGCACTGCCTACAGCCGATGAACCGGTAACTATTACTTATGATGCCAGCCAAGGTGTGAGCGGGTTAAGAGGGGCGCAGAAAGTATACATGCACTCAGGTGTGGTGCTGACCGGACCTGATGGCACCGCCTGGAGCAACGTGGTAGGTAACTGGGGACAGGATGACGGCATAGGAGCGATGACACCTGTAGAAGGGGAGCCCAACAAATGGCAGATCACGCTGCCCAGCATTCGGGAGTACTACAATGTGGAAAGTGGCGTGCCATTGTTCCGATTAGGTATGGTGTTCCGCAACGCCAATGGCACCCAAGTAGGTAAATCTGAAACCGATGGGGACATCTTTGTTGACCTTAACCCCGGGGACTATGTGCGTTTTACTGCGCCACTAGCTGCAGAGGTGTTTGGCGTTAGCGGAGAAAAGCTGCAGCTTAGCGCAGAAGCCTCCGGCGAAGGAACGATCACACTGGAAATAAATGAAGGCAGCGGTTACCAGCAAGTAACTCAGGTCAGCAACAGCAAGACGATCAGCTATACCTATACCTACGGTACTGCCACCAGTCTGCAGCTTCGGGTAACCGCGCAGTTAGAGGGTAAGACTGTAACTGCCGAAAAAGCCTTATCCATCATTCTTCGAAAGCCGAATACCATAGCCGCGCTACCTGATGGCATGCGCAACGGTATTAATTACGACCCGAATGACCCAACCAAAGCCACACTGGTATTACTGGCTCCTAAAAAAGATTTTGTATATGTGGTGGGCGATTTTAATAACTGGCAGGTTAGCGATGCCTATCAGATGAACCAGACTCCTGACGGGGAATACTTCTGGCTGGAGCTAAACAACCTGGAGAACCAAAAGGAATATGTGTACCAGTATTGGGTGGATGGCACTATCAAAATAGGAGACCCTTATGCCGACAAGGTAGCCGACCCTTATAACGACAGCCATATACCTGCACATATCTATCCAAACCTTGTGGCCTATAACAAGACCGAAAATGGTATAGCTACCGTGCTGCAAACAGGCCAGCAGCCTTATCAATGGAAGTTTCCGGAGGTAGTGGGTGGACGCCCGGCTAATGAAGACCTGGTTATTTACGAGCTGCTGGTGCGCGATTTCCTGAGCACGAACAGCTACAGTGTGCTGGCCGACACACTGTCGTACCTGAAGCGCCTGGGTGTAAACGCGATCGAGCTGTTGCCTGTGATGGAGTTTGAAGGTAATGAAAGCTGGGGGTATAACCCAAGTTATCTGTTTGCACCGGATAAATACTACGGCACCAAAAACGACCTAAAGGCTTTTATCGATAAGGCGCATGAAGAAGGGTTTGTTGTCTTGCTGGACATGGTACTCAACCACCAGTTTGGGCAGAGCCCAATGGTGCGCATGTATTTTGATGACGACACAAACCGGCCTTCAGCAGAGAGTCCCTGGTTTAACCAGGATGCCACGCACCCCTACAACGTGGGCTACGACTTTAACCACGAAAGCGCCTATACCAAACGCTATGTGGATGATGTGAACCGCTACTGGATAGAGGAGTTTAAGTTTGATGGCTATCGCTTTGACCTGACCAAAGGATTTACGCAGCGGAATAATCCGAATGATGTGGGAGCCTGGAGTGCTTATGACCAGTCCCGCATTGATATTCTGAAGCGCATGTCTGACGAGATATGGAAGATTGATGCCAGCGCCTATATTATTATGGAGCACCTGGCTGATAACAGTGAAGAGAAAGTGCTGGCAGACTATGGCATTATGCTGTGGGGTAACATGAACCATGCTTATAATGAAGCTGTCAATGGCCAAACCGGTGCTGACCTTAACTGGGCCCTTTCCTCCACAAGAGGCTGGAGCCAGAAAAACCTGGTATCTTACATGGAAAGCCATGACGAAGAGCGCCTGATGATGCGGGCCTTGAACCACGGAGGCAGCAACGGAGATTACAATATCAAAGAAGTAGGTACAGCCCTGGAACGTATCAAGTTGGCTTCGGCCTTTTATTACCCGCTGCCGGGACCAAAAATGCTCTGGCAGTTCGGTGAGCTGGGATATGATGTGCCTATTGACTTTAACGGCAGAACAGGTAATAAACCACTACCATGGGGCGATGATACAGGCATAAACTATTATGACGATCCGGCTCGTAAAGATTTGTATAAAGCCAAAGCCGCTATCATTAACCTGGTTAACGAGCACAGCCATGTTTTCGAGGAAGGAGCATTCTCCTGGAACCCAACCGGGCAGCTGCGCAGGATAAGTGTGAGCCATGCCGATATGAATGTCATCATCGTCGGCAACTTTGGACTCACAGCAGGAAGTATTCAGCCTGGCTTCCAGCATACCGGCACCTGGTACGACTTCTTCTCTGGCCAGTCTTTCAAAGTTAGCTCAACCACAGGCAATCTGAGTTTGTCACCAGGCGAATTCCATATTTTAGTTGACAAGCCTGTTAAGTTTCCTGAACGAGGTATAACGGCTAACACATTTGTTTATATGGCTGATCCTGCTGAACTGGCAGTAAGCTTTATGGAGCCTTTTGCAGCCAGGCTCACCTGGACAGACAATGCTGCCGGTGAAACAGGCTATGTGATTGAACGCAAAAGTGAGTTGCAGCAGGAGTTCGAGCTATTGGTTATGCTGGGAGAGAATGTACAGGAATATGTGGATGAACAGCTTGTTGACGGGCTTAATTACCAATACCGCGTAAAAGCGATCAGTTCCACTGTACCACATTCTGGCTGGAGCAATGTAGCAGAAATTGATCTGCCTTTGCTTGCACCTGCAAACCTGGCAGCAGCAGCGGCAGATATGCGTACGGTGGCCCTGCAATGGCAAGACCGATCATCAAACGAAACAAATTATGTAGTAGAGAGGGCAACACAGCACGGTAATATCTTAACGTCCTATGCGGTTATTGCAGAGCTGGCTGCCAATGCAGCTACCTATACCGACACGCAAGTGCGTCCTGGCATGCACTATCACTACAGAGTGCTGGCAAAAGATACGGATGAGCTATCAGATTATAGCAACACAGCCAGTATACGTATTGCAGATGATCCTTCAGGAGCAACATTACGGGATCAGCTGACGCAAAGCATCAGTATGTATCCTAATCCGGTCTCTGATGTGTTATCCATCCGGAGTGACTTGGCACTTACGGAAGCTATGAAGTTCCAGATTGCAACTGTTGACGGTACGGTAGTTCATAGCTTCGAGATGTCGCCTGGTAAGGGAAATGAAGTAAAGGTTAATGTGAGCAAATGGAGAGAAGGAATTTATGTCTTAAAGGTAAGCTATCAAGGAGTTGTAGTCAGTCAACTGCTGATGGTGAAACGCTAATGGAGTAAATTTAAGGTATAGGAGGGGAGGAAAAAGGAAACGCCACGCAGGGTATAAACTGCGTGGCGTTTGTATATTACAGGTATAGCTTATGCAAATGCAGCCGGGTATAGCTCTTTAGCTCTGTGCTTAATCTTATCTATTGTATCAATATAGGCAATGGTCAGGATATAGGAGATGGTGATGTGCAGAGCATAGGGCCAGATTACTTCCGGAATTAGTTTTTCCAGAACCATGTAGTTAAGGTACATCGGAAAATACACCAGTGGTATGAACCCAAAGGTATACTGCATCACCGACAGCTTTTTTTGCAGGTTCTTTTTCAGATAGACAAACTCTCTTACCGCAAAATACAGAATGGCAGCCGTCAGTGCTCCCAAGCTGACAAGTTTCACCATAGCTGGATCGAGTGAGGTGAGCGCCAGTTGAAAACCAACGAACAGTACAAGAGAAAGTAGCAGGTGAGGCAACTTAAAATAACCTAAGAATGTCCGTAGCCACCGCAGCATGTTCTCTTTCTGAATAGCCGCTATTCGCTTTTCATATACATCCATAAAGCCGAAGATGCCGAAGCTTTTGTAGACTTTTTGAATAGCCTCGTCCAGCGTCAGGTCGGGGTTCTCCTCCCATTGCTGCTCAATGTCAGAGGCAAGGTGGTCTACCAGCTCTGTTTGGATGTCATAGGTGTCTACAAACTTCTTCTGCAGAAAGGCATACAGTTTTTCGATATCAGCCGCTGTGAGTTCTTTTTTCATATTTTGGAGGGGTTAGCCAGGTTCGTGTTCAGGATTAACTGCATTTGCTCTACAAAGCCTTTCAGCTCGGCCAGCTTATCAGCTGTTTCTTTCTTGCCTGCCTCTGTCAGCTTATAATATTTCCGCATCCGGTTGCCGATATGCACCATCTCTGCCTGAAGCAGCCCTTCGGCTTCTAGCTTGTGAAGCGAAGGGTATAGAGCGCCTTCTGTTATATTGAGTTCTCCGGCTGTCAGCTCCTTTACTTTCTGTGTTATTTCATAGCCGTACATTCTGGCATTTTCCTCCAGAAGTTTCAATATAATGGTCGAGAGACTGCCTTTATAAAGCGAACTGTTTTTCATAACGCAAATATATAAGAGTATTTTGCATAAGAAAGTTAGGTATGCGTTTTTGAGTGAAAAATTTTGGAGCGGGATTAAAGCTGGAGGCTGCCAGGAAGATAAAGCTGGGCAAGCGGCAGTGTTAAGGCTGAAACTCTTCCTGAAGAAACCCCCGTGATCTTAATTCAACTAACTTTTACATATAGCCCAAGCTATACCTAGCCCAGGATATAACTGCAAGCACCAAGACTCAGTAAAGAAGAGGTATGCAACCTCAAAGACGAAGACCTACCAAAGAAGAGCTGGCAGCGGCTAATGGGAGAACCTTGCCTGATATCATTGCTCCCAACCTTAAAGTCCTTTTCTGCGGCATCAACCCGGGGCTTTATACGGCTGTGGTTGGACACAACTTCGCCCGCCCGGGCAACCGCTTCTGGCCGACCCTGTATGCGGCAGGTTTTACGCCCCGGCTATACCTGCCCGAGGAAGAAAGTGAACTGCTGAACCTGGGCTTCGGAATCACCAACATTGTAGACAGGGCCACAGCCAATGCCGCTGAACTGTCAGCCGCGGAGTTGGTAGAAGGTGGGATCAAGCTGGTGGAGAAAGTGATCGTGTACCAGCCGCAGGTGCTGGCTTTGCTGGGTATATCCGCCTACCGCGTAGCCTTCGGAAAAGTAAATGCAGGTATAGGTATACAGGAGCAGACCATTGGGAGTACCAGGCTGTGGTTGCTGCCCAACCCCAGTGGCCTGAACGCGCATTTCCCGCCCCCAAAGCTGGCCAAGGTATACCAGGAGCTCAGACTCTTTGTCGATACGCTTAACTAGAAAAGCCTGTCTTTTGGCTATACCTATGAGAGGCAGGTGTAACTGATCAATCCGATTAGTGCCAGATCTGTAAGCTTACATTGCTCATGCTAACTTAAGCTACGGCCCTGGAAAACGGATGATTTGGATAGCCTTCGCATTGGGTACAACTCTTGTTAACGGTAGGCGTTCTCATTGTATTTTATGTCCGCTATTTCCAGCTTTAACCACGTCCAATCCCCTTCGTCAAGTCTCCAGGTGGCGGTCATGTTAGAGGGGACTTCTATACCTTCAAACCTTTTATAGTCGTTTACCAGCAGCACCCACTCATACCTTCTGGCATCTTTGACATTATCCTTAAATCGTAAGGCTGAAAATTTGACAAAATCTCCCTCAGCATTGAAATAGAAGGTTCCGCTTCCCTTTGTTCCTTTGTAGTCCATGGTCGCAATGGCAGTCGTATCGTCCACTTGTTGCCATGAAACATAGGGGCTCAGAGCCAAAGAAGGGAACCAGACCAATTCACCTAAATATCGCTGTAGCGTTCCTTCATTGAGTTTTTCACCTTGTTCGTTTACTACAGGTATAAGCGAGTTAATTTTGATCAGCATTTCTCCTTCTCCACCTTCAAATTTGTCTCTACCCTGAAAGCTGAGTAGGCTATTCATTTTTACGTCTACTGTCCAGATAAAAGCAGGGCTGTCGATCATGGTGTATTGCAAAGCAGTTGCTTTCATCCAGTTTTGTTGGTCGGGCTTCAATTTCATTTCAGCTTTTTGTGTCACCTTTCCCACCTTGATAGAAGGCTTTCCGATAACTCCTGACCGCCTCAACCACTTCTGTACAGGCTCAGGTAAGTCTTTGATATCATTTTCGGTGATTATCTTTTCGGTTGAAGTTTTGCTTTGAGCTAATAACTGCTCGGCTTCTTGTTGAACAGTTCTTTGAAAATTGTAAAAGCCGAAGGATACTATTGACACAACTAAAATGATGATGTTTGGGATTGTGCCAAACCTGGCATCTTGCCAATACAAAACGATCAGAATTTGCGAAACAAGTACAGACAGAAATCCTAAGAGCCAGGTATACTTACTGTTCGCTAAATAAAATACACCATAAGTTAGCGTTAACACAGCTGCCAATAACCATACTATTCCCATCGGTTTGGATATGGGGAGTGTCAGTTCTTTTACTTCTTTCATTCCAAACCCTTTCACAAATCCCAGTATGTGGATGACTCCGTGTATGAAGACAAGTATCAAAAATGCTGCTCTCATTTTATCAATTATTATAAGCTCCAAACTGACCGACAGTACGCGTACGTGGCATGAGGAAGGTATCAGCCTCAGCGCTTACTATAGGTCTTGTTAGTGAAGTATGTTGTTTCTCTCATTGCCTCTCTACGCATGCTTCAGGTAAAAGCGGAGGTGAGAGTTGCAGCACTTTATAGCTTAAAGAGTTCAGCGCTCCTGCCTGAGAAGTTGCCACGTTAATAAAAGTATAATAATAGCTGCAACTGCTGTAGTCGGTTGCAACCAGGACGTGTATCCTATAATGGCCACTTGTACTGCGATCCAAAGCAGCAGGATTATACCGCAGCTATAAGCTGCCATACCTGCCATGCGGTGTCGCCGAAACACAGCAACTGCAGCAACAAGAGCATAACCTCCAATAAAAACAAAGAGAAACAGGCTTGGAATAAAATAGTCCTGAAAGGGGCTGCCCTCCAACCACTCAGTAGGAATATCTTCTGCTCCCGACATTCCATAATACCCGCCACCCAATGCATTCAATGCTACAAACAGGAGCAATCCCCCTAAGGCGTAGCGAACAAAATGACCTGAAGATCTAGCCATTATACTTCGATTTGTTGATGAAAAGCACTGCATTGGAAACTGTCGCTTCCTTACTTAGTGTTAGTGCCGGGCGTGTTGTATTTTACCGCGCTACTTTCTGTAAAACAGGTTATCACGGTATTGCTCCTGCTGTATTCCAAATATAGTATATAATCGTGATTGCAAACACTGTTCTTAAAAATTACTTATTCACTCCTTTCCTGCGATTCACTGGACGCAGCTGGTAATTTATAACTCCTCAAGCCACACGGCACTATAGTATTTACTATACACAAAATCATAGAAATAACATCTACATATGTTAGCCCTTCCGCCTGAACGCATTACAAAAAAACGATCTTTATGATTTTTGTATTATCACGTGATGCTGTTTTCGTTAGAAGCGTATACCTTTAAGGCAAAGTAAATTACAAACTCAGCTGGCATGGAACATGAATTTACAAACTATTGAAAAGGCACTGGAGCTGGATTTTGTGACGATACGGTACAGCCCTGATAAGAAAATGTTCTGGGGTGATTGGCGGGGCAATATACCGAGCGAACCACTCCGTGAAGCCATGCATTTTGCCAGTCAGTTTATACTAGACAATGAAGTCGAACTTGTATTAGTGGACTATACCTTCATGTTGCCACCATCGCTGCAGGACCAGAACTGGATTGCCACACACTCTGCTGCAATACTGCAGAATAGTAAGCTAAAGCGTGTTGCTAACGTGATGGGTTCCGATATTTTTCAGCAAATCTCCATCGAAACTATGAATGTATTAGCCTACAAATACCCCTTACCCTTCGAGTCCCGCGATTTTATGTTCAGAGGTGATGCACTGGAATGGCTATTCAGTACCGATAGCTAAAGCTTAGGTCAGGCTTCTGCATCCGCCTCCGGTTGTCTTTGCCGCAGCACCTTATTGTCGATGGAGTAGCGTCCAGGGCCTTTGATCATGAAGAAGAGGAGGAGGGCTGTCACAGCCAGGGACAGGATCAGTTCGGTGTTGCCCAAGCTAATGCCTCCTTGCTGGGGATTTACGATCAGCAAAGCACCTATCAGAATCGGAATCTGGCAGAGCAGGGCCAGGCGCGTGAGCATGCCAAATGCGATCATCAGTCCACCCACTATATGCACCATGCTGGTGAGGAAGTGAGCCTTGCCGGCAGAGAGCACGTCCTGGCTGGAGCTAAAGATGTAGAATACGTCCGTAGTGTGCTCCAGGAAGAGCAGGCCTTTGACGAGCAGGAACAGTCCGAGTAGGATTCGCAAGCCGTCCATCCAGACCGGATTGTTGGCGCTGTTGATGCGGCGGGTGTGGCGGAGATCATGTGCGAGTGCCATGGTGGTAGGGTTTAATTGAAAAAATGCGCTATACCTATATTTACGTTCACTTCCACCATCCCGTTTATTTGCAATGCTTTTTGAGTCGTTTGGCCAGAAAATTCGGCTTTTTGCCGGAGCAGCTTTCACTATTGTAGATACAATCGTAGCTTTGCAGACCGAATGAACATTCAATTGGAAAGTGGGAAGCAGCTATATGGAGCCGATCGCAGAAAAGAAGAAAGCCATCTTTATTAGTACGATGGAGCTGGTCCGGGATAAGGGCTTTCACGGTACGCCCATGAGTATGGTCGCCAAACATGCCGGGGTGGCAGCTGGCACCATTTATCATTACTTCGAAAGCAAGGAGCAGCTCATTACCGAGCTGTTTGACTATGCACAGCAGCAGGTCATTGCGGTTGTGGAGCGGGAAACATGTGCCGTTATCCCGTTCAGGGCCTGTTTCTTTAACCTCTGGGGCGGACTCTATACCTTTTACCAGAACAATCAGAACCTGCTCCGGTTCTTTGAGCAGTTCGTCAACTCCCCTTACAGTTCGGCAAGGCCTCCTCTGGAAGAAGACAAGTTCTATACACTGCTCTTCGCTTTTTTTGAGCGCGGTATCCAGGAAGGCGAACTGAAAGAGGTAAGCCCGAAGATATTGGCTACGCTCACCCATAGCAGTGTCCTTTCCATGGCCAAAATGACGGGCAGCGGCAGACTCCACCTGGACAGCAAAGAGCTTGATCAGATACTACAGCTTCTCTGGAATGGCATCGCGCGTGAACGCTAGTTTAGCCTCTAATAGAGTAGAATGGCAACATTACCAATGTTTAAACAATAACATCAGACGCCGAAATGAAACATGAAAGACAAAACTAAAGCTGTAACAGCACCATCAGTTGCTGCACCTGCACGTTTAATATTCAATCAAAAAGCTGAACACCAGAATTATACATGAAATTGATACCATACATTAAATCTCTGCTGATTGCCTGCCTGCTGGCACCGGGTACCCTGTTGGCACAGGACCGACAAGGTGTGGCGGCAACCGACAGCCTGACGCTGGAGCAAGTCGTGAACTTTGCCCTGGAGAACAGGGCAGCCATGGAGCAGGCGCTGATCGACGAACAGATCGGTGAGCGGGAGATCAGGGCCAGTCTTTCGGGCTGGTTTCCGCAGATCAATGCTAATTTCGGTAGCACTTACAACATCCGAAGACCGCAGCAGCCGATTGGAGGGGAACTCATTACTTTTGGCCAGAAGTATAATTCCAGCTTGGCGCTACAAGCGACCCAGAGCATTTTTGACAACAACCTGTTTCTGGCTTCGAGAGCATCCCGTTCCAGAAAACTGTTGCTGGACCAGCAGGTGACGGATACCCGCATCAACACGGTGGTAGAGGTGAGCAAGGCATTTTACAGTGTGCTGCTCACGCAGGAGCAGCTGCGCATTCTGGACCAGAACATCTCGCGCCAGGAAAAGCAGTTCAACGACGCCCGTAGCCGCTACGAAGTGGGACTGGTGGATAAGACGGACTACCAGCGTGCCGCCATTACACTGGCTAATATCCGCTCAGACCGCAAGCGGGTGCAGGAGAACATAAAGGCCAGCATAGCCTACCTGAAGCAGCTGATGGGATATCCGGTAGAGCAGGAGCTGAACCTGACTTACCAGTATGCCCGCATGGAGCAGGAGGTACAGGTAGACACGACTGAGATCATCGCCTTCGACAAAAGGGTGGAACTGCAGCAATTGCAGACACAGCGCGAACTGCTGAAGCTGAACACAGCCTTTAACCGCTGGAGCTTCCTGCCAACCGTTTCGGCTTTCGCTAACTACAATCTCCTGTACTTCAACAATGAGTTTGCCAACCTGTACGACCAGCACTTTCCTAACTCGTCGGTAGGACTGCAGGTAGCCTTGCCAATTTTCCAGGGAACGAGAAGGCTGCAGAACCTGAAGATCGCGCAGTTGCAGGAAGACCGCCTGGATGTGCAGATCGAAGACGCCCGACGGGCCATCAACACGGAGTACCAGACGGCGCTGGCGAATTACAAAGGCGATTATACCGAATGGCGCACGGTGCAGTCGAATCTGGAAATGGCCGAGGAGGTGTACGAGATCATCAAGCTGCAGTACGATGAGGGCGTGAAGGCCTACGTGGATCTGATCGTGGCCGAAACAGAGCTGCGCACTACCCAGCTGAATTACTACAATGCCCTTTACAGCGTGCTCTCCAGCAAACTAGACCTGCAGCGCGCCCTTGGAAACATAGACATCAATCGATAAAATCAGAGAAACAGGATAATGAAAAATAAATACGCCTGGCTGTTCGCAGCCATCATCAGCCCGACTTTGCTTGTGTCTTGCGGCGGTGACGATGCCGGACAGCAGCAGATGAACCCCGCGGCCATGGCCGTTCCGGTGAACACGATTCAGGTACAACAGCAAAGTGTAACCGGCCGCGACACTTACCCGGCTACCGTGGTGCCGCTGCAGGAAGTAGAGTTGCGTCCGCAGGTATCGGGATATATCACCAACATTTTTGTGCAGGACGGACAGCGTGTGAAGAAGGGTCAGAAGCTTTACGAAATAGACCAGAACAAATACCAGGCAGGTATACAGCAGGCGCAAGCGAGTCTGCAGAGCGCCAAGGCCAACCTGGCCCGTGCCGAGAAGGACCTGGAGCGATACGAGCGCCTGGCTGAACGCGACGCTATTGCCAGACAGCAGGTAGATTATGCCCGCACCGAAGTACAGACCGCACGTGCGCAGGTATCAGCCGCACAGGCGCAGGTTAGCAGCGCCTCCACCGACCTGAGCTACTCGACTATCACGGCTCCGTTCAGTGGTGTGATCGGTATTTCGCAGGTAAGGGTAGGTGCGCAGGTATCGCCAGGGCAGCCATTGCTTAACACGGTGTCGTCCTCTGACCCGATCGCGGTCGACTTTGTGATCAATGAGGCCGAGATTGGCCGCTTCAGCAACCTGCGCCAGGGCAATCAGCCTGATTCGCTTTTCACGATCCGCTTCAGCAACCTGCGCCAGGGCAATCAGCCTGATTCGCTTTTCACGATCCGCTTCAACAACGGAGAACAGTACGAGCACAACGGTAAGCTGATCGCCATCGACAGGGCCATCGGGCGCAGCTCCGGTACTACCACAGTGCGCGTGCAGTTCCCGAACCCCGACGAACGCCTTATACCAGGTATGACCGTGAGCCTCAACGTGCTGAACCAGGACCTGGGCGAGCAGATCGTGATCCCGTTCAAGGCGGTGACAGAGCAGTTGGGCGAGTACTACGTGTATGTGGTGCAGGGCGACTCGGCGGTGCAGCAGAACGTGCAGCTGGGCACCCGCGTGAACGGCAACATTGTGGTGCGCGAAGGCCTGCAGCAAGGGCAGCAGATCGTGACCGAAGGTATACAGCGTCTGCGCCATGGAGCTAAGGTACAGCTCGAAGGTCCTGAGCAGGGACAGCCACAGGCGGGAGCCGCAAAATAATTGGAGATAGGTCTTTCAGAAGTTTAGCAGAAGATATGATTTCAGAAGTTTTTATAAGAAGGCCCGTCACCGCCATGGTGATCTCGATTGTGATCGTACTGGTGGGTTTACTGGCCATGATGAATTTGCCTGTCACGCAGTATCCGGATATTTCGCCGCCCACCGTATCGGTATCGGCTAACTATACCGGCTCCGATGCGCTGACGGTAGAGCAGTCGGTGGCGACGCCGGTGGAGACGCAGATCAACGGTACGCCAGGTATGGCCTACATCACCTCCACCAACACGAGTACCGGCCAGATGAACATGTCGGTGACCTTTGAGGTGGGCACTGACATCGACATTGCCACCCTCGACGTGCAGAACCGTGCCAGCATTGCGCAGCCGACTCTGCCGGAAGAGGTAAGGCGACTGGGTGTGACGGTGCGTAAGCGTAACCCGAGTATCATGATGGTGATTGGTATCTACTCGCCCAACCGCACCCACGATATTCAGTTCCTCGACAACTACACCAACATTTATATCAAAGACGCTCTGATGCGTGTAAGCGGGGTGGGGGATATCACCTCAATTGGCCAGGACTTCAGTATGCGACTGTGGCTGCAGCCGGACAGGCTGGCGCAGTATAACATTGGCGCCAACGAGATTACGGCGGCCATACAGGAGCAAAACCTGCAGGTAGCAGCCGGTACGGTAGGCGGTGCGCCGCAATACAACACACAGGCTTTCCAGTACCCGATCACGGTAACAGGCCGACTGCAGACGCAGGAGGAGTTCGGCGATATCATCGTGCGCACGAATCCGGCAGACGGCTCGGTGGTATACCTGCGCGACGTAGCCCGCATTGAGTTTGGCCGTTTCGATTATGGCCGTCAGTCGAAGATCAACGGCAATCCGGCTACCATGATGCTCCTGTACCAGGCGCCGGGCAGTAACGCCCTCGAAACAGCCGAAGGCATCTATGCCGCGTTGGACGAACTGAAAGCTTCTTTCCCGGCTGACGTGGATTATATCGTTTCGTTTGAGACGGTGTCGGTGGTGCAGGTATCGATCAACGAGGTGGTGAAAACGCTGGTGGAGGCGCTGATCCTCGTGATCCTGGTGGTGTTCCTCTTCCTGCAGAGCTGGCGCGCGACGCTCGTGCCGATCCTGGCTATACCTGTGTCTATCATCGGTACCTTCGTGTTCTTCATTCCGCTGGGCTTCACCATCAACACACTCACGTTGTTTGGTTTTGTGCTCTCAATTGGTATTGTGGTGGACGACGCCATTGTGGTGGTGGAAGCGGTGCAGCATTACATAGACCATGAGAAGCTCTCGGCCAGAGAAGCTACACGCAAAGCCATGAAAGACATCACGGCGCCGGTTATTGCCATCGGTCTGATTCTGGCGGCGGTGTTTATACCAGTGGGCTTTATTCCTGGTATCGTGGGTAGACTCTACCAGCAGTTCGCGATTACGATTGCGATCTCTGTGTTGATCTCCGCCTTCGTGGCCCTTACGCTCACGCCGGCACTTTGCTCCCTGATGCTCAAGCCAATGAACGTGAACAAGGACTCACGCGGCATCAACAAATTCTTCTACAACTTCAACAACTGGTTTGCCCGCACCACGGAGCGTTATTCAGTTGGGGTGCGCAAGAGCATCAAAGCGACACCACTGGTGCTGATTATCCTGATCTGTATTTATGTGGGTACTTTCGGATTGTTCGCCACCAAGCCAACCGGCTTTATACCTACCGAGGACGAAGGCCGTATGTTTGTGTCGGTGGAGCTGCCGGAAGGCGCTTCTATGAGCAGAACCAACGAGATACTCGAGGAGATCGGTAACCAACTGGGCTCGGTGGAAGCGATCCGTAACTATACCTCCATTGCCGGTCTGAACGCGATTAACTTTTCATTTAAGTCGAACAGCGGTACCTTCTTTGTGCAGCTGGAGCCCTGGGACCAGCGCAAGGATGAGGCCTCGCACCTGAATGGGGTGATGGCCGAAGTGCAGCAGAAGATTGCAGGTATAAAAGAAGCCAACGTACGCCTTGTAGCGCCCCCGGCTATACCTGGTCTGGGCCAGTCGGGCGGTTTCACCTTCGTGCTGCAGCAGCGCCGGGCCGGCGATGTGCGTGAGCTCGAACAGGTAATGGGCCAGTTCCTGGCAGCTGCCAATGCTCGGCCTGAAATAGGGATGGCCTACAGCTTCTTTACAGCCAAAACACCGGGCTACCACATTGACGTGGACCGTGAAAAAGCGAAGCGACTGGGTGTGAACATCGCTGATATTTACACGACCATGTCTACCTACATGGGTAGCCGTTACGTGAATGACTTCACACGCTACGGCCGTAACTTCAGGGTAGTGGCGCAGGCCGACACTTCCTACCGCATGGACATCGAAAGCCTGAAGCAGTACTACGTGATGAACAGGCAAGGGGAGGCCGTTCCGCTGAGTGCACTGGTAACCTCGCGGGTGGTGGAAAACGCGGCGGTGATCTCGCACTACAACCTGTTCCGCTCTGTCGACATCAACGGCGGTGCGGCACCGGGCTACAGTAGTGGACAGGCGCTGGATGCACTGGAGGAAGTAGCAGCCGAGGTATTACCTGCCGGTTATGGTTACGAGTTTACGGGCCTGAGCCGCGAAGAACGTGCAGCCGGTGCGAGTACGATCTACATCTTCTCGCTCTCGATCCTGCTGGTGCTCCTCTTGCTGGCAGCACTTTACGAAAGCTGGTCGGTGCCGTTCTCCATCCTGTTTGCGATTCCGCTGGGAATGTTCGGCGCGATACTGGCGCTCACCTTGCTGCCTAAGCTGGACAACAACGTGTACGCCCAGATCGGTATGATCACGCTGATCGGTTTGGCGGCCAAAAACGCCATCCTGATCGTGGAATTTGCCAAGGAGCGTGTAGATCGGGGCATGGACCTGATCGAAGCGACCATCGAAGCGGTGAAGCTGCGTCTGCGGCCGATCATCATGACCTCACTGGCCTTCATTCTGGGTGTGGTACCGCTTGCATTAGCAGGTGGTGCAGGTGCCGTGTCGCGCCAGACGATTGGTTGGGTAGTAATAGGCGGTATGCTGGCCGCGACCTTCCTGGCGATCTTCGTGGTACCGGTCCTGTACGTGGTGATCACCCGCATTGCCTACGGCAAAAAAGGCCTGGCTGAGCTTCGCGCCAAAGGCGACGATTTGCCGGATAACGATGGCGGTGATCCGGCTTATGTGAATCCTTAGGTTTTAGACAAAGGATTATTTGACAAAGGACAAAAGACTTTTTGATCCTGGTATAAATGAAAAGCCCCGGCCGTCTTTGGTCGGGGCTTTTCATTTATACCAGGATCTGTCTGTACCTATAGCTATACCTATGCAAATCAGAGCATAACTGTAAGTTCAAGGTATAGAAAACCTATCATTGTGTAGCGCTGAGAGTCGGAATCCATCCATCTAAATAGTCCTTTGTCTTTTGTTAAAAAGTCTTTTGCCAGGCACACTACCTAGGAGTTTTCTCCAACAATCGCTCCATCCAGAAGATCAGGAACAGGGCGACGAGGTTCACACCGATGAGTTTCTGGCTCAGGTCGGTGCCGATACTGAAGTGAAAAGAGGAGAGGGCCAGCCGGAATTTAAAGATCCAGCCTTCCACCATATCCACACCAAGTCCAACACGCAAGCCTGCCACATACTGAAAGGCGTAGCTGCCGAAGGAGAAGTACACCACCTGCAGCACCTGGTTGATGATGGAGAGCACCAGTCCACGTCGGTGGTTGCGGAACAGCATGCGTCCGCAAAGGATGGAGAAGATGTAAAGTCCGCCGGCAAAAAGGCCGATGCGCATGGCCGTCTGGTCTACAAACATCTCGCCGCTGAACATAACCCATACTGTAAGGGCTATACCTAAAATGCCGCCGACAATCTGGTAAAGCGCAATGGCTTTTATTTGCTTATTGTAAGAAGTATCCAAAGAAGTGCTTTTTCTGCTAGTTTGATTTGTATTTGCTCTTTTAGCATATCAAAATTACAAATTTATACGCACCTGTTCAGCACAATTGTCATGACGTTTGTGATGGCTTTAACCTGGGCTACTTTATCGTGGAGTGACGGGAGGTATGGATGAAGGAGTCGTGTAGCGGGTTTGCCAACAGAAAGAGGACTGGAATGCTCCTGTTAATACTTGAAAAGTACATTTGTACCGTTTCGTATCCACTTTTCAAAAAAGGCATTGTCATTGAATTCTCCCGAAAGTAACACGGAGCCGGTTTCTGTTACAGGAGTGCGGGTGCTCATAAAGTCAGAAAGGAAGCTCTGGTTATTAGGTACCCAATCCAGTCCTTTTTTGAGAGCAATGCACAAGTATTCATGTGTTATGGTATCTACTAAGTATTTTCTGTTCATCTTTAGCGTATTAGATTTTACATTGTATAAGAGCGCTGGTAAAGACCTTAAGCCCATAGCAGCAATAAAAAAGCCTTACCGGAGGTAAGGCTTTTTAGCAGATATAGTTTAGAACTAAGCGCGTTTTACATTAACCGCATTTAATCCTTTTCGTCCTTCTTGCAGGTCAAAGCTTACTTCATCACTTTCTCTGATCTCATCAACGAGGCCAGAAGCATGTACAAAGTATTCCTGATCTGAATTTGTTTCTTTAATAAACCCGAACCCTTTCAGGTCATTGAAGAATTTTACTGTTCCTGTATTCATTATTGTGTTTGTTATTATATACCTACTACATATCTGCAGGTATATACGTTCATTATTTTTTACAATATACAATAAATAAATTACAAACACTCACCCTAGCCTCACTCTTTCGCAAATAAATAGGATTCATAGCAGCATGATGATAAGGGTTTTCTAAAAGCGTACAGTCCGTGTTCTCCAGGTATGAAATCCTATAGTGTGATTTATTTGTGCATACTTGAAATGCCTAATCCAGCCAATACGCGGCTCCTGACATTAAGTGCTCCTATAATGCGGTTGACTGGTGTTGGCTCCATTCTAATGAGAGTAGGTATAGCGATGATGCCTGCCTCCTCGGCCTTATCAGGGTCTTTCTGTATATCAATTATTTCAAGCTGATAATTACCATTTAGATTCTCCCTGCAAATTTTAAGAAGTGTGTCCACAGCCTCGATAGAGTTCAGGCTGTGTCCGTTAATAAAGAGCTGAAATACATGCATGCTCATTTTGTTGTTTTTAGCGAAAAGCTTCGTAATCGAACGACTACTATTTGTTTACTGTAATCAACTGTTACTCAAGCTTGATAAGCATAGGGTTGCCAGTCAGAATGCCGCTGATTCCTTCGAAGTGCTTTCCTATGTTTGCTCCCTGATCTGTTATTGAAAACTTCCGGATAGAAGAGTCATGCTTGGATCCGCGCATTTTAAGCACAGCGATGCTTCGTTGCATTTCGCCTGACATCTCTACATAGCGCAGCAGAATAATGGAGTCTGTGATAGGAGAAATGTTGCCTTCTGTATCGGATGTGCCGCCTGCCAGCAAGGGCGTATTTGACGTAAACATGCCTGTAATTTCCTCGTGCTTGAGGTAAGCCGTGAAGGCTATGATAAACTCCCGGAATCCTTTGTCTGTAGAAGTTCTGGACAAAGCCGACAAACTATCAATTGCGATCCGGTCAGGCTTGAAGTCTTTTACAATTTCCTGGATATTGATGAAATGATCCTCAAGTGAGGAAATCTCCGGGTAGATGCAAATCACCTTTAAAAGCCCTTCTTCTTCGAGTTCTTTGAAGTCGATTCCCCAGCCGGCTGCATTACGGTGTAGCTGTTCGGTGCTTTCCTCAAAGGCCATGAGCAGGCAGCGCTCATTGTTTTGCCGTATGGCGTGGATGAAGTTGGCTACCAGCAAGGTTTTACCAGCCCCGATTGCCCCGGAAACCAAGTTGATGGAGCCCTTGTAAAACCCTCCGTTTATCATATCGTCCAGTGCCGGTATACCGGAAGTAACCCGCTCGTTAGAAGAGATATGGCGGAGATTCATGGCTGAAAGCGGAATAATGACAATGGCCTTCTCCGGGTTTATGGAAAATGGGTTTTCGCCTTTCTCGTGATCACTTCCCCTGAATTTAAGAATTTCGATGGTTCTCCTGCGCTTCTCATTCTGAAGTACATTACGAAGTATGATCACATTGTCTGTCAGAAATTCCTCTACTCCGAAACGTGTAATGTTTCCATACTCCTCCAGGCGTTCAGCCGTTATAATAGACGTGGCATTTAACCGTGATAACGTAAGAGCTACCTGTATTAATTCACGGCGTATGGTGTGCGTCTCTTCGTGGAATTGCGTAAAGATGCTGCCTATAGAATCTATAACAACGCGCTGTGCTTTACATTTCTGCACGGCTCTCTCCAGTCTTATCCTGAATGCACTCAGGTCGAAATCACCGACAGCAATTATTACCTCTTCTTTTGGGGCGGCATCCACAAATATCCACTTGCCTTCTCTTTCCCATGTATCAATGTCCCAGTTAAAGCTTTTCAGGTTTTTCCGGATATCGTCTACCTGCTCTTCAAACGTGACAAAAACGCCCGGCTGATCGAACAGCTGGATACCCAATGCGAGGAACTGCGCACCGAAAAGTGTTTTTGCGCTACCAGAGCTGCCTGCTACAAGGGTGGTTCGGCCAAGGGGCAATCCGCCGTGAGATATATGATCGAAGGAAGCGTTTCCTGTTTCTAGTTTTTTAAGGTTCATAGGCAAACGTAAGCGGTTTGGGAAGAAGAAGTATGGGGCTGAACTTACAGGTCGAGGTGTTACCATGACAGGCAGTTTAATTTTGCTTTAGAAATGTTGAATAACCATTTGTGAGTTTATTACTGCCTGATGACTTTACACCTCATGTTAGGATACAGTAACCGGCTGTATAAGCAGATCATAAGCGCATGCACACTGAGGTCCGAAACAGCACATAAAAGATGCACAAAGGTGGGTGGAATAGAAGGGGAATTCTTTACATACTTGTTCAAGTATGTTTCAAATATTACAGGTTTTCGAGCACGTTCTCCCGCTTCTCTTTGATTTTCTTGTAAAAGGTAGGGGAAAGCCCTGTCACCTTTTTAAACTGACTTGACAAATGGGCCACACTGCTGTAATGTAGGCGATGAGCAATTTCGGTAAGGGAGAGTTCATCGTAAAACAGCAGTTCTTTTGCTTTCTCTATCTTGTGAAGGATAATGAACTGCTGAATGGTGATACCCTTAACTTCTGAAAAGATGTTGGCCAGGTAGTTATAATTATATCCCAGTTTCTCGCTTATGTAAACTGAATAATTCACGTTCGGCTGTTCTTCCGAAGCGTGGATCATGTCGGTGATAAGTGTCTTTATCTTTTCGATCAGTTTGCTTTTGCTGTCGTCAAGCAATTCCAGGCCGGCTTTGCTTAAATTATCTTTCAGCTGTTCCAGCTGAATATCGGTGATGTCTTTGTGTATTTCTACTGTGCCGAGGTCAACTACCACGTACTCTGACTGTAATCCAAGATTTATAAGCTCTTCCTGCACCAGCGCTTTGCAGCGGCTGCTGACCATATACTTAATGTATAGTTTCATTTAATTGGGTTAAGTACACACTCAAATCCGGGAGTATGAAACGGCGCTGCTGCTGGGAATTGCTTAGAACCTGGTGCGATTGATGAGCAATGAGATCAGGACTTTACAAAAATTGTAAAGCAGGTTCAGGTTGTTGTATTAATTACGTTTGTGCTGCCATATTAATTCATTAAAAGTAAAGTATATTTTTGAGTTACAATACAATAAGTTATAAAAGACTGCTGCTCTTTTGCTTAGAGACAGTGAAAAACAACCCAAAATACTGGCACACAGTTGCGGCTTTGCAGTAAGCAGGAATCTAGTGCTTAACCAGGTGACTTAAAACCAGGAGATATATCTGATCATCAGAAAACCAAAAACAATTCTTACCACTTGTATAATAATTTCATCGCTATTGACTACATTCCCAATAAGAAGATAAAATCACTATTCTGGAAATGATGAAAAAGGCATGGCAGCATTCATAAATAAGAACAGTAGCCAGATTAAAGTTGGGCTATACGCAGCAGTGGTCGTATTCTTTGCTTATACCATGATCTTTGGTTTCAGAAAATCTTTTACTGTCGCCACGTTCGACGGGATTGAGATTGCCGGTTACAGTTACAAAACGATTCTGGTGATCAGCCAGGTGCTGGGGTACCTGCTGGCCAAATTCTATGGCATCAAGTATATAGCAGAGCTTAAGCGAACAGGCAGGGGGCAGGTGATTCTCCTGCTAACGGGCATCGCCTGGCTAAGCTGGCTGTTTTTTGCCCTCGTGCCGCCTCCTTACAACATTGTTTTTCTCTTCATCAACGGATTCCCGCTGGGGATGCTTTGGGGAGTCGTTTTCTCTTATGTGGAGGGCAGGAGAAGTACCGATTTTATCGGAGCAACACTAGCGGTAAGCTTCATCTTCGCCTCCGGATTTGTCAAGTCGGTCGGTGCCTGGCTGATGGTGCAGTTTGGCGTATCAGAGTTCTGGGTGCCTTTTTATACCGGTTTGGTGTTTGCCGGGCCGCTTCTGCTTTTTGTTTTCCTGATGGAAAGGATTCCGCCACCCAGCGAAGAGGATGTCAGGCTGAGAACAGAACGAGCTCCCATGACAGAAGAGGATCGGAAACGCTTTATAAAGGAGTTTTTTGCCGGTATAGTTGTTTGTGTGATCATCTACTGCTTTGCCACCATCTTCCGGGATATTCGCGATAACTTTGGCGCAGAAATGTGGAAAGAGCTGGGCTATTTTGATCAGCCTGCCATCTTCTCGAAAACAGAGACGCCCATTACCTTGATTATCCTGGTCTTGATCGGCAGCATGGTGTTGATCAAAAACAACTACAGAGCGCTGCAAACGGCCCATGTTTTTATCCTGATCGGATTTACGATCGCTGGCATTTCAACGGCACTTTTTGCCGCTCAATCCATGGATCCGGTATGGTGGATGATGCTGGTCGGGCTAGGTTTGTACATGGTATACATCCCTTTCAACGCCGTCTTTTTCGACCGGCTGATCTCTGCTTTCAGGTATACCGGAAACGTAGGCTTTCTGATCTATGTGGCGGATTCTTTTGGCTATGTGGGCAGCGTTGGGGTGTTGTTCAGCAAAGAGATCTTTCAGGTACAGCTGAACTGGGTGACGTTCTTCTCTAACAGTGTGATCGCCCTTTCCGCAATCGGTATCCTGCTGACCGCTTTCTCCATGGTGTATTTTGGAAGGAAGTATGAGAAGATGAGGAAAAGAGATATGAGTGAGGCAATGGCAGTGCAGGTATGACCGCTTTACAAATACTATAGCAACTGAGTATCACCGCCCTCACTTGTTCAGGAATTTATAAAAGATGACACCACCCACTGCATAGAGCAACCCATCTACCCAGTCTCCGGTATAGCGGACCATATACCTGGGGAAAATCATCTCAAAAGCCACTGTAAAATAAAGTACCGCGAATGTCACCTGGCGCCAGGAGAGGCATACCTGTGGCCCGTATATGAAGCGCAGCACAAACAAGGTAGTGGTAAGCACCAGCGGCATGCAAAGCAAATCATCCAGGTAATGCTGCACCCACCAGGGCCTGGGCAGGTCCAGCCAACGCCATACCCAATGACTCAGGTATACCGCTGTCAGCACCCGGAACGAGGGACTAAGCGTGCTCCAACTTATCCGGCCAGCAACGCGATAAGCCATAGGATAAAAGACACAATAGAAACAAAGGCGATCTGAAAACCAAGCCCGATTCGTTTGATAATATTGAGGTACCAGGGGTCTTCCGGTTTTATCTCGATGAATTTGATGGAGAAACGCTCCTCTTCTTCCTGTTGGCGTTCGGCACGGGCCTGTTGACGGGCAACGGCAACAGGGTCAAGCACGCTGCCGCAATGCTCACAACGGTCGGTCGGATCTTGGTCCCAGCGGGACCATTTACCGCAGTTCGGACATTTCTTGCTGGCATTCATAGAAACTCAAATTGATAACCTGCTGCATCAGCAAGTCGCTGACGGGAGGTAGACACATTAATTTACAATGACCATTCAGGCCATTGTCGCCCAAAGGGACTATTGCAAAGTTAACATCTTTTATTTAGCCACCTCCGGTACATAAGGTTTAGCAGAATTACTCGAAGAGGGGAAAAACAAAAAAGGCCCTCAGTTTCCTGAGCGGCTTTCTAGTAATCCGTAGGATGGAATTATTGAACCTTATCCACATGGAATTAACCAGTCTCGAAACATTTTTAAAGGCATAATAAGCGAGCCAATAGGTACTACTACTTATCCATTAACTCTTTGCGGATACGGCTGAGTGATTCGGGAGTCATGCCCAGGTAAGAAGCAATCATCCAGAGCGGCAAGCGCAGAGAGAGAGACGGATAAGTTTCAACAAAACCTACATACCGCTGTTCCCCGGTTTCACTTAAGTGGCTAATCAGCCGTTTCTGAAAGGTTCGAAGGCTGTTTAACTGTAAACTGCTCAACAGCTGTTGTACATCAGGAACTATCCTATTCAACTCATCAAAGAAGGCCAGGTCTATGGCTAACAAATCGGTTGCTTCAATGGCATCTATGTAAAAGATAGCAGGAGTCTTTTTAAACAGGCTGATCTGTTCAGCTATCCACCAGTTCTCAGGCGCAAACTGAATAATGTGTTCTTTGCCCTTTTCATCGATCACATAGCTTCGCAGGCACCCTTTCAGCACAAAACCACCATACAAACACACTTCTCCGACACTTAGTAATACCTGTCCCTTCTCCACATGCCGTGTTTTTAAATGTGGCTCGAGTTGGGAAAGTTGCTGGTCAGTGATAGCCAGCTTGGAGCGTAGATAATCAAAAAAGGCTTCTGTCATATTTCTTAACATACATCAAGGCGCTGGCTTTACGAGCCCGCTACCTTTGTAGCACAAGATAAGTAAAAAACTAAAATTTAAAATTTTAACCATCATGACAACGAACAGCACTGCAACTCCACAAAATCAATCTAAAGCCCTGCACATCACACTTTGGGTAGTACAGGTATTATTAGCCTTGGCATTTGGTATGGCAGGCTTTATGAAACTGGTTACGCCACTCACAGATCTTGCCGCACAGGGAATGACCTATGTGAATTCATTTGGAGAAGGCATGGTTCGCTTTATAGGGATTAGTGAGCTATTGGCTGCTATTGGTTTAATCTTACCAGCTGCCTTACGAATCAAGCCTGTACTGACACCACTTGCTGCAGCTGGTTTAGCAGTAATCATGGTACTTGCTTTCGGATACCACGTTACGAATAATGAGCCGTTCCTTCCAACTGCAATATTATTTACATTGACAGCCTTTGTTGCCTGGGGACGATTTAAAAAAGCTCCCATTCAGCCTAAGTCTGCTGCAGGTAGAAGTACAAGCATGTCCTTATAATTCACGCTGAAGTTAATCAATGTTGCACTAGCTTAATGGCATTGATAGAAGCGTTCATGAAACGGTTGCTGAACAAAGCAACCCTCGTTCACACCTGCCGTGCATCACATCAGGATACAGAGTGACAGTATCAGGAAAGCTGAGTTTTTACCTGGCTACTTTTTGAGAATGACGGTAGGGCTAGATAATGGTGCGCTGTCTACTAAAGACAAGATCAGAAGCTACACTGTTTGGAATATCGAACGTGAGAAGGGTACCATAGACCTGGCCATTGCCACAGAAAGCAATGCTAGGGACAGTAATTGTAGGGGAAATCTTTTTTGTTACTTTTCTGTTACTCTGGAAATAAAAAACCCGCTTATTAGATAAAATAAGCGGGTTTTTAAGCTTTACTATGTAGTCCGTAGGGGAATCGAACCCCTGTTGCCAGAATGAAAATCTGGAGTCCTAACCCCTAGACGAACGGACCATTCTGTCGTTTTGTGGTGCAAATATACGGCAAAGCGCTTACATGGCAAATATTTTTCCGGATTTTTAACCTTAATTTACGTAAAACGTTAGGAGTCAGGCGGGAAAAAATATATTGGTTTTCCTTAATGCTAATCGTAACTTCGCACCATCAAATTTTAAAAACAAATCAATCCCAAATACCATGTCTAAAATTAAAGTTGCAATTAACGGTTTTGGCCGTATCGGCAGACTTACTTTTAAGGCCCTTCTGGAGAAGGACAATGTAGAGGTAGTAGCGATCAACGACCTGACCAACACCAAAACATTGGCTCACCTGCTGAAGTATGATTCAGTACACGGCCGTTTTAATGGTACAGTAGAAGCCACTGACAACGGTATTATTGTAAACGGCAGAGAGATTCAAATCACAGCTGAGCGCGAGCCGAAGAACCTGCCTTGGGGCGATCTGGGCGTTGACGTTGTGTTGGAGTCTACTGGTCGTTTCGTTGACGAGCAGGGCGCTGGTGGTCACCTGGAAGCTGGTGCCCGCAAAGTAGTTATCTCAGCTCCTGCCAAAGGCAACATCCCAACTGTGGTACTGGGTGTGAACGAAGACATTCTGACTGGCGACGAGCGCATCGTTTCCAACGCTTCTTGTACGACTAACTGCCTTGCGCCAATGGCGAAAGTGCTTGATGATACGTTCGGTATCGAAAAAGGCTATATCACAACGGTTCACGCTTACACAGCTGACCAGAACCTGCAGGATGCACCACACAGCGACCTGCGCCGTGCCCGTGCCGCTGCTTACTCTATCGTGCCTACTTCTACAGGTGCTGCCAAGGCCGTTGGTCTTGTACTGCCTCACCTGAAAGGCAAACTGGACGGCGTGGCTATGCGCGTGCCTATTCCGGATGGCTCTTTGACTGACTTAACTGTAGTACTGAAGAAGCCAGCTACGAAAGAGGAAATCAACGCTGCCATGAAGAAGGCTGCTGAAGGCGAAATGAAAGGTATCCTGGAGTACACAGAGGATCCGATCGTTTCCATCGACATCGTAGGCAACACGCACTCTTGCATTTTCGATGCAGAGATGACATCAGCTAACGAAACACTGGTGAAAGTGGTAGGCTGGTACGACAACGAGGCTGGCTACTCTAATAGAGCCGCCGACCTGATCGCCAAGCTTGGCTAATCACCTGATTTATACCTTATTCCTGCAAAAGCCCGCCATTCTGGTGGGCTTTTGTGATTTTGTGGCGATTATAAAAGAAAAACACTATATTTCATCAGGAATGACATTTGTCATAGTACAGGCGTATACAGGCCTGTATTTTTACAACTGAAATAGAACAAAGCATTATAAAACCGCACAAAATTATGAGAAGAATACTTGTACCAACCGACTTTTCCGATCAGGCCCGCAACGCCTTCGAAGTAGCTGTTGCCATTGCCCGCCAGACGGGTGCTGCCATCAAACTGCTGCACGTGGTCGAAATGCCTTATTCCTACTCTTTCAGTGCAACCGGCGACCTGGTAGGCGGAAACGGCATGGAGCAGGTATACATGATGAAGCTGCTTGAGAACACCAAGTACCGCATGGCCGAACTGGAGCGCTCTGTGGAGCACGAAGGGGTGGAAGTGGTGCAGGAGGTAGACGCAGACAACGTAATCCGCAAGATCCGTCGTGTGATCAGCGACGACAAGGTGGACCTGGTGGTGATGGGCTCGAAAGGCGCCAGCGGTATGGACGAATTCCTGATCGGATCCAACACCGAGAAGGTGGTGCGTACGGCCGAGTGCCCGGTACTGACTGTGAAAGGACCGATCCCGAACCTGCAGATCCGAAACATCGTGCTGCCTTCTGATTTCAAGCGTGAGATCGGAACGGCTGTGGAGAAGTTCAAGTATTTCCAGCAGATGTTCGGAGCAAAACTACACCTGGTTTACATTAACACGCCGGGTGCCTTCGAGTCGAGCAGCAATCTGCGTGCACGCATGCAGAAGGCCGCCGAGCGCTACGGACTGCAGAACTTCACGATCAATGTCTACAATGATACCATTGAGGAAGACGGCATCCTGCACTTCGCAGAGGAGACCGGAGCTGACCTGGTGATGATGGCCACACACGGCCGCACCGGCCTGTCACACCTGCTCAGCGGTAGCATCGCCGAAGACCTGGTAAACCATTCCGACATACCTGTGCTTACTTTCCATCTGAAATAAGTAGGCCACACCTATGTAACAGAAAGCCCGGCTACTTGCCGGGCTTTTTTATTCTCCAAAGGAATGGGTTAATTTGCGTAGAATTAACCCAGATAGCAGCGTTATTGGCCTGCCCGTCCGTATATGAGCAAACGTCCCCACTTCCGGTTCATCATCAACCCCACGTCTGGCCCCAGCAGCAAGGTGGATGTAGCCGCCCGCATTAAGCTTCACCTGGACCACGAAAAGTTTGACCACGACATCGTGTACACGGACTATGCCGGGCATGCACCGGAACTGGCCAGGCAGGCGGCAGAGCAGGGCCGTGAGGTGGTGGTAGCCGTTGGGGGCGACGGTACCGTGAACGAGGTGGCGCAGGGAATCCTGCATACTGAAACGGCCTTGGGCATTATCCCCAGGGGCTCCGGTAACGGACTGGCCCGTCACCTGCAGGTGCCCCTGACCGTTGATGCTGCTATCCGTTATCTGAACCACGGACACCGCTCTAAGATAGACAGCGGGACCATCAACGGGCGCCCGTTCTTCACTACCGCAGGTATAGGCTTTGATGCGTACATTAGTTCGGTGTTTGCGGGGAGTAAGAAGCGCGGTCTGAAGACCTATGTGGAACTTATCCTGAAAGAGGTGCGCAACTACCGCCATCTTCCAGTGAAGGCCGTTATTAATGGCAAGACCATTGAAACGGAGTTGTTTGTAATGGCCTTTGCTAATGCAGCGCAGTACGGCAACAATGCCTATATCGCCCCCATGGCTGATATACGGGATGGTATGCTGGACGTGTGCCTGGTGCGTAAACTGGATATGTTTAAGGCCCTGCAACTGAGCTATGCCATGCTGGCCAATAAGCCGGCCAGTGCAGACAGTGCCGAGTACTTTAAGACAGAAGGCGTCATGGTGCAGACTGACCACGAAATGATGCACCATGCCGATGGGGAGTATCTGGGCAAAGCCAAAGAGTTTGAAGTGCGTATGGTGCCACAGTCACTGCACGTGGTGGCGCGCTAAACATAGGAGACTAAGATTATGAGCGACAAGAATAAAAAAGGCAGACAGGGAGTTGTATACTCCACCAGTTCTGATTTCAGTTACCAATACGAGCAGGAGCACGAGGCCCAGACACTTCCGCCACAGCAGCAGAACCTGAAAGTAATGCTGGATAAGAAAGCCCGTGGAGGCAAGCAGGTAACGCTTGTAACGGGATTTGTAGGAACGGAAGACGATCTGAAAGAACTGGGCAAACTGCTTAAAAATAAATGTGGCGTCGGCGGTTCTGCCAAAGACGGCGAGATCCTGATTCAGGGCGACTTCCGCGACAAAGTGCTGCAGGTACTACAAGCCGCAGGCTATAAAGCCAAGAAGGCGGGAGGGTGATGCAAGTTTAGGAGTTTGAGAATTTGGGAGTTAGAAAATCTGAATGTTGAGAGGAGCTAAGTGTTGGGTCGCCCCCTGTAAGAAGCGTGCACTAAACAATCAGCAATAAACAATTAACAATTTTACCCATCCCGAAATCCGGGCTCGAGCCTTTCAGCTCTCAAATTCTCAAACCCCTAAACTTTCAAACTCTTCAACTTACTCACCGGCCCTTGCAGGTGGTAAAAGTTGGCTGACTTCTGCACGAACAGGCGACCAGCCAGGGCAGGAGCCCTGGGGGGGCGGGGTTTGTATACCTGCACGGCTCCTTTGTCTTTGCCCGGTATACGTTCGTAGCCAATCTCCTCGAGTTTCTGATCGAGCGCTTTGGGGGAGATGCTCTTCACCGGTATCCTGATTTCCGTGCGCCTGTACCATAGCAACAAAGCAATGGTGAACAGCAGCGAGAAGATAGCCGAATTCACCAGGATCTCATTTACCGCCCCGGGAGCATCTTCTTTAAACCTGCCGGATATCCCAAACCAGGCCGCCGTCAGCAAAGCATACATCCCGAAGAAGTATAGATTCAACTTCACAAATCGCTGCAAGGTGTAGTTTTTCATGAGTGGGATTGTGGAATAACTAAGGTTGAATGTTTGCTGATTTGAATGCTGTTTTGTTTAAATAGGCGTAAAGTAATCAGTGTTTTGTGGTGCTTTGTGTTAATTTGTAGATTAAGTAAAGATTTTACTTAAATGGAGCATCTTTGACACCCTAGCAGTTTATCATTGTCCTACAACCATTCTCCATTCCTGACCACCTTCTCCAGATCCTCCGGGGTATCGATGCCGATGGTTTCAAACTCCGTGGTAGCAGTGGTAATGCGGAAACCGTTTTCGAGCCAGCGCAGTTGCTCCAGTGACTCGGCCAGTTCCAGACTGGAAGGGGGCAGCTGGGTGATCTGCTCCAGTATATCGGTGCGGTACCCGTAGATGCCGATGTGCTTGTAGTAGGTATGCTGTTTGTGCCAGATGTCGTTGGGCACGTTGCGGCAATAGGGAATAGGCTGCCGGCTGAAGTACAAGGCTTCTCCATGAAGGCTTACGACTACTTTAGGGGCATTGATATTGAAGAGCTCTTCCGGAGTGTTGATCTTCTTGACGAGGGTAGCCAGCTGCGTCTGCGGATTGTTGAAACAGGTGGCCAGCAATTCAATCTGCTCAGGCTTGATGAAGGGTTCGTCGCCCTGGATATTGATCACATACTCGAAAGGCTGGTCGTGTAACTGATAGGCTTCGAAGCAACGGTCGGTGCCGCTTTGGTGGTGTGCTGCTGTCAGCACGGCCTTGCCTCCGAAGCCGTGCACGTGATCCAAAATGCGCTGATCATCAGTGGCTACGATAACATCAGTTAAACCAGATGATGAAGCCTGTTCGTATACCCGCTGTATCATGCTTTTGCCATTGATGTCGACAAGTGGCTTTCCGGGAAAACGGGTGGAGGCGTAGCGGGCAGGTATAATGCCGAGTATTTCCATAGGGCAGACGGTTATCTTTGGCCAGCCGTGCAGTGGCAGGCCCCGGCAAGTTACATAACAGACAGGAGTAATGCAGCAGACTGCCGCAAAAAGCAATTTGCCGGTTAAGGTCTTTTTTTGACAGAGATGACACGGATAGCTTCCATGGCCCTGCTTTGGGTGGAGAGGCCGCAGCGTATATCCAGCTGGCGGCCCAGCTTTTCAAATTCAATTAGCACGGGTGTCTCTCCCTCTACTTTGAATGCTTCATCAATATCCCCTTCATTCTCGGGCTTATACCTGTTGCCGTTGATGAGCACTTCAAAGCCACAGCCATCCACCATATACTCACCAGACCAGATCAGCATGGCTTCTTTGGTATCTGTTTCGGTATTTAGCGTATGCTGGCAGGAATTAAGTAAAAGAGAAGTAAGACTGAAAAATAAGGTGAGCTGTAGAAACAGTTTCATATAGGAACAGGATATGTGAACTTATGTAAGAAGAGAAGCCTGATTTATAGTTTCTTAATTGAAAGGATACGGATAAAGTCCTTTTTAGTAGCAACAGGAAGCATGCCGCACTGGGTGTCCCGCTGGCCCAGCTGCACAAATTTCACCTCGACAGGTATGGGGTCATGTGATTTGAAGGAATTGTCAATATCAGCTTCATTTGCCGGTTTGAAGCGTTTCTCACCTATTTGCACATGAAAACCGCAGCCATCTACGGCGTAATCGCCGGACCAAGTGATAGAGGCAACTTCTTCCAGCACTTCCAGGTCCTCGTCCTTGTCGCAAGAGAAGGCAGAAACTGTAAATGCAGCCAACAGGAGGGTGTAGCGGATAATGTTTTTCATGTGATCGAGGTTTGGTTTACTGGCATGACCCCAAAATGCCCTCCAGCGTTGCAAAGATTGCCGAAAATAATGCTAAACTCTTAAACTCCCCGATTCCTAAACTTTCTTCACCCGGAGCGCAAAGGTACTTTGGTCAATCACCTGCACGGAGTCACCTTTTTCGATGAAGCCGTCGCGGGCCTGCGCGTCATATACGTTATCGTCAATCATCACACGTCCGCTCGGGGCCATGCGGGTATAGGCGACACCTGTTTTACCAATCAGGTGCTCGACTGAGTTGCTGGAGCGATAGCCCTCTTTGCTGGCGAAGGTATTGGCAAGAGTGACTCGCTGCAAGGCGCGGCTGCCCAGCACGCGGTTCCAGGTCAGCATGACAATGATCACAGCACTGATCATACCCAGCAGCACCGACACCAGGCTTTCCATAAGACGCTCCGATGAAACGAAAGTAAAGTCAAAGGCCTGGTTGTTGATCATGATCAGCAGCAGCGACAGGAACACCAGCGAAATACCACTTATACCTGTCACACCAAAGCCAGGCACAACAAACACCTCCAGCGCAATGAGCACCAGCCCCACAATGAACAGCAGGATCTCCCAGTGCTCAGCCAGTCCGTTGAGGTAGAAAGGTGTAAGGTAGAGCACACCGGCCACAATAGCAGCCATCAGCGGAAAGCCCACACCCGGCGTCTGCAGCTCAAACCACAGTCCGCCGATGATGATCAGGATGAGAATGCCGCTGATAACAGGATTCAGGAAAAAAGAAATGACTTTGTTGGTAGTGCTGAGTTCATATCGGATGATCTCAGCATCCTGCAGATTAAGCTTTTGCAGCACCTCGTCGATGTTGTTAGCCTGTCCTTCACAGAAGCCGTGCTGGATGGCTTCGGATGTGGTGAGTGTAAGCACCTGATCGGCAGACAAGGTGCTGTCCACGGCAGCGTCTACCATGGCCTCAGCCAGTCTGGGATTGCGTCCGTTTGCCTCTGCAGTGGAGCGCATGATGGAGCGCATGTAGCTCTGGTACTTGCCGGGAGCTGCCTGTCCGTCGGCACCGACCACCGTGGCTGCCCCGATGTTGGCGCCCGGTGCCATGTAGATGCTGTCGCAGGCAATGGAAATAAGCGCCCCGGCCGAGGCTGCATTCTTATCGATGAACACATAGATCGGTTTCGGGTACTCGAGCAGCCGCAAGCGGATGGCGTCAGCATCATTTACGGCACCGCCATAGGTATTCAGCTTCAGCAAAATGTGATCCGCCTCCACGCGGGTAGCCTCGTCGAGGGCCAGCTGGGTATAGCGGTTGGTGCGCGGGTCGATCTCTGACCCGATCTCCATGATGAACACCTTCTGTCGCTCCTGTGCCAGAACGGCTGTGAAAGAAAAGAGAAGGGCCAGCAGGAGGAGTGACGGCCATTGCCATATTTTTGCGTTAGATTTCATACATTTGAGCTTAATCGGAAATAAGGTACTAAAAAAATCCCGCTTATTCTTTCCCTACTTTTTAAATACGATTTTGAGGCGCCTGTGTGGCGTATCCGGCTGGATGCACCCAATGGCTGGCTGGCACTGGAGGTGCGCGACGCTGACCTGCTGCAGGTCCGCTTCTATACCCAGCACCTGCCCGACGCGCAGCTGCAGGAGCTCAAACTGCCCGATGCTAACACCTGGTGGCTGGGGCTGGAGGACGTGCACAAGCAGGTCGTATACCTGCACGGCTATGGCGACCGAAAACTGGGGCAGCACAAAGGTATACGGGCGTTTGCGGCGGAAACAGGTAAAGCACTCTGGCAGCAGCCGGAACTGGCTTTTTACGGAGTGGAGGAGAGGGGCGTGCTGGCTTACGAGATTGCACAAGAGCGTTTGGAACTGCTTTTGCTGGAAAGCGGTTACGGTAAAACCGTGCAAAACGATATAGGCCAAAAAGAGGCGGCAGATCGGGTGCAGCGCTACCACGAACACCGCTTTGGTGCTGTGCAGTACCCGCACCTGTACCGGGAGGGCGAGGCTTACTTTAAGCAGGTGCGTGATTTCCTGGCGCAGGAGCTTGATTGTGAGCCTGTAAGCGCCCTGGAGTACGCCGAGATGGATACCTGTCTGGTGGTGAGTTACTACTGCAAGTCAGGTGAAAATAAGTTAGATAATTTTCTGGCTGTTTTTGATTTAAATGGTTTTTTGCACTTAAATGAGTTACTTGCAGGTGCAATTGATGGCGTAGGTTCAGATACTTTTTTTATCTTTATGCGCAATTTGTACTTCGTGCAAAACAAAACAACCTGGAAGGCATATTCTCTTTAAATTTTATAGTTCGACTTTTAGCTATGATCCGAATTTTACTTATCGCCCTTGTAGCAATGCCGCTGCTCCCTTTTTCGGCTTCAGCCTTCGACATGGTTGCCCTGCGCGACTCTGTAGGTGTAGAGCGTAAGAATGGGAAGGTATACGTGCAGCACCGTGTGGAGCCAAAAGAAACGCTTTACGCCCTTTCCAGAAAGTATGGCGTCTCTGTTGCACAGATCGTGGACTCCAACCCCTCAGTAGAAACCACCATTAATGTCGGCCAGGTTGTGCTGATTCCGCGTAAGTATGCCGCAGCACCAGCCACTTTCAAGCAGACGCCTGCTGCAGGCACCGCCAGCAACCGTACCTTTACGGTGAACAGCCGTGGCGAGAAGCTGCACCAGGTAGAGCCACAGCAGACACTCTATTCGATCTCCCGTATGCATGGCGTGAAAGTAGATGATATCAAGCGCTGGAATAACCTGCCTGACAATACGATCAGTGTAGGATCTCACCTGATCGTGGGCAAGGGCCAGGCGGTACCGTCCAAGAATCCGATTTATGTGAGTGAGACTGATGACGAGATTGCAAAAGATAGCGTAACGGAAACTGCTGTGGCTTCGACAGAGCCTGTGGCAGCCAGCACTAACCCAGCCAATACCCACATCGTACTCACGCCGCAGCCAGCTACGCCAACACCGGCTACCAGCGTTTCGGACGACGACGAGGAGGTGGTAGACTCTGTGTCTGGTGCCAAAAAGATCATCGAGACAGGTATGGCCGAAATGATCGATCCGAAAGCAGATACAAACAAATACCTGGCGCTGCACAAAACTGCTCCGGTAGGTACTATCATGCAGGTGAAAAATGCCATGAACGACCAGGTAGTGTATGTGCGTGTGATTGGTAAACTGCCGAATACAGGCGAGAACAACAACGTGGTAGTGCGTCTGTCGAAGAAAGCCTGCCAGAAGTTAGGCGCCATCGACCAGAAGTTCAGAGTAGAATTGTCTTACATGCCATAAGCAGGTATAGCGATAAAAGGAAAGCCCGGGCAGCCATGTTCGGGCTTTTTGTTTTTGGCGGCTTCTATACCTGCAATGGACGCTTAGTTTGGGTTGCCTGCCGCATAATGTTTAACTTGCAGGGCGCTATTTCTCGTACCAAGCACATGAAACAGGACATCGCCCAGATCAAAGCCCTGCTCGACGACCGGGTAACCCGCTATAACCAGCCCAACTTTATATCGAACGACCCGGTGTCCATACCGCACCGTTTCACGAATAAGCAGGACATCGAGATCAGCGGCTTTTTTGCATCCATTCTGGCCTGGGGACAGCGCAAGACCATCATCAACAACTGCCTGAAGCTGATGGACCTGATGGACAATGCTCCACACGAGTTCATCCTGCAGCATCAGGAGCAGGACCTGCCGCGTTTTCTGGGCTTCAAACACCGCACCTTCAACGACACTGACCTGCTCTATCTGATCCACTGGTTCAGGTGGTATTATGAGCAGCACGAGAGCCTGGAAACGGCTTTTACAGGAGAGCACAATAAGATCAGGACGCAAAAGGAGCGACTGGAGCATTTTCACGACCTGGTATTCAGTCTGGAGGATGCCCCGCACCGCACCCGCAAGCACATCTCCACACCGGCCCGCAAGTCAGCCTGCAAGCGGCTGAACATGTACCTGCGCTGGATGGTGCGGCCTGCTGACGGCGGCGTGGATTTTGGCATCTGGCACACGATGCAACCTGCTGACCTGGTCTGTCCCTGTGATGTGCACGTAGAGCGGGTCGCCCGAAGGCTGGGCCTGATCACGCGCAAGGGCATGGACTGGCAAACAGCAGAAGAACTGACCGACCACCTCCGGGCTTTCGACCCGGAGGACCCCGTGAAATATGACTACGCCCTGTTCGGGCTGGGAGTGGAGGAGAAGTTTTAAGGTATAGCATAATGAAAACCCGATGCTGCAGCATTTGAGAGAAGCTCTGGATGAGCACCTGGCAAACAATTATACCTCCGACGGTCCCGGCGCAGCCCTGCTGGTATCGGTGGCGGGAGAGGAGCTTTACACAAGCGGTAGAGGTATAGCTGACCTCGTAACCACTGAGCCGATCACGCCTGACACTACTTTCCGACTGGCTTCGGTAAGCAAGCAGTTTACGGCCATGTGTATCCAGCTGCTGGAGCAGGAGGGATGCCTGACTTATGATGATACTTTAAAGCAGTATTTTCCGGAGTTTCCGGCAGGTATAGGAGCGCAGGTTACGCTGCGGCATTTGCTCAGCCATACCTCCGGCTTGCTGGATTATGAGGAGTTTGTGGAAGAACAGCCTGACTGGCAGATCAGTGATGAGGAAGTACTAGCCATAGCTGCCGCACAAATCAAGACCTACTTTACACCCGGCACCCAATACAGGTATAGCAACACGGGTTTCGTGCTGTTGGCGCTGGTAGTGGAGCAGGTGTCAGGTATAGCCTATGCGGATTTTGTGCAGCAGCGCATCTTTACCCCACTAGGTATGGAAACATCGATGCTCTACCAAAAGGACAAGGCTATACCCAAGCGGGCGATGGGTTATGCCCGAAGCGAGAAAGGGGAAATTCTACAGGCTGACCAGGGCACCTGCACCGCCACCAAAGGCGACGGCTGTATCTATACCTCTGTGCGCGATTACCTGCGCTGGCACAAGGCGCTCATCAAAAAGTCCGGTATGGCACCCGCGCTGGAGCAGGTATACGCTCCTATTGGGGGTTATGAAAATGGCTTCTACGGGATGGGCTGGTTCTTTGGCAGGCGTAGCTCAGGCGGACTGGAAATGTATCACACCGGCAACACCAGCGGCTTCAGCAATTTGGTCATTCGTATACCTGAGAACGAGGTGCTGATTGCCTGTTTTTCCAATACGGCCGATAATCCATATCTACTGACGGGTTTCCTGGATGTGCTGGAGCAGTTTCCGCTGCTTCGCCCAGAGAACCGACTGGTAAGAGATCTGCTTGCGTTGACACGTTAGCCTATAGCTTGAAAAGTGACTTCTTAAAGCAGACGTTCTTTTTCGAGCTGGCAAAAGGCCCTAATTTGAGGTGTTGGTATAGGCAATGAGATTACAAACTCCGTTGCTGGGTTTCAGGATTGTTTTGATGTGATCCAGGTATAGGAATCAACTCTCATTTCCCTTGGGTAAATATTCTAACATCTGTAGCAAATCGGTCTTCTTCCTCCATGTCCGGGAAATGAGCGCTGTTTTCATACAGCTTAATGATGCTGTTGGCTAACACCTGCTTCAAGGCAAGCCCTGTGTGTAGACCGCCGTTTTTGTCATGCACGCCACAAATGATCAGGGTAGGGGTTTTTACACCGGTTGCCTTCTCCACCAGGTCGGCTTTATTGTTTTTGATGTACACCTTCGCCATAAGGCCAGTGTTTTTCAGGTTGCTTTCCTGCCACAATTGCCTGTTTTTCTGTGCCAGCTCAGGTTGCAGAAACAGGAATCGGTCGACCACATCTGTAGAGCTCAAGTTCCATACCTTTCCATACTTATCCTCTATTGACGTAGTGTCTTTCAGTATCTGCTCTATCCCAGCCTTGAAAGTACTATCTCCAATAGCATAAAAGCCTTGAATCTGCACCAGCATGTTCGCTTTCGACAATTCAGCAGGCGATGATAAGATCAATTTCTCAACCCGTTCAGGATGTGCCATGGCATAACGTAAGGCTAATTCGGCCCCAAACGAGTACCCGAGTAAGGTCATTTTCTGAACTCCTAGAGCTACTCTCAACTGTTCCAGGTCACTGATGAGCGTCTCTAACAAGTAGTCATTTGGGTCTTGTGGAGCTTCACTTCTTCCGCTTCCGCGCTGTTCGTAATAAACAACTGTAGCAAAAGATTCGATCTTAGGCCCTATCGTCCTTTCAAAATTATAATGGTTGCCACCCGGGCCGCCATGCACGACTACAATGGGAGTGGTGCTGTTTTGGCTGCCTTTTACTTTCACCCAATGCTTAATGCCATTTAAGGTGTAGTATTGTTCCCCATCATTCATCTGCATGCTACTCTCAAGAGCCTGGCTGCTAGTTACAGGCCGGCCACAGGAAAAGAGTACCGCTACTAGCAAAAGGCTGTATATATACTTCATATGGATGACATCTTATTTACCCTTGAACGAGTAACGCTATTTTCCAGGTTCGATTCTGCAGAGCAGGCAGCATTATGCCTCAGGCTTCACCGCAATCTTCAATACCACCTTGCGTACGTTTTCCTCTGTGATCATGGCGGCGTGGGCATCGTCTGGGTAGAAGATGGTAAACGAACCAGCCGGCACATCAAACCAGAAGGCAGGACGATCCGGGAAGAAGGCCGCATCGCGTTCGTCCTGGTAAGGGTCATTTGGAGCCTCGCATTGTGTCAGGTCTTTCCAGCCCATGTGGTCGGTGCCGGAAATCACGTACTGTATGTCAATGTAGCGGCGGTGCACCTCCAGTTTGGCGTCCTTTTCAGGTATACCGCTGCCTTCGGAGATAATCGCAAAGAGATCTTTGCCTACCATCGCCTTTTGCCCAAGCGGGAGCGTCATCAGATCAGCTTCCTGTAAAAATTGGAAAGCCTGTGCAAAAAGCGGATGCATGCAAGTGTAGCGGTCGGCGTTAGTGATTTTGTCGAGTACCATGTGTTTAGTTAAGAGTTAAAAGTTGTAGCGACGTTACACTGTAACGTCGTGGTGCTACGCAGCAGGATCGTGTGATTACAGGGTACGACCTATTAGTTCGCTCACAGGCTCCCTGACCAAACCACGCAACCTAGAACCAGCCTTAAGCATTTTATTCACCAAATTATTTATAAAACCACAGCGAACGAAAGCAGCGGCTTTACTTGTTATAATATGCTAAATTTGCCCTAAATCTAAGAGATAACAATTGATCTATCCAGAGAACTTTGAAATAAAAATTGGCTTTGCGCAGGTGCGGGAGATGCTCTCAGAACTTTGCCTGAGCCCACTCGGCCGGCAGTTTGTCAGCCGCATGACGTTTCTGAACCGGCATGACCTGGTTCAGCGTCTTTTAGAACAAACAAACGAGTTTAAACAACTGCTAGAGTCCGACGCCGAGATTCCGCTGCAGCATTACTTCGACGTAACCGCCTACCTCGACCGGGCCGCTATACCGGGTACTTTCCTGGAAGTGCAGGCTTTCTTCGAGATCAAGATGTCGCTGCGCACGATCCGCGACTCGCTGCGCTACATTTCCAGTGCCGAAGAGGGCAAATACGAAGCTCTGAAAGCCCTTGGTGCCAATGTAATGGTAGAACGCTCCCTACTCGCCGCCCTCGACAAGGTGGTGGACGATGCCGGTGCCGTGCGCGACGATGCCTCCCCCGAACTGCAGCGCTACAAGCGTGACCTGATCGCGCAGCAGGGACAATTGCGTAAAACGATCAGCTCGATCATTCGACATGCCAAAAACGAAGGCTGGACGCCCGGCGATGCGGAGCCGACCATACGTGGTGGACGACTGGTTATACCTGTTATTGCCGAGCACAAGCGCCGCATCAAAGGTTTGATTCACGACGAGTCGAACACAGGACAGACTGTATACATTGAACCGGAGTCTATCTTCGAACTCAACAACGACATCAAGGACCTGGAGAATGCCTATCACCGTGAGCTGATTCGGATCCTGACAGGCCTGACCAACACGCTGCGCAACTTTATACCGGAGCTGCGGAAGGCTTACCAATACCTGGGTTTGCTGGACTTTATCAGGGCCAAGGCGGCTTTTGCAAGACGAGTGGAGGCCACGATGCCAAAGCTGCACAAGTATCCGCACATCGCCTGGAAAGAGGCCATACACCCTTTGCTCTACCTGTCGCATAAGCAGCTGGGTAAGCCAACGGTGCCGATGGACCTGGAGCTGACCCGCGACCAGCGCATTTTACTGATCTCAGGACCAAACGCCGGTGGTAAGTCCGTGAGTTTGAAAACCGTGGGCCTGGTGCAGTACATGCTGCAGACCGGCATGCTGATTGCGGTGGCCGACGGTTCGGAGGCAGGTATCTTCCATGACATCTTCATCGACATCGGCGATGAGCAGTCTATCGAAAACGACCTGAGTACCTATAGTTCGCACCTCACTAACATGAAGAAGTTTGTGACAGTGGCCGATAACAAGAGCCTGGTGCTGATTGACGAGTTCGGTACTGGTACGGAGCCGGTGCTGGGTGGTGCTATTGCCGAGGCGGTGTTGCAGAACCTGAATGACAGCAAGGTGTTTGGCGTGATCACAACGCACTACACCAACCTGAAGAACTTTGCTGAGCGCACACCGGGCATTGTGAACGGCGCCATGCGCTATGACCATAAAAACCTGCAGCCGCTCTATCAGCTCGAAATTGGTAAGCCCGGTTCATCCTTCGCGATCGAGATTGCCCGCAAAATCGGTTTGCCGAGGCACATCGTCGATAAAGCCAGTAGCTTGGTGGGTAAAGACAAAATCCGCTACGACCGCCTGTTAGAGGAGCTCGAAACTGAGAAGCAGGAGCTGGAGAAGAAGCTGAAAGAGGCCACGGCCCTGGAGCTGAAGTTGAAGCGTAACGTGAAGGAGTACCAGGATCTGAAGAACTTCCTGGAGGAGAGCAAGCAGGACGTGATGCGCGAAGCCAAAGGCAAAGCGAAGCTTTTGCTGAAGGACGCTAACCAGAAAATCGAAGCGACCATCCAGCAAATCAAGCAGAGCCAGGCCGAGAAGGAGCAGACAAGGCAGGCCCGTCGCGAACTGGAGGAGTTTGCCACTGAAAAAGTGCGTAAGGAAGATCCACGACCTGCTCATAAACGGGTGGCCAGCAATGGCGGACCACTCAAAGCTGGTGACACGGTTTCACTGATCGGGCAGGACTCGGTAGGCCAGATCGTAGGTATAAAAGGCAAAACGGCGGAGGTACTGTTCGGCGGCCTGAAAACGATCGTGAAGGTAGACAACCTGGAGCGTGCCGAGGCGCAGACCAAAAAGCAGAAGAAAGCCGAAGTGGCTGAGGGCTATACCCGTGGCATGAACATCACGCAGCGTATGGCTGACTTTGGCTCTACGATCGACATCCGGGGCGAGTATGCCGAAGATGCTTTGAATAAAGTGATGAACTTCACCGACGAAGCCATTATGCTGGGTATACCGGAGATCAAGATCATCCACGGCCGTGGCAACGGTGTGCTGCGACAGGTGGTGCGCGACTACCTGTACTCAGTGCCGGAAGTGGTCAGCCTGGCCAGCGAGGCAGAGGAAAGGGGAGGCGACGGTGCTACCCTGGCTGTACTTAAATAAAAAAAGGCTCCTGTTAAGGAGCCTTTTTTGTTCTAGCGAGTGTATCTTACTTCTAGGTCTACAGGTTCATCATCTTCAAACTCAAGGGTTTGTTCTAAGCGAAGTTCTTTATCTGTAAGTATCAATACTCTGGCAGTATATTCATCATCTGTCCCTTTGTCAAATATGATCGATTGATCGTTATTCGCAAATTCCCAGGTGCCACTTAGTGAGCTTCTTTCATAAGAATCCACATAAGTACCGGCCTTATCGAACTTGACCGTGTTCTTTTTGATGTCATAGCCAAGTTCTTCTAAAAAGAGTTCAGAGATGTCATTGCCGAAAGCCCAGAGCGAGTTGCCTGTCCAGGTATTGGCTGTCAGTAAGTCTCTGTTCGAAGGCTCCTTATCTTCATCTTTGTCGCACGACGTCATGCTGGTCACCAGAAGGAGGGCAAACAGGAAGGTGAGTAATTTTTGGATTTTCATGAAATGGTCTTTTAGTGAAGTAATGGAATTACCTGGAGCCCGTCCTGAGCCTGTAAAGGTGCCATGGAGACGCACGAGGGTATGTTTAGTCCTAACTTAAGGAATTTAGTCTTTTTTCACAAATTGGACCTTGGCATCGAAGTTCGTGTTGTTGCGGTTTACAGTGGCGATCAGGTCCATGTTGGTAGCGGTGAGGTTCTCTATCTGCAGGTCGCCAAGCAGGTCAAAGTAAATGATCGTTTCATCTTCCTTGAACTCCCATGTACCAACAGTGGTCTGTGTAGAGCCTGCCTGGTCGTATACCGCGGTATAGGTACCGTCGCGGCGCAGAGTCAGGCGTGTGCTCTTGATGTCGAGCAGCATGTCTTTGATCTCGGGGCGGTCTGACACGTCAAAACCGTTCACCAGTACGCGGTCACCCTGCCACTCATGGGCTACAATGAGGTCCGTTTTGGTTGGTGCCGGATCATCGTCGTCGTCACAGGATACCAGTGTAAGGGGAAGCGCTAAAAATAAAAACAGGAGTCGGAATATATATAATTTCATAGGGTAAAAAGCAATTAAAGTACACCCTATATATCGCAGCCTGCCTAAATAAGTTAGGGAAGTTTAGTTAAAAATTTGAGCGTTTCCCTGAAGTTAGCAGGGCTACATGATGTTTACTTCCGGCTGCAGTGAGATGCCGAACTTCTCTTGCACAGATGCTATGATATCCTGGGCCAGCTGAAGCAGATTTTCGCCTTTTGCGCCACCGTAGTTTACCAGTACCAGTGCCTGGTTTTTGTGCACACCGTAGTTATCGATCACTTTGCCCTTCCAGCCGCATTGCTCAATCAGCCAGCCAGCTGGTACCTTCACGCTGGTTTCCGACACTGGGTAGGCCGGCATCTCAGGGTATTTTTCCTTGAGCACGTCAAAGAGGAGCACCGGTATCTCAGGGTTTTTGAAGAAGCTGCCCGCATTGCCGATTTGGGCCGGATCAGGAAGCTTGCTGCGGCGTATGTGGCACACGGCGGCGCTTATATCGTGTATGGTAGGCTGCTGCACCTGCATCTCCTGCAGGGTGGTCTGGATAGCGCCGTAAGAGGTGTTCAGTTCGGGGTTTTTGCGAAGGCGCAGTATGACGGACGTTACGACATACTGTCCCTTCAGGCTGTGTTTGAATACACTTTCGCGGTACCCGAACTGGCAGGCTTCCTTGTCGAACGTTTGGACTTCGCCGGTTTCGAGCTTCACGGCTTCCAACTCCACAAACACATCCTTGAGCTCTACACCATAGGCGCCAATATTCTGCAAAGGAGCGGCACCTACGGTACCAGGTATAAGCGACATGTTTTCAACGCCACCCAGATTATGCTCGAGGCAGAAGAGCACCAGGTCGTGCCATTTCTCACCACCGCCAGCCCGCACATAGGTATAGTCACCGTCTTCGCGCAGCACTTCCATGCCTTTGATGCCATTGAGCAGCACGATACCTTCAAAGTCTTTTGTGAATAGCAGATTGCTGCCCCCACCCAATATAAGCTTCGGCTCTTCCTTTACCTCAGGCCGCTGCAGCAGCTCCTGCAATTCCTGCACACTGTCGAAGCGGGCAAAATGCCTGGCCTTCACATCGATGCCAAACGTATTGTAAGGTTTAAGGGGAAAGTCTTTCTCGAATTTCATAAACGGGTATTTGAGGCAAAAATAAGGTTTTATTAGTTAAGAGTTAAAAGTTATGAGTTGAGAGTTATACCTGGAGTTGGTGGAAAGAAGTATGTCTCCTGCTGTTTTGCCTATTAGATGCGCAAGGGGTACTGGTAATTCATACATCCAGAGCAGCGTTCAGGTATAACTTATCACAATCAGAAGATCAAAATTTGAGAAGTGTAGTAGCCAGAGAAGGTGTCGTCTTTTTCAACTCTTAACTAATCACATAACTCTTAACTAAAATAACGCTATTTTTGTGGTTTAAACAGGTATAGCAGATGGCGAAGCAAAAGCAGAGCGATAATTTCAACATGATTGCCACAACGCTCAGTGGCCTGGAAGAGGTGCTGGCAGAAGAGCTGCGTGCGCTTGAGATGGAGTTTATCAAAGTAGGCAACCGGGCTGTTTCTTTCTCTGGGAACCTGCGCCAGCTCTACGAAGCCAACCTGTGGTGCCGCACAGCCATCCGCATTCTCAGACCGATCCGCAACTTCAAGGCCCGCAACGAGCGCGACCTGTACGAGCAGGTACAGAAAACCAACTGGGCCGAGATCATGGATCTGGACCAGACTTTCGCTATTGACGCCGTAGTGAGCCATTCTACGTTTGAGCACTCCCTTTTTGTGGCCCAGCTAACCAAAGATGCTATCGTAGACCAGTTCCGCAAAGCCACCGGCGAGCGCCCATCCGTGGATCGTATCCGACCGGACGTGCGCCTGAATCTGCACATGCACGAGAACATGGTCACCCTTTCCCTCGACTCTTCAGGTGATTCACTGCACCGCCGAGGCTACCGCCTGCAGACCAACGTAGCGCCGCTCAATGAGGTGCTGGCCGCTGGTATCATCGCCCTCTCAGGCTGGGACAAGAAATCGACCTTCATCGATCCTATGGCCGGCTCCGGTACTTTCCTGATCGAAGCTGCCATGATGGCTCAGAACATTGCACCGGGCATCTTCCGCCGCGATCCTTTCGGTTTTGAGAGCTGGAAAGATCACAATGAAGAGCTGTTCGAAATGGTATGGAAAACTGCCGAGGCCAAGGAAAAGCGTGAGCCGCAGGCCCGGATCATCGGGTACGACATCGATCCGGACTATGTGCTGGCAGCCCGCAAAAACATTGAGAATGCCGGACTGAACCATGTTATCAAAATTGAACTGGCTGATTTTTTCAAGACCGAGGCTCCTGTAGAGGAGGGAGTATTGATCATGAACCCACCTTACAACGAACGCATCGTGTCTGATGACATTCACGCCCTCTACAAGCAGATCGGGGACACGCTCAAGAACAATTACCAGGGCTTCGACGCCTTTGTATTTACCGGAAACCTGGATGCTGCCAAGAGCATCGGCCTACGCGCCTCCCGCCGTACGCCACTTTACAATGGCGCTATTGATTGTCGCTTGCTTAAATATGAGTTGTACCGTGGCAGTAGAAGAGGAGAGGGTAAAGAGGAAATGCAGCAAGACTAAGCGTTTAGGTATATAATAGCTGTACAGACGTCGTATACTCGAAACAGTATGTTTGCAAGTCAACTCTTTATGATTGAACAGGTATAGCCTGATCGCCTCATAAGGTATAAAAAGAAGAAGAGCACTATTTATGGGTGCTCTTCTTCTTTTAAAGGGAAACAGTCACCTAACTAAAGTAACCTTTCCTGTATTTGAAATTACATTCTTCTGATCTGTGCACCCAAGGCATTCAGACGGCCGTCGATGTTCTGGTAGCCGCGGTCGATCTGCTCCACGTTGTCGATGATGCTGGTGCCTTCCGCAGAAAGGGCAGCTATGAGCAGGGCCACACCGGCACGAATGTCAGGGGAGGTCATGCGGATGCCACGCAGCGGGATCTGCTTGTTCTGACCGATCACGGTCGCACGGTGCGGGTCACACAGGATGATCTGAGCACCCATGTCAATTAGTTTGTCCACGAAGAACAGGCGGCTCTCGAACATTTTCTGGTGCACCAGCACAGTGCCTTTTGCCTGCGTAGCCACTACTAAGGCAACGCTCAGCAGGTCAGGCGTCAGGCCCGGCCAGGTATGGTCTGCGATGTTCAGGATACTACCATCAATATAGGTATCCACTTCGTAGCGGTCCTGCTCAGGTATAAAGATATCATCGCCTCGGAATTCCATTTTGATGCCCAGGCGCTGGAAAGTATCAGGTATGAGGCCCAGTTCAGGAATCTGACAGTCTTTGATGGTGATCTCGGATCCGGTCATAGCAGCAAGGCCGATGAAAGAACCGATCTCAATCATATCGGGCAGCATGCGGTGTTCGGTACCGCCCATCTGTTCCACACCCTCTATCACGAGCAGGTTAGAACCAATGCCACTGATTTTGGCGCCCATGCGGTTGAGCATACGGCAGAGCTGCTGCACATAGGGCTCACAGGCGGCGTTGTAGATCGTGGTCGTTCCTTCGGCCAGCACAGCAGCCATCAGGATGTTAGCTGTACCTGTTACAGAAGCCTCGTCAAGCAGCATGTAAGCTCCCTTCAAACCTTCTGAAGTAACGGTATAGAAGTCGTCCTCAGCACTGTATTGAAAAGAAGCGCCCAGTTTTTCGAAACCTGTAAAGTGCGTGTCCAGTCTGCGGCGGCCGATCTTGTCGCCACCCGGCTTAGGCATTTTCGCTTTACCGAAGCGGGCCAGCATCGGACCGACGATCATCACGGAGCCACGGATGGCGCGACCTAGCTCTACAAAACGTTCGGAGTCCAGGAAATTGATGTCGATGTCATCCGCCTGAAAGGTATAGGTATCCGGCGCCAAGCGCTCAGTTTTTACACCCAGCGAACGCAGCAGGTCAATCAGTTTATTGACGTCGCGAATATCCGGAATATTAGAGATCGTTACTTTCTCAGGGGTAAGAAGTACGGCGCACAGGATTTGCAGTGCCTCGTTTTTGGCACCCTGCGGAATGATTTCTCCGCGCAGTTTTGCACCGCCTTTTACTTCAAATGAAGCCATTTAATTACTATTTGTTTCGTTGGTTGGAAGTTGATCTGGTGTTTTTGCGGCCACGGTTGTCACCGCCGCGGTTCTGTTGCTGCTGTGGGCGGTTGCTGCCACTGTCCTGCGACTTGCTGCTCACGGATTCGAACAAGTTATTGCTCTCGATCATAGCCAGGTCCAGGTTAAGTTTTCCTTTGGAGATCTGCTGTATATCGTTCAGGATCACATCGTCCGTGATGCTGTCTTTGTTATAAGAGCGGTACAGCGTCTTCATCAGTTTTCCGATTGAGATGGTCGCGGCTTCACGCTCCTGATCATCCTCGATCTCTGTGGCGCGCTGAATCAGTAGCTCCACGTTCTGGCCGTAGTGCTTATACCTGGGCGTGCTGAGTGGGTACTCCATCGGCTGCGGCTTGTCGTTGAGGTACTCCATTGCGCTGAGCGGGTAGGGTGCATCCACATCGAGTTTGGAGCCGGACATCACATAGAGGTGGTTCCATAGTTTTTGCTGAAAGTCCTGTGTGTCGCGCAGCTGCGGGTTTAGTTTGGCCATCAGGTTGACGAGCAGATGCGACAGACGGGTGCGCTCCGAGCGGTCTTCTACCGACAGGATGTGGTTGACCAGGTCCTGAACGTTTCTGCCGTATTCGCGCAGCAACAGGTCTTGCTTAAATGTGGTACTTGCTTCCATTATCTCAATTTATGAATCTCAAATGTATGTTTTTTTTTCGTATCAGGTAGCACGTATCACGTAGCAAGACTTTTGGGGAATTGACTATAGACGTTGTGACAAAAGAAAGGACTATATACATGAAGGTATAATCATTCCCGAAAACTCTTTTGTCCTTTGTCAAATAATCTTTTGTCTCGAGAAAAAGTCGTGCTACGTGATACCTGATACTTGATATGGTTTTTACTCATGTATACGCAGCTTGGCAAAGCTCAGCAATAGGGTTTTCTCGCCTACTTCGTCGAAGTTAATGATGGCTTTGGTGCTGTTGCCTTGTGTATCTATTTTGGATACTACGCCAAAGCCGAATTTAGGGTGCTCTACTTTCATGCCGGCGGCCAGGTTCGACGTATCGCTTGGCTTAAAATCGGCAGGGGCGGTATAGGCCGTGGCCGCCTGTTTGCGGGCCGGCGGCTGCACCAGGCTGCTGATGCTGCTCTTACGCTGCAGCACACGGTCAAACACGTTTCCACCGCCGCTGGCTGTGTTTTGCTCGCCATACTTGAAGTTGAGGTACTTCGGATCGATCTCGTCGAGGAAGCGGCTCTTCTCGCAGGCACGCAGGTTTCCCCACTGGTAACGGCTGGTAGCGTAGGTCAGGTATAGCTTTTTCTCAGCACGGGTGATGGCTACGTAGAACAGGCGTCTTTCCTCTTCCAGGTCAGCGCGGGAGTTCAGCATCATCTGGCTCGGGAAGAGGTTCTCTTCCATACCTACGATGAACACGTTCTTGAACTCCAGACCCTTAGCTGAGTGGATCGTCATCAGCGTCACAAACTCGCCGTCCATATCGGCTTTGGTGTCAGCATCGGTGATCAGGGCAATGTCCTGCAGGAAAGCCGACAGACTCTTGTCCTCCTTCTCCGGATCGTCGACATACTCTTTTATACCGTTGAGCAGTTCCTGGATGTTCTCGTAACGGGCCAGGCCCTCCACGGTTTTGTCCTGGTAAAGATCGTCGACTATACCTGAATGCTTGGCCACATGCTTGGCTACCTCAAAGGCATCCTGGTTATCAGCAATGCGGGCAAAGTCTTTGATCATGATCGAGAAGTTCTCGATGGCTGTGCCTACCCGGTTGCCCAAAAACTGCCCGGCATTCTGTATTACCTCCCATACACTGTGATTGGTCTCGTCGGCCGTCACAAAGATCTTCTGCTCGGTAGTTTCGCCTATACCTCGTTTCGGGTAGTTAATCACACGGCGCAGGGCCTGCTCGTCGTTCGGGTTTACCACCAGACGCAGGTAAGCAATCAGGTCCTTGATCTCTTTGCGCTGGTAGAACGAAAGACCACCCACAATCTTATACCTGATGTTCATGCGGCGCAGGGCTTCTTCCATGGCCCTGGACTGCGCATTGGTGCGGTACAGGATGGCAAAATCGTCGTAGGAGAGGTGGTTGCTCATCTTCTCCTCAAAAATGGTCGTGGCTACCAGCTTGCCTTCCTCATTGTCGGAGTTGGCCTTGATCACCTCAATTAGCGGTCCCTGCTCATTGTCGGTATAGACATCTTTCTTCAGCTGAGCCGAGTTATTCTTGATCACCGAATTGGCCGCATTCACGATGTTCTTGGTAGAACGGTAGTTCTGCTCGAGCTTGAACACCTCCAGCTCCGGATAGTCGCGCTCAAAGTTGAGGATGTTCTGGATGTCAGCACCCCGGAAGGCGTAGATAGACTGCGCATCGTCACCCACTACCACAATGTTGCGGTTCTGGGCGGCCAGTTTGCGGGTAATCAGGTACTGCGAGTAGTTCGTATCCTGATACTCGTCCACCATCACAAATTTAAAGATGTTCTGGTACTTGTTGAGCGCATCCGGGTGGTCGCGGAACAGCACGTTTGTCTGGAATAGCAAATCGTCGAAGTCCATGGCGCCGGCCTTAAAGCAGCGGTTAGCGTACTGCTCGTAGATCTTACCGATCTTCGGGCGCATGGCCGCTTCGTCGTCGGCCTGTATCACCGGGTCATTCAGGTACTGCTTTACTGAGATCAGCTTGTTTTTGGCGGATGAAATACGACCCAGCACCACGTTTGGCTTGTAGAGCTTGTCGTCCAAGTTCATCTCCTTCACAATGTTGCGAATGAGCGTTTTGGAGTCATCCGTATCGTAAATCGTAAAGCTTTTCGGATAGCCGATCTTTTCCGCCTCTGCACGCAGGATGCGCGAGAAAACAGAGTGGAACGTGCCCATCCAGATATTCTTGGCCTCGTTTCCGATCACTTTCTCGATACGGTGGCGCATTTCTTTGGCCGCCTTGTTGGTAAAGGTCAGAGCCAATATGTTGAACGGATCAATTCCCAGGCTAATGAGGTGGGCGATCCGGTAAGTAAGTACTCTTGTTTTGCCTGAGCCGGCACCCGCAATGATCATGGCAGGCCCCTCGGTGTGGAGCACGGCCTTGCGCTGCGACTCGTTCAGTAAACTAATATAATCCATTTCGTCTCTTCCGCGTGCGTCTTTAATAATCCATGCAATTTACACATTCCAATCCGTTTTAGGAACGGCACTTGCACATTTAGAGAACCAGACAGCCCTTGTAATTGGTTTCTTATAGAGTAATGCGTTTTTGGCCTCTCATTTGCGTGTCTTCGGGCAGGGCTTTTTAGAGAAACGCCGCATTATCTGTATCTTTGTAAAATTGAGAAGGTTGCTGCGGGTTTTTAACACCTGCTATACCTGAGAAATATATGATCCCATTACCACGCATGAAAAAGCTACTCCTGCTCCTTGCACTGCTCCCGGCCGGCCATCTGGCTGTGGCGCAATCCGATACCGCTCAGGTTGTCAAGGTGATACCTGACTCCCTGAGACAGGCAAAAGTGCCCCGTTCCGCCAAACAGGTATGGCGCACACCGGAAATGCAGGAAGCCATGGACCTTTATATCGGTCTGCAGTACAACGAAGCTTACGCCAAGTTCCGGCAGGCTGCCGCGCGCGACGAGGCAGCGGCTTACTACTTTATGGGCCGCATGCACCAGTATGGTGAGCTGCGTGAAGACGGTGCGTCAATTGATGAAATCATCACCTCTGACTCGGTTGCCTATGTGCGCAACCCGGAGAAGTTTTACAAAGCTGACCCTGACACCGCCCGTATTCTCTTCGAGAAGGCACTGGAAGGCAGCAGCTTGTTCGGCAACCTGGGCCTGGCTGAGCTCATGACCCTGCGTAACGAAGAAGACAAGCAGCGTTTTACCCGCCTGATGCGCAGTGCCGCTCTCGACATCCGGGATATGGCCATAGCGGGAGATGCCTTCAGTAACCGCATCCTGGGCAGTATGTACTATACCGGCTACGGTGAGATGGAAGATAAAGGTTATGCCTTTACTTATATCAAGCGGGCCGCCGAACTGAATGATGTGGCGGCCTATACCTCATTGGCTAACCTATACCTGAGAGGGGAGGGCGTGAAAGAGGACGTAGCACAGGCAAAGTACTGGCTCGAGAAAGGCGCCGCTGTCGGAGAAAAGGAAGCCCTCTATACCTTGGGTCTGCTGTACGAAGAAGGCAACCTGGGAAAGCCAGAGCCTGAGAAAGCGCGCAAACTTTATCATGAAGCTATCTCACAGGGTAGCTCCAATGCGTTTGAACAGCTCAAGTACCTCAACCAGTCTTCTGATCAGAAGTTGGTGCTGGCAGCCATTGAACGTAATCCGGACATCGTTAAGCGATCACTGGAGAATGGGGCCTACGTCAACACCGTGTCTGTACCAAACGGCTATGACTTTGACTTCAGACTGCGCACACCGCTTATGCATGGCATTTTCATTCCGCTGCTACTCGAAGACTACGGCGTGATCTACCAGCCCGATGTACGACTGCAGGTGGCAAGTCTATTGCTGCAGGCTGGGGCTGACGTTAATGCAACCGACCAGGATGGCAAAACAGCCCTGCACTATGCCATGTCAGGTGCACGCATCAATACCGAGGGCTTCGAGATCGAGCAGGCACAGTTGCTGGATACACTGTTTAAGTATAAAGCCGACCCGAACATCGTGGATAACAAAGGTAATACCCCGCTCTACTATGCGGTACGTTTTGCCAATGGCACACATATGATGGAGATGAGTCGTCTGCTCAAAGGCGGCGCCAACCCGAATATTCAAAACCTGGAAGGCCTGACCCCACTCATGCTGGCCTGTCAGCTGGATGGAGGCAACGAGGTGATTGTCATGCTGATCAATGCGGGTGCAGATCCGAGCCTGCGTGACTATACTGGCAAAACAGCCATGGACTATGCAAAACGCGAGAGTGTGCAGAATATACTCGTAGCGGCAGGAGCGAGAGCACCAAAGCGCTAGTCTAAACTTATTTAACTTTAATTTTGTCTCCTCTTTGCCGGTGACTCCGGTATAAGAAGCATATTTTACCGCCTAAAACACATGATCGTTCTTCAGAATACCGTCATCAGTGACGACATCCGCGATAATTTCTTTGTCTGTAATCTTGAGAAGTGCAAGGGGGCCTGCTGCATAGAAGGCGATCTTGGTGCTCCGCTTGATGCAGAAGAGTTGACCATACTGGAGGAGAATTATGAGCACATCAAGCCTTACATGACCGGAGCCGGCAAGCTGGCCGTGGAAGAGCAGGGGCTGTACATCGAAGATTTTGAGGGCGACTACTCTACTCCAACCATCGAGAACCGTGAGTGTGCCTATGCCCTTTATGATAATGAAGGCATTTTGAAGTGTGCTATTGAGCAGGCGTATTACGATGGCAAGATCAGCTGGAAAAAGCCGATTTCCTGTCACCTGTACCCGATACGCATCACGAAGTACGATGACTTTGAAGCACTGAACTACGACCGCTGGAGCATTTGCGCCGCTGCCTGCAACTTTGGAGCGGACCTCGGTGTGAAGGTATACCAGTTCCTGAAAGAGCCGCTCATCCGCAAGTATGGGGAGGCCTGGTACGGTGAACTAACGGAGATGATTGAAAATGAAACGCAAGCCGCTACGTCTTAAGGTATAGGCAGATAATATAAAACAGCAAAGCCCGGCCTGAATGGTCGGGCTTTGCTGTTTTATTTGAGGTTCAACTATTTGATCAGACCAGCAGTGGCCCAAAGTTGTATCAGGTTATTTGACAGCTTATCGCCTTTGCCCTGTGCCTGGCGGGCCCAGTGCGTTGCCTGTTCGTAATCACCCGCAGCCTCGTAGGCAACAGCCAGGTTATGGGCTGCCCTTATACCTGTTTTCGTTGACAGGTCCTGCGCCAGCAGCTGTAGTTTGGTAATGGCCTGCTGAAACTGCCCCATCAGCAGCATCAGGTTGAGATCCTGAAAGGGGCTGCCGGTGTAAATCTGTCTTGCCAGCAGCATCGGCTGCGGGTAGAAGCGGTCCCAGTAGCTATAGCCTGTCTCCACGGCCAATTGGTTTACGACCGGACCTGCCTTGCCCATGGCAGGCCCTATGGCGAGCAGGCCGCTTACTACGGTTCTGGAGTCGTAGAAATCGGATTGCTCAATAGTTGCCTGATCCAGAACTGTACCTGTGCTGTCGTACAACGACCAGGTGCTGGCCACAACCAGGTCAAAGTTGGCAGTTTTGGTCTTGTAGCCTTCTTCATCTTCATAGGAATCTATTTGCTTCCCAAACCGTGTGTCAAACTTATCGAGTGTCAGGATCAGGTGGGGGCGGTGCTTGCTATACAGCTCCTGCACTTCGGCATCGCTTAACCTGGGGGAGGAGGGGGAAAGAGTGACAGCCTGGTCTGGGTTGACAAGTACAAAGGTGGAGTCACTGTAAACGGCGCCCATAACGCCCCCAGCTGCCTGGTAAGCTCCTTCGCGCAGTACCTCTATCACGTTACCATTTTTGTTCGATGCCTGTATAGCAGGGTCGTATCGGTTGACTACCAGTACCTTCCATTGGTCAGGGCTCACCCGCACCACGGGAGGGCGCACTGTTTCCATCATCACAACAGACACACAGCTGCTCAGCTGCAGGGCCAGTAAACTCCATAACAGGGTAGCAAATAGCTTGCTTGATTTCATTGCGGTTTCTTTTCAGATGCGTGGCTAAATTAATGCAAATATGGTATTCAGTCTATATTTTAAAACCACATATATCGGGCCAAATAAAAAAACCGGCCCATTGCTGAGCCGGTTTTTCTTCAATTAATGAAATGTCTAAAGTGCACTGAAGTCGAAGTTATCCAGGTATGCCGTCGTGAAGTTTCCTTCCTTAAAGCCCGGATCATCCATCAGTTTCAGGTGGAATGGTACGGTTGTCTTGATGCCTTCGATCACAAATTCGCTCAGAGCACGCTTCATTTTCACCAGTGCCTCCTCACGTGTCTGCGCACTCACGATCAGCTTCGCGATCATGGAGTCGTAGTTCGACGGAATGGTATAGCCGGAGTAAACGTGTGAGTCTACGCGCACACCGTGGCCGCCTGGTACGTGCAGGTTGGTGATCTTGCCCGGAGAAGGACGGAAGTTGTTCTTCGGATCCTCCGCGTTGATGCGGCACTCAATGGCATGCATCTTCGGATAGTAGTTCTTCCCTGTGATCTTCTCGCCGGCCGCTACTTTGATCTGCTCTTTGATCAGATCGTAATCGATTACCTCTTCCGTGATCGGGTGCTCCACCTGGATACGGGTGTTCATCTCCATGAAGTAGAACTCGCGGTGCTTGTCTACCAGGAACTCAATCGTACCTACACCTTCGTAGTTGATGGCCTTTGCGCCTTTGATGGCGGCCTTGCCCATGCGGTCACGCAGGTCGTCGGTGATGAACGGAGAAGGAGTTTCCTCCACCAGTTTCTGATGACGGCGCTGGATAGAGCAGTCACGCTCCGAAAGGTGCGCTACCTGTCCGTGCTGGTCACCGATCAGCTGAATCTCAATGTGACGCGGCTCTTCGATGAATTTCTCCAGGTAGATACCGTCGTTACCGAAGGCAGCCTTTGACTCGGTACGGGCATCGTTCCAGGCCTTATCAAACTCTTCTTCGCTCTTAATGATACGCATACCACGTCCACCGCCACCGGCAGTTGCCTTGATGATGACCGGGTACTTGATCTTCTTAGCCAGTTTTTTGCCTTCTTCAGCTGACTTAAGCAAGCCGTCAGAGCCAGGTATAGTAGGTACGCCTGCCTTTTTCATGGTGTCTTTGGCCGAAGCCTTGTCACCCATGGCATTGATCATTTCCGGCGATGCACCGATGAATTTGATGTTGTGCTCGGCACAGATGCGGGAGAACTCTGCGTTCTCAGACAGGAAGCCGTAACCCGGGTGAATCGCGTCTGCATTGGTGATCTCGGCAGCCGAGATCAGGTTTGGCATGTTCAGGTAGGACTGGGCACTTGGCGGTGGTCCGATGCACACAGCCTCGTCGGCAAAGCGCACGTGCAGACTTTCTTTATCGGCCGTGGAATACACGGCTACCGTCTTAATGCCCATCTCCTTACAGGTACGGATGATGCGCAGGGCAATCTCGCCCCTGTTAGCGATTAGTATCTTTTTAAACATAATGTCGGATTTGAAGATTTGGAAATGTAGAGATTGTCGTGAAAATGATATAAAAATGGAGAGGGACATGCCTTCTCCATTTTCAAATCTTCACATTTTCAAATCTTCACATTTTCAAATCAATGAATTAGCTAGGATCTACCAGGAACAGTGGCTGATCATACTCTACTGGGTTGGCGTTGTCTACCAACACTTTCACGATCTTGCCTGATACTTCTGACTCGATTTCGTTGAAGAGCTTCATCGCTTCGATGATACAGATCACCTGACCCTTTTTCACCTCGTCGCCTACGTTTACAAACGATGGCTTGTCTGGGCTGGAAGAGCGGTAGAAGGTACCGATCATAGGTGCTTTGATGGCGATATACTTGCTGTCGTCGCTGGCCGGAGCAGCAGCAGGGGCAGCCGGAGCGGCTGGTGCCTGTGGTGCTGCAGGAGCAGGGGCAGCGGCCGGTGCAGGAGCAGCAGCGTGTTGTACCGGAGCAGAGGCAGCTTCCTTTACATACGTTACCTGCTGATCGGGATCGCGCTTCACCGAGATCTTGAATTCTTCTGTCTCAATGTTTACTTTATTCAAGCCAGATTTGGCGATAAAGTCAATAAGGTCCTGGATTTCTTTAGCTTTCATTTTTTCTATTTTACTCTTTCTGCGTAAGAATAAGTTCGTGTGTCTACTTTGATTTTTTCGTCCTGGCCAATGAACAACGGTACCTGGATAGTGGCGCCTGTTTCAACGATGGCTGGTTTTGATGCGTTTGTAGCGGTATCACCTTTGAGGCCGGGCTCTGTATACGTAATGGTTAGCTCCACAAAAGGAGGGATCTCGCAGGTAAGCGGCGTTTCTGTCTCGGCATGGAACAGGATCGTTACTTCCTGACCCTCTTTCATCAAATCAGCAAAAGGAACCATCTTTTCGTCAAGTGCTACCTGCTCAAATGTATTCATGTCCATGAAGTTATACCCCAGGTCATCCTTGAAGATAAATTGGTGAGGGCGCTGCTCTACACGGGCAGTTGTGATCTTGTGACCGGCAGAGAAGGTATTGTCGACTACTTTGCCAGTCTTGATATTGCGAAGCTTTGTTCTAACGAAAGCCGGGCCTTTGCCTGGTTTAACGTGCTGAAATTCAATAACTACATAGAGGTCGTTATTGTATTCCATGCACAGACCATTTCTGATGTCAGCTGTGGTTGCCATAGTATGCTGTTGTTACGCTTGATATTGAATGAAACGATAAAAGTATAGCGCAAATCGCTGTCTTGCAAACAAAGTTAGCTATTATACTCAAATATTGATTAAAAAGCTTAGGGCAACTTGCCCGAAAGTCAGGTTGAGAACCCGTGTACAACAAAGGCTGGCATATAAGGTGACAAGTCAGTCTTTTTATATAAATTAGCCATTATTTTAAAAAAACAGGCCATGCCAGCATGTGCGCTTTATGCCTTTCTGCGTATGGTTGTATGCCCATAGCACCTGGATGGTGCGTTTTTTTAATGTAAACCTTTTTTACATGGATTATAAGCTCATCTTTGATCATACCCCTGAAGCCCTGGTGCTGCTTGACCCCGATCTGAAAATAGTAGGAGCCAATAAGCGCTATCTTGAAGTAACGATGCGGCAGCTGGATGACATTCGCGGAAAACATTTTCTGTTGGAAGCCTTTCCGGAGCCTAATGTGCCTTATGAAGAAAATCCGGTTAGACATTCTATTGAAGAAGCCATCCAGAAAGGACACAAGGTATACCTCGATGTCATTCGCTACGCCATAGCACGGCCTGACGGAAGCGGTTACGACGAGCGTTTCTGGGAAGCCTCACACACGCCTATCCTGGATGAAAAGGGGAACCTGGTGTGTGTACTACAGGAGACGAAAGACGTGACTGAGCGGGAGGAGGCAAAAAAAGCGCTGCAGGATATCGAGCAGAAATTCCGGTTTATGGCGGACTCCATGCCGCAGCTGATTGATGCTGATGATGCAGAAGGAAACTCCACCTATTTCAATAAGCAATGGAAGACTTACTCAGGTATGCCGATCGATCAGTTGATGGCTGGCGGCTGGAAAGATACGATTCACCCGGAGGACTTGCCGGGCGCCCTGAAAGCCTGGCAGCAGTCGCTGGAGAAGGGGGAGGCCAGCCAGGTAGAGATGCGCATCCGTGACAAAGATGGTGACTTTCGCTGGTATCTGAGCCGCTACCAGCCTATGCGAAATGATGATGGGACCATCCGGATGTGGTTAGGAAGCTGCAGCGATATACATGAAATGAAGAAGCTCGTACAGGAACTTCTGGCAAGCAACGAACAGATGTCGGAACTTGCTGACCAGGTGCAACTAGCTTTTCGTAAAGTGGAGAACGAGCGGATGACATTGGAGCGTTTGATCATGCAGTCCCCGACTTTCTTCAGTATTTTAAAAGGACCTGAACATCGCTACGAACTGGTCAATCCCAAGTATCAGGAACTGTTTCCTCACGTAAATCTGATAGGTAAAACTGTGGCTGAAGCGTTGCCAGAGGTAGCCGAGCAGGGCTTTATTGAAGTACTGGATAATGTGTACCAGACTGGCAAAACTTTCGAAGCCAAAGAGATTATTGTGAAGCTGTCTAATGCGGAGGGTAAGCTGGAGGACAATTACCTCACCTTCATTTTCCAGCCGCTATTCGACGAGCATAATCAAATAATAGGTATACTGGTCGCTGGCTTTAATGTGACCGACAAATATCAGATGAAGAAGAAGCTGCAGGAATTAGGAGTCGAAGTAGATGAATTGTAGTAGCAGAAGATTTTAGGGAGAGACAGGTGAATTCAGCACAGGTAGATTTTCAGCAGATCCGGATTAAACATATTCTGTTTAAGTCCAAGGTACGTTCTGTGCTGTACGGAGGAGTGCTCGATAGCGTGTTCTTTTCTGATGCAGGTCCGATCAGCAATTGGTTTACGCAGGTGGGAAAGGTGAAGTATGGAAACGAACCGGAGTTATACAGTTTGCAGAAAACGCATAACGACTTGCTATCAAATGCAAATCAATTGTTCAGCCTGTACCGGAACGGCAGCATAGACCAGGCTCATGCAGGTATGAAGGACATTGAGAAGCTCTCTGACCGGTTTCAGGAGTTGCTGGCGCAGGTAGAGAAACGCTTAGCGCTTCGCGCCGATATCGTGTAAGTGTCACAATTCCTATAAACAGAAAAAGCGGCTAATGTGCCGCTTTTTCTGTTTATAGAGGTATAAATTATTTCGGATCGTAGGCCCACTTCACATAGATAGCGCCCCATGTAAAGCCACCACCGAAAGCCGCCAGAATCAGGTTATCTCCTTTTTTGAGTTGCTTCTCATACTCCCACAGGCAAAGTGGAATAGTGCCACTTGTTGTGTTGCCATAGCGCTCAATATTGAGCATTACTTTGTTGCTTCCAACGCCCATACGATTCGCGGTGGCGTCAATAATGCGCTTGTTCGCCTGATGCGGTACCAGCCAGGCAACATCCTCTGCTGTGAGGTTATTGCGTTCCATCACTTCAGCCGATACATCGGCCATACCTTTCACGGCAAACTTGAATACCTGCTGCCCTTCCTGGTATGCGTAGTGCTCACGTGCCTGTACCGTTTCAATCGTAGCTGGTTTGCGGCTACCGCCCGCTTTCATGTGCAGGTACTGTGCGCCTGTGCCATCAGACTTCAGCACAGAGTCCTGTATCCCGAACCCTTCTGTATTTGGCTCCAGCATCACGGCTCCACCACCATCACCAAAGATGATGCAGGTCGTGCGATCGGTATAGTCAATAATAGAGGACATCTTGTCGGCACCTACCACGATCACTTTTTTGTACTGACCCGATTCGATGAACTTCGAAGCAGTCGCCAGTGCGTAAAGGAAGCCCGAGCAGGCTGCCTGCAGGTCGTAACCGAATGCATTCACGGCGCCCACCTCTGCCGTGATCAGGTTGGCCGTCGCCGGGAAAACCATGTCAGGGGTGGTGGTGGCGCAGATGAGCAGGTCTACTTCTTCTGCTTTGGTGTTGGTTTTTTTGAGTAAGTCCAGTACTGCCGGTACTGCAATATGGGAAGTGCCTTTGCCTTCGCCCTTGAGAATGCGCCTTTCCTTTATACCGGTGCGTGAAAGAATCCATTCATCATTTGTGTCCACCATTGTCTCCAGTTCCTTGTTCGTGAGCACGTAATCGGGAACATAGCCAGCCACACCTGTAATCGCGGCAGTAATTTTACTCATGTTGTGAAAGGTATAAGTGTTGGAAGTTTAAGACGGCAATATAATAAAAAAAACTTGGCACAAACCGTCGTTACCGCAAAAAGAGTAGGGAGACAGTTTGTGCCAAGAAATATGTTTGGCCGAAGCCAGCGCCTTATTGGGCGCCTGTATGCTTTTTAAATCGCTCTGACAGGTTGGAGGCTACCATCTTCTGGGCCTGCAGCACCATGCTGCAAATTGCCTTCGGGCTGGATACTCCGTGACCGATCACGGCATTGCCATTGATACCCAGGATCGGGCTGCCACCTACGGCCTCATAGTTAAACTTGTCGAAGAACGGATCATGCATGTTCTTCTCGTTGAGGATGTCGTAGATGGATTCCGCCATCTTGAGGATAATGTTGCCTGTATACCCATCGCACACAATTACATCGGCTTTGTCGTTGAACATATCGCGTCCTTCGATGTTGCCAATGAAGTTGATGTTCGGGTTGGCTTTGAGGCGCTGGTGGGCAGCCTGTGTATTCACAGTTCCCTTTCCTTCCTCTTCGCCAAGGTTCATCAGGCCAACCTTAGGCTTTTCGATGTCCAGTACATACTTGGCGTAGATAGAACCAATCTCACCAAACTGCTCCAAAACCTCTGGCTTGCAGTCAGCATTAGCACCTACGTCGAGCATGATGCCAAAGCCGCCATTCAGTTTCGGTACCAGGCCTCCGATAGCGGGACGCAGAATACCTTCAGTGGCTTTTACGCTGAACATGGCTCCAACCAGCATGGCGCCAGTATTGCCGGCGCTGCAGAAAGCATGTGCTTTCCCAGCTTTAAGCAATCCATAACCAACAGCAATGCTGGAGTCAGGCTTTTGGGTCAGGGCTTTGGTGGGGTGTTCTCCCATTTCAATGACCTGGGTGGCATTCATCACTTTGATGCCTGTGCCTGTGTATCCATATTCTTCTAGCAGCGGATTGATTTCTTCTTCCTTACCTATCAGCAGGATTTCATAATCAGTGTCAAGCTGCTCTGCGGCTAACAAAGCACCCTTTACAGTTGCTTCGGGTGCAAAGTCGCCGCCCATAGCGTCCAGGGCGATCCTCATGTACTGGATGGAGTTAAATTATACAGAACTAAACAGAGTACAGTCTAAGCTTACTGAGCGTTAGTTGTATAATTTTTGATCGCCAATTTGCCTTTGTGGTACAGGTCACCTTCTACCACATAAGCATGGTGGAACAGGTGAGGGGTATCTGTAGTAGGGCAGATAGCAATCGCTTTCTCAGAGAGCTTCTGGTGAGTTCTTCTCTTATCTCTTCTGGTCTTCGAAATCTTGCGTTTAGGATGTGCCATTTTTAGTTAAAAATTTACTTGCTGTTATTTAATACTTTATTATTCTACTGCTTGTTAGTTCAGGTTTTTCAAAGCGTCCCAACGCGGATCAATGTCGTCCTCGTCATCACCGTTGTCGTCGCTCTCACTATCGCCTCCCTTGCGTGAAGAGTAGATCAGGATATCCCTTTCATCTTCTTCATCGAGCTCTTCCACAAAACGTGGGTGAAGCTTTTTCATAGGCAGCGATAGGCCTATGTAATCATACAGGTGCTGTGCCACATTGAGCGTCTGTGTCTCGGGCGTAATCTGCCACAAGTCCTCGTCGAGCTCGGCATTCTCAGGACCAAACTTGATCAGCAGTGTCTCTTCTATGTCCACTGGCTGGTCAAACTCCTCCAGACTGCGGTCGCAGGTGAGGCGTACATGCCCTTTGATGTCAAAATGCAGTGTCAGCAGCGACTCGGTCTTATCGAGCTCTACCTTTGCCAGTAGCTTTCCCCCCAGTATGATCTCCTGCTCAAACAAAGAGAAGAATGAATCGTCCATCTCAAACTCATAAGAATGCTTCTTATTGCTGAGTTTGGCGATGCCGATTTCGTAGTCTCTAAGCTTTTTCACTACCGTGTTTTTATTGCAAGACGCAAAATTAGAACATTATTTTGACAAATAAAATAGCAGCCCTATTTATAAAACAGGCTTTTGCTCCGTCTGGCGCTTTTTTATGATGTCGCAGGCAAGGAACAATGCTTCTCTGAAAGAGGTTTCATCGGCTGTGTGTTTGCCGGCTATGTCGTAAGCGGTGCCGTGGTCCGGTGAAGTGCGCACGATTGGCAAACCGGCCGTATAGTTTACCCCTGTTTCCATCGCGAGCGTCTTGAAAGGGATAAGTCCCTGGTCGTGGTACATGCTCAGCACCGCGTCGAACTGCTTGTATAAGCGCATACCAAAGAAGCCATCGGCAGGGTAGGGGCCGAACACCAAATGTCCTTTTTCTTTCAGCTGCATCACGGCCGGGCGGATGATCTCTGTTTCCTCCGTGCCCAGCAGGCCCTTCTCACCGGCATGCGGATTAAGACCCAGCACGGCGATGCGTGGTTTCAGAATGCCGAAGTCACGACGCAGCGACTCCTGCAGGATGGTGATCTTGCGGATGATCAGGTCGAAGTTGAGCTTGCTGGCTACGTCCTTTACAGGTATATGCCCCGTCACGGTGGCAACACGCAAGTCGTCGGCTACGAGCAGCATCAGGCTGTCGGCAGCGTCGAAGTAGGAGGTCAGGAACTCGGTATGGCCCGGGAATTTGAATTCCTCGGACTGTATGTTGTCTTTGTCGATCGGGGCCGTTACCAGACCGTCCAGCAGACCGGCCTTCAAATCCTGACAAGCGGCCATGAGTGAGTCAAGCGAGGCCTTGCCAGACTCTGGCTTTGGTGTGCCCGGCTCTACGGCGATGTCTTCTTCCCAACAGTTGATCAGGTTGATTTTTTTAGCTACAAGCTCCTGCGCAGAGCCTACTTGCTGGTAGTGGAAATGCTCGGCACTCAGGGCCTTGCGCACCTTATTGATCACGCCGGCAGAACCGTAGATTACCGGAGTGCAGAAGTTGAGAATGCGCTGGTCTGAAAGGGTTTTGACGATGATCTCCGGGCCGATGCCGTTTGTGTCGCCGATGCTGATGCCTATTTTTGCTTTGTGTCTGTTGTCCATTTTTTGCTTAGTTAGCCTGCGAGCTAAGGTAGTTGTAAACGAGGCGTACGCCTGAACCGGTAGCCAGTTTGCCACGGTAAGAGTCTTCACCTAATAAATAGGCTGTTCCGGCTATGTCGAAGTGTACCCACGGATAGTCGGTGAAATACTCCAGGAACACACCCGCTGAGATAGCACCAGCCTCGGCACCGCCCAGGTTCTTGATGTCGGCTATGTCTGACTCGATGTGCTTCTTGTACTCATCCCAAAGCGGAAACTCCACAATGCGCTCGTGCTCTGCCTCACCGGCTTTTTTCAGGGCTGTCATCACTTCATCGCCGGCATTGCTCATCGCCACCAGGCCTTCTTTGCCGATGGCGCGGGCCGCGGCGCCTGTCAGCGTAGCCATATCGATCACCAGTTCCGGCTTATACCTTTGCGCAAAGCTCAGCGCATCGGCCAGGATCAGGCGTCCTTCGGCGTCGGTGTTGAGCACCTCCACGGTCATGCCATTGTGCATAGTGATCACATCGCCTGGGGCGTAAGCTTTTCCGCCCGGACGGTTGTCGGTGGCAGGTATAAGCGCGATCACGTGCAGCTGTATGTTGTTCTTTGCCAATGCGTACATAACACCCGCCACGGCAGCAGCGCCAGCCATGTCAGACTTCATATAGTCCATGGATTGCGGCGTTGGCTTCAGGCTAAGGCCACCGGTGTCGTATACCACCCCTTTGCCTACCAGCACGTAAGGCTTGGCGTTCGTGGCGCCTTCTGGCTTCCATTCCAGTATGTTAAAGGTAGGCGGCTCTTCACTGCCCTGGTTGACAGCCAGCAGACCACCCATCTTCAGCGACTGTATCTGCAGCTCATCGAACACCTGCGTATTAAAACCAGCCTTTTCGCCCAGTTCTATCAGTTGTTCGCTGAACTGCGTTGCACTTTGGTGGCTGTTGGGCTCGTTTACCAGATCGCGGGTCACGGTCACAGCATCGAGTACGTTTTGTAGCTCCATCACGTCAAACTCAGACAGGTTTTCGTCTGTCAGTACGATGGTCTGCAGCGAACTTGGCTTGCTGTTTTTGGTTTTGTATTTCTGAAACTGGTAGTTGCTCAGGTACAGGCCCTCGGCCAGGTAGGGACTAGCCTCTGATTTGGTGAGATCCTGAATGGCTAACTCAGCCACCTTGTCGGCTTTGAGTTGCTTGAGCAGGGCATAGCCTGCCTGGCGCAGGTTCTCTCTGGTGGCGTTCTGCGATTTCCCCTCCGTGTATACCACCACGTATACCCGCTGGGTATAGCGGTTCAGGGAAACGATCTTCGCTTCCGCTTCGAGTTGGCGTTTCAGGTAGGCGGTTTCGTCTGAGCTTAGCTCTGCGAGTGAATCCGTCTGATCAGCCCGCACAATCAGGGCTACGTCTGTATTTTTACCTACCGATGTATTGTATTTGAGTTGTGTTGGCATTTGTCATTCGTATCTTTGAGCACGCAATATAGTAAGTATATAGTGTAATGCGAAAAAGCCCGGTACAGGTATAGCCAATGCCGGTGTCGCATATAAATAAGGTATAACGGGTTTCCGGCAAAATTGTCTTGACAAGCCGGCGCCATAACGCATAGCATGTGAGCAAAGTAAGTCCTAAAAAGCACCTGGGCCAGCACTTCCTGGTAGACCAGAACATCGCCCGCAAGATTGTGGAGCAATTGACTTTGCCCGGTGGGGTAGAGGATGTGCTGGAGATCGGTCCTGGTATGGGAGTGCTCACGCAGTACATGCTCCAGCACAAGGAGTACCGCACGACCGTGTTGGACATCGACCGCGAGTCCATTGCCTACCTGCAGCAGCACTTTCCGGCTTTGGGCGACCGCATCATATCGGCTGACTTTCTGAAGACCGACCTGAGCAAACTGTTCCCGGGTAAGTTCGCCATCATCGGCAATTTTCCTTACAACATTTCCAGCCAGATTTTCTTCAAGGTGCTCGAACACCGTGATGTGGTGCCGGAAGTCGTATGTATGATTCAGAAGGAAGTGGCTGAACGATTGGCCTCACCTCCCGGTAATAAAGCGTACGGCATATTAAGTGTGCTCCTGCAGGCCTTCTATACCATTGATTATAAGTTCACGGTGCACGAGAATGTGTTCCACCCGCCACCCAAAGTTAAGTCAGGCGTTATCAGTGTGGTGCGCAACGATCGGCAGAGCCTGCCGTGTGACGAAAAGCTTTTTTTCTCGGTGGTGAAAAACAGTTTTGGAACAAGGCGCAAAACGCTGCGTAACTGCCTCAAGACATTTAACCTGCCGCCAGAAGTGACGGAGCAGCCTGTTTTCGACAAAAGAGCGGAGCAGCTGTCAGTAGAGGATTTTATAGCATTGACCCAGCTCGTAGAGCAGAACATATAATACCATGCAGGTAGAGATCACACGTGAATACATAGAACAGGTTGAAGAGGCGATCACACGCGACGACAAGGGGTTCATACTGGAGTCCATGTCCGACATGTATCCGGCTGACATCACGACGGTGTTGTACGAGCTGGACACCAACGAGTCGAAGTACGTGCTGGACCTCCTGCCTCCCGATATTGGTTCTCAGATTCTCAGTGATCTTGACTATGACATACGCACAGACTTCCTGGCCTACTTCACAAGCCAGGAAATAGCCCGCTACGTCAACCTGATGGACTCGGATGACGCCGTAGACATTCTGAACGAAATGAATGTGCAACGGCGGGAGGAAGTGATTGCCCTGCTTGAAAACGAAGAGAAAGCAGATGACATTCTGGACCTCTTGCACTACGAGGAGGACTGTGCCGGTGGTCTGATGGCGAAAGAGCTTATCAAGGTGAATATCAACTGGCGCGTGCGGCAGTGTATTGAAGAAATACGCAGACAGGCGGAGGATGTGGAGCGCATCTATACGGTATATGTGGTTGATAACCGCGACATCCTGCTAGGCCGCCTGAGTATTAAAGCGCTGCTGCTCTCCAAAGATGACAAACTGGTAAAAGAGATTTATAATGAGGACGTGATTTCGATTGAGTCGTTCCGGGACGAAAACGAGGTAGTGGCCGTCATGCAGAAATACGACCTGGAGGCTATACCTGTCGTGAACATACAGGGCCGTTTGCTGGGGCGCATCACCATCGACGACGTGATCGATGTAATGCAGGAACAGGCTGAACTAAGCCGTCAGCTCATGACGGGTATCTCCGAAAATGTAGAGGAAGATGACAGCGTGTTCCGCATCTCGCGCTCCCGTATACCCTGGCTCGTGATCGGTATGGTGGGCGGTTTGCTGGCCGCGCACTTCATGGGTTTCTTCGAGGCCGATATTGCCATGCTGCCGGCTTTGGCGCTGTTTGTACCGCTTATTACAGCAACGGGCGGTAATGTAGGTATACAGTCCTCTTCCATCATCATTCAAACGCTCTCTTCAAACGCCGTGATCTTCGAGAACTTTGCCCAGCGTCTCTTGAAGCTCATCCTGGTTGCCCTGCTGAACGCCCTGATTATTTCAGCCCTTGTGTTTGGCTTCTCCTACCTATTCCGGCAGGACCTGAAATTGTCAATGGTAGTGTCGGTCGCACTGTTCTCGGTTGTGATGCTGGCCTCCCTGATGGGTACGCTGACTCCGATGGTGCTTGATAAGATGGGCGTGAATCCTGCTGTTGCCGCCGGGCCTTTTATCACAACCGCGAATGACTTGTTGGGCCTGGCAATATACTTTGGTGTAGCGCATATGCTGTATGATTTGTAATACCATGTCCACAATTCGCATCCTCATTATCGACGAAGTGCACCCTAGTATGTTTCCTATGCTGGAAGGTATAGGTATAGCCTATGATTACCGGCCGGAGATAAAACCCATAGAGGTATGCGAGGCCTTAGTGGAGTTTGAGGGGCTGATCGTGCGGAGCAAAATGCGGATAACAGCAGAAACGATTAAACTAGCTGATCGGCTCATGTTTGTGGCCAGAGCTGGTGCGGGTCTGGACAACATTGATGCCGAAGCGCTGCAACAGAGAGGTATAGCCCTGATAGGAGCCAATGAAGGCAACCGGCAGGCGGTGGGGGAGCATGCGCTGGGTATGCTGCTCAGTCTGATGCGCAACATCACGCGTGGCGACCGGCAGGTGCGCGACAAGGTATGGCTGCGCGAAAAAAACAGGGGAGAGGAGATCAGCGGCAAAACGGTTGGCATTATCGGCTACGGAAACATGGGGCAAAGCTTTGCCCGTGTGTTGAGTGGCTTCGGTTGCCGCATCCTGGCCTACGACCGATTTGCCCCTGAAAAAATTACAGCACCGGCTGAGTCTGTGTCGCTCGAGGCCTTGCAGGCGGAAGCAGATATAGTGAGTCTGCATATACCTTACATACCGGAAAACCGGGCCTTCGCGGATGATGCTTTTTTTGAGGGCTTCAGCAAACCGATCTGGTTCATGAATACCTCCCGCGGTGAGGTAGTGGACCAGGCTGCGTTAGTAAGGCACTTGCAGCATGGCAAGCTCAAAGGGGCAGCGCTGGACGTGCTGGAGAACGAGAAGCTCCAGAGCCTGACCGAAGAGCAAAGCCGTAGTTTTGATTACCTGAAATCGGCTGATCATGTGGTGCTCACCCCCCATATTGCAGGCTGGACCCATGAGTCTTATGTGAAGATTAACGAGGTACTGGTGCAGAAAATACAGGCCTTGCAGGAGGCCGGTAAGCTTTCTTGAGAATACCTGCTCCAGGGCTGTCCTATGCTGCCGGGTTTACGTATAGAAGAGATGTTGGCGCCTAAAAGATCGCCTTCAGGGGCTTGCAAATAAGTATTGCAGAAAGATTTTGTATTAAAATAAATTTGTATATTTGCTCAACACAGTGCCACTGGGGGATGCCCGTGTGCATGTGGCTTGCCCAGAATTCCCGGCTTGTTTTGAAGCAGCCAGGCTGAAGAAGAAAAAATTAATCATCAACATATCAGGCAAAAAGAACGGTTATGTTTCACATAGCCGTTCTTTTTGTTTTTGTGTTTTAAAACGTGAAGACATATTATGAGCAACATTTCTTATTACACCGCTGAAGGTTTACAAAAGCTGAAGGAAGAGCTGCACGACCTAAAGACAAGAGGCCGCTCAGAGGTGGCCCGCCAGTTGTCTGAAGCACGCGACAAAGGGGACTTGAGTGAGAACGCTGAGTATGACGCCGCCAAAGACGCACAGGGTCACCTGGAACTGAAAATTGCCAAACTCGAGGAAGTGGTTGGTAACGCCCGTCTCATAGACGAGTCGAACCTGGACACGAGCAAGGCGCTGATTCTCTCCAAGGTGAAGATCAAGAACCTGAAGAACAACATGGTGATGGACTATACCCTGGTAGCGGAAGAAGAAGCGGACCTGGCTTCGGGCAAAATTTCGGTAAAGTCTCCGATCGGTAAAGGATTGTTGGGCAAGTCAGTCGGCGAAAAAGCCGAGATAACCGTACCAGCTGGTAAGATCGAGTTCGAAATACTGGAAATTAGTCGCTAAGCTTATGGAGCCATCTATCTTCACTAAAATTGTAAAAGGCGAGATTCCTGCATACAAAATAGCCGAGGATGATCGCTACCTGGCCTTTCTGGATGTGTTTCCCACGACCAAAGGCCATACCCTCGTTATACCTAAGCAGCAGATCGACTACCTGTTTGACCTGGATGACGAGCTATACCTGGGCCTGATGGCATTTGCCAAAAAAGTGGCGGCTGCAGTAGAGAAAGCTGTGCCATGCAAGCGCATTGGTGTAGCGGTAGTAGGGCTGGAAGTACCCCATGCGCACGTGCACCTGATCCCGCTTAACAAGATGGCAGATATGAACTTCGCCAACAAGCAGCAGTTCAGCAAAGAAGAGTTTGAAGAAGTAGCCGAAAAAATCCGGAAGGAATATGAGGCTGCTTAAGGTATAGCAAGGCTGTGCCGGTAAACAAAAGGGGCGAATCAGAAAGATTCGCCCCTTTTGTTTTATGCTTAATTTTCTATCAGGATGGAAGGTTTAAACTCCTGCCTGGTGGTGTCTTTGGGCTGTACCTGTTGCGGCGCAGGCTGCTGTTTCTGTTGCTCCTGCTGCTTGGCCTGCTCGCGTGCCTGTCGTCTGAAGAAGCCTCTGAACAGGAAGTTGCTCTGCAGCGCCTCCATGTTCTGGTCCAGCTTCTCGGTGCCGGTCTCCAGGTTTTGCATCGTGCTTTGCAGCTGACGGGCAAATTGCTGATCGTTCAGGAGCACCCCCACAGCACTGTTGTTGTTGTTCAGACGGCTGCTGGCCGTGCGCAGGTTCTCGGTTATTTCAGAAGTCGAGGCTGTGGCCTCTTCCAGCTGCGTCATCGAATTCTTCAGCTGCTGGAACACTTCCTTGTCTGTCGCAAGCTGGTTAGCTAGTCCACCCGGTGAGTTGAGTTTGTTGGTGAAAGCTGAAAGGGAGCGGGAGGCATTGACCGTGCTTTGTGAGGTGCGCTGCAGGTTGGCCACCACATCACGGAAGTCCTGCGCCATGGTCGTGTCAGTAAGTAGGGCACCAACGGTTCCCTCGCCGTTTACGAGACGGGAGGTAAGCTGCTTAAAGTCGCCGGTGATCGCTACCAGGTTTTCGTTGTTCTGTTGCAGCTTCTCCATCAGGTCATCCGTGTTGAGCGGACTCACAGCCGTAATTCTGTCCCCATCCTGAATAGGAGCGGCTGACTGGGTGCCACCGTCAATCACGATGTTCTTGTTGCCGATAAAGCTTTCAGAGCTGATGCGGGCGGAGGCATTCTTTCGGATGTACTGCTGCACCTTCTCCTCGATGTTCATGACCACCTCTACCTGTGAGTCGCCGTACAGATTGATGGATTTGATCGTGCCGATCTTCACTCCCGAAAACCAGACATTGTTACCGGTTCGCAAACCGGCCACATCGTCAAATATGGCTGTCAGCGTGATCGTGCTGATCAGGCGCTTTTGCTGACCGGCTAGGGTAAAGATACCCGCCACCAGGATCACGATCGCCAGGAAAGTGAAAATGCCAACTATAACCGTGCGTTTATTATCTGCAGAACTCATCTAGTCTATAAAGTTGTAGTTATAAAATGATTGTACGCGCTCGTCATTACTATCGAACACTTCCTCAAACGTACCTTCGCGCTGGAACTGTCCGTCGAGCAGCATCACTACTCTGTCTCCTACGGCGCGGGCGCAGGTTAGGTCGTGCGTGATGATAATGGACGAGGTATTGAACCTGCTCTGTACTTCGTTGATCAGGTTATTGATTTCGATACAGGTAATGGGGTCCAGACCGGCAGTGGGCTCGTCGTATAGCATGATCTCTGGTTTCAGGATCAGCGTACGGGCAATGCCGATGCGTTTGCGCTGACCACCTGACAGCTCAGAAGGCATCTGGTTGATTGCCTGTGCAAGTCCTACAGCCTCGAGCACATAATGAATCAGCTCCTCACGTTCGGTTTCCGACATATGTTTTGCGTGCCGCACCAGCGGAAATTCCAGGTTCTCCCGCACCGTCATACTGTCGTAGAGGGCGCTGTTCTGGAACGAAAATCCGATCTTGAGCCGAAGCGCATCCAATTCCCGCGGCTTGAGCGTGCCTACTTCTTTGCCCAGCACATTGACAGAGCCTTCGTCTCCGTACAACAGGCCTGAGATGATCTTGATCAAAACTGACTTACCTGTACCTGAACGGCCCAGCACGACCAGGTTTTCTCCTTTGAACAGGTCCAGGTCCACGCCTTTGAGAACCTCAAAATCGTCGAATGCTTTTTTGAGGCCCCGGATAGAAATTACCTTCTCGTTTCTATCAATGTTGGGATTTATTTCTTTTGCCTCCATTAAAAAGCTCTGATTGCGTTAATGACCTGCATGATGAGCAGCTCTTCAATAAAAATAAGGAACATGGCCGTCACCACCGACGAGTTGGCCGCTTTACCCACACCCTCTGTGCCCTTTGAAGAGTTATAACCTTTGTAGCAGCCCACCATACCGATAGTAAAGCCAAAAATCACGGATTTAACCGATGAGGCAATGATATCCAAAAACGTAATGGCATCGAACACCTGGTAAAAGAAAGTGGTGAGCGTTGTCAACTCGTTCTGGTGCACGTTGAGGTAACCGCCAAGCAGCGACACGAGGGTGGTGTACATGGTCAGCGCCGGAATCATTAAAGTTGATGCCAGCACACGGCTCACCACCAGGAATTTAAAAGGATTGGTAGCCGACACTTCCATGGCGTCGATCTGCTCGGTTACCCGCATAGAGCCCAGCTCGGCACCGATAGCGGAACCTACCCGGCCGGCTGCAATAAGTGCCGTCACCAGCGGACCAATGGCCCGGATGATCGCCACAGAAATAAGAGCGGGCAGGAGAGAGGTAGCGCCAAAGTCAGCCAGGGAAGGGCGCGACTGGTTTGTGAATACGATACCGATGATAAAACCAGTGAGCGAGATGAGCGGCAGGGAGCGCACTCCTATTTCGTAACACTGCTTGATAATTTCTTTGAATTCGTATGGCGGGAACCACATTTCCTTAAAAAACCGCGCATTGAAACGGTATATCCTGGCCAACTCGACAAATATTCTGTCGAGTCTGCGTGTCGTAACATACCTGCGCCGGGCTGGAGCACTTCCCGGTTTATCTTTGTCTAAATCCATTTAAGCTTTTTAGGATTCATATGTACGCTTACCCGTGAAAAGGCAGCGGCAAATTAAATCAAAATTAAGAATAAGCCTGATGCTATATTTAACTGTATCCGCAAAAACATGTTTAAACTTTGTTTTGGCGTGGTATTTTGTATAGAGTGCAGGCTGAATTTTCGCCTTCGCAAAAGGCAAATCAAACAAGCTTATAAGCCTTACGAAAGATAGAGGCGATTTTTTACAAATCTGCGAAATATTTTCAAAAGCTTATACTTGGGGGAGTTGAGGAGTTTAAGAGTTGGGGAGTTTAAGAGATAAAGAGTTTGAGAGTTTCCCAAGGAGTATATGTAGGGACAGGTCCTGCTACGAAGCGCCACGACGTAACCATGAAACGTCGCTACATTTTTGATTTTCTAATTCTTAAACTCCCCAACTCTTAAACTTCTAAAGCTTTCTCTCGGGGTTGTCGGTCAGGAAGGCTTTCCAGGAGTTGGTGCCTTTCTTAGCGTTGTTGCCTTTCTGGTAATGGTGACAGAGGGCCACGGATAGAGCGTCGGTGGCGTCGAACATCTTCGGGTCGGGCTGGATCTTGAGGATTTGCACCAGCATGCTGGCCACCTGCTCTTTGGAGGCATTGCCGTTTCCGGTTACCGACTGCTTTACTTTTTTGGGAGCATACTCCACATAAGGGATGTCGCGGGAGAGGGCGGCGGCGATGGCAACTCCCTGTGCCCGACCGAGTTTGAGCATACTCTGCACGTTCACGCCAAAGAAAGGTGACTCAATGGCCAGCTCGTCGGGCAGGTATTCGTCGATGAGCTGTATCATGCGGTCAAAAATTTTCTTTAACTTGATGGCGTGGTTGCTGTAGCTTTTGAGGTGAATAACGCCATACTGCACTACTTTTACCTTGGAGCCTGTCACTTCAATCAGGCCATAGCCCATCACTTGTGTTCCAGGGTCAATGCCAAGTATTAATTTATTGGGTGGGAGTGCAGAAGAGTAAACCATAAGAGGCGCAATTTAAGACAATATCTTGAACATTACCCGCAACAGAAGGTTCCTTTTAGTCGCCGGCAAAATTGCCGTGGTGCTGCTAACGCTATACTTCCTGTACCTGGCCATCTTTACGGCGCCTGACACCCTGCTCTCCTGGCGTGGAATACTGCAGGCTGCCCGCCAAAGTGATTATACTTTTCTACTAATTGTAAGTGCGCTGCTTATACCTGCCAACTGGGGACTTGAGGCCTGGAAGTGGCAGCTGCTGGGGCAGAAGCTGGAACACATTTCATACCTGCGGGCTTTCCGTGCGGTCATGGTCGGGCTCACGCTCGGCTTCATCACTCCTAACCGACTAGGCGACTATGCCGGCCGTGTGCTGGAGCTCAAAAGCAAAGAGCGGCTGGAAGGTATAGGCGCGGTCTTCATTGGTAGGTTCTGTCAATTGGTGGCTACGGTGCTGGTGGGCTCACTTGGGCTGCTCTACTTTGCCTTGCTGCTCTACTGGAGAGATTACCCTGCTATCTGCCTGAGTGTATTCTTTTTGCTGCTCGTGCTCAACGCGGCCATGCTGCTGCTGCTCTTCAATGCCCGTGCCATGGTGGCCTTGGTCGCTGCGGTTGGACCGCTGCGCAAGCTGGCAAAGTACCTGGCTGTTATGGGGCGCTATACCTTTACGGAGATGAATCAGGTGTTGCTGCTGTCACTGCTGCGTTACTTTGTGTTCCTGCTGCAGTTTGTGCTGTTGCTGGTCCTGTTTGAGGTGCGGCTGAGTCCGGTGGAGTACATCAGTGGTGTGTCGACTGCTTTTTTCCTGAAGTCGGTTGTACCATCGGTGTCGCTGCTCTCGGACCTGGGCGTGCGGGAGCTGTCTGCAATGTATGTATTCGGACTGCTGGGGCAGGAGCGTCTGCAGGTGCTGAGCGCCAGCCTGAGCCTATGGCTGCTCAACATCATGGTGCCGAGCGCTGTGGGTTTGTTTTTTGTGTTGCGCCTGAAGCTGGGCAGGAGAGGAGGTTCCGCCTGATGTTTGTGCTGCTGCTCCTGCTATCATTAATGGCTTATGCTTGGATTATCTTGCGCTGTTTATTTGCCTGGAAGCGCCTCCCTATACCTACTATACCTGTTGGGTTTGCACCTGTTACTAAACTTACGGTGATCATCCCTGTGCGTAACGAGGCACAGCAGATACTGAATTTACTTCGCGATCTAGAGACACAAAACTACCCGGCGGAGCTCTTCGAAGTGCTGGTGGTGGACGATCACTCCGATGACGGCACTGCTCAACTGATACAGGAATTTATACCTGCTACTAACTTGAGTTTGCGTCTGATCCGGCTGGCTGGGCAGATGGAAGCAACCGGAAAGAAAGCCGCCATCAAACAAGGTATAGCAGAGGCCAGCGGCGAGCTGCTGGTCTTTACTGATGGTGACTGCCGTGTGCAGCCGGACTGGCTTTTATACTTTGCCTATACCTACGAAACGCAGCGGGCAGTTTTCATTTCAGGACCAGTGAGTTTTCACAACACCCATACCTTGCTGGAGCGTATGCAACTGGTTGAGTTCGCGTCGTTGATCGGAGTAGGAGGAGCCTCCATTGGGCTGCGGCAACCCAGTATGTGCAATGGCGCCAATCTGGCCTATACACGGGAAGTTTTCGAAGAGGTAGGAGGCTTTGCCGGAAACGAAGGTATAGCCAGCGGTGATGATGAATTTTTGCTGCACAAGGTAAGCCAGCTATACCCGGAGCGGATTGCTTTTTTGAAGCACCCCGGAGCCATTGTGTACACCGAAGCACGCAAGACGGTGCGCAGTTTTATAGCGCAGCGGGTGCGCTGGGCCAGCAAGTGGCGCAGCTATCAGAGCCTTTCAGTGAAGCTGGTGGCTCTGAGCGTGTTTGCCGTCAACTTGCTGCTTTTTCTCGCTATACCTGGCGTACTGCTGGGCTGGCTTTCGTTTTGGACTTTTCTAGCGGCTTATGCTGCCAAGTTCCTGATAGATTTCCTGTTTTTAAACCAAATACTTACTTTCATGCGGAAGCAGAACTATCTGATTTTTATGCTTCCGCTGCAGCTAGTTTACATTCCTTACGTACTATATACCGCCATCAGCGGCCTCTCAGGTCGCTATACATGGAAAGGCCGAACCATCCGAAATCATGACTGAGAATGAATTTGCCATCATGGACGAACTTTATTTTGTGACGTCCTACGCTGACCTCAAAAGTACCAGCGCACTAACTGACGAAGAACTCTGCGCTGCCCTGCGCGACCTGATTGCCAAAGGCTACATCAGAATCCTGTACCCGGATCCGGATACGGAGCATGCATACGATGAAGCTACTTTTGGGGAGCACTGCCAGCAGTACTTCTACCTGGCTACCAAAGCAGGATTAGTGGTGCATAACTCTATCTGATAGTTATGATTTCACCGCAGGACCAAACAAATACCTGGACTACGTAGTTGCAAGTGTACGCATGTGACGAATACGTATTATTTCAAAGGAATTGGGAGGGCTGGTAAAGAATGCGACTGAATTTTTGTAAATTTACACGGTATATACCTGCGTGACAGGTGTAACTGGCGGCAGAGCCCCCGAGTGCGGGTTTCTCGCCAACCCTAAACTATGAAACCGAATGCCTGATATAGTCGCTCCGAACATACAGCAAGAGTTAAACCTCAAAAAGCTGGAATTATCGGCCTTGTTGGAAATCACCCAGGCGATTAACGACAACCTGCCCGAAGAGGCGCTCTACAAAATCTACCGCTTTACGCTGCTCGCGCAGTTGCAGATCAACCGACTGGCGCTGTTTGTGCACGACGAGAAGTGGGATTGCAAAGTTAGCTTTGGCACCGACCTGGAAGCCGCCAAGCAGCACCTCCCCGAAACCATTCTCGAGCTGAAGGAAATCACCCGCATGTCCAAGTTGAGCGTGGACAAGAAGTGGCGTAATTTCGAGATTGTGATCCCGATTCTGCACAACGGCAAAGTGCTCGCTTTCGTGATGATCGGGAAAATACAGCCTTACTATACCAATATCGAAGCGCTGAATTTTGTGCAGACGGTGAGTAATATCATGCTCGTGGCCATCGAGAATCACCGCATGGCCCGTCAGCGACTGGCACAGGAATCGATCCGAAAAGAGATCGAGATTGCCCGTGAAGTGCAGTCCATGCTCTTCCCCAAAAAGCTGCCCAACGACAAAGATGTGGCCATTCACGCCAGCTATATTCCACACTCTTCCATTGGCGGAGACTACTACGATTTTATTGAGATCGACCAGGACCAGTTTCTGTTCTGTGTGGCAGACGTGTCGGGCAAAGGCGTTCCTGCTTCGCTGCTGATGTCGAACTTCCAGGCAGGTCTGCGCACAATCATACGTCAGACATCGGATCTGAACACGGTCGTTTCTGAGCTCAACCACCTGATCTACCGCAATGCGATCGCTGAGAAGTTCATCACTACCTTTGTCGCCATTTTTAACCGCAGTACCCGCGAACTGAGCTACGTGAACGCCGGCCACAACGCCCCGATTCTACTCTACGAAAACAACACCCACGATCTGCTCAATGATGGCTGCACCATGCTGGGCGTGTTTGATGTGCTGCCATTTATGAACGTGGGCAAGATCCATGTGCCGCACAATGCCGTGCTGCTTTGCTATACCGACGGTCTGACCGAGGTGTTTGACGAAGATGAATCGGAATTTGGCATTGAAGGCACCATCGACTTTATGCAAAAGAATCGATTCCTAAGCTCTAAAATGCTGCACCTGCAGCTGCTCAACGCCATCAACCTTTTCAACGAAGAAGCTTCTTTCAACGACGATATCACCCTGCTGTCATGTAGGTTTAAGTAAGATAAATTGTTTAATTGTTGATGGTTCAATTGTTAGTATCAGTTGGGTTAATAATATTCTGTCCATGCGGCATTAACCTGCAAAAGCTTCACTGCTCGTGTCGTAGTCTCTCTTAAAGGTTTCGAGGATAACGATCAGCAATCAACAATCAGAAATTCAACCATTTAACAATTAACAATCCAATTGCTCCGCCTGTACAAGACACCCGCTTTGCTTCGCCGGCTTTTGCCCGGCTATACCTGGCTGCGGGAAGAGCAGGGGAAGGTGCTATACTTGACTTTCGATGACGGACCTATACCGGAGGTGACTCCTTGGGTGCTGGAGCAGTTGGCGCAGTACAGGGCCCAAGCTACTTTCTTTGCCGTGGGTGATAATATAGTGAAGCACCAAGGTATAGCGGAGCAGATTTTAGTGCAAGGCCATCAGTTGGCAAACCATACGCATAATCACCTGCGTGGCTGGGAAACGTCGCTGGAGCGCTACCTCGAAAATGTGCAGCAGTGTCAGCAGGTACTGGAGCGGCTTAACCCACAAGCAACGCAGCCAAAGCTTTTCCGACCGCCTTATGGTCGCATTACATTAAAACAGGCGGCAGCCCTGCGACCAGATTATGAACTGGTGATGTGGGACGTGCTCACCAACGACTATGACCGTTCGCTTAGCCCCGAAAAATGCCTGCGGGAGGCTATTCGCTGTACCCAAAATGGTAGCATCATCGTATTCCACGACAGCCTGAAGGCCCAGCGAAATATGCAATACGCCCTGCCTCGTTTTTTAGACCATTTTACCGCACAGGGCTATACCTTCCAGACCCTATGATGGTATCCGTCGCCTATTTTATACTTTACTTTCTGCTTTTTCTGGTTCTGCTGGCCCTGCTGCTCTTCAACCGAAAACGGTATCCGTTGCGCCCCGCGTATACGCCCTGTGTCAGCATCCTGATTGCCGCCCGGAACGAAGAACACAATATCCTGAACTGCCTGCGGGCCATCGAGCGCCTAGACTACCCCCATGACAAGTTGGAAGTGCTCATCGGTGATGATGGCTCCACGGACAACACGCGGGCGTTGGTGGAGGCGTTCATAAAAGGCAAGCCCGGCTATACCTGCATCACCATTACGGGTATGGTAGGGCGGGCCAAAGGCAAGGCCAACGTGCTCGCGCAGTTGGCACACCGGGCTACGACAGATTTTTTCCTGTACACGGACGCTGACATACAGGTACCTCCCTCTTGGGTGCAGGCGATGCTGGCGGGGCTGAGCAATAGGGTGGGAGTGGTCACCGGCCTGACTACCGTAGGAGGCACAAGCCTGTTTGCCCGTATGCAGAGCATGGACTGGCTATACTCCCTGGGGCTGATGCAGTCCGTCAGTGATATCGGCCTGCCCGTCACCACTATGGGCAACAACATGTTGCTCACACGCGAGGCCTATGAAGCGGTGGGCGGCTACGAAAACATTAAGTTCTCCATTACGGAGGATGTGGCCATTTTTAACCAGGTACTCAGACGTGGTTTTGATTACCGGAACATTTATGACCGCAGCGTGCTGGCACTGTCGGCTCCTGCGGCCACTTTCTGGCAGTTGCTGGAGCAGCGCAAGCGCTGGATGCGCGGAGCGACGCACCTGCCGGTTTACATGTTTGCCATACTGGCGATGCACTCGGCCTACTATCCCGTGCTGCTGCCTTATTTCTGGCAGGCATCCGTAGGTATAGCCAGTGCCATTTTTATGGCCAAGCTGTTGCTACAAAGCACCTACCTGCACATTTGTCTCAGGCGCTTAGGCCTGCGCGTGCCTTGGTGGCAACATGTCGTTTTCGAGCTGTTCATGGTGGTCACCAGCATCATCCTGATCATCTACTTTTTTATACCTACCAAAGTAAGGTGGAAAGGGAGGAAGTATTGAAGTTAGAAAGTCGGGAAGGTATAAAGGTAGCGAAGTTACACCGTAACGTCGTAGTGCTACGCAGCATTACCGTCGCCCTGTAGGTGCAGGTCCTTGCCATTTCTCCCTAGGTACAGGTCGCGACCTGTCCGAAGCGTGCACCGGCAATCGTACACGAACAACAATCAACAATTAGCAATTTAACCATTCAACCACTTGATGATGCAAAATCTTGCTACATGTGTCGTGATACGCAAGAACATTTGCAGCCTTAACCATTAGTTCGGACCTTTGCGCTGCTATAATTTGATTGAACAGGACGCACATGACATTAATAGATTCGCACGCACATATTTATTCAGAGCAGTTCAAGCAGGACCGGGACGAGGCACTAGCCCGTGCTTTGGCTGAAGGGGTAGAGAAGATCTACATGCCCAACATCGATCACACTTCCATCGATAGCATGCTGGAGACAGAGGAGAAGCACCCTAACCAGTGCATTGCCATGATGGGCCTGCACCCAACCTCAGTGGACAAGGACTTTGAGAAAGAACTATACCTGGTGGAAGAATGGCTTGGTAAGCGCAAGTTTGCAGCGGTGGGCGAATGCGGCATCGACCTGTACTGGGACAAGACTCTTCTGCCACAGCAGCAGGAGGCCCTGAGAGTGCAGGTAGAACTGGCCAAAAAGCACCAGCTTCCGATCGTGCTCCACACCCGCGACTCTTTTGAAGAAACATACGAGATCATCGCTGCTGCACAGGATGGCAGTCTAAAAGGAATATTCCATTGCTTTTCGGGCACTGTGGAGCAGGCGGAGAAGGTAAAGGAACTTGGCTTTTTGATGGGGATTGGCGGTGTGGCTACGTTTAAGAATGGCGGCCTTGATAAGGTGTTGCCGCATGTTAGCCTGGACAGCTTGGTACTTGAAACAGACTGTCCATACCTGGCGCCCGTGCCGCATCGTGGCAAGCGCAACGAACCCGTGTACCTGCCGCTGGTAGCCCGTCGCGTGGCCGAACTGATGCAGAAGCCCGTAGAGGAAGTGGCGCAAACCACGACCAGCAATGCTCTCAACCTCTTCAAACTGTAAGCGATGGAAGTAGTTAAAACCAATATCGACACCGCCGCACCCGCACACCCGGAGGCTTCCATTCTGATCATCTATACCGGTGGTACGGTAGGTATGGTGTATGACGAAAAGCATCACCTGGTGCCTTTCAACTTCAGCCAGATACTGCAGAAAGTGCCCGAATTGAGCAACTTCAAGTACATGCTGACAGTGCTAAGCATAGAGCCGGCCATCGATTCATCTAATGTGGCACCTAGTGACTGGCTGATGCTGGCCAACCTGATTCGCGACAACTACGCCGATTACGATGGTTTTGTCGTACTGCATGGCACCGATACCATGGCTTACAGCGCCTCAGCGCTTAGTTATCTGCTCGAGAATCTGGAGAAGCCCGTTATTTTTACAGGTGCCCAGGTGCCGATCGGCCGTACCCGCACCGACGCCCGTGCCAACCTGATCTCGGCTCTGCAGATAGCGGCCACCAAGGTTAATGGCAAGAGCATCGTGCCCGAGGTCTGCATCTACTTCCATAACCTGCTCATCAGGGGGAACCGGGCCAAGAAGGTAGAGAGCCGCCATTTCAATGCATTTAAGTCAGAGAACTACCCGCTGCTGGCCAAAGCCGGTATCAGCATCGATTTTTATGAAGGCGCTATTTTGCCCCACCCGGAGAAATCCCTGCATGTTCACCAGCAACTGGATGATAGTGTGGCGATCCTGAAGCTTTTTCCGGGTATAACGCCTCAGGTAATGCGCAGTGTACTCGAAGCGCCGGGCTTGCGTGGGTTGGTGCTGGAAACATTTGGGGCAGGCAATGCGCCTACCTCAGGCTGGCTGCTCGAGATGCTGGAAGATGCTATATCAAGGGGGATTTACATCCTGAACGTGTCGCAATGCGACGAGGGCAGGGTAGACCAGGGCCGTTACGAAACCAGTAAATTCCTGCTCAACATGGGGGTGATCGGCGGCGATGACATCACGACAGAGGCGGCGATTACGAAGCTGATGTTTGTGCTGGGGCTCGACCTGCCGGCAACGCAAACCCGTGAGTTGCTTGCCAGTAACCTGCGCGGTGAGATCAGTATCTAGCCCAGTGCAATATATTTATAAGGTATAGCAGGTTAAAAATTTGCGATAGTGTAAGTTATTGGCGTATATTTGCACCCACAATAGAGAGCTGTCCGAGTGGTCGAAGGAGCACGCCTGGAAAGTGTGTATACCCCAAAAGGGTATCAAGGGTTCGAATCCCTTGCTCTCTGCTGCATAACCCGAAAGAGCCTGTGAGCGAATAGCTTGCAGGCTCTTTTGTTTTCGGAGGTTCTTGATAATTGTATCTCCTCAACCTGGTTTATTGAGTTAGGCCCTTAAATAAGGAGAACGCGTAAACCTCAGTCATGATGGTACTTCTCTCCCCTCAGAATCGTAAACCCCCGGTATAGCTGCTCCACAAAAAACAAGCGGACCATTTGGTGCGAGAAAGTCATTTTAGAAAGAGAGATTTTGTCGTTGGCCCGCTCATAGATGGTAGGGGAGAAGCCGTAGGCGCCCCCGATGATGAAAACCAGGTTGGTGGTGACGGAGTTGAGCTTCTTTTGCAGGAAATGTGCGTATTCGGTGGAGGTAAAGGTTTTGCCCTTCTCGTCGAGCAGCACCACATGGTCGCCGTCCTGCAGCTTTTGGAGTAGTATTTTACCTTCGGCCTCTTTCAGGTTGTCCGCTGTGAACTTACCTCCCTGTTTGATGTCAGGTATAATGATGAACTCAAACGGATGGTAATGCTTCAGCCGCTTCATGTACTTCTGTATACCTTCTTCCAGAAATGCCTCGTCTGTTTTACCGATCGCGATGAGCTTGATTTTCATGTAGCACTTTTTCTCCCAATTTCGGTCAAAAAGCCGTGTTTCGCAAATTTGGCCTGAATCAGGGAGGTATAGATCAGTACCTGTTAAGCAGCTTTACTGATTTTTGGGCAGGTCACGCTCGAGGTAGTCTTTTATGTAAAGCTCCCGTACAAACACCTGCAGCACTGCTACCAGCGGGGCGGCCAGTATCACACCAAGCGGACCGACCAGTATACCGAAAAGCACCAGCGAAAGAAGGGTGATCACCGGCGAAATGTGAACGGTTTTTTCAAATATGAGGGGCGCCAGCAGGTAACTTTCAATAGATTGGATCACAAAGTAAAGGATGGCTACATACAGCGCCGCCATGGGGCCGTCCAGAAAGGCAATCAGGATGGCTGGGACAGAAGCTATAATAGGACCGACAGTAGGTATAAAATCCAGGAAGAAGGCGATGACGGCCAGCGCCAGCGCCATGGGTATACCGAGCAACATCAAGCCGACAGCCGTCAGAATGCCAACGAACACCATGGTGACGAGCTTCCCAAACAGCCACCACTTGAGGGTTTCATAGCTTTTGTCGAGTACTTCCCACAACCGGGTGCGGTGCCGTACTGGTACCAGGCTAACAATGCCCCGCTGGTACTGTGCCGGGCTCGATGCGAAGAAAATGCCGATCACGATCACGATGAACAGATCAGTGATGATGCTGATGGTGGAGGTAAAGAAGGTCTGGGCCCTGTTCACGATTTCCTGTGTTTCAGGCATCATGCTCTCCTGACTGTTCTCAAGCTCGTCGAGCGCTTTTGCTCCCCAGCTCGTTCTGCCCAATTGGTCCTTTAGTCGTTCGATGGAAGAGGGGAGGGTTTCACGCAAATCTTCTATCTGTGCTTGCACGGTAGGGGCGATAAGCCAACCTGCCAGAAAGATCAACCCGAAAAACAACAGCGAAGAAAACGCCAACGCCAGCCCTTTTCCCAAACCTGTTTTGTCATGTAGCCAATTGGTCATGGCACGTAGCAGCACCGCAAATAGTATGCTGGCGAACACCAGGAAGAAAAAATGCGCAGCATATAAAACTAAAGCTAGCAGAGCACTCAGTAGCAACACAACGGAGGTGGTAATGACAACTTTGCGGGTAAAAGAGATTTCCTGCTTCATGCACGTATAGCTATGTGATAGCGACCTTTTCAGATTTTATTCCTTGAAAGTTTATACTCATTGCACACTGTAAAGGATATAATATACTCCTTTTGCCATTAGTGATAGCTACCTGATGGGGTGATGAATTTATAGCAGGTTTGATTGTTTAGCTTTATTCTAAATTACTGTATAACAAGGGTTGTATGCAACCTGTTGCGGGTAATGACAGGTAAATATGGTATAGTAGAATAATGTAGAACTTAAAACTATTTAGATATGGAAGCAATATGCAATAACTGCAATCATTGGGAGCAGGACCCAAACAAAGTACAACTTCAAAGCAATGAATTTGGCTTGTGCGATGAGTTAACCGGGCAGCATGCCCTGGAGCCGGCGTATGTACTGCCGCTGGTTCATGAAGGACCGGAAGATAAGAAGCCCAGAAGATTTGAGATGATCACAGGGGCTCAATTCGGCTGCAATCACTTCAGTGAGCGTAAAGGGTGGGTATAAACCTTTTGGGTAGGCTATAAAACAAATGCCCTGCAGGAGACTGCAGGGCAAATGCCTAATCTAAACACAAACAACCAACACTAATATTATCTATTCATTTATTATCTATTCAATCTATTTCTATTCTTTTATTCTATTCTATTCTATTCTATTCTATTCTATTCTCAAGGAGTAGCGGCCTTGTATTAGTAGCGTAAGTAGGGCATGTTGCTCACCCCGGAGAGTGAGTCCAGTATACCTACGAAATAATCGCCTATAAACAGACCAGTTCCTTTCTTAACCGCGTCTGAGCCTAATGACGAATTAATCACCTCCCCATCAATAGTCGAGTATTCTTGTGAATCCTCAGCTTGGGAATTGCTTTTTGTAGTTTTTAAGTTGTTGCGGCAACCAATGCTCTGCATTGGCATACCGACTGTGCTTTCATAGATGTTCATGTGATTGGGTAGTTTGGTTTTGTATGATACAATAATACAGCTACGCTCTCTCCTAACACAGGAAACATAATTTCAATAGGTAACTTGGTTTATATTGTGTTAATATATAAATAAATCTATTAAGTGTGCTCTGTGTGCTTCTTATGAAGGTAATAAGAAGCTAAATTTTAGAGGGAGTATGTTGAAAAGTAACAGAGAAGCGTTTACTTTTTATTCTGTAGGGAACGCAAAATATAATAGCTGATAGTCTGTAGGGCGAGGACTGTGAGCGACAGCATGGCGCCAGGTATAGCAACGAGCCACCAGGCGGCCGTGTTGGTGCGTATACCGGCTATCATTCTGCCCCAGCTCACCAAGTCGGTGCTTACGCCAATGTTCAGAAATGACAGCGTAGACTCCAGCATGAGCAAACCGGCTAAACCGAATGAAAATGCGACCAGCACCGGACCCAGTAGGTGTGGAAGCGCATGGCGGACCAACAGGCGTCTTTGTGTAAATCCGAGACTCGTTGCAGCCTCAAAAAAAGGCAGCTCTCTAAGACGGAGCATTTCTGCTCTTGCCAGCCGGGCCGTTCCCGTCCAAAAAGTAAGGACGAGCAACGCCGATAGAGCCGGCAGAGTAGGAGGTACTATAGCCGCTAGCACCAGTATCAAAATCAGCCGGGGGATGCTTGCCTGCACCTCAACTATCCGTAGCAAGAGCTCATCAGTTGGAAAAGGAATCGTCTTGTTGAGAAAAGGCAGTCGCCTGAAAAGCGGCGCGAAAACCAGTACAAGGGCTAAACTCAAACTGACGGCAACAGTGCCTGTGAGTAAGAAATCAGTGTAAGGGGCTCCCTGGCTATATAAAATAATCGGGAGATATATTCCGTAATAAGCAAAAGGTAACAGGGCGAAGAGTAAAGCTGTCAGCAAGGCCCGGCTCAGGTGCAGGCGACGGTTTCCAAAAAGGCCAGCTGTTGCTCCAAGTGCTAAGCCGATCAGGCTGGCGATCGCCATGACAGGTAGACTGATGGCAAATGCCGTACGGGCACCATACAATATATTGGCTAACACATCGCGGCCCAGACCATCGGTTCCGAGCCAATGCCTGGGTTTGTCTATTTCCGTTCCCAACCTTAAAGGTGCCTGGTAGATTTGCTCCAGGTCCAGTTCGTTTGGCCCGTAAGCAAGCGGTAACCAGGGAAGTGCCAGTGCGACAATAGCCAGCAAAATCAGGTATAGCAAGGACAGCCTGAAAGCCAACGCCATCTGCCATGCCTCACGCGCTATGTGCCACAGTTTTTTCATGATGCATGGGCACCTATGCGCGGGTCAGCCAGTGCATAAAGCAGGTCAGACAGCAGGTGCGATAACAACCTGAATACGGCTACAATGATAACGATGCCTACTATTACCGGGTAATCACGAGCCAGTACAGTGTCAATGAGCAATCGGCCCACGCCAGGTATAGCAAAGATGGTTTCAACGATAACGGCGCCCGCTACCAAGGCAGGCAGAAAGTCAGACAAAAGCGTGATGACAGGCAGCAAGGCATTGCGCAGCATGTGGCGGCGAATGACGCGATGCTCAGAAAGACCTTTTGCACGGGCCGTGCGGATATAGTCCTGCCCTGCCACCCCTGCCATCGCCTGATAAAACTGATTGGTGAGGTAGGGTAGATTGGCCAGTACCAGGCAAAGCATCGGGAGCGCCATGAACTGCAGCCATTGACTGATTAGCTGTAGCCAGTTCTGGTCGTAAGCACTGTAGTAGCCCATGCCATACACCGGGAAAAGCTGCAGGAAAGCGGGACTCGCCAGCAGCACCAGCAGGAGCATGGCCAGGACAAAGAGGGGTACGCTATCCAGTAGGAAAAGGGAGGGAAGCAGGGTGCTGCGCCAAATGCGCCCGGAGCGGCGAATCATCAGGATGGCTATTTCCAGGGCCAGCAACGTCGCAACGAAGATACTCGCCAGTAGTAACCACCAGGTGTTCCCGATCGCTTCGCCCAGCACGGTGGCCACTGGCCTGCCGTCTCGCAGTGAAGTTCCCAGACTTCCTTTTAACAAACCGGTTATCCAGCGGTGGTACTGGTTTTGGGAACTATGCCACTGCATGGATGGGAGTAAATAGGTATAGCTGGAGGAATTAGCCAATAAGCTGTTTCCATTATCTATCAACTCAGAAGTGATAGCTGATCTGGCAGGTAACTGCTGTGCTATACCTGATAGGGCTTGCCGGAGATCAGCGTGCTCCTGGTGACTGTGGATGGCGAACATATGCTGCTGTACCTGCAGGCGCTCTGTTTCCGAGAGGTTTTCTTCCAGCTCTTTCAGGCTTCTGAAAAAGTGGGTGGCTGCCGCTGGGTTGCCATATTGCCAGGAAAGTTTTTTCAGGAAGGCTCGATCACGCGCCGGGAAAACCCGGTGCAGGGTGTCGGGTAAGGCGGCAGAGGTAATGCTGAAATAAAACAACGGCAGGTCCTGGCCGGTGGCCTCTAAAAACTGACGGTAGTTGCGGTCACGTGAAGCAGCATCGCTTCGGCTATAATAGCCCCCTTCCTGCTGAGCCAGGCTTGCACTTCCAAAAGCACCTGGCATCAGTTTACTCAGCAAAAAAATGGCAGATGCTATGAACCAGAGCGTAGGTATAGCCAAGAGAAGCCGCCTGAATACAAAAGTGGACATGGCAGCATCAAGGCTTAAGCATAAATGAACTCAGGTCGTAATAGGGGCGTACACCCGACACTTTGGTATTTGTGAACCTGTTGTGTATAGCTATTTTCTCTTTTCGGAAATACAGTGGCACGAAGGCAGCTTCTTCTTGTATGATCTCCTGCAACCTGTGCAGGAGCCGGGCTTTATCAGTTTCGCTTTCAGCTCCGTTGATTTCGTTCAGCAGCTGATCGCTCTCGGGCGTGCCAAAGCCGGTTGTATTGAATCCGCCCGGGCCGGCAAAACTTGTGTGGAAGAGTGGCTTGAAATTGAAGACGAAAGGATTACCTGATATCCCCCTGAAATGCATGTCATAATCCAGCTGCTCGATCTTCTGGTTGTAAACATTTCCCTCCAGCGGCTGCAACGTAACAGCTATACCTGCTTTTGTCGCGTGTTGCTGAAAGACAAGCGCCATCTGTTCATACATGGTGTTGCCGGCTCTGTAGAGGAGCTCAATACGTAAATCCTCCCGTTGGCCATTCAGTTTTCTGTACCAGCCGTTTTGCTCCTGAATCCAGCCAGCAGCTTTTAGCAACGTGACTGCCTGCTCAGGGCTGTAGGGCCGGGGCTGTAGCTGCGGGTGGTAAAAGTCTTTCCGGTCAGGTGGTATAGGACCTACTGTCGGCGTGGCGTAGGATTGCTGGCTTACCCGGATCATGCCGTTAACGTCCATCAGGTGCGCAATGGCTTGGCGGGTTCGTTTATCGCGAAATTTGGCCCTGCGCGTGTTAATAGCTGCATAGATCAGGTCATAGCCCTGAGGGGTATGCAGGTCGTAGTTTTTCAGGAAGTTGTCATCCTGCCGTAGCTGCTCAAATTCATTGACAGGTATATTATCCAGCACATCAAGTTGCACATTTTTGAGCGCCAAAAGGGCAGTGGTATTGTCAGGTATAATCTGGAAATTAATTTGCTCCGGGTTAGCATTGAGGTAACCGGCAGCATTGCCAGTATTTTTTCCCCACCAGTTGCCCTTGCGTTTCAGCACAACATACTGGCCTGTGGCCCACTCAGCTAACTCGTAGCCAGCACTTCCCTGTAATATGTCTTTGCTGTCGGGCGAGCCCAACTTGTTGCAGCGCGCCGCCACAGCCTGTGTACGATCTGTGTTATAATGGGTGCTGTCAGCCTGTGACAATGCGGTGAAAGGTATAGTTGAGAAACTACCCTGAGGGTCAAGCAGGTAAGCTGGCAGGATAAAGAAGTCACCGGTCAGGAGTTGCATCTCAGGGGTGAAACCCTGGCAAACCAGTGTGAATTTTTTGGGATCAGAGGCGTCTAGCTGGATGTCTTGTATAAACTCAACCTGTGAGCGAATACTCTCATTCCGGATAAAAGGAGCCTTCAGCACCTTCAGGGTGAAGGCCACGTCCTGTGCAGTAACGGGGCTCCCGTCAGACCATTCGGCCTCGGGGCGCAGCTGGTAATGGAAAAAAGTAAGCGAGTCTTTGCGCTCCACTTCCGGAAAAGCGGAGGCAAGACCCGGCTTTAAAGTATTGTCTTCAAGATCTACAGTCAGCAGGCTTTGGTAGAGCAGATTAATTATCTGCAAGGCCTCCTGCGAATTGTAGTTAATAGGGCTAATGCTTCCTGGGTCTATTGCCAAGCGCAGACGTACTTCATCAGGCTGTCTTGCCGGCTGACCGCAAAAATTTAATAGTAATAATAAGCTTAGCAGGAATGCTTGGGTTCTCCGCATTATATCTTGACTCACTTTAGCTAAAACCGGGTAGAGGCAAGTTAGGGAAAATACAGCAAATCCCAAGAAGCGATTGCTTTCCTATTTTTCAATAGTCGTCCATGTGCCCGAACCACCCATGAGCTTCATGGCGTCATCGGTTTTAGTCGTATTGGTGGTTGTAGTTGTAGTTGTGTTTGTTGTTTCCTTGTCTTTAGTAGTATCAGTAGGAGTGCCCAACAACAGGTTCAGAACGATAGTGATGATGATAGTTGCCATGATTTCTAGGGGTTAAATCGGTTTATTGTGTAACAAAGATTCACACAGATGAGGTGAAAAGAAAAGAAAGTTTTTAGATAAAAGTAACTATCATTATAACCATATTTATTATAATTTATTTTATAAAATATATAAAAGTATGGGTTTGGGGTGTTATATTTGATTTTTACTATCTAATTAAGTTTTAAAAGTAACATTAGTCAGTTACATTTAAGCTAAAATTAGTCGAAGATAGTGGTGAAAAATGCTTCATGGCCGTTTAAGAAGCTAATGGGTTTCTAATATATAGAATTTTTACTTGATAGTTTGCATGAAGGAAATTAAAAAACTGATTGATATAGTTCTTTCCTGTAGTCAGGCAGACACAGCTTTGCTTGAACTTCCTAAGCAAAGTGTTAAGGAGAAGAAATTCATTCAGGGAATAGAACTTGGGCATTATACATCAGATGAGGAGGCTGCAAAAGATCTCTACAATGCTAACCCAAATGATGTAAGATATAAGATGCTGAAGCATAGGGTTAAAAAGAAACTCTTCAATGAATTGAATTATGTAAACGCTGAAAAGGTCACTGCGAACTTTGTAAGACAGAAAGAAATTCAATGTAACAGTCTGATATACCAGGCGAATATAGTACGTGCTCGCTACGAGTTTGATCTGGTGATCAATTTAGCTAGTAAAGCACTTGCCGTAGCTCAGGAGTTTGATTTTATTGACCTGAAACTATCTGCGCTTGAGCTACTCTGTTTGGGGTATTCAGATCAGGGTCTGATCAAAAAATTTGCGGCAGCTCAAGAAGATCTCAAGATGACGATGCAGCGCTTCGTTAAAGAACGTGAAGCGGTTTCTATGTTTCAGCACATTAATATGCAGCTTCGTAAATCGACTAAGACCAGAAAGGAGTTTTTGCCTCAACTGCCACTCTTGATAGCACAACTGGATAAGCTTTGGCAGGAATCAGGTACTTTTAGCACATACTATGCCTATTATAGGACATATATCTGGTATCATGAACTGGAGGGTAACTTTAAAGATATTATTACAATCACAGTCGACGCACTCAGGTTGGTTGAGCAGAATAAGATCAACGCACATCGTTTTGATCTAACTTACAATAACTTCATCATGGTCTATGCTCACCTGAGAGCTAAGAAGCTGAACGATGGGTTAATGTATGCGCAGGAAAACCTTGGGCTTTATCAGCCGTCTACCCGCAACTGGTTTGCTTACATGGAAAACTATTTCCTGTTGGCAGTGCACGCCCGGAGGTATGATTTGGCAGATATACTGCTGCAGCAAGTAATTGAAAACAGTGCCTTACAAACCATTCCCACCATTGCCAAAGAACGCTGGATGCTTTACCGGTCTTATTTTAGACTGATTCATCCGCAGGCAGCTGTTCCGGAAGGAGAGGCCAATAATCCATACCTGCTTTCGCTGCCGGAGTACAGCAAGGATAAGCTGGGCTTCAATGTAGCGATTCTCACGTTGCAGTTCATTTATTTGCTGGAACGAGGCGAGACGGAAGCTCTGCTTTACCGCATTGAGAGTATTAAGAAGTATGTTTCTACACACTTAAAAGATGCTTTCAGCTTGCGCAGTAAGCTATTTTTGAAGCTGCTGGTGCTGACTGTAACCGAAGATTACGATGCCACTGCTTGCCGCACAAAAGGGGAGGCGCTTTACAAGAAACTGATAGAAACACCGGCTCCTGGAGATGCTTATGCAGAAATCGAGATTGTGCCTTACGAGCATTTGTGGGATCTGATTCTGCAGATTCTGGCAAAAGCTGAAGTGAATTTGAAGGCACGCACACGCTGAATAAATATTTTACTATATTTCAGCTATGCAAAAAAACAACCCTACCATAACCAGGGCATGGTGCGTGTATGATTGGGCCAATTCGGTGTATTCGCTCGTCATCATCTCCACGATCTTCCCGATCTACTACAGCGCCGTGTCCGAGCATCCCGAAACGGCCTCTACCATCGTAAGTTTCTTTGGGCTGGAGCTCCAGAGTTCAGTGCTCTTTTCCTATGCCGTGTCTGGCTCCTTCCTGCTGATCGTGCTCATGAACCCCTTCCTTACAGCAATTGCGGACTACAGCGGGCGTAAAAAGCTGTTTATGCAGCTGTTCTGTTACATGGGTTCCATTTCCTGCGCCGGGCTTTTCTTTTTTACAAGAGAAACCTTTTCAATATCGGTCGTGCTGTTCATGCTGGCGTCCATTGGCTTTACCGGCAGTATTGTGTTCTACAACTCATACCTGCCTGAAATTGCCAGCGAAGACCAATATGACCGCCTGAGTGCCCGTGGGTTTGCCATGGGATATATAGGCAGTGTACTACTTCTTCTCTTCAATCTTGCCATGATCCTGCAACCAGGCTGGTTTGGCATTGCCGCTGACAACACAAGCCTACCGCCGCGTATTGCATTTCTGACTACAGGCATCTGGTGGTTCGGCTTTGCCCAGTATACCTTCTATCACCTGCCTGCCAACGTGTACAGACGCAATCCGCAAGGCAGCTGGATCCTGAATGGTGTAAAGGAATTGCAGAAGGTCTTGGGGCAGGTAAAGGAACTGCACCTGCTCAAACGATACCTGCTGGCTTATTTTTTCTTCAATATGGGGGTGCAAACAGTAATGTATGTGGCCACGCTGTTTGGCATAGAGGAACTGGAACTGCCAAGTGATAACCTGATCATCACCATCCTGATCATTCAACTGGTGGCCATTGCCGGAGCCTATGGCTTTGCAGCACTCTCTGCCAGGTATGGCAACATCAGAGCCCTGATCATCGCTGTTATAATCTGGATTGGGATATGCATAGCTGCCTATTTTATCACCACAGCTTATGAATTTTATGCCTTGGCGGCCGTAGTCGGCTCTGTGATGGGAGGTATACAGTCGCTCTCACGGTCGACCTATTCCAAACTGATTCCAGCCACTACGCAGGATCATGCTTCTTATTTTAGTTTCTATGATGTGACCGAGAAGGTTTCGATCATGCTCGGCACCCTGGCTTACGGAGCAGTTGCGCAGGTAACTGGTTCGATGCGCTACAGCATCCTGGCACTAATTATCTTCTTTGTGCTAGGCCTGATCTTCCTGTCGCTCATCAAAGGCAAAAAGTCACTGGAGCCCCAGGGAGAAGCAGAGGCAGTAGCTGGTTAGGTATGGAGGAGTATAAAATGAAAACGGCAGCCTGGTTGGGCTGCCGTTTTCGTTTATATTGCAAATGTTTGTTGCTGATTGTTAATTGTTAGGTGCATGATTTCCACTGGTGATTAGTGCACGATTCGGACAGGTAGGGACCTGTTGCTATAGAGCAGACTCCATACTTCAACAATTTAACCATTTAAACAATCAACAATTCTACTTCTTATACACCTGTACCCCATTCACGTAGGTGCTGAGCACTTGCAGGCCGCGCATCTGATCGTTTGGAACCTTCATCAGGTCGCGGTCTACGATGATGAAGTCGGCGAACTTGCCGGGCTCGATGCTGCCTTTTTCTTTTTCTTCGAAAGCAGCTTTGGCAGCCCAGATCGTCATGCCGCGCATGGCTTCCTCACGGCTCAGGGCGTTCTCCATCTGGAAACCACCTTCCGGCCAGTTTTCACCGTCCTGACGGGCTACCGCTGCATGGAAACCATAAACAGGGTTAATATCTTCTACCGGGAAGTCACTGCCTAGTGGCATGTAGCCGTTCTGGTCCAGCAGCTGCTTGAAAGGGTAGGCATGTGCGATGCGCTCTTTGCCGAGGCGGTCGCCGGCCCAGTACATATCCGATGTAGCATGCGTCGGCTGCACCGATGGCAACACGCTATACCTGCCAAACTTGTCCATATCAGCAGGGTTGATGATCTGGGAGTGCTCTATGCGCCAGCGCTTGTCGTTTTTACCGCCCAGCACTTCGCCGTAGATATCGAGCAGCAGACGGTTCGCAGAGTCGCCAATGGCGTGGGTGTTCATCTGGAAACCGTGCTGGTTCAGTAGTTTGGCAATGTCACGGAACTCCTGTTCGGATGCCAGCAAAAAGCCGTAGTGACCATGCTTATCGCTGTAAGGCTTGAGGAGGTTGGCACCACGGGAACCTAAGGCTCCGTCAGAGTAAACTTTAAAAGAGCGTACGTTCAGGCGGTCGGTCTTATAAGGTCCGTTTGCAAAGTAATGGTCCTGGTTCACCTTGCCCGGGTTCATCATGGCGTACACACGCATCTGCAGTTCGCCACTTTTGTGCATGGCATCCATCAGGTCAACGGTAGATTTATCCAGACCGGCATCAGCTACAGAGGTAAGGCCAACGGCAAAGCAGTTTTTCTCTGCATTCTGTAAAGCCTGTCGCTGCTCCTGCTCGTCCGCTTCAGGTATTACAGCTGTTACTCTGTCAATAGCATTATCGATCAGAATGCCGGTCATTTTACCGCCTTCCACTTCAACCAGACCACCCACCATTTTCGTTTGTGGTGTTATACCTGCCAGATCCAGGGCTTTCTGGTTCACAAGCGCGGCATGGCCGTCAATGCGGGTAAGGATGATCGGTGTGTCCGGGAAGAGCTGGTCCAGCGTGTCTTTGGTCGGAAATTCCTTCACAGCCCAGTCATTCTGATCCCAGCCGCGACCTGTGATCCAGTCCGCCTCCGGGTAAGCCTTGTGCTGGTCCACGACCTTCTGCACCACTTCCTTAAACGAGGTGGTACCCACCAGGTCGGCCGACTGCAGGGCCAGGCCATAGCGGAAAAAGTGAGCGTGTCCGTCAATCAGGCCGGGGTAGATGGTTTTGCCTTCGGCGTCGAGCTCTTCGGTGGCGCTATACTTTGCCCGGATGTCGGCTGTCGTGCCCACTGCCACGATTTTGCCGTCTTTCACGGCAAAGGCCTCGGCCTGGTCGAAATTCTCGTTCACAGTGTACACGTTGCCGTTGTACACGATCAGGTCAACCGACTCGCTGCCGGTGTTAGTGGTGTTGCAGCTACTCAGGAGGGTGAGGCCCAGCAGGGCGGCGGCTGCAAAGGAGCGTAGTGTTTTTTTCATGTATCTGCTTATTCGAAACGCATGTGTTTCACCGACTCACCCGAATTGATCAGCTCGATCAGGGAGTCTATACCTATACTCAGGTGTTTTTCTACATAATTAGTGGTTACCAGCTTGTCGCTCTCTGAGGTTTTCACACCTTCCGGAATCATCGGGTTGTCTGATACGAGCAGCAGAGCGCCATGGGGAATTTCGTTGATGAAGCCCACGGTAAAGATGGTGGCAGTTTCCATGTCAATGCCCATGGCACGGATCTGGCGCAGGTACTCTTTGAAGTCCTCGTCATGCTCCCACACGCGACGGTTGGTGGTGTACACGGTGCCGGTCCAGTAGTCCATTTCGTGCTTCTTGATCATGGACGACACGGCACGCTGCAGACGGAAAGACGGCAGGGCCGGGATTTCAGGTGGCAGGTAGTCATCCGATGTACCCTCGCCGCGGATGGCCGCGATCGGCAGGATCAGGTCACCGATGGCTGTCTTTCTTTTCAGACCACCGCATTTTCCCAGAAAAAGGGCTGCCTTTGGTTTAACAGCTGAGAGCAGGTCCATCACAGTGGCGGCCATGGCACTGCCCATACCGAAGTTAATGATGGTGATGTTGTTGGCCGTAGCCGTCTGCATCGGCTTGTCCAGACCCTTTATCTCCACACCGAAGCGGTCGGCGAACATGCGTACGTAGTTGATAAAATTCGTGAGCAGGATATACTCGCCAAATTCATCCAAAGGCACACCAGTATACCTTGGCAACCAGTCGCTTACAATTTCTTCTTTGGTCTTCATGTTTTAAATATAAGTAATTAGATATAAAAAAGCCGCCTTGGCAAGGGAGAGTTTGCTGGGGCGGAGGCTGTAAATTTGGTAAATTGCGGTATGGAAATGCTGAACTTACCGACATTTGATTACAAAATTAAGCATTCTGGCGCTAATGTCATGATATTTGATGCACTCCGCCGCAAATATGTACTGCTTACGCCGGAAGAGTGGGTTCGTCAGCACTTCGTGCATTTCCTCATCGGGACTTACCGCTATCCCAAAAGCCTTATCAGTATTGAACGGGGCACCACCTACAACAAGTTGCAGAAACGCACCGATATGTGTGTGTACGATCAGGAAGGCAAACCATACCTGCTCGTGGAGTGCAAGGCTGCGCATGTACCCATTACGCAGGATGTCGTGAAACAGGTATCGGTCTATAATCAGGTGCTGCAAGCCCGCTATGTAGTCATTACCAATGGTATGGAGCATTACTGCTGGGAAGTGGATTTCGGGACCCGCCAGTTTACACCGCTACAAGGTATACCGGCTTTCGGAGCGGAGGTATAGCGTTTAGCTTCTACGAGGGAATCGCGTTTTCGGGGCTTCCAGCTTATTTTTTTCGCAGCCAGAAATACAGGTCGTTGGCCACCATTTTGTTTTTGAAGTACTGCACATAGGCCTTCAGCTGCTGTTCATGTGCAATATTTGCCTGCTCGGCAGGTGCCAGTTCCGGGAAGGTATGAAAGCGCAGTTCGTCTGATGCCGTTAGCTCTGTCACACCATCCTGCTGCACCAAGTAATAAGACACCCCATTGTAAAGGAGCGCATGACCCGTTGCGGTACTGTCGAGCACGGACTGGCCGAAGAGCAGCAATTTATCGCTTGGCAGTTGCAGGTAATCCACTATCGTTGGCAGAATATCAGCATGCTGCGTCACCTTTTGCACGTCAGCCTTCAATTTTTTGGCTGGATGGAAGAGCAGGAGTGGTACCCGGTGATAACCCAGTTCCTGCTGGTACTCCGGCCGTATGCTCTTCTGGGTATGATCGGCTACCAGTATAAACAGGGTATTCTTGTACCATGGCTGCTGGGAGGCTGTTTTGAAAAACTCCCGCAGGGCATAATCGGCATAGCCTACAGACTCGTGTATCTCCAGTTCGCCTTTCGGGAATTTGCCTTTGTACTGGGCAGGCACAGTATAAGGTTGGTGTGAGCTGAGCGTGAAGACGGTGCTGAAAAAAGGCTGTGGGAATTTGCTCATTTCCTGTACCGTGTACTGCAGGTAGGGCTCGTCAAAGATACCCCAGTTGCCGTCAAAATGCTTTGCCCGGAGTTCCGAAGGATATTCATCCAGCCCATAGTAGTGCTGTATACCTGCCATTTGGGTATATTGGTTGAATCCCATTGTGCCGTTCGTCGCGCCATGGAAAAAGGCCGTGGTATAGCCAGCGCTTCGCAGTAAGTGCCCCGCACTATACACCGTATTGGACTGGTAAGGGGAGGTAATGTAAGGATCAGGCAGGAGTGAGGGCAGCCCCGACAGGATAGATGGCAGCGCTTCAATGGACTTACGGCCATTGGCAAAGCTGTTGCGGAAAAGAAGTCCCTCGCCAGCCAGCGAATCCAGAAAAGGAGTATAGCCTTCGCCGTTGTTCAGGGCCCCGACATACTCGGAGGCAAAGCTTTCCAGAATTACCAGCACTACATTTTCCTGAAGCGGCTCTCCGGCAGGTATAGCATACCTGCCTGGCTTAACTGGCAAAGCGGCCAGCACTTCTTCGTCTGATGCAAAAAAGTGCTTCTCCTCTAAAGTGGCTTTGCCAATGCTCTTGATTAAGGTAAAAGGGGTGTTGAGCGAAAGGTGTCCCAACGAAGCATGCTCGTGCACAAAGGCGTGCGCCGGACGCAGCGGCTTCAGCTGTATACCTCCGCGTATACCCAGCACAACAAAACCGGCTACCAACAGCAGACGCAGGTAGCGCAACCAAAGTACCGGTGGCTGATCAGGTATAGCAGCTGGCTTTGGGTATAGTTTGATGATCGCGAAGACCAGGCCTGCAAATACAAGGCCCATGTACCAGTAATAGCTGGCCAGCTGCCCCAGCTGCCCCAGCACATCGCCGGTGATGGTGAAGACCTCGTTGCCTGATCGTCTGCCAATGAATTTGAAAAACTCCACATCGGCCAGTGCCAGGGCAATAAAAGGTGCATTGGTGAGTACAAACAGCCACTGAAGTACGCGTTGGTAGGCCGGGTGCTGCAGGTTACCGTGGGGTAGCAGCGACAGCAGTATAAACAGGGAGTTTATGATCACCAGTGCCGCTACGTCAAAGCGGAATCCGTGCACAAAGGCCAATGCCACCTGCCCGGCGGAGGCTTCGGCGAAGTGGCCGAAGTTGAATACGAAGAAAACGGCACGCAGCAAGGTATAGAGCAGAAAAACAAGCCCTAAACGGCGCAGCAGCAGTTGGAACGAACTGTCAAACATCAGATAGATAAGAGAGTCTTAGCATAGAGGCTGCCTCTGTGGATGAGGCAAACCGGCAATAAAACACAAAGATATTGAAAATGGTGCGCTTTGGAATAAGGTATCTAAAACAAGAGCGCCTCCCTGATCAGATCAGGGAGGCGCTTTGATTATATAGGATGATCTATACTTTGCTTACAGCACAGTGTCAACCTCAGTGTACTCCAGGTTGAAAGCTTCCGCCACACCTTTGTAAACCACTTTACCCTGTACTACGTTCAAGCCAAGCTTCAGCTCGTTGCTGTCGGCGCAGGCTTTCTTCCAGCCCTTGTTCGCCAATTGGATGGCGTAAGGCAGGGTAGCGTTGGTAAGTGCCAGTGTAGAGGTATAAGGAACGGCACCTGGCATGTTGGCCACGCAGTAGTGTACCACGTCGTCGATGATATAGGTTGGGTTCTCGTGCGTAGTAGGCTTGCAGGTTTCGATGCAACCACCCTGGTCCACTGCCACGTCCACTACCACAGTACCCGGACGCATTTCCTTCAGCATGTCGCGTGTGATCAGGTGAGGAGCCTTAGCGCCTGGGATCAACACGGCACCGATGATCAGGTCGTGCGTAGAAAGCAGTTCGCGGATGTTGTATTCGTTTGACATGAAGGTGTTCACGTTCGCTGGCATGATATCGTCCAGGTAACGTAGACGAGCCAGGTTCGTGTCGAGGATGGTTACGTCAGCACCCATACCTGCGGCCATTTTGGCTGCGTTGGTACCAACCACACCTCCGCCCAGGATCATCACCTTGGCAGGACGCACTCCTGGTACGCCACCCAGCAGAATACCACGGCCTTTCAGTGGTTTCTCCAGGTACTTAGCACCTTCCTGCACAGACATACGACCGGCAACTTCTGACATAGGCACCAGCAATGGAAGGCTTCTGTCAGGACGCTCTACCGTTTCGTAGGCAAGGCAAACAGCTTTTTGCTTAATCATGGCGTGCGTAAGCGGCTCATAAGAAGCAAAGTGGAAGTAAGTGAACAGCAACTGGTCTTCTTTGATCAGGCTGTACTCCGACTCGATGGGCTCTTTCACCTTAATGATCATCTCAGCGATGCCGTATACCTCTTCAATGCTAGGCAGGATAGAAGCGCCAGCCTGGGTATACAACTCGTCCGGGAAGCCGCTGCCTTCGCCGGCAGTAGCCTGTACGTACACGGTGTGGCCATTGCGCACCAGTTCCACCACGCCGGCAGGAGTTACGCCTACGCGGTTTTCGTTATTCTTGATTTCCTTTGGAACACCAATAATCATGTCGTTCTTTCTTATAGTATTAGATATTGGAAAAGCTGCGCAAATATACCATATCTATCTTGAAATAAAAGGCTAAACAAGAAACCTGCTTTAAGATTGTAAAAACATTTGCACACAGTTGATTTAAAGGGATTTGGAATAGGCTGGGAAGAGGTATGGTGGTGCAGGACAGACGGACTTAAGCAAGCCGTCGGGGAGGGTAGGATGGGGATACTTCCAAATTGCATCTTACCTACTCCAAGATGCCAGGACCAAAAGGTATAAAATGAAAAAAGGCAGTGATAAAATCACTGCCATTAGTACAAAATAAAACTATGAAAAAAACTATCTGAAAGGTACCGGCTGATTGCCTTCCCTTAACATATTCTTTTGAGCCAGACTCTCTACTACATTTGCCTTCAGCGTGAGCTTCAGGTCTGGCATTACAATATCATTTGAAACGATGGTTACTACCTCATTTTGCTCCCTTAACATCGTAGGAATATAGGTTAGTTCCAAAGTTGCCTGCTGTCCCGGTTTTAATGCTGGTTCCGAAACTTTATAGGTTACGCAGTTGCAGTTTGACTTCACGCCCTGCACTACAAGGTCCTGCCGACCTGTGTTTTTGATTGTGAACTTAGCCACCGCTTTTTGTCCTTTTTCAAGTTTTCCGAAGCTGTGTGAAGTAGTTCCAACAGCCAAACGCGGTGAGTTTGCTTTTTGTTCCGGCGTGTAACTAGTTTTTAAATCTTTTGGTCCAACCTCTCCTTTAATGAAGATAACGGCCTGAGGCGTAGCAGCATTCGAGATCACAGAAATAGACTTGTGGAACGGTCCCGGACGGCCGTTGCTGTTGTACATCGCCTTGATCACGCCTGTTTTACCCGGCATGATCGGGTCTTTGGTCCACTCCGGTGTGGTGCAGCCGCAAGAAGGCTGTACCTGAGCTATAACCACAGGCTTGTCGCCTACGTTCTTCACTACAAACTCGTAAGAAGCAATCACACCTTCGGCAAATGTGCCAAAGTCGTGCGTCTCTTTCTCAAACTTGAGTTCGCCCTGCGCCTGGGCTGAAAAACCAGCCAACAGAAGGCTAAGGAATGTAAGGAAGTAAAATTTTCTGTTCATAATGCGAAGTAAAGAAATTTTGCGAAAGTAAAAAGAGGTTCTGCAAACAAACAAAGATATAAAATCTTTTGACAAAAAAACAGTAACAATTCCTATGCCTGATTGGGCGGCAGAAGGGCTCTAATTTGATTTTAGGCTAATCTTCTGTACTTTTGAAGAGAAAATCCATAATAAGCTTTTACAGACAAGACATGCAAACTGCTGAAGCATCTATAACTCAAAGACTAAGCACTCAGGAAATACTCAACGACTACCGCATTGCGTGGGAGAGCCGCCATGCGAGCCTTGCCGGCCGCAAGGAGGTTTTCATGGGTAAAGCCAAGTTCGGTATTTTCGGCGATGGCAAAGAAGTTGCCCAGCTGGCCATGGCCAAGTTCTTCCAGAATGGCGATTTTCGCTCTGGTTATTACCGTGACCAGACTTTTATGTTCGCCATTGGCGAGCTGACGCTCCAGCAATATTTTGCACAACTATATGCACACACCGATGTGGAGGCCGAGCCTTCCACAGCCGGTCGCGCCATGAACGGACACTTCGGTACCCGCCTGCTCGACGAGGAAGGGAAATGGAAGAACCTGATGGAGCAGAAAAACTCCAGTTCTGATATTTCGCCTACTGCATCGCAGATGCCGCGTCTCGTAGGTCTGGCCTATGCCTCTAAGCTATACCGTCAGAATCCTGATCTGCAAGGTATGCAGCAGTTTTCGGTGAACGGCAACGAGGTGGCTTTCGGTACGATCGGTAATGCTTCCACCTCTGAAGGCATGTTCTTCGAGGCCATCAACGCAGCTGGCGTATTACAGGTGCCAATGCTGGTATCGGTTTGGGACGATGGCTACGGTATTTCGGTTCCGGCTGAGTACCAGACCACCAAAGGCAGTATTTCTGAAATTCTGGCCGGTTTCCAGCGCAACAGTCGCGAGGAGCAGGGCTACGAGATCTTTAAGGTGAAAGGCTGGGATTACCTGGCGCTTTGCGAAGCCTACGAGGCTGCCGTAAAGGTATGCCGCGAGGAGCATGTGCCGGTACTGGTGCACGTAGAAGAGGTAACACAGCCGCAGGGTCACTCTACTTCTGGTTCGCACGAGCGCTATAAGTCTAAAGACCGTCTGGCCTGGGAAGCAGAGTATGACTGCCTCGTGAAGATGCGCGAGTGGTTGCTGTCTAACGAGATAGCAACCACTGAGCAGCTTGATCAGATTGAAAATGAAGCCAAAGAAGCCGTGCGTCAGGCTCGTACTGCCGCCTGGACCGCTTTTGCAGACAGCATCAAGGCCGATCACGAGGAGGCTCTGAAACTGATGGATAACCTGGCAGCTGCCAGTGAGCATATCACCGAGATCGCCACTATTACTGAAGAGCTCCGCAAAACGTCAACTCCTATCCGCAGCGATGCGGTGAGAGCGGTGCGCAAAGTATTGCGCTACGTGCGCGACGAAAACAACCAGGCCAAGCGTGAGCTGGTGGGTTGGCTGGAGCAGACCATGGGCGAAAATGCGGATCGTTTCAACTCCTATTTATATAGCCAGTCTGAAGAGGCTGCCTTGCTGGTAGAGGAAATAAAGCCTGAGTTTGCCGAGGACGCCCCGCTAGTGGACGGCCGTGAGGTGCTGCAGGCCTGCTTCGATGCCATGCTGTCCCGTGACCCGCGTGTGTTCGCCATTGGTGAAGACGTGGGCCGCATCGGTGACGTAAACCAGGCTTTTGCCGGTCTGCAGGAGAAGCACGGTGAATTGCGTGTAACCGACACCGGCATTCGCGAGTGTACGATCATCGGTCAAGGTATAGGAGCTGCCCTGCGCGGTCTTCGCCCGATCACCGAAATTCAGTACCTCGACTACTTATTATATGCTATTCAAATCCTGTCTGACGACGTGGCCTGCTTGCAGTACCGCACCAAAGGTGGCCAGAAGGCCCCTATGATCGTGCGTACCCGTGGTCACCGTCTGGAAGGCATCTGGCACTCCGGTTCTCCGATTGGTATGATCCTGCACAGCATCCGAGGTATGCACGTGCTCGTGCCACGCGATATGACACAGGCGGCAGGTTTCTACAATACTCTGCTTAAGTCTGACGAGCCGGCGCTGGTGATTGAGTGCCTCAACGGCTATCGCCTGAAAGAGCGTATACCTAGCAACGTCGGCGAATTTACCGTGCCACTGGGCAAGCCGGAGGTGCTGAAGGAAGGTACTGATATCACCATCGTGACCTACGGCTCCATGTGCCGCATTGTGATGGATGCCGCCCGCCAGCTCGAGGAGTTCGGTATATCCGCTGAGGTGATCGACGTGCAGTCACTGCTGCCGTTTGACCTGGAGCACATGATCACAGACTCAATTCGTAAGACCAACCGTGTGCTGTTTGCTGATGAGGATGTGCCAGGTGGTGCAACCGCTTACATGATGCAGCAGGTGGTGGACGAGCAGGGCGCCTGGCGCTATCTGGACTCCAAGCCACAGTGCCTGTCAGCGCATGCGCACCGTCCACCATACTCATCTGATGGCGACTACTTCTCTAAGCCAAACCCGGAGGATGTATTCGAGGCAGTATACGAGATCATGCACGAGGCCGATCCGAAGGCTTATCCTACGATCTACTAAATATATTGTGCTATAAAACAGAGAGGCCCTGTACCAAATGATACAGGGCCTCTCTGTTTTATACCTTAAGGAAGCGATCAACCGCCTACTGCTGGCTGGAATAAGGTTATCTCGTCTGTTGTCACGATATTGCTGCGATTAGGCACAGGAGTGGTGCGGTCGTAGATGTAAATGTCAAACTTGATGACAGCACCGGGACGGAGCAAGGGAAATTCGGATGCATTGATCTCGTTGATGCTGTACTTGATTTCACCTTCCAGCGGTTCCGGGCGCTCGTCAGATGAAAGCCGCTGAAATCGGCCTGAGAACTGAAAGCCTGGCACTGGGAAAGGGTAGGGCTCAAAGCGGGAATTGCTTGGATTGTTCGGGTCCTGTACCTTGATGTACATCACGGTATGAAAATTCTGCTCATACTGAGATCCTTCATTGAAAGGCGGCTGAAAGTCTTCGGAATCCCGGTTGCTGGAAAGGCCCAGGTTGCCGTCTCCGTCTTTAAAGCCGATGACCAATACAAGTGAATCGCGTAAAGAGGTGATATCCGGCCTTTGAGGAAATGGAGTGTCCACAAAATGGTACTGCTCCACACGCCTGAATTCAATTTCAGGCACTACGTCATAGACAGGCTCTTTACGGCAGGAGCTAAGGGCTAGCAGCAATAGCAGGCAGGCCGCACCATACTTTAGCATGTATCTCATGTGGGATCTCAGAAAATGAAGCTAAATTTACTAAATCAAACGAACAGATACAGGAATTGTTATAAATAATTTGGATGGATTTCAAAGCCCGACACCTGCAGCTATTACTGGCTGATCAACCCTTTGATTTTAAGGAAGCCGCCCTGGCACTATTCAGGTACCAGGCCGAACATAATCAGGTATACCGTGACTATCTGCAGCATTTGGGCCGCGACCCGCAGCAGGTAAGCCAGCTGGAGGACATCCCTTTTCTGCCCATCGAGTTCTTTAAGACGCACGAGGTAAAGACAGGCGCATTTGAGCCGGAGGTGACCTTCTATAGCAGCGGCACTACTCAGATGACACGAAGTCGGCACCAGGTAGCCAGCCTGGATTGGTACCTGCACACTACCAAGCGTATTTTTGAATCGTTTTACGGCCCTCTGACCGATTATGTGGTGCTGGCGCTGCTGCCCTCTTACCTGGAGCAGGGTGGTTCGTCGCTGGTGGCTATGGTCGACTATTTTGTGAAGCAGTCGGGGCAGGAGGAAGAGGGCTTCTACCTGCGAAACCATGGTCAATTGCTACAGACCGTGAAAGGGGCGCAACTGAAAGGAAAAAAAGTACTGCTGATTGGAGTATCCTACGCCTTGCTCGACTGGGCCGATGAACTGCAGGGAAGAGAGAAATTCAGTGGCGTGACTATCATGGAGACCGGTGGTATGAAAGGGCGTCGGCGGGAGATGATCCGGGAGGAATTGCACGCATACCTGAAGCAGGGCTTTGGTGTGGGTGCGATCCACTCAGAGTATGGCATGACGGAGCTGTTGTCGCAGGCTTATTCGCTGGGCGATGGTCTTTTCCATCCGGGCTATACCTTGCAGGTACTCCTCCGCGATCTCAACGATCCCTTCGATATCCGTCCTGACATACGCTCAGGCGGCATCAACGTCATCGACCTGGCCAATGTTGACTCATGTGCCTTTATTGAGACCAAAGATATCGGGCGCCTGAAGCCGGACGACACCTTCGAAGTGCTGGGCCGCTTTGACAATTCTGACATTCGGGGCTGCAATCTGCTGATCGCCTGACATCCAAAACAACCATCTTCCGTTTAAGCTGCCCATGGGTTACATATTTTTTATCGCACTGGTGGCAGGTATGCTCCTGCTGTTTTACAGGTGGGCCACCCGCAAGGAACGTCACCGAAAGCAAATTCTAAAAAAAGGCTTTCCGGCTGAGTGGCGAAAGATCCTGCAGGACAGGGTGGGCTTTTACCATACCCTCAAAACCGAAGAGGAAAAGGAGCGCTTCGAGCGGATGCTATTACTCTTTGTATCTGAAAAGCGCATTACAGGTATAGACACGGAGGTTGATGCTACGACGAAAGTACTGGTTGGCGCCAGTGCCATCATCCCGATCTTCGGTTTTAAAGACTGGGAATACCATAACCTGGGGGAGGTGCTGGTGTTCCCCGGCAGCATCCACAGGTATAAGAACAATGAAAACGAAGCTGTATCGGAGGTGCTGGGGCGGGTGAATCCTTTTCAGAACGACCATTATGTCACGCTGTCCAAACCGGCGCTGGAGCAGGGCTTCAATGATATGGCTGATCGTAAGAATGTAGGTATACACGAGTTTGCGCACATGCTCGACCAGGCCGACGGCGAGATAGATGGTGTACCTAAAGCTTACTTGCCGGACGAGTTGCTGCAGCCCTGGGAGGAGCTGATGTACCGCAAGATCAGCCAGATCGAAAGAGGCAAGTCAGACATCGATAACTACGGTGCGACCAGCGAAGCAGAGTTTTTTGCTGTAGTGACGGAGTATTTCTTCGAGAAGCCCGACCAACTGGCTGAAAAACATCCGCGTCTGTACGAGCTGCTAACCAAGGTTTTTCAGCAGAACCCCAAAAGGCGGTTCCGTCTCAACTTCCGGGAGCTGCTCAACCCCTATGGCAAGCGCCTTGGTCGCAACGAGCCTTGCCCCTGCGGCAGTGGAAAGAAGTACAAGCAATGCTGCTTGCTGAAGCAGAGCAAAGCAGCTGCCTAAGGTATAAAAGCAAAACGCCCCAGCCAGCAGGCCGGGGCGTTTTGCATAGTTGAGAACAGTAGTATTAATTAAGCCACAGCCGGACGGGCATAGGCCTTGGCATCTTCCAGTGTGATGTCCTGGCCGCTCATGATCACCAGACGCTCTACCACGTTGCGCAGCTCACGCACGTTGCCGCGCCAGTCAAGCGTTTTTAGGTAATCCAGCGCATCGTCTGTAATGGTCTTCGGCTTGTTACCATAATCGTTGGCAATGTCCTGCAGGAACTTCTGCACCAGGTCAGGTATATCCTCGCGGCGCTCGTTCAGCGGCGGCACGTGGATCAGGATCACGCCCAAACGGTGGTACAGGTCTTCGCGGAAAGTCTTGGCTTCGATCTCCTCCAGCAGGTTTTTGTTCGTTGCGGCCAGCACACGCACATCCACCTGTATGTCTTTGTCGCCACCCACCCGGGTAATCTTATGCTCCTGCAGGGCACGCAGCACCTTGGCCTGTGCAGACAGACTCATATCACCTACCTCGTCCAAAAAGAGCGTGCCGCCGTTGGCCTGCTCAAACTTGCCGATGCGCTGTTTCACAGCTGAGGTGAAAGAGCCCTTTTCGTGGCCGAACAGTTCACTTTCGATCAACTCGCTCGGTATAGCAGCGCAGTTTACCTCAATCAGCGGGCCATTAGCACGATTGCTGTGCTCATGTATAGCACGTGCCACCAACTCCTTGCCAGATCCGTTCGGACCTGTGATCAGTACGCGGGCATCCGTGGGGGCTACCTTCTCGATCGCCTGCTTCACGCGGCCCAGTGCCTCCGAAGTGCCCACCATTTCGTAGGTCTTCGATATCTTCTTCTTCAGGATCTTAGTTTCGGTCACCAGGTTCGACTTGTCCAGCGCATTGCGCACAGACACCAGCAGTCGGTTCAGGTCCGGTGGCTTCTGCAGGAAGTCGTAGGCGCCTTTTTTGGTCGCCTCCACAGCCGTGTCGATCGTGCCATGCGCCGATATCATGATAAAAGGAGTGTCAGGTGCCATTTCCATGGCCTTTTCCAGCACTTCTATACCATCCATGCCTGGCATCTTGATGTCGCAAAGTACCACATCGTATTTCGTCTTTCCGATGTGCTGCAGTCCTTTCTGACCATCTTCGGCTTCGTCTACGGTGTAGTTTTCAAATTCCAGGATTTCTTTCAGGGTGCTGCGAATGGCCCGTTCGTCATCTATAATCAGGATTTTGGGCATATTTTTTTCGTTCGTTTTATGCTGTAAGCAGTAAGTATAGAAAATAAACAGCCGCTAATCAAGCGGCTGCAGCATTTGTACGATAAATCCAAAAATTTAGCTACCTGTCAGGTATAAGCCGACCTTAGGAGTTGGTGAAGTTGATCACGCTATACAGTTCCGGCTCCAGGAAAGGACCGCCCGGATAACCCGCTGTGTAGTCGAAGTTGATCCAAAGCTCGCCATTGGTCTCGTGGAAGTGAATCTTACCGCCAGTCACTTCATCCGGGAAGAGCGAGCGTACGGCATAACTTACTTTGTCCAGATCCTCCACGGTTCCCATCTTCACCTCGGTATACATGTGGTTAGGCGAGATCACAATGCGGGCCTCACCGCCAATGGCCATAATGGAGGAGGCCATCAGGATGGCATAGTCGTCGCAGTCGCCGGCCAGTAGCTTGATGCTCTCGGTAGGAGGAGAGTAGTAGTCGAGACCGAGTGGGTCGTTTACGTAGCGCCAGCTGTTGCGCACATGCTTGAAGAGCGAGAAGTAGCGTACCATCTTGCCATACTTGCGGTAGTACTCGTCATGAAAATATCGGGTGGAATTCTCTACGGCAAAAGACCGTACCACTGGGTGGGTCGGCTGCATGGCGCTCTTTACACGGCGTTCCTGGAAGTAAGTACCTCGTACGGGTTTGAAATAAGATACTTTGCTGGAGTTGCTGGTCATGTTCACCAGCATGGCGTTGTAGTCGGCGTAGAGGTTCTCTACAGTGTAGTCGTCGAAGGTGCTGTTGAAGAACATGGCGCCCATGATGCCTACAAAAGCCAGCAGGATCAGTTTTTTGTTAATGCTGGTCACAATGACCGAAATAATGGCTGCCAGGATAACACACAGCAGGAAGTTCAGCTCATAGTCGATGAAGCTGATGGGAGGAAGATAAAAACTGATCAGGACCGCCATCGGGAACACGATGATGATCTGGATGAACCGAACTAAAAACGTAGTCAGATTAGAGAGCTTGAACAACTGCGTCATGATTCCCTGCTTTTGTGGTTTCTGGCGCCTATAGCCCTTCTGGCTTTATAAGTGCATTGGCTTAATTTGTCTTATACCTGTAACGCAAAATCCGGGCCTTTTTACTCACTGCTACTCCCGAAAATTTTAAATTTTTTGCCTGCGTGGCGGTATGCTGATAATTTCGGCAATATTTTCCATAATCTGAAAGCCTTTTTAGGTAGAAAGGTTAAAATTTAGTTAAAACCGTAGGTTTTGCACATTGCCCTGCTGCTGCGTTTCATTTTACAACGTAAGTTTACTATATCATCAACCCAATATATTATCCAAAACTATGAAGAAAACAGTATGGCTGTTCTTTGTTACCTGGCTCTGCGCTTGTAGCATGGTGTGGGGGCAGCATTTGCAGCGCCGTCCTTTTCTGGGGGTGCAGGTGTCACCAGTCTCAGACTCACTGGCCAGAGCCGATAAACTGTCCGGAACTCAGGGAGCCTTTGTCCGTCGCGTAATTCCCAATAGTACAGCCGCTGCCCTCAAGCTGCAGGCCGGCGACGTGATTGTGCGTGTAAACGGCACGCCTGTCAACAATTATATGGATGTACCTGCCATGGCTCGGCAGTTTCGGGCTGGCGAGCCGCTATCGCTCGAACTCAGCCGCAAGGGTAAGCGCAGCACTGTAAAGGGAAAGGTACAGCCCATGCCGTTCGAGACCGACCCGAATGCAGAGGTGCGGTATGGCGAGGTGCCACTGGTTGACAATCGCTATGCTCGCTCCATTCTTAAAAAGCCGAAAGGCAAAGGCCGCTTCCCGACGGTGTTTTTTGTGCAGGGCTATGGCTGCAGCAGCCTGGACAACCTGCCGGCTGAAGACCCGCAGCGGCAGCTGATCGATGGACTGGTGGCCCGTGGCTATGCTGTCTTCAGAATGGACAAGCCTGGTTCCGGCGATAGCCAGGGCAGCAAGCCCTGCACCGAGATAGGCTACCAGGAAGAGCTGGAGGCGTTCACCGCCGGCCTAAAACTGTTGAAGCAGGATCCTGCCGTTGATCCGGATAATGTATTTCTGTTTGGCCACTCCCTCGGTGGCAATACGGCGCCCCTGATGGCGGCCCGCGAAAAAGTAAAGGGCTTGATGGTGTACGGCATCACTGGAAAGCCCTGGTTTGAGTATCTGCTGGAGGTATACCGCGATCAGCGCACGCTCCTGGGCGCCGACTACGTGCAGGTAGACCAGGACATGCGCACGGTGGTACCCTTGCTCTACGAATTCATGATCCTGAAAAAAACACCACAGGAACTGGCTCAGAACCCCGATTACCGCACTGCGTTGGAGCACATCATGGACTATGATGGGCAGGGACATTTGTATGGCCGTCACTATACCTTTCTGCAGGACCTGCAGGATCTGCCTATGAGCCAAGCCTGGCGCGATGCCGGCGCCTATACCCTTGCCATTTACGGCGAGGCTGATGTGGCCGCTTTGGATCCGGAGGGTGCCCAGTTAGTGGTAAACCTGGTGAACAGTTACCATCCCGGCAAAGCTACGTTCGAGTTTCTGCCCCGCACAGACCATGGTTTTATGGAGGTGGGCACGATGGAAGAACACCTGAAAAGGCGGGGCAGTGCGGAAAGCGATACGTTCCAGCCCAGGTTTAACCAGAAATTGGTGGAGTTGGTAGATAAGTGGATGAAAGACAAAATAAAAAGAGCGTAGCTGCCGGCTACGCTCTTTTTATTTCTACTGGTACTGAATGTAGAGCGGCTTCGGGTTTAGTTTGAGAATCTCCTCCGGCGTCATCAGGCGGGAGGAGTTGCGGGTGTCGTTCTTGTAGAACACTTTGAAGCCCGTAAACTGCACTGGCTCTTTGGCAATAAAGCGACGGTAAGTGTCCCTTTTGAGCGCCGGTGGTCCCCAGCCATCCATGTGCATAACTACTTGTACCTCTGGACGCAGTTTGATGTCCTGGGAGTTTTGGATCATGCGTTGTGTAAAGCGGTGCACGATCAGCAACTTAGGCGGCAGGTTATATTCTTTGGTTATGTCAGCGAGCATGCCGGTGGCATAATTGATGTCTTCAGCGTCAAAGCTTCCGATCTTTTTTCCGGGTACTTCGCCTTCCTTCATGGCAAACTCGGCGTCTATACCCAGGTGCACGTTCGGCAGTTTCAGGAACTGGGTAAGGCGGGGCAATTCCTCAGGCAGGGTACTACGACCTACCTGCACGTCCAGAAACACAATGGCGTCCCGCTGTCTGGCCATCTCCAGCACATCCTCGATCATTTTATCGGTCATGCGCAGGCGGTACTTGTCGCCACGGCCGGGGTGACCCTGTGCAGTAACGACAATGGCATGTAGGGCGGGCTGCACCGGCGTCAGGGAGTCGGCCTTCGTCCAGTTGGCTACTTCCTCATCCAGGCGGCTGAGCATTTCCTCGACCGGATACTCGCCCAATATACCCATGCGCTTTGACAGTGGGTTGCCATAGTAGGCCAAAATGCGCTTGTGCGGCAGGATGGCACCCGGCAGCGGCTCAGGCCCGGGGTATACAGTAGGTGCTTCAGCAGCAGAGGCTGTTGCTGTTGTATCAGTTGGCGTCTGTGCTGTCACAGTGTCGGCAGAGGCAGTGGCTGTGCTGTCAGTTGACTGAGCCGGCAGTTCGTATTTTTCTGTCGTGGCTGGCAGCGAAGCAGATTGTACTTCTTTGTCCTGCGTGCAGGAAGCGGAGCCCAGCAGGAGGGTGGCCGCCAGTACGGCAGCAGCAGGTTTCAGGCGTTTGTGTAGGTAGTAGGGTGGTAAGTTCTTCAGCATGAAGCTTTTGATCGCTTCACGTGTACTGGGTAAAAAGGAATTCATGGCTCAGGTATAGGTATCCGGTGTAAATAGTCTATTAAAGTATAGATATTTTGGGAGGATACAGCGCCTGAGCCTGCTTTTTTAGTAAAAAACTTATTAATGGGTATAGTGGCGCTTTAGCCACTGGCTCAGGCCCTGCAGACCCGGAAACAGCACCCGTTCGGTGATATTAGCCTGATCCAGTTTGTCACGGATTTCCCACTTCAGCCCGGCCGGTATGATCACTCTAAAATACAGTTCCGGATGCTGCTCCAGCCACTGGCTCATATTGGCCTGCGCCTTCGACATGAGTGAAAAAAGCGCATACTGATGCACAATGCGTTCGTCCAGCGAGGGCGGCTCAAGGAATACTACAAATTCTTCCTCCTGTAGCAAGGCCAATTCTTTGAGCGAGGAGCAAACAGGCTGCAGGATTTCGGGCGTAAATACATTAGAGCCTTCTTCTTTGATAGGCGTTTGAAGTTTGAGCGGCAGGTACTCGTTCACCTTAACATAATTAACGCACCACACTACACCGTCTTCATCGTATTTGGAGAGATCCTGTGTGGCAAAGTGCAGGGCAACGTAAGGGGAATAGGTCCAGTCGAGCAGACGGGTGGGCAGCCCGTGGTGCTGCGCTACGGCGAGCCAGTTCCAGAGCGAGTCGCCGGGTGAGGAGTTGCTATGTGCGTATTTTCTGAAGTTGCGCAGAATGTGCTGCTCCAGTTCATGGTAGCGATCGCCCAGTCTGGTCAGACTGGTACTCAGGTCATACTGCTTGCTCCACGAACCTCTATACACATAGGATGAGCGAAAGCGTTTGATGTTCTCATTCCAGCTATGATCAAACAAGGCAGACTGCACCTCAGCCCAGCTGTTGACCGTAATTTCTTTTCCTTTTTTCATGTAAGGGTATTGCTGTGATAAAATAGCAGGGGTGGGCTGTTTCCTATACCTTATTCGTCAGCTAAATGTTATAGTCTATCGCTCAGCAACCCTGATAATGCAAATGCAGCAGCAGAATGTCATCATACCTATACTTTAATTCAGGTATATTTTGTACTTTATAACTACGTATTTGTGCTTAATTGATAACGGTATTCGCCCTTGTGTCGTAAGTTCTTAAATGTTTTACTCATAAGCTCTATACACATTATGTTTTATCATGATAACAAACTACAATATAAAGTAAGGGTTGAAAAACCTAATCCAACTTTCGCCAGGATGCTGCAACAAGCTATTGGCGGGATAGAGGGCGAGATGCGGGTCTGCATGCAGTACCTGTTTCAGGGCTGGAACAGCAGGGGGCCTGCAAAGTACCGCGACATGTTGCTGGAAACTGGCACAGAGGAGATCGCACATATCGAGATGCTGGCAACGGCCGTAGCGCTGAACCTGGAGGGTGCTCCTTTGTCTCTGCAGGAAGAAATGGCTAAAGATAAAGCGATTGGGGCCGTGATGGGAGGTATGACGCCGCAGCATGTGCTTTCTTCAGGCTTGGGGGCTATGGCTGTAGACAGTAATGGGAATCCGTTCAACGGCTCCTGGATTGTGAGTAGCGGCAATATCGCAGCTGATATGTACGCCAACGTAATGGCCGAGTCTACAGGGCGCTTGCTGGCTACCCGTCTGTGGGAAGTAACTGACGACCCGGGTATGAAGGATATGCTCTCATTCCTGATCGCCCGCGATACCATGCACCAGAACCAGTGGCTGGCGGTGCTGGAAGAACTGGGTGGGCTGGAAGGTGTACATCCGATCCCGAACAGTTTCCCGCAGGCTGAGGAAAACCAGCAGTTCAATTACGCTTTTGTGAGTACGGCCATCAACGGTGCTACACGAGCAGAAGGTCGCTGGTCTCAGGGTACCTCTATGGACGGTAAAGGCGACTTCAAAATGGTGCCGGCAGAGCCGCAGGGCGGTGAGCCACAGCTTGGACCACCTGACCCAAGAGGTCATGCGCAGGTAGAGCAGATGGCCGGTCAGGCAGGTGGCATAATCGGTAAGATAAAAGACGCTTTGTAAGAGAAGCCAGAAAGACCCATAGAAAGAGGAAGCGGGTGCGGGTACTATACCTGTACCCGCTTCAACTTTTAAAAGAGGTTCATCTGTATACCTGCTCTGGTACAGAAGTGGTTATAGTTGTAGGGTTTCATGCTGCGACCTGCCATATAGCGGTTGCGGCTCATGCGGAAAAGCTTGCTGATGGCCTCAGCGAACTTGCCTTCGCCTCGCATGCGGGTGCCGAAGCGACTGTCGCTGAGCTGTCCGCCATGGCAGTCGGCGATCTGGCTCAGCACTTTGTCAGCACGGTCGGGGAAGGCCTCCCTGATCCAGTCTTCGAAGATGGGGCCGATGCTGCCGTTGAGCCGCACGATGGTATAGGCTGCGCTGCTGGCGCCTGCCTCGGCTGCACTTTTGATGATAGCCGGAATCTCAGAGTCGTTAAGGCCAGGTATAATGGGTGCCACCATCACATTGACAGGTATACCGACGTCTGCTAGCTGCTTCACTACCTGCAGCCTTCTGGCGCCGGTGGCGGTGCGGGGCTCCAGTTTCTGGCGCAGCTTCTCGTCGAGGGTCGTGATGCTGATGTTCACGTGCACCAGGTCCAGCTTATTGAGCTGCTGCAACAGGTCGAGGTCGCGCAGGATCAGGGCGTTTTTGGTGATGATGCTGACCGGGTGGCGGTACTGCAGCAGCACTTCCAGCATGCGCCGGGTCAGCTGTTTCTTCGCCTCGATGGGCTGATAGCAATCTGTGTTGCCGGCCAGCATGATGGGCATGACCTGCCAGTTCTTGTTCTCCAGTTGCTTTGCCAGCACTTCCGGGGCATTCTCTTTCACGATGATCTTGCGCTCAAAATCCAGGCCGGCACCGTAGCCCCAGTACTGGTGGGTGTTGCGGGCATAGCAGTACACACAGCCATGCTCGCAGCCCTGGTAGGGGTTCATGGAGTAGGAGAGCCCCAGGTCCGGACTCTCCACCTTGTTCACGATCTTTTTAGGGTTCTCCCTGAAGAACTCGGTTTTGGAGTTGGAAAGCATTGCCTCATCCAGCCCCTCGATGTGCTCGGCTACGTATTCCTGCTTTAAATAGGGATTGGCGGGATTGTATTGGGCGCCGCGGCCTTTCAAAAACTCTTCTGCTTTCATAGTGTCATTGGTTTTCTGATTCATTTGGAACGCCAGTGAGAAATCTGGAGCTCTTCTTAGCTATTCTCTTTACATCATGGATTTGCCGAGGGCTGCTGAATGGGCAGCTAAGGCCTTTTCGGCTAAGGGGCGGCGCAGCTCTTTCTTATCCCACTTCCAGCAGCTCCCCCAACTGCGTGGTGTAACAGGGCGACTTCTTTTCGCATTTCAGCTGCCAGGGGCGGGTGGTACCCTGGGCAGCGCTGGTAACCGTGTCGCGGCCCCAGGCGCTGTTGAGTTTGTCAAGAGTGTGCATCAGGCGCTGGTGCTTGTCGCGATCCACAGTATCGAGCAGGGAGGTCTGTACCTGGTTCTGTGGCCGCAGCTCCGACACGATCACACCGCTCTTCTTGTAGCGGTAACCTGCACGGTAGAGTGCCTGCAGGGCCATACTGGCGTAGTGCAGCAGCTCGAGGGTGCTGTTGGTGGCCGTAGGCAGGGCAATGGTCTTGCTGTTGAAGTACTGCTGGTCTGTCTCCCGGAAAGGGTTGGTTTGCAGGAATACCGTAATGGCGCCTGCGCAGCTCTGCTGGCGTCGCAGCTTAGTGGCACAGCGCGAAGCGTAATTGGCCGTAGCCTCCTGCAGCTGCGACAGTTCCGTAACAGGAGCTCCAAAAGAGCGGGAAGTACAGATGTGCTGTTTGTTGGGAGCTACCATCTCCAGGTCCTGGCAGGGTTCGCCGCGCAACTCCCGCACGGTGCGCAGCCCCACTACGGTCAGGTGCTTCTTCACAAAGGCGTCGGAGGCGTTGCGCAGGTCCAGGGCAGTGTGGATGCCAAAGCTTGCCAGCTTCTGGGCATAGCGCCTGCCCACACCCCACACGTCGCCCACTTCGGTGCGCCGCAGTGCCTCCTGTATGTGCCGCTCGTCGGTCAGCACGAGTACCCCGTTCGCCTTCTTTGACTTCTTCGAGAGCCGGTTGGCCAGCTTGGCCAGCGTCTTGGTCGGGGCCACGCCTACCGACACCGGTATACCTGTCCAGGTTCTCACGGTATGGCGCATCTCCCCGGCGTACTGGTTCAGATCACGGCCGTAGAAGTTGCCCAGGTCCAGAAAAGCCTCGTCGATGGAGTATACCTCCAGGTTGGGCGTGAACTGCGCCAGCGTCTGCATGACCCGTGCTGACATGTCGCCATATAAGGTATAGTTGCTACTGAAAACGTGTATGTTATGTTGCTCTATTGCATCTTTTGCTTTAAAGGCAGGTTCGCCCATTTTTATACCCAGCGCCTTGGCTTCGTTGGACCGCGCAATAATGCAGCCGTCGTTGTTGGAGAGCACCACGATGGGCTTCCCCTCCAGCTTCGGGTCGAATACACGTTCGCAGGAGGCGTAGAAATTATTGCAGTCGACGAGGGCAAAAAGGCTAGTCATGGCTGCCGTTCACTTTATGGAGCGACCACACCACCACACCCCAGGGTTTGAAGTCCATTTCCTCGGTAATCTCCACGGGCGGGTATAGCTCATTGGCTGGTTGCAGGTATAGCCGGAGACCTTTCTGCAGGAGCCGCTTCACGGTAAACTCGCCATCCACCACGCCAATGATGATGTGCCCGTGGCTCGGCTTGAGGGAGCGGTCGACCACCAGTATGTCACCGTCGTGCAGCCGGGCGTCACGCATCGACTCACCCTTGACCCGCACCAGGTAAGTGGCAGTAGGGTTGCGGATGAGCACTTGTTGTAGGTTCACCTTGTCCTCCAGGTAATCTTCGGCCGGAGAAGGGAAACCCGCCGCTACGTAACTCTGGCTAATGGGTAATTCAAGTAGTTCTGTGGCCCGGAATGGGAGCAGCTCGAGGCTGTCTGGCAGGGTGCTTAGGGTATGTGTTTTTTCCATAGTGCTTTCTCTTTTGGTCTCTTTCGCGACACATGCCTCAAATATAGACTTTGCTAATATATTTGGCAATATATACTAAAAATTTTAGTTTTTAGTTTTGTGGCAAATAAACTCTGACAGAAAATAGAAGTACAGATAGGATAAAAACCAATGAAAAGGCATGGAGGCGATCATTTTTTGCGGGATACAGGCCAGCGGGAAGTCTACTTTCTACAAGGAGCACTTCTTTAATACCCACGTGCGCATCAGTATGGACCTGCTGCGCACCCGGCACCGCGAAAACCTCTTCCTGAAAAGCTGCCTTAAAACTCAGATGCGCTTTGTGGTCGATAACACCAATCCCAGCATAGAGGAGCGAAAGAAATACATTGAGCTAGCCAGAGCGGCCAGGTATGAAGTGATAGGCTACTACTTCGAAACGGTCGTAAAGGCGGCGGTGGAGCGCAACAGCCAGCGCAGTGGCCGGCAGTTGATACCGGATCGCGGCATCTATGGCACGCACAAGCGACTGGTCAGGCCTACGCTGGACGAAGGCTTTGACAGACTATACCTGGTGCGCCTGCTGCCGGAGGGGAAATTTGAGATATTGGCTATGCACCCAGAGGGCTAATACGATCCCATATGCCCGCAGAGGCTTTTTTGCTTGAATAACACTGTATTAATAGGCTTCCATACAGAAGTATTCCGATGTGTATATTATGTATTTATACGGAAGTGTTTCAGTAGTAATCTGTTAGCTTATGGCGTAATAGGTGCGTTAAAAGACAGGGGGAAGAACTGTGGGTTGTTCTCCAAGTGTATTATAAGTCCGTTTAACTTAAGTATTTAACTATGAAACAAATGAAAGATTTGAGATGGAGGCTATTGCTACTATTTGTTCCACTTGCGTTTTTAGTGAGTTGTGATGATGACGATGATAATGATATTGGTCTGGACCGCATGACCTCAGCAGAGTTTGTGCAACGTGCTGCGGCCAGTGATATGTTTGAAATTGAAACTGGTAACATGGCTATTCAGAAATCAACGATGGAAGAGGTGCAGGAGTTTGGACAGGAGCTAGTAGAGGACCACACCATGACGAGTCAGGAGCTGATGACGTTGGCACAGCAGAAAAATCTGCAGGTGCCTACCACCATGCCGGAAGACAAGCGGAACACCGCAAACCGGCTCGCGGCCTTGCAGGGAACCGAGTTTGATAAAGAGTTCGCCAATGAGCAGGTGATCGCACACGAGGAGGCTATAGAGTTGTACGAGCAGGCTTCTGAAGACCTGGAGGACGCAGACCTGAGGGCTTTTGCTCAAAGGACACTTCCTGCACTGCGCATGCACCTGGAACATGCCAGGGCGCTCAAGACGCAGACCGATCAGTTATAACAATATGGCTCTCTCACAGCAAAGCCCCCGCTTTTATAGCGGGGGCTTTTTTACTTTGTATCCTGTGTTGTATCGATTTGTAAATCAGATGTAATGTTGTGTGTTATTAAAGTATAACTGAAGGTGATGTTTGCTGCTTTTCAACACATGGGGTATGCCCTGGTGTGCTGGCGGGAGCGGTAGCAGAGCGCCCTGTTATGGGGAATGGGCCATTATTTTTAGGTATATGTACTAGCGGAAATTGTGCGGCAAAGCTTTAATTTTGGAGAAACTTATACCTACATGATACAACGCAGCACGCGGCTTGATGCTGTTCATTACGAACTGTGCGGGCCCATTTACGAGAAGGCGAAAGAATTGGAGTTGGAAGGGCATCGTATCACGAAGCTGAACATCGGCAATCCGGCTCCCTTTGGCTTTGACGCCCCCGAGGCGGTAACCCGAAGCATCTTAGACAATCTGCGCCATGCGCAGGGCTACTCCGATCACAAAGGCATCCTGCAGGCCCGCGAAGCGATCAGAAACTACTATACGGCCAAAGGTATAGCCGGTATCCACACCGATGACATTTCCATCGGTAATGGGGTGAGCGAACTGATCCTGCATGCGGTGCAGGGCCTGCTCAACGAAGGAGACGAGGTACTGGTGCCTTCACCGGATTACCCACTCTGGACAGCTGCCGTGCGCTTTTCGGGCGGCAAGGCTGTGCACTACCTCTGCGACGAAGCCTCAGACTGGAACCCTGACCTGAACGATATTAAAAGTAAGATCAACAGCCGCACCAAGGGCATCGTGATCATCAATCCCAACAACCCGACTGGCGCGGTGTACGCCCCGGAGCTGCTGCAGGAGCTGGTAGAGCTGGCGGCTGCGCACAACCTGGTGCTGTTCTCAGACGAGATCTATGACAGAATACTGTACGATGAGGTGGAGTACCGCTCTACGGCTACTTTTTCGGACGAGGTGCTGACGGTGACCTTCAGCGGACTTTCCAAAAACTACCTGGCGGCTGGTTTCAGGGCGGGCTGGATGCTGGTGAGCGGCAACAAAGCCAAAGCCAGGAGCTACATCGACGGGTTGAACACCATGGCCAGCCTGCGGGTGTGCAGCAACGTGCCGGCGCAGTTTGCGATACAGGCGGCTCTGGAGGGCTACCAGCACATGCAGGACCTGGTGTTGCCAACCGGCAGGCTGCGGCAGCAGCGGGATATCTGCTACGAAAAGCTGACCGCTATACCTGGCATCACCTGCGTGAAGCCAAAAGGCGCCTTTTACCTGTTTCCGAAGATCGATGTGAAGAAGTATGCCATTGCCGATGACCAGGCTTTCGTGCTGGACTTCCTGCAGGAGCAGCATGTGCTGCTGGTGCAGGGAACTGGCTTTAACTGGCAGCAGCCGGACCACTTCCGCATCGTATACCTGCCCGAGCTGCAGGAGCTGAGCCAGACCATGGACAAACTGGCGTTGTTCCTGCAGAACTATAAAGGCACAGGCGCAGCTACCCAGCGGCAGCTTATGGAGGCGCTATAGGTATAGCAAAGCGATCTGAATCAGAAAAGGCTCCTTCAGCGGGAGCCTTTTCTGATTTATGGGGTAGTTGCCAGGTGTAAGAGTTTACTCTGCCAGGCAAGCCTCTTGCTGGTAAGCCTTCAGGTCTTCCAGCAACGGGATCAGGCGGTCGATGGTCACGTGATCCATGACCACTACTTTGTACCAGTTAGGGGCGTGGTGGTTGTCTGGCACGAGGCCATACTTGCCGGCAATGCCTTTGTTGAGGTGCTCGCTCCGGATGGTGATGATGTTGGAGTATGGGTTGCGGTAATAGGCTATACCTGCCTTGTCGAGCTCAGCAGCCAGCCAGGCGGCTCGGTTGAGCAGGATGATGGTCTTTTCCTCCCAGCCGTAGCGCCCGTAGGTCATCAGGATCATCCAGACGGCGATGGCGTTGGCGCCGGAGCGACTGCCGATCAGCGTAAAATCCTCGCCCTCCACGTAGCTGGCCTCCTTGGTATTGGCGTGCTGCATAAAGCCTTTCCGGATCAGGAAGATGCCCGTGCCGTAGGGTGCCTGCACCATCTTGTGCGCATCCAGGGTCACGGAGGTGATGTATTTATTCTGGAAGTTGAGTGTATTGTTTGGGTTCGTGAAAGGGTAGATGAAGCCTCCGAAAGCTGCGTCAACATGGATCATAAACTGGCAGTTTTTAGCTTCAAGTGCAGCTGTATATACTTCCGCGTTATCCACTGATCCAAACATAGTTGTCATCATGTTGGCCACCACAATAAAGTGACTTTTCCCCCTTGCTTTCTGAGCAGTGATTACCTCCTGCAGGTGTTCCTCGTTGATGGCACGCGTGTCATCATCGACCTGCACCGTAGCGATGTCAAGGTCGAATACGTTGGCGGCCTTGCTCATGGAATAGTGACTGTCACGGGAGCACAGGATGCAGATGCTATCGTTGTGCACGCCATCACGGTTACGGAAGTAGTTGCGGTAGATCCAGATGGCCTGCAGGTTGGCCTCCGTGCCGCCGGCCGCCACATAGCCGTCGCAACTGCCAGGCTCGGCTTTCAGGATCTGCTCAGCGCACAGACTAATCAACTCACGCTCGATCTGGTGCGTGCCCCTGAAAAAAGACTCGGAAGCTCCCAGGGTATGGCAGCCGATATGGTTTGGGTTGTGGATCAGCGCTGTCAGGAAGGGGGCATCTTTCAGAAAAGGCGCGTCCTGGTAAAATACCTTATTGTCGAGATGGGAACCCGGTATACCCAGTATGTTCTCGTCATAAAAATTCACGTTCTCTTCTAAGGCATTGAACACGATGGTCCGGATTGTCTCTTTATTCAGTTTAGTCCACTGTTGCATATTTGTAAGCGAAATTGAAATTAAAATTGAAGGCGGTTCGCATGACCTTCGGCGCTTTATGGAGGCAAATTTACGACATTCAAAAGACAAGCCCTAAGCGAACATCTACCCGTCTTAACTGTTCAGGCTGCGAGTTACATCTGTCTGGCAGCAAAAAAAATGACGAAGATCACTGATGATTAAATAGAAGTCAGCCAAAAAAAGTTGGGAACTGAACTAAACAGTGCTTTACTTTGTGGCGTTAAAGTAATACTATTGTAACGAGTTTTAAACCTATCCATTGAAGAAGAAGCGCTATGGTTACCTTTAAAGAGTTAAAGAATGATCTGCCGGCGGGTATTGTGGTTTTTTTGGTCGCAGTACCGCTTTGCCTTGGAATTGCCATGGCGTCCGGCGCCCCACTATTTTCCGGTATTATTGCCGGCTTTGTAGGAGGTATAGTCGTAACACTTATCAGCGGTTCGCAGCTGGGGGTGAGTGGTCCGGCGGCAGGCCTGGCCGTGATTGTGTTGCATGCCATCGAGGGCCTGGGCAGTTTTGAGGTGTTTTTGTCTGCCGTAGTGCTGGCTGGTGTCATGCAGCTGGTGCTCGGATTCCTGAAAGCGGGAAGCATCGGGTATTATTTCCCTTCCTCGGTCATCAAAGGGATGCTCTCGGGTATTGGTGTGATCATCATCCTCAAGCAGATTCCACATGCCTTTGGGTATGATGAGAGCTACGAAGGTAGCCTGCACTTCTTAGAGCCGTCCGGCGAAACAACCTTCTCATTAATTTTTAACTCTTTACGTTACATATCACCTGCAGCGGTTATCATCAGTATGCTTTCCCTGGCTATCCTGATATTCTGGGATACGGTATTGTCAAAGAAAGGTAAAATTTTCCAGATTATACAGGGGCCGCTTGTGGTGGTGGTACTGGGTATCGTCCTGAACCTGGTGTTCCTGAACGCTTTCCCGGAGATGGCTTTACGCGCTAACCACCTGGTAGAACTGCCGGTGGCAGCCAGTGTAGGAGGATTTTTTCAGCAATTTACTACGCCTGACTTTAGCCGCATCCTGACTTACGAAGTGCTATTGCTGGCAGGTACGCTCGCGGTCGTAGCCAGCCTTGAAACCCTGCTCTGCCTGGAGGCGACCGATAAACTGGATCCGCAGAAGCGTATCAGCCCGGCTAACCGCGAGTTGAAGGCGCAGGGTGTCGGCAACATCGTATCGGGCCTGATCGGTGGTCTGCCGGTTACGCAGGTGATCGTGCGCAGCTCGGCAAATATTCAGTCTGGTGGCCGTACCAAGCTTTCGGCCCTTATCCATGGCATACTGATCCTGGCCAGCGTGATTGCTATACCTGGTCTGCTTAACCTGATACCGCTCGCCTCACTGGCCGCTATTCTGTTTGTGGTAGGGTATAAGCTGGCCAAGCCGGCCTTGTTTAAAGCCATGTACCGTGGTGGTTTGAGCCAGTTTCTACCATTTGTAGTAACCGTGCTGGCCATCGTATTCACTGATCTGCTCACAGGTATAGGCATTGGTATGGTAGTGGGTATCTTCTTTATCCTCAAAAACAGCTATCATGTATCACACACCGTGGTGAAGGAAAAATCACCGGCAGGCAGAGATAAGTACCGCATTGTGCTGGCAGAGGAAGTGACTTTCCTGAACAAGGGCAATATCCTGGAGGAACTTCGCAGGGTGCCGGAAGGCGCTGAACTGGAGATAGACATGTCACGCTCGGCTGTAGTGGATCCCGATGTGATCGAACTGATCGAGAACTACAAAGAGACAGCCCGCAGCAACAATATCAAGCTCAATATAAGACAAACGGCTGAAGACGAAAAGCTGGAGTACGAGGGTATGAAGTTTTAAAGCAAAGCATTAAATCAAACTAACCATAAGAAGATTACACCCATGAGAACACAAAACAAAGAGACACAGGCGGAACTAACCCCACAGCGCGCAAAAGAGATCCTGAAAGAAGGCAACGAGCGTTTTGTAAGCAACCTGAAAGTAAACCGTAACCTGCTGCAGCAGGTGAACGAGACCTCAGAAGGTCAGTTTCCGTTTGCCATCGTGTTGAGCTGCATCGACTCCCGCACATCGGCTGAGCTGATCTTCGACCAGGGCCTGGGAGATATCTTCAGCGCCCGTATTGCTGGTAACATCGTGAACGAGGACATACTGGGCAGTATGGAGTTTGCCTGCAAAGTAGCTGGCTCAAAGCTGATCGTGGTGCTGGGCCACAGCAAGTGCGGCGCTATCAAGGGAGCCTGTGACCACGTAGAGATGGGCAACCTGAGCACTCTGCTGCACAAGATAGAACCTGCCGTGAACGCCGTGGAATATGATGGCGAGCGAAACTCCCAAAATGCTGAGTTTGTAGAAAAAGTAGCCGAGACCAACGTAGTCTGGACGGTAGGCGAGATCAAGAAAAACAGCCCGATTCTTCGTGAAATGATAGAAAAAGGCGAGATTGGCATCGTAGGTGGTATGTACGACGTAGAAACCGGCGTAGTGACCTTTTACGACGACGTAGAAAACATGACTGAAACCCTGCATGAGGAACTTGCTGGCAAATATTAAGATCAAGGTAGAAGAGAAAGTATACCTCAAAGACCCCGAAGTATCAGAGAAAGGCCGTGATATTATCAAGCACGGCATCTTTCTGATCGATGAGCTGGGTTTGGAGGCCTTCACTTTTAAGAAACTGGCTGAGCGCATCAGCAGTACAGAAGCGACGATCTACAGGTACTTTGAGAGCAAGCACATGCTGCTCTCATACCTGATATCGTGGTACTGGAACTGGCTGGAGTACAGGTTGGTGTTTGCTATCAACAACATCAACTCACCTGAAGACCGCCTTCGCATTGCGATCAGCATTTTGTCGGGACGCATCGAAAACGACATGGAGTTTGAGCATATTGATGAAGTAACCCTGCAGCGCATAGTGGTAGCCGAGTCAGCCAAAGCCTACCTCACCAAGGAGGTGGATGCCAACAACAAGGAAGGTTTCTTTTTGAGCTACAAGCGCCTGTGCAAGCGTATAGCCGACATTGTGCACGAGATCAACCCGGAGTATAAGTACCCGGCCTCTCTGGTTTCTACGGTAGCGGAGAGTGCGCATTACCAGAAGTTCTTTGCGCTGCACCTGCCTTCGCTCACGAACATACACGAAGGCGGCGGTACCGAGCTGGAGGATTTTCTGACGCACATGGTATTCAAGACGATCGAAAAATAAGCGGCAATACAAGACTGCTGCAAAGGATGATATCGGCATTAGAGCTGGTATCATCCTTTTTTTGTTTCAGGGCCTGACCATGAAATATAACCATAACCCCATCGGCCGGTTTTGCATACACTAATAGGTATAACAAACTGTAAGGCATGAAAACAAAGAGCATTCTATTGAAAAGTCGTCCGAAGGGTATGCCCACGGAGGAGAACTTTGAGTTTAAAGAGGAAGAGCTTCCGGAGCTGCAGGAAGGGCAGCTGCTGCTGAAGGCGCTGTACGCATCAGTGGACCCCTACATGCGCGGTCGTATGAGCGATGCCAAATCCTATGTGGCTCCCTATAACCTGAACGAACCCATTACCGGAGGCGTCGTGGCGGAGGTCGTGGAAAGCCGGAACGACAGGTATAAGGCCGGGACGGTGGTGTTGGGCAACCTGCCCTGGCAAACCTACAGCATCTCCAACGGCAAAGGCCTTAACCAACTGGACCCGGATCTGGCGCCGCTGAGCTACCACTTAGGTATACTGGGTATGCCCGGCCTGACAGCCTATTGTGGCCTGCTCTACATCGGTGAGCCGAAAGAAGGGGAGACGGTGGTCGTGTCGGGTGCGGCAGGAGCGGTGGGCACTGTAGTCGGGCAGATCGCCAGGCTTAAAGGCTGCCGCGTGGTGGGTATAGCCGGCTCCGATGACAAAACAGCGTACCTGAAGAACGAGCTTGGTTTTGACGAGGCCATCAATTACAAAACCACGGACAATATGCGGGAGGCTTTGGCAAGCACCTGCCCCGACGGCGTGGATATTTACTTCGACAATGTGGGAGGAGAGATATCGGATGCCGTGTATGGTCTGCTAAACAAATTTGCACGCATTGCGGTTTGCGGGCAGATCGCGCTGTACAATGCCGTCTCGGTTCCGACGGGGCCGCGGGTGGAGCCAATCCTGCTGAAGAAGAGCGCTCTGATGAAAGGCTTTATTGTAGGTGACTACGCCGCACGCTTCCCGGAAGCGGCCACAGAAATGGTGAGTTGGCTTAAAGCCGGTAAGTTACAGTACGAAGAGCATATTGTACAAGGCTTTGATCAACTGCCACAGGCTTTCTTCGGCTTGTTCCGAGGGGAGAACACAGGTAAGCTGCTTGTGAAAGTGGCTGATTTTAACGCTCATTGAGCAACACACATTCAAAGCAATTGGCGGGGCAATTTTGCACTGCCCCGCCAATACAGCTATGAGAAGAATGTCTATTTTGCAAGGGGGCGTAAGGCTGTGGTTTTGTCGATGAACAGGAAGGCGTCATACCTTTCAGCTAACAGGGTTGGAACATAGTTGCCGGCCTCTGCTCCCGGGTCATAGGTGACGCCAATGGCACGATGTCCACGGGGCTGCTGCAATTGCGGCGTCTGTCGCAACTGACGGAGCAGAATGATCTTGTCAGGAGGCTGGTGCAGGTGCAGGATATGTTCCCAGCTGTCCCGCTTCGCCTTGGGCACACGCATTTCGCGCAATCTGGCACCCCAACTGTCGGCAGCTATTACACTGCCTTCGTAGGAGCCAAAGCCTACCAGGTATACTCCCTGTGCGGCATGCTGCTCTCTTACCAGCTGTCCTACGTTTACCATGCCCGAGTTTGCCATGGTGGTATAGCGGGCGTCCCCGATGTGGGTGTTGTGCTCCCACACGATGATCCGGGCATCGGGGCCATACTGCTGCACCAGGTTGTTAATCACCTGCACCATGTGACGGTCCCGTATGTTCCAGGAAGCTGCATTGTCTGTGATTGCCGTGGTATAGTAACGCTCTGCGTTCAGGGCAGCCAGCGCATTCTGGAGTGCGTTGAAAGCCGCTTCATCCTTTGGGGGGCTAGCCTGAGCATGCTGCTGCACCCGCTGAAGCAGGTTCTGCAATTCGTCGGCACAGGAGGCGGCGGCGTTTGATGACTGTGCCTGCGCATAGGCCCACTCGTCCCGATCGTAGGAGGCGAAGCACTGGAGTGCCGTGCGGGCAGCCTGGGCCCCGGCAGGGTCTGCCTGGTCCATGTACTGCTGCACTTCCTCCAGTGACTCCCACAAGCTATAAACATCCACTCCAAAAAAACCTGCTTTTCTGTCAGCTGCCTGTGACTGATTGTGGATTCGCATCCAGTCAGCCAACTCAGCTACCTCCTCGTTTGCCCACATCCAGGTAGGCCAGCGCTCAAAGTTTTCAAGCAGAACCTCCCGTGCGCTTCCTGCCGGGCTGTTGCCTTTGATATAGTTGTTCAGCTGGTAGGCATCCGGCCAGTCTCCCTCTACAGCCACCAAAGTGAAGCCTTTCTCCTGGATCAGGCGCCTGGTGATGGCTGCCCGCCAGGTATAGTACTCTGATGTGCCATGTGATGCCTCACCCAGTAACACATAGCGGGCATCCCCAATGTCGTTGAGCAGTACGTCCAGATCCTGCGTGTTCTCGAGTTTGGAGATCGCACTCGCCGGTATCTCTACCTCCGGACTTGCGCCCTTGTCTGTGCTGTCTCTTGCGCAGGATGCTGCAAACAGTGCCACAAACCAGAAGAGCAATTGGATAGTTTTCCTCATATCTTTTCTGTTCTAATAGCTTTATGAATAATTGCGGTTGTTTATCAGGCCTCCTCCTCCACAGCATGCTGCTGCTTTATAAGCAGGTAGGCTTCTTCCAGTGTCGCTGCCTGCTGGAAAAACCTGTCCAGTTGCAAGGTCCTGAGCATTTGCTGTGCGCTCTTGTTTAGGCCAAACAGCACGACTTTCACCCCGTCCCGGTGTAGTTTCAGGAGCTTGTTGATGACAGAGCAGAAGCATGCCTGGGTTAGGCTGATGCGCTGTAAGTGTGTGCCATCCAGCCAAACCTGCTTCACGTGGTTTTGGGGAATGCGGCTAAGCTTTTCATCTATCTCCACGAATGTGCTGCTCTTCGGCAAGCCTTGCGCAATGATGACGGTGGTCCCTATGTATGATTGAATACAGATATCCATTTTTTCCTCCTTCTGAGTTGAACTTTTCAGAGCTAATAAGCTGCTGTATAATAATGTTTAATTGTACTTTGTTAAACGTGTTATATTTGGGGAGGTGAGCCGTGGATGTGTAAAATCAGTGATTTTACATGGGAATTAAGGAATTATACTTACGGGATGATATTTGTTTCTTGAAGAGTAATTGTATTTAGTTTATTTTATTTTGATGTGCCAGATGTTGATATAACGCGACCAGGCTCAGGTTTAACCAATGGCAACAAAAAAGCCCCCGAGAGGTCGGGGGCTTTTTTGTTGCTGTAAGTAATAGGTTATGCGGCGATTAACTGGGAGCTGCCTTGTAGCGCTTTCCTGTCTTCAGAACTGGCCTTGTCGAACAGCGAATCGAGGCGGAGCAGCCGGAACAGGCGCTCAGTGGTGGCATTCATGTCACAAAGCACAACTTTTACATCCTGTTTCCGGATCTTGAGCAGCTCGCTCACAAAAGCACAGATGCTGCTGTTGGTCAGGTGCAGGCGGTCAACGTGCGAACAGTCAATCCAAAGTTCTTTGGTGCTGTCCGTCGGTGCTTCGGCGATTGCCTGGCGAACTTTATCAAGCGCTTGTTGCTTCACAAGGCCTTTTACAAAAAAGATATGGCGATTCTGGTGCGAGGTGTGGTTGGTTATTTCCATGTCGACGTTCCTGAAAAAGATTTAACATATAAAGGAGGGTGCTTTAGTAGCGGGTGTATCCTTTATTAAGTGCTATAAAACTAAAATTATATTGTTGGGTGAGTATTGTATTTTTAAAGTACGGGGTAATTGGTATATAGTTATTTAGTTTGAGATAAATTTAGTCAATGATTTAGAAAGGTGGTTTTTGTTGCTGAGGAAATACAGGATTACTTGTAAAGTGATTATATATTAATTGTATAAAATCAATAAGTTGTTTTGATTAGCCTTTGTAGCTAAAATTAAATAAAGGCTCAGGTAGATTGTTTAAGACGATTACGAAATGCCATGCAACCTGCTTGTGCCGTCCTGAAGCTCCGGTTTGACGAGTAGGGGTGTCAATATATTATTTTTAGTATATTGATAAGGAATTGATGCTGCCGCTATGCTAAAACAACTACCGCTGCTATTGCTTATTTCCCTGCTCTCAATACAAGCCTTCCCGCAGGGGCGTTTGGCTAAGTCCCAACTCCGCAGTCCCTATACCTACATCTACCGCATCACCGACGAGCAAGCCCTGAAGATCTATGAGAAGGGGCCGGATGTGGTAAAAAGCAACTTTTTCCACACAGTGGTCGATTCCTTTGCCATTGGTAAGACTTACACAAAGCCGCTGCCGCAGGGGCACTACCTCTACATGCACGCCCAGGGTCCTGAACTGGTATACTGGCTGGAGACGAAGAGCAAACTGCAGGCGAAGCTGCTGCACCTGCAGCCGGAACTCGCTCTGCTGGTGCATGACAGTCTGGGGCAATTGGTGACCGATGCAAAGGTGATGGCTGGCAAGCAGCGTGTGCCATTCGACAGCAAAACAAATACCTACCGCCTGAAGAAAGGGCCTAAGAAGGGAATCGTCAGCGTTAGCCACTCGGGTCTTACTTTTTACGAAGAACTTGCACCGCAGCAGCATCAATACCATTACGAACCAAAGTGGTGGCAGCGGTTGATCAACACGTGGCCCATTTACTACACGTGGCGCCCGTTTCGGGATGTGTACAGAACCATTAGATGGGGGGAGCCGCAAGGGTGGATCCGCAGTATAGCTTCTGTTTTTGACGAGGAGTACCGTCGCGATAAACCTGACAAGTACAAAGGCTACCTCGTTACGAACAAACCGCTATACCAGCCTGGCGACACGGTGAGGTATAAGGCCTATGTGGTAAACCAAAACGGCAGGCCGGTGCAGTACAAGGCGCAGCTGGTGCTAAATGGTTATAATATCAGGCGCAGGAAACTAGGGGAGCTCGAGCCTTACCGTAGGGGAGCCTACGAAGGTTGGTTTGTGCTGCACGACAGCCTGAACCTGCGCCTGGATGCCAGCTATACCTTGTCGCTGGAACGGACCAATAAGCGGGAGGATGAACTGGTGCGCCACTCCTTCAATTACGAGGATTATGAACTGAAGGAAAACAAGTATACCCTGCGTCTGGCGCACGAAGCGCACCAGGCCGGTGTGGAGAACCAGCTGCACATACGCGGGACGGACGCCAACGGACTCAACCTGCTTGACGCCCGGGTAGAGGTAGTGGTGCTTACCCGGCAGGTATTCGGGTCGCGGGAGCAGCAGGTGTTTGTGCCCGACACACTATGGAAGCACAGCCAGCCGCTGGAGGCCGCCGGAGAAACGAGCATTTCCATACCTGCCACGGCTTTCCCTAAAGCTTCCCTGCGCTACCAGGTGAGGGCTGACTTTCTGAACAGCAGTAACGAACGCAGTTTCCAATCCGCAGAGGCCAGCTATACCTATACCCCGGGGCAGCTGAAGCTGTCGTTCTTGCAGGACAGTGTGCTGGCCCGGTACTTCGAGGGCGACAAGCCCGTGCTGCATGAAGCGAAGCTGATCGCTGTTGACTCCAAAGGAAACAAAGTGCTGGAGCAGCAGGTGCAGCTGCCTCACAGCTTGCCTGTGAACCCCTATGTACGGCGTTACATTTTGCAGACCCCCGAACAGGAGGAAACGCTCGCCCTGAATCCCGAGAATGCGCAAGTGCAGGCTTATACCGACCGCAGCAACGACTCACTTTACTTTGTGCTGGACAATCCGCGGAAGCTGCCTTACTGGTACTTCGTGTACCGGGGTGATAAACTGGTGGAGCAGGGCAAAGGGCGGGAGCGTGACTTCCGCTATACCCGTTCTCTACGCGGCGATGATCCTTATTTCGTGACACTGCGCTACATGTGGGGCGGCGAGATCCGGTCAGATGAAAAAGTGGCCCCGCACCGTAAGTATACCCTGAACCTGGAGGTGGAAGCGCCGCAGGTAGTGTATCCGGGGCAGCAGAGCGACCTGACCGTGACCGTGCGCGATGCCAAAGGCAAGCTAGTGTCCAATGCCGACCTCACGGCCTATGCCATTACCTCAAAGTTCACGGCGCAGGGTGTGCCCACACTGCCGTCATGGGACAGGTATAAAGGCCGAAAATCGTACCAAAAGCTGCGACTGAACAATGAGGCCAAGGCAGCTACACAGCTGATGGACTGGAATGTATGGAGTCGCCGCATGGGGCTCGACAGCATTGCCTACTACAACTTCCTATACCCGAAGCAGGGCATTTTCATGGAGTACAGTCTCTCCCGCGACAGCCTCACCCAGTTCTCGCCCTTCGTGGTAGACTCCGGCCGGGTGGTGCCGGTGCATGTGGTATACCTTGACCGGGTGCCGGTTTACTTTTCCGGAACGGATGTGGTGCCGGCTTACTCCTTCGCGGCCGACAGTGGCTACCATACCATCGTGATGCGCACGGCAGACAAGCTGGTTACGCTCGACAGCGTATACCTGCGGCCATACCACAAACTGGTGCTGAGTGCTGACCTCACGCCAGGTACTGTGCCCTATGCGAAAGCAGCTGAAAGGAAAAGCTACCTCTCTACCCGGGAGCGCAACAACCTGCACGGCTATCTGTTGCAGGTGGAGCAGAATTTCGGCGGCGATCTGGCTTACCTGAAGCAGGACCGTCGTGTGCTGCGCATTCAGGATAACTCTGCCCGGAACAACCACTATTACTCGGCTACAAAATCCCTGCTGGCGGGACCTTTCTCGCCGGGCTATCTGCAGTTCACAAGGTATAACCGCTTCAACACCTCGTTTGAGCTGGAGGCCGGCTATTCCTATACCTTTGAGCGGGAGCTGCTCAAAATGCGTGAGCGCAAGCTCCTGCCAGAGCATGTTCACCTCGGCAACTGGAACAAGAAAGAGCGCAATCCAGTGCCGCTGTACGATAAAGCCTCAACTGAGCAACAACTGCAAGAGGAGTGGGAGGAACTACAGCACCAATTCTGGCTGCAGAAGGCTTTTGGCAATAATCCCCGCTACGACGACTATCTGGCCAAAGGCCATGTAGGCTGGCGACTCGACAGCGCCTTTGCACAAATGCCCTCCGTAACCGTGCTGCACAAGGCCGGTCAGCCTGACTCCGCCCGACTTTACAGCGGCAATAATATCCTGATGACAGGTATACCGATCGGCAAATACCGGCTGGCGCTGCTGTTTCCGGACAGCAGCTATGTGGCCACCGACCTACAGGTGCAGGCAAACGGACAGGTACAGCTATACCTGAAACCCAATGCGCAGCAGCAGGCCGACAGGTATAGCCGGGCGCTGCAGCAGCTGATCAAAAGACGGATTAGAGAAGCCCAGCGGGGGGTAAGTATAGAGGTGCAACAGCAGGTGATCCGTCAGATGCGCAACGACAGTTACACCTCCGGTCTGAACGAGTACAGCACCACCGTTTCAGGTATAGTAGTTGATGCGGGATCAGGCACGCCGCTGCCGGGTGTGGCTGTGCTGGTGAAGGGCACGCGTATCGGTACTGCCACCGATGCAAACGGCTTTTATCAGCTGGGTGTGCCTTCCAACGCTGTGCTGGTGTTCCGCTTTATCGGGTATACAACTTCAGAAGTAGCCACAGAGGGCAGGAGGATAGTAGACGCTTCTCTTAGCGCTGATATGCAGCAACTTTCGGAAGTGGTCGTTGTTGGTTATGGCGTACAGCAGAAGCGTGAAATGACATATGCAGCTGCTACTGCAACAGTAGTAGAAGGGCGTGCACAGGGTATACGCATCCGAGGCAACACCACGATCCAAAGCGCCAGTTCGCCCCTTATTATAGTGAACGGAGTACCCTACAGCGGCGAGCTATCTGACCTGGATCCGGCTTTGATCGCTTCCATGACCAGGCTGAGCGCTGAGGCTGGCATGGCACTCTATGGTTCCGCAGCGGCTGGCGGCGTGATCATCATCGGCGGCAAAGGCGGCCCGGCCAACCTCACCGCAGAGTTACCGGTGGATGAGGCCGGTGCTATCCGTGAAAACTTCTCCGACTTTGCTTTCTGGCAGCCGCGCCTGCTAACCGACCGCAAGGGGCAGGCGAGTTTCCCGGTTACCTTCCCCGGCGATATTACCAGCTGGAACACCTATGTGCTGGGTATGGATGGTAAGAAACGCACCGGTATCTACAGCACCAGCATCAAATCCTTCAAGGCGATGATGGCCACGCTGGGAATGCCGCGCTTTCTGGTGGAGGGCGACAAGACGCAGGTCATCGGCAAGGCGCTCAACTACCTGCCCGACTCCAGCCACATCAGCACCCGCTTCGAAGTGGCAGGGAAGCAGGTGCGCGAAAACCACATCCTGCTCAAGCGTGCCCACACCGACACGCTCACCTTTACTGCCCCGTCTGTTGCACCTGACTCCGTGGAGGTGCTCTTTGCCCTGCGCTCAGCTGATGGGATGGCCGATGGGGAGCGCCGCCACATCCGGGTATACCCGAAAGGCACCGAAGAGACGACCGGACATTTCCTGGCGCTACATTCCGATACGACTGTGACCCTGAATTTCGACCCGGCCAAAGGTCCTGTGAAACTGCACGCCAAAGGCAATCTGCTGGAGGTGATGCTGGAAGAGATCGACTACCTGCATAAATACGAATACTGGTGCAGCGAGCAGGCAGCCTCCAAGCTAAAGGGACTGCTGCTGGAAAAGCGCATTCGGGAACAACTGGGGGAGAAGTTTACACATGAACGCATGGTGCGCCGCCTTGTTCGGCATCTTGAAAAGACCCAGCTGCCGGAAGGCGCCTGGACCTGGTGGCAGTCCGGTCCGGCCTATACCTGGATTACGAGCCATGTGGTAGAGGCCCTGTCTCTGGCCAAAGCGGAAGGCTACGCTCCGAAGTATGACGAGCAGAAGCTGCTGGATTTTATGGTATACAGGCTGGAGCAGGCCCGCTTCACTGACAAACTGATGATGCTCGAAGCCCTGCACAAGTTGCAGGCCAAAGTGGACTATACCCGCTACGTGGAGGAACTTTCGAATCGGGACAGACTATCGCTGGAAGAGCAGCTGCGCCTCACCCGCATGCGCCAGTTGCTCAAGCTGGAAGCCCCGCTCGACACGCTTCAGAAGTATAAGCAGGCAACAACACTTGGAGGACTGCACTGGGGCGAGAACAGGTATAACCTCTTCAACAGCCACATTTCCAATACCCTGCTGGCCTATGACATCCTGAAAGCGGCCGGTGGCCACGAACAGGAACTGGCTAGTATACGCGCCTTTTTGCTAAGCGAACGCCGCAACGGCCGCTGGCGCAACACCTACGAGTCGGCCCGCATTCTGGAGACACTGCTGCCTGACCTGCTGAGTAAGAATGAAGGAAGTCAGCCGCAGCTGCAGAATACACTGCAGTTCACCGGACCTCTGCGTCTGGAAGCAGCTAAGTTTCCGGTAGACACCACCTTTCTGCCGGGCCAGCCTTTGGTCATCAGCAAAACCGGTAAGCTGCCGCTATACCTGACCGCTTACCAGACGCACTGGAATGCAAGACCGGAGCCGGTGCAGAAAGACTTTGTAGTGTCGACTTCTTTTAAGGGTATAGCCAGCCGGGCCGCCTTGAAAGCAGGCAAACCGGTCGAGCTGGTGGTGGAGGTGGAGGCCAAAGCCGATGCGGACTACGTGCTGATCGAAGTGCCTGTACCTGCCGGCTGCTCGTACGAAGAGAAAACAGGCAGAGGTCCCTACGAAGTGCACCGCGAATACTTCCGGAACAAAGTAGCCATCTTTGCCGATCGTTTGCCCAAGGGCAAGCATACCTATTCCATCCAACTGCTGCCGCGCTACAACGGCACCTACACTGTCAATCCGGCCAAGGCAGAGTTGATGTACTTCCCTGTGTTTTATGGCCGCACGGGGATGAAAGGTATCATAATTGAGTAGCCTCAGACAGATACGCTGCATGCCGTTGATTTTTCCCGGGATGCGCTTTTGGGGAGCTTGAACAGGTGTGAACTTATGGGCTTGGCTGTTAGGTGTTTAGACTTGCATAGGGGTGCGTTTAGGCCTCAGGAGACCTGTTTTTGGACATTGTTAAAATATTGTTAAAATTTTTGTAATGTTATATTGTGATTTATAATAATGTCGCATAAATTGCACTATGCAGTTTAAGTAGAAAATGCATACGTAATTCTTACTATACATCATACACAAGCATTGATTTGAACTAAAATGTATGCTTTTAGGCTTTATAAACCGAATGGCATGCTTCTTGGGAAGAATCAGCAAAAACGTTTAACTTTTAGCCAATGTTAGATATCATCAATTTTATTGCGCTCGCCGGCATCTTTAACATCTGTTTTTTCTGGTATGCATCTACCAAAATGAAAACAAAGCCTGATCCGGTGAAGACGCTTGTTGTATCCTTTGTATTCTCCATTCCACTTAGTTTCCTGTTGATCGCGGTGTATACCACAATGCTGCTTTACGCGGCTAAGATCGGCGCCAGTGAAGATGCCATGTGGGAGTATATGGAGCAGGAAGAATTGCAGTAGTACCCACAGGGTATAGCCTCGGCTAACCTGTTTTCTTAAACGCATCGCGGGCACTTGTCAAAAGCAGGTGCCCGCGATGCGTTTAAGGCTTATGGTGCGTATAGCTAGTGCTTTGTCCCTGGCTGTACAGGCATTTTCCCATGAAGGGAAATGTCGTTTCATTCTGATAAATATTGGGTTTGTTGCGTGAGTTACTGCCAGTTGAAGCAAACAGAGGTTCAGGATTTTTTTAGCATAACCTTCATCAGAATAAGATACTGTAGTCCTTGCCGCGCAGCTCTAATCCAAAATCCGCAGCTCGTCGCGGCTGATTAGCGGGGTACCTGCATAGCGTCCTTCCCGCGGGCCATTCTCAAGTTTTAGCACGCCCCGTGGGCAAACATGTGCGCAAATGCCGCAGCCCACACACGCTGCCCGGATGATCGGCTCGCCCTGCTGCGCATACCAGCGTACATCAATGCCCATTTCGCAGTAAGTAGAACAGTTGCCGCAGGAGATACACTGTCCGCCGTTGGTAGTGATGCGGAAGCGGGAGAAATGTTTTTGCAGCAGCCCCAGGTAAGCAGCCATCGGGCAACCGAAGCGGCACCATACCCGGTTGCCCATCAGCGGGTAAAAGCCTACGCCAATAACGCCCGAAAACATGGCCCCGATAAAGAACCCATATGTTCTGGCAAAGTCGCCGGACAAATCACCCAGCAAGCGACCCTCGCTCCAGGAGTTGATCCATAGAAAGAGCGTCGTGAGAATGACAAAGCCCAGGATCGGGTATAGGATGGCCACTTCCCAACGCCAGGCTTTCCGGCTTTTGTCAGAGAGGTGTCTGTAAGGATCGCCGGCAGTTTCAGCCAGTCCGCCGCAGCCGCATACCCAGGAGCAGTACCAGCGCTTGCCATAGAAGTAGGTGAGCACCGGCGTGGCCAGAAAGGAAAACACCGCTCCCCAAAAAATCATAAACACGCCCAAAGCTGCCCCGTCCCGCACCAGGTATTCCATAGTGCTCGGGAAAAGGTAATCGTACTTAAGGGGCCAGAAATAGCTGAAGTAGTACTCCGGTTGGTTGAGCATCAGCAGCAGACCCGGCAGCAGAAAGGCAAAACCCAACTGAAAGAACATGACCGAGATGGTCCGGATGATGTGGTAACGGCTGTTGCGGTACTTGAGCAGAGCGTATACCCCCATGATCAGCACAGCCAGGGTATAGAAGGTGCCGTAGAGGAACCACTGGTCGCTGGGGCGGTTGCGCAGCCACTGGCTCAGAGGCCCCATGGCTTGAATCAAACCCTGCAGGGTATCCGGAAACCAGTAAAGCAGCACATAAAAGCCGGTGAGCACAAAGCCGATCACCCAGGCCGAGGCCCCACGGGATGTAGCCTCCTGTTGCCATAGACCGTGGTTTTGCTCGGCAGGTGACTTGTGCCGGCGGCTTTGCCATACATAAAGTAAAGCGCCCACTGTGAAAGTTGCCGTGCCTCCCATTCCGGTGAGGACAGGAGAGAGGTAATCAGCTCCCACAGCAGCTACCAGTATACCCAGCAGACCGATGCTGATGAGTAACAGCCCCACCATTTTCACGACATTCTGTGAGGTGGTAGAAGGGGTAGTGGCAGTTTGGGAAATGACGGCAGTAGGCATCTGTAGTATGGGTAATTAACAAGAAGTAGAGTCAGAAAACAGCCCGAAGCGCTTTCGCAGTTCCCACCAGTTACTGTGTTTGACCGGTGGCTGACGATCTGGGAAACGAGTATAGTACTGTCGTAAGAGTTCTTCTTCGTAACGTTGGAAAAACTCCGGATCGAAGTTCACCGCAGGCAGTTCCTGCACTACATCGTGCAAGGTATAGCCCTGCTGCAGCCAGTGGTGGCAGAGGTCATGGCGATAGCGGACGCCAAGCAGGTTTATACCTAAAAGCCTGGCTGTTTCCTTGTCGTAGAGCAGTCGGATGGCCTTGGTCGTCTCTTCGTTCTGCCAGTAAAGCGACTCCTGGTGCACTGTGAAATGTGCGGGCACAAAGCCGTAGGTCTGGTATTCAATATCAAAAAACTTGGCGGAATTAAACCACGGTCCCCGCTGGTAAGGCTTGCGCTCGCCAAGCAGGGTGGAGGCCAGCGCCTCGGCGTGCAGCCGGGCGGTATACCAGAGCTGCTCCATCATCGGCTGGCCCGGAGCGGGATTGCGGAACTGGGCGCAGTCGCTGAGGGCATATACATCGGGCTGGCTCGTCTCAAAAAACTCGTTCACCAGTATACCCTTTTGTATCTCTATACCTGCGCCCTTTAGGAAATCAACGTTCGGTTTCACGCCTGTGGTGATGCCTACAAACTGGCAGGGCAGCTCTTTGCTGCTGCGCGTGTGTATAGCGCGTACCCGGCCAGCGTCATCAGCCAGGATTTCCTGCAGCTCTTCCTGCAGCAACAGCTCAATGCCGTGCTGCCGGATGTGGTCGGTCACAAGCTGGGCCTCTTCTTCGGGCAGCACATTGCGCCAGTACAGTTTATCCCGTATCAGCATGGTCACAGCTATACCCCGGCTCCGCAGCATTTCGGCCATCTCTACACCAATCAATCCGCCGCCTACGATCACGGCCTGCTGAATACCTGCTGTATTGGCTTCCATCAGTTCCAGATCCTGCAGCGACACGAGGCCCTGCACGCCCTTTAGAGTTTGGCCTGGCCAGTCGTAATAAGCGGCGCTGGAGCCCGTGGCCAGTACCAGTTTGTCGTAGTGTAGGGGAGGGCCTTCGCGTAGCACGAGCTTTTTATCGCTTGTTTCTACCCGCTCCACATAGTCGTGCACCAGCTCTATTTTCTGCTCCTGCCAGTACCAGTCGGCGTAAGGCACAATATCCTGGAAGCGCATGTGGCCCATGTACACGTACATCAGCGCAGTGCGCGAAAAGTGCAACTGCGACTCCGCCGACACGATGGTGATGCGGCAGTCACTCCGCTGTCGCACACGCTGCGCCAGGGTGACGCCTGCAATGCCGTTACCAATGATAACTAAGTGTTCCTGTGCTTCAATCTGGTTCATCCAAAAATTCTGTGCCTCTTGGGCGGCTATACCTGGTATACCTGACTACGGCCAGCTATACCTGTGATACACTGCCGCGGCAGGGCGGGTATAGCCAAAGATACGAAATTAGGACAGGCATAAAAAAAGGAAGGCCGGGGATGACCCGGCCTTCCTTCTATGAAATTATCTCGAATTAGTGACTTCCGGCGCTACTGCCTACATCCTGACCACCGTCTTCTACGCTTTTACCGCCCTGACGGCCGCCAGTGCGGGGCTCATTGCCCATGGCGCGTCCTGCCTGTTCGTTCTCCTCTGAGCGCGGAATCTGCTCTGACGGATCCTTTTTGGCAGTCGGGTGGATGTTAGGCACTTTGTTGCCCTCGTTTATATTGCTTTTGTTCTGATCTTTGTTCTGGTCTTTATTCTTATCTGCGTTCATCTTCAATCTGTTTTAGTTATTTCTTTTTTACTCTGATTTAGCGCCAAGGTTATGCCTATACCTTAGTAGCGGTCATAATCCGGGTTGGAGCCGGTGCGGTCTGGCGGGCCATAGCGACGTGGCTGTCGTTGTTCGTAGTCACGCTGGCGCTCGCGCATTTCGCCGGTCATAGGGTTGTAGCGGCGGTTGTAGTCCGGGTCGGAGTTGCGGTCGCCGTCGTAGCCAAAGCTCAGCGAGCCAGCCATGTTGCCGTAGTTCTCGTCACGGCGATGCGGGTAGTTGTCAGGACGGTAATCGCCGTCGAAATTGCCGGATGTACGGTGGACATAGTAGTCCCCGTATTGCTGTCGGCCACTACGCTCATTGTTCCTGGGCTCGTTGTAGCCTGAGCGGCTGTCGCGCATACCTGCGCTGCCTCCATAGCGGCCACCGAAGTCGCTGTACGCTCCATGTCGGGAATTGCCGCCGCGATAGCTCTGCTGGTACTGACGCTGGGTATAGTCGTCGTTGTCCTGCAGGTTGCGGCTGCGGCGGTAAATGTAGTCGCCTCCCTGGTCTTCGTTGTAGCGGTCGCGGTCTCTGTTGCCCATGCCGCCCTGCCCAGAGCGGTTATAGGTGCTGTAGTGACCATCTTCATCCAGGCGGTAAGCGCCTCTGTACTGCGATTCGTCGTTGCGGTTATTATCGCGTCTGTTTTCATCCCGGCGGTCCTGCCAGTTATTATATCTGTCCATTGTTTTATCTTGATTGGTATACCCTCTATAAACGCACATTTGGGTTGGGAGTTTACGCAGCGTCCTTAACCCAAAGCAGGGGCGTGCCCGTAAACAGTAGCAATAATGTATGTATTAAAACCACAATGCTATGAGAAACAACAGAGAAGAAAACCGCGACAATCGTAACATGGAGCCACGCTGGGCGCACGGCCATCATCATGGCGAAACCTCAGACCGCGGCAACTATACCGTAGACTCGCACTTCAACAGCGGTTATGGTGAGCAGGAAGACGATTATTATGATACAAGAACTTTCAACACCAACATAGACCATGAATACGGTTCGCGTCAGGGGCGATTTCAGCCGGGCGGTGCGCAGTACAGCGGAGAGGATTTTACCTCACACAACCGCAGAGGGCAGGATAATCCCTATGGTATGAGCTACGTACCCAACGACGACTACAACTCGGGCCGACACTATGACCCCCAGGCCGACTACAGCGACCGCGACTATGATGACATGCGCCGGCAGGGCGACAACTGGACGCGAACCGGCATGCCGGATGAGCGCTTTGGCCACGACGTAGGGCGCGGCGACCGGGATTACAGAGGGCACTCCTCTATGGGTGACTACGAGTCATACCGACGCTATGAGATGGGCAACCGACTGTATGACAACGACTACAGCGGAGGCTTTGCAGGCCGCAACCATACCGAGGGCCGTGAGCACTTTGGTGAGGATAGGTACTACAGCAACATGGACCGCTGGGGACAGAACGACCGCCAGCGCCGCTCCGAAGATCGACACAACCGTCACTAAAAGTTACAATCCTACAGCCGCAGGGGGCGCTCCCCTGCGGCTGTCATTTTAAAAAGTAAAACCATGAGAGATTATAGAGATCAGAATTATGGCGACTTCAGCCGCCAATACCAAGAGGAACATCCGCGCCAGCAGCAGTACCGCGGGGAGCAACGCGACTGGGGCCAAAGACCGGAAGACGAAGGAGCTGGCCGTCAGTACCGTGCCAGGCACGAAGAGCGTGACAGGTTTGAAGGCAACTACCGAGGCAATATGGAGGACTACTACAACACCATGTATGACACCAGCAACTATACTGGCGTGCCGCGGCATGATGAGTATGGACTTCCGTACGGTGCCGAAAATGACCTGGATCGCATCAGCAGGGGCAACCCGAGGTTTGCTGACCCGGATCGCTTTGAGCGGACCCGCTACCGCTACAGCTCGGGCTACAACCCGAACTACGACAATCCGGAGGAAGGCGACCTGTACCGTGACTTCGACAGCCGCGGCAACTATGGCTTCCGCCACGATGCCTCGTATGGCAACGCTGACGAGTTCAGGGACTTTGGCGATGACCACTATGGCTCCCCTGACCGGAGTGGAAGATACTAGCATACAGGCGTTTTAAAAATGCCTTTACTATATTGTATACTTTTTTTCGCCATTGCGTATAAGTGACTATACATTAGTATTGAATTTCCATCTGAGAAAGGCCACAGCGTAACAGCTGTGGTTTTTTTCATTTTCTACGGTATTTTTGAAATTGTATTAAAATTCTTTGAATTGATAAAATTTTACGTTTACCACTCACTTATATGCATGTGTTAAAGTCTTTCCTGTTAGGAGCCGCTACTTTAATCGCCATTTTGGGCGTCATCTCCATTAGTCTGCCCCGCCAGATCCATTTGCAACGTGATATCATCATCAATGCACCTGCCGAAGTGGCTTATGAGCAGCTCAGTGACTTGCGGAATTGGCCTAATTGGCTCCCTGGGCACCATATTGACTCAGGTAAGTCGCTTAGCTATGCCGGCCCACCAATAGGAGCACGCTATAACTGGACCAGCCAGCGACGGGGCATTGGGCAGGGCATCGTGACAATTGTAGCTGCGGAGCCACCCAGCCGACTGGTTACCAACCTCGAGTTTGAAGAAGATGATAAAGCGCATAGCACTTTTGTTTTAGAAGAGACAGAAGAAGGCACAAAACTCACCTGGCACTTTGACAAATACATGGGCGACAACCCGGTTCGTAAGTTCTCGGGTTTGCTGATCGACAGCACGGTGGGAGAGGAGTTTGAGGACGGACTGGAAAACATCAAGAAAGAAGTGGAGGCCAAGTACGTGCTGACCGATAAATAACGTAGGCTGTTGCTGCCGGACCATAACCCCAAGGTATAGCAATTCCAGGCTATACCTTTTCTATTTCCTTCTGCTCCTGCTCTTTCGGGATGATGGTAATCTTACCGTCCTTTTCCAGAATGGCATACTTGATCTGGTCGAGCCGCTCCAGCCCCCGTAGCGCCCGGGCCGACTCCATGATATCTGCCTCGTCCACCCGCACCTTTTTCAGCCGATCGTGCAGCAACTTGCCGTCATCGAGCAGGATCACGGGCACTCCATCCAGTACATTTCCGAACCCCTTATACTTCTGCTTCAGAAGCGAAAGGCTAATGTCGGTCAGCAAGAGCGTGATAATTAATACAAAGCTGTTCATCATGGAGTGGTCTTCGCCAACGAGCGCCTGCTCCGCAGTTTCGGCTATGATTAGGAGGAGCACGAAATCAAATACAGTGGCTTCGTACAAGGTTCTTTTGCCGCTTATCCTGAAAATGATCATCAGGAACACATACAGGACCAATCCTCTGATAACGGTTTCCATAGGGTCGATTTAAGGGTGTATGAACTGTGTGATGGCCACCTGTTTTTCGGCTGTGGAGAAATGCAAAGGCAGGGAGCCCATACCTTTGGGTGTCAGGTAGAAGGTGACAGAAAATGGTTGTTTGGCAGTAGTAAAGCGGTAGGTAATGCCCTGTTCGGTGGTATAGACTTCGGCGGGCTCGGGCACCACCTTGCCTATTTTGAAGTTATCGTAAAAGTCTTTGCTAAGGTGTAGGTTTGTGAGGGAGTCGCTAGTGGAAGGATGCAGCTTCACTTTGATTTCGGCAGGGGCACTGCGTCTGATAAAGCGTTCATATTCTACTTCAAGCCCTTCGGCACTGTCGCCAGCTTTTAAGCTCTGCAGATTACCGATACCACCATCACCGGTAAAGCCGAGCAAGGCAGCCAGTACAAAAATGGCCATCACAACCCATGCTACCCGCTGAACTTTCCAGTTGGTGCTTTCAAGTTGAATATCCTCGTCGATGTCGAGTTCGCCTCTGTGTTTTCTCACGGCTATACCTTGCGTTTGCTTTCGCAGGTATATAACGCTAAGGCAGGTTTATGGTTTTGCTACACTGTCAGGAGGTGCAATCTCGGGATAAGCTTCTGTTTTGAAGTCAGCTACTTTCTTATAAAGTTTCCCTTTTTCGGCGAGTGAAGACAGGAAGAGGGTGACCTTAGAGGTGTTGAAATGATTGGACAGATCAGCCAGCAGATCCGGTATACCGTCGCGGTCTAAGTCGCCGACCCAAAGGAGCACGTAGATGGCACTCTCGAAGTTCTCGTCAGATGCCAACTCCTGCGTGATCTTGCGTCCGTTTTTAGTACCTGCAACTGTCCACTTGTAGTTCTGCAGCGAGTAAGACTCGGAGCCTTCCTGTTGGATGCTGTCGCCTCTGACTGCCAGGGTATAGGTCTTGCCTTTATACCTGAGGTCGATGGCTGTATTGGGCAGAATCACCTGATTCGGGTAACCAACCGTGTCCACTTCACTGGCCTGTAGTTTGGCTATACCTGTCACGAAGAGGAGTGTATTCGGGTGCTCGCCCCGCACTTCACGCCCTGAGCGTACCTGCCGTCCCTTGTCGTAGACCGGATCAAAAAACGTGGTGACCTGCAGACTGCTGGGCTGCAGCCGGAAAACGCTGTCATCCTGCACCAAAGCCATCCAGGGCTTCTGCTCCGCGCCTTGCCATACTTCGTGCTTATGGAAGCGCCCTTCGATCATGATCTTAGCAGCGGTTTTGGGCTCGGGACTCAGACCGGTAGTGTCAGGGGGATAGTGCTGCAATTCGTCGTCGGCGGGCAGTTTGGCTGAGTCAGGTGCCTGCACCAGACTGGTGTCCGTTTCCAGGAGGTGCGTATGATCCGTCTGGTTGGCCTGCGACTGGTCCGGGGAATTGTTGCAGGCCGCCATGCCCAGTGCTAAAAACAGGATCGCAGGTATACGCATTGTGGTAAGGAATTAGAATAGAAGAAAACGAATATAGCGAAAATATCTTTCGGGCAAACAAAAAACAGGAAGGCTGACTGCTGCCAACCTTCCCGTTCTGTATGCTATACCTTGACCCTGAGCTTAAAGATTCTTGTAAAGTCTGTCTTTGAGACCGGAAGAAGCCTCCACCAAAGGAAGACGCACCGCTCCGCCACATACGCCAAAGCGCTCCAGCAAAGCTTTCACACCTACCGGGTTGCCCTCTTCATACATCATCGGGTTGATGTCCACGAAGTCGAATAGCAGGGCAGATGCCTCCTTAAATTGGTTTGACAAGCCCAGGCGGATCATGTTGCTGAATTTCTCCGGGAAGGCATTGGCCAGCACGGAGATCACACCCACGGCTCCGAAGGCGATCATCGGCAGGGTGAGCATGTCGTCGCCGCTGATCAACAGGAAGTCGGCCGGCTTGTGCTTGGCAATATGCAGACACTGCTCCAGGTTGCCGGATGCTTCTTTTATGCCGATAATATTTCTGTGTGCAGCAAGACGCACGGTCGTATCTGGGGCAATGTTGCTGCCCGTACGGCCCGGTACGTTGTATAGGATCACTGGCACCGGACAGGCATCAGCGATCTGGGTATAGTGCTGGTATATACCTTGCTGCGAAGGCTTGTTGTAGTAAGGACTCACCGAGAGCACGGCGGCTATACCTTCCAGATCTGTTTTCCGGATCGTATCGAGTACATGCTGTGTATTGTTGCCACCCAAACCGTATACCAGCGGCACACGACCGTTCACATGCTTCTTCACGAATGCCAGAATCTCGGCTTTTTCCTCGGTTGTAGTGGTTACCGATTCACCTGTGGTACCGTTCACCACGAGGTACTCCACACCACCTTCGATGGTAAAATCAAGCAACTGGCGTAGTCCGTCGAAGTCTACGGCCATGTTGCTGGCAAAAGGGGTTACCAGGGCAACACCCGTTCCTTTTAATGTATCTTGTATCATGCGCTGTTTTTCTAAAGCACGAAGTTCGAACTATCCAGCGGAATCTGCAAGTGTTTCAACGTATCACGACGCAAGTCTCACGTAGCAAGATTTCCGGGAAATACACGAAGGACTGTATGACAAATGACAAAGGACGGCATAAAGACAAAATCACTTTCTGGAATTCTTTTGTCCTTTGTCAAATATTCTTTTGTCCCGCCATGACAGAAGGTCTTGCTACGTGATACGAGATACGTGATTCGAAAAAACTACTGTATATTATTCTCCTCTACCCAATGCAGGAAGTGGTCCTTGTATACCTCACCAATTGGAATTTCCTTATTGCCAATGCGGATGCGGCTTTTCTCGATGCTGTCAATCTTGTGCAGGGCTACGATAAAGGAGCGGTGCACGCGCATGAACTTTGACTCAGGCAGCTTTTCCATAGCCTTGTTCATGCTCAGGAGCGTGATGATCTTGTGGTCTTTGGTCTGGATGATGATGTAGTCCTTCAGACCCTCGATCCAGAGGATGTCAGCAAAGTCGACGCGCACGGTTTTGTAGTCGGCTTTCACGAACATAAAATCCTGCTCGGGTGCATGTGGGGCAGGGGCGGCTGCCGGGGCCTCCGGTGACTTACGGCTGCGCTGCAGGCGTTCCTGCGCTTTGGTCACGGCCTTCAAAAAGCGGTCGTAAGGGATGGGCTTGAGGAGGTAGTCCACGGCGTCGTGATTGAAGCCCTCGAGCGCATAGTTGGGATAGGCTGTCGTGAAGATGATCAGCGGCTGGTGCTTGAGAATGTTCAGAAACTGTATACCGGTGAGTTCAGGCATCTCGATGTCCAGAAACATCAGATCGATCTGCTCTTCCTGTAATACCTGCATGGCCTCCGTGGCGCTGGAGCACGTTTTTACGAGTTTCAAAAAAGGCAGTTTGCTCACATAGCTCTCGATGATATCGAGGGCAAGCGGCTCGTCGTCAACGGCAAGGCAGCGGATAGTCATAGGTTTATTTTTTTGGTTGGAAATACAGTTTCAGCGAAGCAAAAAATGTATCGTCTTTTTCTTCTAAATACAGTTCGTGTCGGTCTGGGTAGAGCAAGTTAAGGCGTTGCTTCAGATTTTGCAAACCAATGCCGCCAAAGTCCCTTTTTTTGTGGCTGCTGCTATTGTTCACCGTCGAGAATTGCAGCCAATCCTCCGTCACGACAAGATTGAGGGTAATGCCCACCACGTTGCGGCTCACGAGTCCGTGCTTGAAGGCATTCTCCACCAGTGTCATCAAGAGCATCGGGGCGATCTGCTTTCCGCTCGGGTCGCCTTCTACGTTCAGGCGGATACTAGTCTGCTCGCGCAGGCGCAGTTTCTGCAGGTCTATAAAGTTCTGAATGTGTTCTACTTCCTTCTCCAGACTCACCAGCGTGTCATTGCTTTCATAGAGCATGTAGCGCATCAGGAGCGAGAGCTTCATGATGGCATCCGGCGTCTCGGGTGATTGTTTGTAAGCCAACGAGTAGATGTTATTGAGCGTGTTAAAGAGGAAGTGCGGATTCACCTGCGACTTCAGGAAATTCAGCTCAGCGGCCAGTTTCTGGTTCTCAAGCTCTTTGTTGCGCCGCTCGTTGCGAATATAGTTGCCGGTTACCTTGAGGGCTGAACTGATGAACACCACGATCAGGCCGGCCAGCACATAATTGAGAATGCGGTCAGAGGAGTAAAGCACCGTCATACCCGGGTTAAACTCCCTAAAAACGTAGAAGTCAAGCGGCGAGCGTACCAGCGCTACAACTGTAAGAGTGAGTAAGACAACTCCCAGGTAGCCGAAAATCTGGTTTCTGGCCAGGAAGCGGGGGATCAGCACATACCAGTTGAGGTAAAAAATCATCATGGCGAAGCTTAATCCTACCAGCGAGTCAACTGCCTTGTTGAAAGTAAGGCCGCGCTGAAACTGAATGTAGAAGATCCAAGCTCCGAAAAACGCCCAGGCTGCCACATGTATGGCTAATTTGTACCGCTTTTTCATGGTAAATGGTGGTAGGGCTATCAAGTTCAAGGCCGTAATGCTAATGGGTGATGAAAGCAAATCTAAACGTAAGTCTGATGCTGAAGTTAAGCAATATTACGGTGCTTCCATATAACCACGAGCCTATACTATACAGAAGGGCAAACAAGCCCTATCAAATCATCAATTTAAAAGATCAAACCAGAAATGGTGAGAAACGGTTGTTTGTATATCCTTTTCAGCCGTTCGTCTATTTCATTTTTATTTGTCCTACTAAATGGCTCCATTTGTAACATAACCCCGGCTGTTATGCTGTGTTGGGGAGACGGGCTTAGCGGCCTGTACCAGAGTTTAATTGTTTTTATTGTTTGTTTGTAAATTAATAAGCGCCGGCCTCTTGTAGACCGGCGCTTATTTTTTGCAGAGGTTTTATAGTTAGTGACTTAACATACCTAAAAACTCATCTTCAGAGAGGATGGTAATGCCGAGCTTGTTCGCTTTCTCGAGTTTGGAAGGGCCCATTTTGTCGCCAGCCACGAGGTAGGAGAGTTTTGCTGAGATGGAGCTGACCACCTTGCCGCCATGGCTGACGATGATGCGCTGCAACTCGTCGCGGCTCACGCTTTCAAACACACCCGATATCACAAAGGTCTTGCCCTCCAACTTATCGCTTTCCATCTCAGGCGCAGTGTTCTCGGACTTGAACTGCAGACCAGCTGCCTTCAGACGCTCGATCAGTTCCTGGTGCTCAGGTCTGCTGAAGTACTGCAACAGCGACTGCGCAATGCGATCACCGATCTCGTTCACAGCGATCAGCTCTTCGTACATCGCACCTCGCAGCGCTTCGATGTCCGGGAATTGCTCAGCCAGTTTTTTGGCCACGGTGCTGCCCACGTAGCGTATACCCAGCGCAAACAACACGCGGTCGTAAGGTGTCTGCTTCGACTTCTCCAGACTATTGAGGATGTTATTGGCTGATTTCTCACCCATGCGCTCCAGGTTTACCAGCTGCTCAAAGGTTATGTCGTACAAGTCAGCCACATTGTGCACAAATCCCGCCTTGTACAGCTGTTCGATGGTTTTAGGGCCGAGCTCGTCGATGTTCATGGCTTTGCGGGAGATGAAGTGCTCCAACTTAGCCTGAATCTGCGGTGCACAGCCTTCCTCGTTCGGACAGTAAAAGTTCGCCTCACCTTCGGTACGCACCAGTTCGGAGCCGCAAGCCGGGCAGTGCGTCGGGTAAAGAATCGGCAGGGAATCGGCAGGGCGCTTGCTGAAGTCCACGCCCGTGATCTTCGGTATAATTTCCCCGCCTTTTTCTACGTGCACAATGTCGCCAAGGCGCAGGTCAAGGCGCTGTATCTCGTTGGCATTGTGTACCGAGGCACGCTTTACCACCGTTCCGGCCAATAGCACGGGCTCCATGATGGCTACAGGGGTCACGGCCCCGGTTCGGCCGATCTGGTACTGTATTTCAAGCAGGCGGCTTACGGCACTCATAGCTGGATACTTATAAGCGATCGCCCAACGTGGGCTCTTGGCGGTATAGCCCAGTTCTTCCTGCAGGGCATAACTGTTCACTTTCACCACCACACCGTCTGTGGCGATCGGCAATTCATGGCGTTTCTGCTCCCACTCGTTGATGTAGTCCAGTACGGTGTCGATGGAGCTGCACTTGCGCCAGGTATCCGATACCTTGAAGCCCCATTTCTGGATGGCCTGCAGACTTTCGGAGTGCGTGTCAAACGGACTAGGCGAGCTCATGAAGCCATAGGAGAAACAACCCAGTTTACGGCTGGCCACGATCGCTGAGTCCTGCTGCTTGAGCGTGCCGGAGGCGGCGTTGCGGGGGTTAGCCAAAAGCTGTTCGCCGGCTTCTTCGCGGTCGGCATTCAGCTGCTCAAACACCTGAAGTGGCATGAACACTTCGCCGCGCACCTCAAAGCTTTCCGGGAAGCCACTGCCGTGTACCTGCAGCGGAATGTCGCGGATTGTGCGCACATTGGCCGTGATGTCATCACCCCGGGTACCGTCGCCGCGGGTGGCGCCCTGTACAAACTCACCGTTCTCGTAAGTGAGGCTGATGGCCACGCCATCGAACTTCTGCTCACACACATATTCCACCTCGTCACCTACGATCTTCCGCACCCGCTTGTCAAACTCCCGCAGGTCTTCCTCGGAGTAGGTGTTGCTCAGCGAGAGCATCGGGTACTTGTGGTATACTGTCTTGAAGCTCTTGGTGATGGTGCCGCCAACCCGCTGGGTTGGGGAGTTGGGCTGCCGCAGTTCCGGGTGCTGCTGCTCCAGTTGCTGCAGCCGCTCCAGCATCATGTCAAATTCGTAGTCAGTGACTTCAGAAATGCTGTTCTGGTAATATTGGTAGTTGAGGTAATTTATGCGTTGGGTGAGCTCCTGAATCTCAGTAGCCGGATCTTGTGCTAAGGCCATAGGGTATTTCTGTTTGGTCTGTAAAAATAGAGAACCGGGCGCAGGCTGCCAAGTGCCACCGGCTTTAAAATCTTAAAGCCGGTGGCACTTGGCAGCCCAGGTATAAGGTATACAGCAAGGTATAAAAAAAGCGGCTGCTCCGGAAGAACAGCCGCTCAGGTATAGTTATAGCGTAATCGCCTATTTCAATTTCACGCCGTCGGCCACAAAGCGCAGCTCTTCTCTTGGCTGGGTAATAGCGGCAATCTCCTCAGCTGACTTGCCTGCGTCCTCGGCAAAGTGGCGCTGGTCATCTACTGAGATCACTTCATGCTTGGCTATACCTGTAAATACAGCCGTTTTGCCTGACAGGTCCTCAACAGGCAGGAAAAAACCGTAGTCGCGGAACGTTACTTTCATCGTGCTGCCATCTTCCAGCTTCACATCCATCCAGCATCCTTTTGACTGGCAGCTCTGCACGATCTCAGCGGCAACGGTAGCCTGTATGGAGTCGTTCCCACTAACAGCCTGCTGCAGTTGACCCGCTGAAAGCACGTTGTCTTCCGTGAATGAAGCGCCATAGGTATTCGCCTCCGTTTCGGCAGCAGCTGTGGTGGTTTCCTGACCTTCGTTGGTCGTGTTGGTCTGAGAGCAGGCCTGCAGTGCGGCAACTGCGAATAGTAGTGCAAATAGTTTTTTCATACAGGTATGGGTTGGTTGTAATTGCCAAATATAGAGATTATTGGGTAAGTGGGAAAGAGCTGTAAACCATTCCTTCCCAAAAGCAGATTCACCTGCCTGAACGGTTAGGCTCTCCACTCAAACTATTCTAACGCTCTGTTCTGAAACAGCAGAAAACCGAGGTGAAACAGCACGCCCCATTCCTTCGTCTTGTCATTGTAGTAATTCAGGCTCAGCGCAGCAGGGCCCAGAATGCCATGGTAAACGACAGCTGCCGTGGCGGCCACACCCGTACCTGTGAGTTTCTTTCCATAGTACGCCTGCTGGTCACTGTCCTGAAGAATTGGCCGGTAGGGCTGAAATACATAACCTTCGGTGCGGGCCTCCAGCCTTGGGGTGATCAGGTATACATACTGCAGACCTCCCGCCACAAACTCATGAGCCCTGAACCGATCCAGAAACAGGGTACGGCTGTCAGACAGTGGATGGAAGGCCGGCGCTGTGGTCAGGGTAGAGCGGTAGTTGCTGAAGAAAGGCTGGGTCGAGATCACGCCCTCCAGTCTGTATCCGATACGATGACTACCATTGCCCGCAAAGTCCTCAAAAAGCAAGCGACCGTAGAACCAGCTATGATCTGCTGAGAGCTCCTGTGAAGCATTGGCAGTAGAGCCGGGGCTATACTTTTCAGTAGCGCTGACCAGCCGGCCTGTGGCCGTGAACATACGCCCGCCCGAGGGGTACTGCTTGCGGTTAAGCCCGCCACGCCTGAAAGTGGCGCTTGCTGTCATGCCGCTGGTTGCCGTTCGGTCGAGCGTGTCAGAACGCTGTATTTCGAGGCGGTTGCTATACCTGTCTATATGCTGCGCATAGGCTGCACTCAGTACCAGCTTGCCTTTGTAGGTATTGGTAAAACCCAGATTAAGGGCAAAGTTGCGATCGGTTTGTTCCAGCAGTGGCAGGTTGTTGCGCTCCAACAGCAAACCCGTGGTGGACAGAAAATTCCAGTGATTGTAAGTAAAGGCAGGCTCCACATAATAAGGCAAGCTGGCAGGTACGTCAATGCGCGTCCGCAGTTGGGCTCCCTGGTAGAATCTGCCGGTCTGAAAACTTCCGGCAAAGGTATAGAGCTGCCGACCGAGCACACTGTATTCCAGACCGGCATATATGTTGTCTATCGGACGGGAAGCCAGGACGCCTCCCAAAGCTATTTTTAAACCATCTTCCTTTTTTACGTTGAGGAGCAGGTCATAGGTCTTAGCCTTGTTGTCATAGCGCATGGTCGGGTAGAGGTTGCGGAAGTTATCAATGGCAGCCAGACGGAAATAGCCGGTTTTCACTTCCTGCATAGTATAGCCGTTTTCCTGGGAACTTCTGAAGAAGCGCTCCACAAAGCCCTGTTGGTTTCTTTTCAGGCCTTGTATTTCGACACTTCGGAAGGCGTGGGGCTGAAACCCGCTTCTGAATTTCTCCCGCTTTGCGCCGAGTTCCTCAGGACTTACCCTGCGTTTTATTTTCCGAAGTATCTGCTCCATATTCGTGTTCGCCTCCTTATAACCCGCTGCGAAGAAATCCTCTACATTTTTAAAATCAAGCGAAGTCAGGTTGCCCAGTTCAGGCTGCAGGTAGATGTCCTTTTCATGCAGCGCCGTAGAGTCGGAATTCGACATCATGGCGTAGAGCAAGGTATAGGCCAGGTCAAAGTCATCTTTGTCGTAAGGATACTCGCTATAGGTTTTAGAGGATACGTTCACCCCTATGATGATATCCGGGTTGAAGTCATTTCGGGCTACATCCACGGGAAAGTTATTATACAGCCCGCCATCAAAGAGCAGGCGCTTCTCTATCCGGATAGGCTTGTAGAACAATGGCACCGTGAGGGTGGCCCGAACGGCATCGGCGAGCTGTCCTTTTCGCAGAATCACTTGCTGCTGGGTGAAGATATCGGCCGCAACGCAGCGGTAAGGCACCATAAGCTTGTCGAAGTCGTAACCGGCACGGGCAGCAGGCTGGGAGAGAAGCTGCGCCAGGGCAAAATTGAGTGAGGCGTCGTTGACGAGATTGGAGGTCAGCTTGGCCTGAAAAGCCGAGTCGAGTGCTACGTGCAGTTTGAGCAGGGCGGGGTTTGGGTCCGGGGAGGCAAAGTTATAGGTATAGTTCTGCTCCGGCTTGCCCGTAGCCCAGGCCTGAAAAGCTTCAGTGTGAATCAGGTATTCGATCTCAGAAGGAGAGTAGCCCGCTGCATAGAGCGCTCCTACAATTCCGCCCATGGAAGTGCCGACAATATAATCGATCGGGATGTTGTTTTCTTCCAGCGCCTTTAGCACACCCACGTGCGCTATACCTTTGGCCCCACCACCACTTAGCACCAGCCCTACTTTTTGGGCATAGCTGACTGTGGACCCACCTAGCAGCAGGCCAAATAGCAGCAGGTATAGAAGGGTGTTTTTATATACCTGCATCACGGTTTGGTGGCGGGCAGCCTGCATTGGGTGCATGGCAATTTATTTTAGCGGTTTCCAAGGTCAGCCCAACGGGCACTTTGTATCGTGAACAGCATGCGTCCCGTCAGCCTGGACGTGTAGCGGGCGGGCACACGCAGGCGCAGGTCCTGCAGCATCAGCTCAAAACTAGTACTGAAGGTGATCATATTACGATCAGGCGTGAAGGTGACCGGAACGACTATTTCTTTGATGATTCCTTGTATGTTGATAAATACTCTACTGTTCAATGTCTGCCGGTTTCGGTTGCCGGCATTGATCTGCTCGATCGGCGCTTCTATTTCAATATATAAGTCCGGGTAGCGGGATGCAAAAAAGATGTCCTGCACCATGGTTACCGGGCTGGAGTCATTGGCCGGAAGCAGGTTCTCGATAGGCAAAAGGCACTCGAGTTTACGGGTATTCTGATCGTAGCGCACCAGCATTTTATTGGACTGGAAATCGTAGGTGTTACTTTCTCCTTCCAGACTCACTTGCATGCTGTTATTAGCTGTATAGGGTATACGGTGTTGCTGCGCCCATGCCGATGCGGTAATAGATAGGATACAAAGTATAAACAGTAGAAATTTGGTCATAAAGGAGCTTGATGTAACATGTACTCCTGCTAACGCAAAACAGCCAAGAAAGGTAAAGCGGTAGTTAAGGTTTGGTACGGGTATTTTTAAGAAATCAGGCTAAATGATTTCTTGCACAGGTCAAACTTAGTTTAGATCGCGAATAACACCGTGAAATCTTATTTTTTGTGAAGCATTTTCAAAACTATAAACCACTCTAGATGGTATATAGAAATAGACAAATTACCCTTCATCCAAATTGAAAAGAGGAGGCCCGCAGCCATAAGTCGGGAATGCTCGGGGGATATGACTCGACATGAACCAGGATAGAAAGAATAAGGTAGACGCACGCCAGGGCTCAGCATTTGGCAAGATAGAGCATCTGCACCCGATACGGATGTTGCTATACCTGAGTATGGTTGGTATTGGCGTGCTATTCTTTGTGCTGGTGGTGGCTTTTGTTCGGACGGGCGGTTTCGGCAGTGAACAATTCTCTCTTCCTAAGTTTTTCAGCGTCAGCACACTGCTTTTGCTTTTCAGCAGCTACACCATCAGCAAAGTTCCCCGCATATACAAGAAGGATAAACTCCGGAAAATGACCCGTTTCCTGGCCGGTACCTTTCTTTTGGGAGTGGCCTTTATCGGTGCCCAGATATTGGGCTGGCGTGAGCTTACTGTCTCCGGTGCCTACTTTACCGGCAAAGCCTCGGGCAGTTACCTATACCTGATCACGGCACTGCACCTGCTGCACCTGCTGGGCGGTATGATCTTCCTTGCTTTTCTGCTCATCAAGACTGCTCACATGGCAAGTGATGGTGTACGCAGCCTCATCTTTATCCGCGACCCGTACCGCCGACTGCAGCTCTCGATGCTCAACACCTACTGGCACTTCCTGGGCGCGCTCTGGCTCACGCTATACCTGGTTATTCTCTTTATGACCTGATTGCACTAACGCACCAGCGTCACAGAGCCTCTGAACTTATCAGCCCCGTAGTCGATCACGTAGTAGTATACCCCGTCGTTCACGTCCTTGCCGTCCCACTTAAAGTTGTGCGCCGTGCTGGCGAACACCTCTTTGCCCCAGCGATTGTAAATGCGGATGTGCTGAAAGGCGCTCGTGCACACGTCTGCCGGCATGCCCGGAATCTCAAAAAAGTCATTTAGACCGTCATCATTTGGCGTGAAGATGTTGGGCGGTATAAAAGTTTTATAATCCGGCACTTTCACTTTAAACTCCATGGTGATCAGCTGCAGAGGGGAGGGTGCACAGGCATCTTCCTGCAAGATGAAATCAACCCGTAAAACACCCTGCTGGAAAGCATCACAGTTCGCTACCCAGTTAAACTTGCCCGTAGCAGCGCCCAGCCCGCCTGTAGACGTAAAGGTCATCCCCATTTTGTCTAGGTCAAAGTTCTCGCCACGTGCCAGCATGCTGAGCAAATGCCCATCCAGGTCAGTACCGTTAAAATTAGCCTCGAAAGGTTCATTCAGGTCCACCTCAAACACCAATACCTGTTTATCAGTTGTCAGCACCGGTATCTGATTCGGGTAGTCTGTTCGCACTTCTATGACCTCTGTTCGCGTTAACTCTTCGCCGCATACCATGGACGTCGCCGTGAATTCGATCTGATAGGAGTCCTGCCGGAGCGTTTCGCAGTCTATCTGCCAGTTAAACGGTGACTGTACCTGCCCGAGCCCACTGCTGCTCTGGAAGTTGATTGGTAGGGTATTCATATCAAAGTTCAGTCCCTTGGCTGAGATGGTTACCTCGTCGTTGTCGGCGTCAAACCCGAGTACGTTGAAGTCAATCACATCGCCTTCCATCACAGTGAAGAGCCGGTCAGGGTGAGAGAGTTGAATCGAGGGTGGTTCGTTAGGTATAGGGTCAATGACAAAGCTTACCTGTAGTGTATCCTGCCTTGGCAGACTGCAGCCATTGTCTTTCACGATCAGGTTGAGTTTATACACCTGCCCCTCTGTATCAAAGCATTCATCAAAGCAAACGGTCGCATTGAGCGACTCCTGCCCGCCCGGTCCGTTTACGACTCCACTGGTAGTGCCTGAGAAGGTATACAGGTCGCTGCTGAAGTTCACTGGCCGAGCATAGAGCGTAATTCTGGAATTAGGATCCGGATCCGTAAACTCTACGTTAAGGCAGCGGGCGTCAGTCGGGCTGATCCGGATCACATCTCCTCGCTTATAATTGGTTGTTTGACCGTTTACCCTGGCCTGCACGGCAGGGCTCTCATTCCGGGGGCAGTCTTTCACTAGCAGCTGAAAGTCACGTCGCACTTCCCCGATCTTCACACCGTCGCGATACTCCTGCACGCGCACCGCGAATACAAAGAGGCCAATGCGATCCGGGCGTACCGTCAGTCGTCCCGTTTGCTTTTCAATGATGATAGGCGGGGAGCCCTGTATCTGGTTTTCGCGGTTATACCCAGGCAGCCACTTGACTTCGGGGTATGGAGCAGGCCGTGCTATCGGGGCCGCATTGGTTGGGTCTGCAGTGGCAAATCCGTTGAGCGGGGTTACCATGTCATACACCAATGAGTCACCATCGGCGTCTGTGCCGCTAAAGTCGTAGTAGAACAGCTCGTTGGCGCAGGCATAGTCACTAAGCGGAGGGAACAGGCGGGGAGAAGAGTTGACAAACTGGGAGCCATTTCTCGTTACGGGCGGAAACTCCATGTAGAATACCTGTCCCGCTGCGTCCGGCATCACAATGTTATTGATCGTGCGGTTGCGGCAGCAGCGCTCCCAGGCCATATAATAGCCCTGCGGACTGTTAAACATATTGGGAGACAATACGACATCCTGGGAGTAAACAATGCGGCGTGTACGCAATTCCCCGATTGTACAGGCTATATCGGTATAGTTCACGAAAGTGTCGCTGCGCAGGGGCAGCTGCACATCCATCATAAAACGGTTGTTCTGCTTATCAAAAATCCGGATATTGGCTGAAGGGTCCCGTGCGCCCGGTGTACCATTTACATCGTCAAAGTAAAGGTTCATCGTGATGCGGTAGGTATAGCCTGAGCGATGCTCTATTTCCAGTTCACCACCTACTATGTGCGAGGCAATGGCCTGCAGACTCACCATCAAGAGGCACATCAAAAGAAGTAAAGCATGTTTCATGAATAGAGGCGTTTTGGGATTCCTGGTAAATTCCGGCGACACAGAACCAGTAGTGCGGTATAAGTTACAGGAAATCCTGAAACTTCCCTATCCGGACTGTAATTTTTATAGCAACTGCACCCAACATTCACATACTTTTTGCGTTATAGGGCTTCTGGGAATCAACTTAATATTGCAATTGCGAGTCAGAATATTACTGTTTATACGTAATCAAAACAATCCATGTCAATTAGAGTTATAAGCAGATAAAGAAATTTTGGCACCCTTCAAAACAGATCGTTTACCGGATAATGTAGATACCATGATGACGCTAACACAAGAACTTGAACTGAAGAAAAAACTGCTGCAGGAGTCAACCAAGATGTTAAACATGCAGATACAGGCAGCGAAAGAAGCCATGGATGAGGCGCAGGAAAGTGCCAATGAGCATCACGGTGCCATCGAAGATAAATTTGAATCATTCAGGGAAGCCTGTCAGATTCAGCGTGATATGTATGCTCGGCAGCTTGATGAATTGATCACCACGATGGGCGTGCTCAAGAAGTTGAATTCAACAAAGGAGAACAAGGAAGTATCGTTCGGAGCGGTGGTGATGACTGAGCTACAGAACTACTTCATAGGGGTGAGCCTGGGTGAGATCAAGGTAGACGGAGAGTCTTTTTACGCTATCTCGGGTATGTCGCCGCTTTACAAGGCTATGGCCGGCAAAACCAGTGGCGAAAGCTTTGTTTTCCGCGACAAAACCTACAAAGTGCTGCAGGTATTTTAACCTTGCCCATCAATACAGCAAACCTTTTGCCTAAAAAGGGAGTTTAATAAAGCAGTAAAGGGTTGAAAACAAAAAAGGTTGGCTTTAGGGCCAACCTTTTTTGCATTATATGAAAATGTCGTGATACTTATTCTACACGAGTCCAGTTCTGTGTTCTGCCGATAAGAGAAATGCCGATGTAGCCTTTTACTTCCATTTTGTCTTTACCAGTCATTTTCATGTAGCAGGAATACGTTTTGCCACTTTCCGGGTCATAGATTGTGCCATCGTCCCACTTATTGTTGCCATCGTACTTAAAGTCCTTCATGAACACCATGCCTTGCAGTGGACGGTTGCGCAACTTTTTGTCCGGATTGTTTTCGTCCAGTTTCGGTTTGCCGTTTCTGAGCGGCTCCTTCAGTTGCACGATCTTACCATACAGTTTGTCGCCTGACTGGTAAATCTCAAAGCGAGCTTTGCCTTCTTCATTGGTCCAGATGCCAACAGGAGAAAGTTTCTGTGCCCATGCCAAGGTTGAAAAGAGCATAAGGGCAACAAGGGTTAGCAGGTGTTTTTTCATGATTTGGGTTTTGTTTGATAAGATTAGTAACGAAATATAGAGAAAATAATTCATTTTTCAACTAAAGGGCGATGCCGGTCGATTTTTTTACACAGGACAGTGCAGCTTTCATTTATTTGAAGGTAGAATGACAACAGGTGTTAAATTTTCATAAACCCGGTCGCAGCCTGTTTTTATTTTGCACCGACTTCATTCTGAGTGACTTAAAAACATAGTATGCAATTAGCAAGCCAGCATACAGAAGCAGGAAAGAAAGTATGATAAAATAAGTGCTGAACCTTGTGAACTTATCAGCGTTATTTTAACTTTATACTATCAGTTAAGCGGCGAGTGCTGCGGCTTTGCGTATGACTGCCACGAGCAGCGGCGCATGGTTTATGTCGGACTAAAGAGAAAGGAGGTGCTATGTCTAATCCATCAGTCGTCTTAGTAAGCCTTGGTAATAGTGTTCACCTTAACAGTGAGCTGGCTTAGTAAGCAGTGAGTATCTACTGCTTACGCAGTAAATATTACCTTTGGTCTTCAGTGATGGTGCTGCTGCAAAACAGGGCGCCGCTTGTTAAGATTTGAAGGATTCTTAAAGCGCTTGGTGTAACTTGACGGGCTACACCAGGCGCTTTTTCTTTTTCTATGCCTACAAACCAGTAAGTAGGAAACCAAAGCCTACAGATCGTCTTTGTAGATCGTGTTGTCGCGCAGCCGACGTTCCTTTAAAAAAGAAGCCACATAAGACAGTACCGCCAAAAAGCAGCTGATACCCATTAGCAGGATCAGGATGTGCTTGCTGTCCCACACGAAGTTGTCCGGGTCGATGCGCAGGATGAGCAGAAAGCCTGCCAGCAGCGTAAGTGCCGAAACAGTGTGAAATACAAAACGGTTGTGACGCTTTAAATGATAGGTGGTGGCAAGCAGCAGGATGCCAAACACTGGTGCTACTAAAGCCAGCAGCGGTCGGGAAGGTGAAAGAAAGTATACTGCCAGTCCGGCGAGAATCAGTACCAGTGCGTTGATGGAGTTGGCTATGTAGGGATGCACCATATTCATTTCTTTTTAGATGAAATTTGCCCGGCCGGCTAATGCCAGTCGGGCTATATAGTGTATCTTACGTAACTACAGGTAATTTATGTTTGACATATGCCTTACAGCACACGCCTGATACCCAGAAAGCGTCTATCATATCCTGTACCTTCTACCTTGCTGATCTTAACGCCGCCATTAGAGGAGGAGTGTACAAAACTGATTGTATCGCCGGGCTCAGAGATCACGATGCCGACGTGACCAGGTTCGCGTACCTGCGGGTTTGTACCCGTAAATACTACCAGATCGCCCGGGCGGGCCTCGTGACGCGTTACAGGTATACCATCCTCTGACTGTGTGGTAGAAGAGCGCGTAACCGGCACTCCGAATTCCTGGTAGACATGCGAAGTGAAACCAGAGCAGTCAAAGCCACTGTCGCTCGTGCCGCCATACACATAAGGCGTTCCCATCAAGGTCAGGGCATAGGCAATAAGAGAGTCAGTGGGAGTTGTGCCACTGGCATCTACCCAGGCCAGATCAGCGTTATCAGTACCGGACTCAGCAACCGTACCCCGATTTTTTGAGTTGACCGGTTGGGCTGCAGGTTCTGATTTATCTGTTTTCAGGCGGGCAAAGCGCACTGAAGCTGTTTCCTGTGAAGGAGAGGCTGCCTGATCGGTACCTGCTGATAACAGTATCAACAGCAGTACGACAGGGGCAAGCATTAGGGCAATCATCTTTTTCATAGCGATAGGGTTTAGGTTTAGTAACAATTACTATGGGAATATCGTGCCAGACTGGTCAACGTTAGCTGGCATCATGCCGAAATCACCAGGTTCTCATCTCCGGAACAGGCCAATTCAGTAAGTTTTAACAGGCATTTCATAGCCGTTCGTCAGTTTATTTTGTCTATTCATAGAAAATTTCATTAAAATGAAATTAATATGGTATAATTATGTTATATTTTGGTATAAAATCTATATTTTTGCAAGTGATTTAAAACCAGATAGGATGGAATTGTATAAGTCGGGCACCTGTGGAGTAAGCTTTGTGGCAGATCGATTGGAGGTACTGTACAACCGTACAATGCAGGCAGACGAGTTCAGAGAAGGATTGCTTACGGCATTGCGTTTTGCTATGGAGCATCAAGTGAAGCAGTGGCTGTTCGACCTGCGCAACATCGGCAAGCTAAGTGAGCAGGAGGAGACCTGGCTACAGGTGCAACTCTTCCCCCAGATCATGATGCATCTTGGCACAGGAAATTATGTAGCCCTGGTAGTGGACGAAAACTGCTACCATGATATGATCAAAGAATCCGGCCTGCTAGGACTGAAAAGCTACAATTCCTTTATCATCATGAATACCTTTTGCAACTTGCAGGATGCCATCAATTGGCTGGACCACCGCCAGTCAGAATGCGCCTGAGCACCAGGATTACGCTCAACCTGAACCTTGCGGATTTTGAAAAGCAGGCTTTTTATCGTAAAATGCCGGAAAGCTTTTAAATCATCAACCCATCTATTCCGCATGTTTCATCCTAAGCAATCTGTTTTATTCCTTTTCCTATCCTGTTTTTTCTTTTTCCTGACCACCCTGTCGACACTTGCCGCTGACCTGCGCTATACCTTGTCGATGTCCGAGCCGCATACCCACTATTTTGAGGTAGAGGTAGAGCTGAGTGGTGCCCGGAAAAACTACATTGACTATAAAATGCCCGTATGGGCTCCCGGCTCGTACCTGGTGCGTGAGTTCGCCAAGAACGTGGAGGGCTTCAACGCCACCGACAAATCGGGCAAAACACTGCGCCACGAGAAGATAGACAAAAACACCTGGCGTGTATACAGCAACAAAGCTGATGCCGTGCGTGTGCGCTACAAAGTGTATGCCTACGAGATGAGCGTGCGCACCAGCTTCCTGGATGCTTCGCATGGCTACGTAAACGGTACGAGCGTATTTATGTACCCGGAGGGCTACCAGAAGCAGCAGGGCACTTTGGTGGTACAGCCTTATAAGGACTGGAAGACCGTGTCTACCGGCCTGAAGAGCACCGGCAACTTTACCTATACCTTCCCTGATTACGACATCCTGGCCGACTCCCCACTGGAGATAGGCAACCACGAAGTGCTCCGTTTTGAAGCAGGCGGCGTTCCGCACGAAGTAGCCATGTACGGTGAGGGTAATTACCAGCCTGAGCGCCTGTTGGCAGATATGAAGAAGGTGGTGGAAGAGTGCATCAGTCTGATGGGCGAGCTGCCCGTTGACCGCTATGTGTTCATCGTGCACAACCTGCACCGCGGTGGTGGCGGATTGGAGCACCTGAACTCCACCACATTGCAGGCAAGCCGCTGGAACTATGGCACCGAGCAGGGCTATACCGGTTTTATGGCGCTGGTAGCGCATGAGTACTTCCACCTCTGGAATGTGAAGCGCCTGCGTCCGGCTCCGCTTGGGCCATTCGATTATGATAAGGAAAACTACACCCGCCTGCTGTGGGTGTCGGAGGGCATCACCAGCTATTACGATGATCTGCTTACCAAGCGCGCCGGCCTGATGGGCACAGACCGCTATCTGGATGTAGTGGCTGGCAGCATTAACTCGGTGGAGAATACACCGGGCAACCAGGTGCAGACGGTGGCCGAATCCAGCTTCGATGCCTGGATCAAGTATTACCGGCGCAACGAAAACACAAACAATGCCGAGGTATCTTACTATACCAAAGGCGGCGTGATCGGGCACCTGCTGAACATGGAGATCATGAAGAACACCAAGGGCGACAAGAGCCTGGACGATGTGATGCGCTACATGTATGACCGCTACTATAAGAAGCTGAACCGCGGCTTCACGGAGCAGGAGTTCAAGGAGGCGCTGGAGCGTTTTGCCGGTCGCAAGCTGGACGATTTCTTCCAGAACTACGTGCACGGCACCAAGACTCCGGACTATAACCGCTATTTCGAAGCCGCCGGGCTAAGGCTTGTTAACCAGAACGAGGGAGTACTCAACCTGAACTGGGGAGCCGGTACGGCAGTGGAGAATGGCCGCACTATTGTGAAAACCGTGGCCCGTGGCAGCAGCACCTGGGAGGGAGGCCTGAACGTGAATGACGAGCTCATTGCTATTGACGGATACAGAGTCGAAAGCGACATTTCTCCCCTGATCAGCGGGCGCACGATCGGTGATAAAGTGCCGGTGACAGTTGTGCGCGACGGCAAACTGCTGGAGTTGCAGATTCCGATTGTGGCAGACAAGAGCGTGCGCTACCGCTTTGAGCGGGTTGAGAAACCAACCGCAGTGCAACAGAAAATCTACACGAAGTGGCTGAAGCTGCAATAATGATCATGTAAACAAAGCAGAAGGTCGGCTCTTTCATCAAGAGCCGACCTTCTGCTTTAGCGGAGAGGTTAATTTATCTCAGCCTTACAGGAACAACTTAAGATTCAGCTTCGGATACAGGCATTTAGCCTAAAGCTGATATGTATTTGCTCTTTGGGTACTATTAAAAAGATTTGTCTAAAAAGACACTTGTACTAATTATCTAAATGCTAATACACTAGAATTGTGATAAGCTTGTAAGAATTTGATCTTAAGTAATAGGGTGTTAAATATTGGACAGTTTTCTATTCAGAAGCCTGGTACCCAATTGGATTGGTTTATAACTTTTGCTAAACAGTATTTGTGCAAAAATAAAATATATACTATATTTCGAATATAAACACCAGAAACCAAGCGGTTTGCCTTATGGTCATCAGTGATTCGTCCTATGCTCTTGCTACTTATCTGAAGGAAGCAGGTGTGCTTTGTATCAGCTGGAAATTGAAGCCAGACACAGAGCAGTTTAGAAATCTATACTGGCAGGTGCTGCAGTTTGTGAAAACCAGCCCCAAGATCTGCTATTACAGTACAGACATATCACGCATTGGTCCTTTTGATGCAGAGCAGGAAATCTGGCTAAGCCGTGAGTATTACCCACAAGTATCGGATATTATTGGGGAGGACATCTACGCGGCCGTAATCTTTTCAGAAGGCCACTTTAAGGCACTAGTTAACAACTACATTGCCTCACAGCTGTTACCGGTGCATGATTTCATTCACTTCAACTATTTCACTGACAAGTCTGAGGCAATGGACTGGCTCCTATATATGCAAAAAGGTCAGGACCTTGCCATGGTAGCAAAATCCTGACCCTTCCAGTTGGTTCTCTTACCCATCAAGGGAAAATACCAAGCGCTTCGTAGCTCACCCCGATTTTTTCGATGGCTGTCAGGAAAGCAGCTGCTCGCATGTCGTGTATGTCCTTTTTGTTCATGACGCCCCTGATCTCATGATAGGCGTTGATCATGGTATCCTCCAGACCGGAACGCACCAGGCTAATCTCGTCTGAACCCTGTATAAGCATGGTACGTTCATGGGAAGTCAGGCTTTTACCGGAAGCGCTCTCGATCGCATTGACGAGTCGTCTGTGGCTGGCTTCCTCGGCACGTTTTCCCATACGCCCGAAACGTACATTCGACAGGTTTTTGAGCCACTCAAAGTAGGATACGGTCACACCGCCTGCGTTTATGTAGAGGTCAGGTATAATGATGATTCCTTTTTCAAGCAAGATCTTTTCAGCATCACGGGTGACAGGGCCATTGGCACCTTCCGCAACTATTTTCGCTTTGATGCGGGCTGCGTTGCCGGCATGTATCTGGTTTTCCAGGGCGGCCGGAATCAGGATGTCACACTCTTCTTCCAGCAGCTCAACTGAATTCTCAAAGTTCTTGCACTGCCCAAAGTCCAGGATAGAGCCTGTTTCGCTGCGATGCTTGAAAGCCTCCGCCACGTCTATGCCGTTGGAGTTGTAAATACCGCCTTCACGCTCCGCTATACCTATAATGATGGCACCGTCCTGCTGGCAGAAGTGGGCGGCATTGTAGCCTACGTTGCCCAGCCCCTGCACAATAACACGCTTGCCCTCCATAGTATTGCCTTCTATACCTGCCTTTTTCATGTACTCGGTATCGCTCAGGGCTTCGCGTATGCCATAGAACACTCCCAGACCGGTAGCTTCTGCCCGGCCACGTATGCCGCCCTGGCCCACAGGCTTACCGGTTACGCATCCCAGCGCATTGGTTTCGCCATACTTCAATGCCTGGTAGGTGTCTGCAATCCAGGCCATCTCGCGGCTACCTGTGCCGTAGTCAGGAGCCGGTACGTCCATGCCTGGCCCAATCAGGTTTTTCTTGATAAGTTCAGCTGCGTAACGGCGTGTTACTTTCTCGAGTGTTTTGACAGAACTGGTGCGAGGGTTGATTTTCACACCACCCTTGGCACCCCCAAAAGGCACATCCACCACCGCGCATTTAAACGTCATCAGCGTTGCAAGCGCCTTCACCTCATCCTCGTCTACCTGCATGCTAAATCGGATACCCCCTTTAGACGGAAGTTTGTGGTGGCTATGCTGTACTCTGATGCCTTCGATAACTTCTACACGGCCATCGATCTCAATCGGAAAAGACACTTTATATACACTGTTGCAAGTCTTGATCTGTGCCAGAATACCAGGGTCAAGCTTTGAATAACTGGCAGCGTGATCGAAGAACTGGTGCACGCTTTCCAGAAATTTTTTGCCTTCATTTTGGGTGTTTGCCATAGGAGTATATCTTTTTTTGGTGAATGCATTAAATGAGTTTAGAACGTCTGCCGGGGTAAATTGTTTGCTTGCGGGCTTTTGTTTCGGAAACCGACTTAAGTTAAGGAAAAAATATTTAGCAGATTAGAGACTTGCCAATAAGCTAGTTAAGTTGACTAACTATATGAAACCAATAAAATATTAAATTATTTCTTGTTGTTAATATATAAATATTACATCTTTGTTTATACAAAATTCAAGTCACTCTTCTTTTGCTGACTCTGTTTAGAATATTTATCTTCTACCTGATGGCCAAAAGCCGCATAAACTGATACGTACCATGTACACAGATAATTTGATGGGTGCCAATGCATTTGGCAGACATTTTTCGGTAAGGGATCAGCTCCGCAGTGTGCTGCAAGAGCAGCTGAGGCTGAAGTACGTGCATGAAGAAGAAACACTGTATATTAAGTGGGAGGGGGAGGTGAGCTCTAACGAACTGCGGCAGGGTTATGCGCATATCATGGACATGGTGTTCATGTACAAGCCGCAGAAATGGATACTGAACCTGCAAAGCAGAGTTGCCATTGAGAAGGAAGACCAGCAGTGGGTGTTTAAGTATGTTTTCCCGGAAGTGCTGCGTGCTGTAAACAAGAATGTGTTTGTGGCGGTTGTCATGCCCGTGTTTGCTTACAATAGTTTGGTAAACGAAATAGACGGGGATGAACTGATGGATGGAGATAATTTTATGATCATCCACCATTTCCTGTACCAGGAAGAAAGTCGCCGCTGGTTGCACGAGATGGCTGAGACTGACCTGAAGATGGCCTAGGTATAGCACCCTCTGTATAAAATAAAGAGGTTCGGCTGGTGTGATGATCACCTGGCCGAACCTCTTTATTTTATACGCTAGTATGTGTTAGTGAACTGAGATCAGCTCCACATCGAAGATCAGAGTAGTGTTTGGTCCGATCACGTCGCCGGCGCCTTGTGAGCCATAAGCCAGGTTCGATGGAATGAACAGTCTCCACTTAGCACCTTCCTTCATCAACTGAAGGGCTTCCGTCCAGCCAGCGATCACACCGTTAACCGGGAACGTGGCTGGCTGCCCTCGCTCGTAGCTCGAGTCAAATACCGTACCGTCGATCAGGGTGCCGTGGTAGTGAGTCGTTACTTTGTCAGAGGCAGCCGGCGACTTGCCTGTGCCTTCCTGAAGCACCTGGTACTGCAGACCGCTTGGCAGTGTTTTTACTCCTTCCTTGTTTTTATTTTCCGCTAAGAAAGCTTCGCCTGCCTTCTGGTTTTCACCGCCTTTGGCGCCTTGCTTCTCTTGCATCTCCTGCTGTAGCGCCATCATGGCCATCTGGATCTCCTGCTGAGACAGGGATGAGGGCTCACCAGCGATCACCTCTTTCAGGCCTTTCACAAAAGCATCCGCTTCGATGTCGATACCCTGCTTTTTGAGGTTGGCTGCCATGTCGCGGCCGATGATGTAGCTTATTTTTTCCTGTTGTGTCATGTATAATGGTATAGATGATAGGATTGATTTTCGCTGATAAAGGTACGGCTAAAGGGGGGATTAACCTAAAAGGAATGCATTCAAGAGAGGAAGCAGGCGCCAGGCCTGCTTCCTCCATATCTAAACAACAGTCGCAAGCTTAGAGATACAAGTGTATGTCTTCTTCGTGGAGGTCCATTTGGAGCTGCTCGGGCGACATCCAGCTTTTCATAAGGTAGCCAAATGTGGTGCCAATGAGCAGGAGAGAGGAGATTGTCGTAAAGCGCATCATGATATATAGCCTGAAGAGTTAAACTTGAATTTTTTAACGCTATATAGCAATTTAGGTTGTGAATCTTATGCCCTCATTTCCTGTATTTTAGTACAAAAGCAAGAAGCCGGCAAATTCGTCCTTCTATAGAGTTGAAAAAAAACAGCTAGCCAATTAATAGCGTATGATTTTTGGGTTTTCTTCTTTTCTTTCAACTAACTTTGCACTGTCAATCAAAAAGACATGAGGCCAATCGGCAAATATCCTTCTTTCTGGCTTACCATACCTGGTTCAGGTCTGGTAGCAGCTTCTCATCATGTAGCAATGTGTGATGAACTGAACGGCTATTGCCTCAACTTTTTTTCCTCTCCCAAGGCCTTTAACAAGTAAGCCGGAGCTTACGCTCTGGCGCCCCACAAACAAAACTGGCAATTATAGATTTCTGGTTTAGCAATTTTCTTTCATCTTATTCATTTTCTAAGATTTTACGACATGGCAAGTAAGGTCAGTGTGAGGCAATCCCTGGGATACGTCTTTATAGCAGCTTATCTGTTTATCTTGTTTTTATCAATTTTTGAGCAGCCATACCTGTGGCTTCTCTTACTAATTGTGCCCTTGCACCTGGTATACCTGCGCAACGTGCGGCAGGGCAGGCACTCCATTTTGCGCAACTACCCACTGGTAGGCTATCTGCGCTATTTCTTCGAGAGCATCCGTCCGGAACTCCGGCAGTATTTCTTTGAGTCCGACCTGGACGGCAAGCCGTTCAGCCGACGCCAGCGCTCCATCGTGTACCAGCGTGCAAAGAACGTGCGCGAGACGGTACCTTTCGGTATGCAGGCCAACAGCCAGGAGCCAGGCTTTGAGTGGATTGCCCATACTATGTTCCCGGTGCACGTGCAGGCCAAGGACCTGCGTGTGACAGTAGGAGGCAGCCGCTGCAAACAACCCTATAGCGCCAGCATTTATAATATCTCAGCCATGAGCTATGGCTCTCTGAGTAAAACAGCTGTAACTGCTCTGAGTGCCGGTGCCAAACTAGGAGGCTTTGCGCACAATACCGGTGAGGGTGGCGTGAGTCCCTTTCACATTGAGGGTGGGGGCGACCTGATCTGGCAGATCGGTACAGGCTACTTCGGCTGCCGCGATAAAAACGGCAACTTCTCGGAGCAGTTATTCAAAGAGCAGGTAGCGCATCCGCACATCAAAATGGTGGAGATCAAGCTGTCGCAGGGAGCCAAGCCGGGCCACGGTGGTATACTGCCGGCTGCCAAGAATACACCGGAAATCGCGGCTATACGCAAGGTGGAGCCCTATACCACAGTTGCTTCACCGCCGGCGCACTCCGCTTTCAGCGATCAGTTCACCATGCTGCTGTACATAGACAAGTTGCGCGTGCTCTCAGACGGCAAGCCGATCGGTATCAAACTGTGCATTGGTAACAAGCAGGAGTTCGAACGCCTCTGCCAGGAAATGAAGCACAACCGCATCTATCCGGACTTCATCACGATAGACGGGGCAGAGGGCGGTACAGGTGCCGCACCGCTTGAGTTTACCGATAGCCTGGGTATGCCGCTTTATGATGCCCTGGCCTATGTGCAGCACATGCTGGAGCAGTACGGGTTGCGCGACGAGATCAAGCTGATTGCGGCGGGTAAGATCATCACCGGGGTGGACATTATCAAGGCTATTTCGCTGGGTGCTGACATATGCTACAGTGCAAGAGGTATGATGTTCGCGCTGGGTTGTATACAGGCCCTGCAGTGTGATTCCGGTCGCTGTCCGGTAGGTATAGCCACGCAGGACAAGAACCTGTACAAGGGCCTGGACGTAGCAGATAAGCGGGTGCGTGTGGCTAACTTCCATGGCAACACCATCAAGTCAACCATCGAAGTGATGGAGGCCTGCGGCTTTGCGTCCCTGCAGGACATTACCCCGGACAAAATATTCAGGCGTGTGGAGCAGGGACAGACGAAGAGCTTCAAGGACATTTACTTTCCGAAAAAGCCTTCCCCCAGCTCTATCAGCAGAAACTATGTGCTTAATTGATATGGAAAACTTAATCTATCTGACCGAGAAGGACTATAAGCGCCTGGTTGATTTGGTGCAGCAGCAAAGACAGGGCCCGGGTATGCAGGCAAATATCGCTAAACTCGGGGAAGAACTGAAGCGGGCCAAGCGGGTTGCTTCGGAGGAGATTCCAGCAGAAGTCGTGACGATGAATTCAAGCGTTTTGTTAAGGGACTTGAAGAGCGGCAAGGAAATGGAAATTACGCTGGTGTACCCGAAGGATGCCGATGTGAATAGCCGTAAAATTTCCATTCTCGCTCCGGTGGGCACAGCTATCATCGGCTGCAAAGAAGGAGACGAGGTGGAGTGGCCTGTGCCATCGGGCACGATCAACTATAAAATCGAAAAGGTGACGTTTCAACCGGAAGCTTCCGGTAACTTCTCGCTTTAGGTATAAGATTAAGTCAAAAAAAGCCAGTTCGTAATCTGTCAAGGAACAGCGAACTGGCTTTTTGCTTTTGTAAAAAGAGGCGACTATACCTGTTCCCAATCAGGCATAATCGCTGATATTTTCTTCCCAAAGGTCAAAATCGATATCTTCTTCTTCGATTTTGGTGCTCAGGTATACGTAAGCTGCCAGGCCCAGGAACAGGAGTGCCGAGCCAACCAGCACGAATGGAAAATCCTCAGAGTCTTTATTTTTGGTTTTCATGGTGCGTTTTATTTATGTTGCTTTATACCTCTCAAAGCTGCAATATGTTGTCAAGACGCTGACTGCCAGCAGATACAAAAAAGAAGGCCGGGCATTTGCCCGGCCTTTGCTTTTAATAACGCCGCCTGATTGCGGTATATTTTATGAAAACTTACATATTTCTGCGGTACTGTCCGCCGACCTCAAACAAGGCGTTGGTAATCTGACCCAGTGAGCAATACTTCACGGTTTCCATCATCTCCTCAAAGATGTTCCCGTTGTTGATCGCCACCTGCTGGATGCGTTTCAGCATCTCTTCTGACTTATCCGCATTGCGCTTGTGCAAGCTTTGCAGCATCGAGATCTGGTACTGCTTTTCTTCCTCTGTCGCCCGGATAACTTCCGTAGGAAGAACAGTTGGAGAACCAGTGGATGACAGGAAGGTGTTCACGCCGATGATCGGGTACTCTCCCGTGTGCTTCAGTGTCTCATAGTACAGACTTTCTTCCTGGATCTTACCACGCTGGTACATCGTCTCCATGGCACCCAACACGCCGCCACGCTCCGTGATGCGGTCGAACTCGGTCAGTACAGCCTCTTCCACCAGGTCTGTCAGCTCTTCGATGATGAACGAGCCTTGCAGCGGGTTCTCATTCTTGGCCAGACCCAACTCACGGTTGATGATGAGTTGAATCGCCATCGCACGACGTACAGATGCTTCTGTTGGCGTGGTGATAGCCTCGTCGTAAGCGTTGGTGTGCAGCGAGTTACAGTTGTCATAGATCGCGTACAGGGCCTGCAATGTGGTACGGATGTCGTTGAAGTCGATCTCCTGCGCGTGCAGTGAACGGCCGGACGTCTGGATATGGTACTTCAACATCTGCGAACGGGCATCAGCACCGTACTTGTGCTTCATGGCCTTCGCCCATATTCTGCGGGCCACGCGACCGATCACCGCATACTCCGGATCGATACCGTTTGAGAAGAAGAAGCTCAGGTTCGGCGCAAACTTGTTGATGTCCATGCCACGGCTCACATAGTACTCCACGAAGGTGAAGCCGTTGGCCAGCGTAAAGGCCAGCTGCGAGATCGGGTTGGCACCGGCCTCTGCAATATGGTAGCCGGAGATCGACACAGAGTAGAAGTTACGCACGTTTTTGTCAATGAAGTACGCCTGCACGTCACCCATCAGACGCAGCGAGAATTCCGTGGAGAAGATACAGGTGTTCTGCGCCTGGTCTTCTTTCAGGATATCCGCCTGCACGGTGCCGCGCACAGAAGCTAAGGTGCGCGCCTTGATCGGCTCGTACACGTCAGCTGGCAATACCTGGTCGCCGGTTACGCCCAATAGCATCAGGCCCAGACCGTCATTGCCCTTCGGCAGCTCACCCTGGTAACGTGGACGCTCCGTACCTTTCTCTTTGTAGATGGCTTCGATCTTCTGGTTGATCTCTTCTTCGAGGCCATTCTCTTTGATGTACAGTTCGCACTGCTGGTCGATGGCGGCATTCATAAAGAAGCCGGTCAGGATGGCAGCAGGACCGTTGATGGTCATGGAAACCGAGGTCATTGGGTCGGCCAGGTTGAAGCCGGAGTACAGTTTCTTGGCATCGTCCAGGCAGCAAATGCTCACACCCGAGTTACCGATCTTACCATAAATATCCGGTCTGAAATCAGGGTCTTCACCGTAAAGTGTCACCGAGTCAAATGCCGTAGAAAGGCGTTTGGCTGGCATACCCAAGCTCACATAGTGGAAACGACGGTTCGTACGCTCCGGTCCGCCTTCGCCGGCAAACATACGGGTTGGGTCTTCGCCTTCGCGCTTGAACGGGAACACGCCCGCTGTGTATGGGAATTCGCCCGGCACGTTCTCCTGCAGGTTCCACTTCAGCAAATCACCCCATGCTTCGTAGCGCGGAGTAGACACTTTGGGAATTTGCAGGTGTGAAAGCGACTCAGTATGCGTCTTAATTTTCAGTTCTTTGTCACGCACTTTGAACACGTAGAACTCGTTCTTGTAGGCCTGTACTTTCTCTTTCCAGTTCTCGAGAATCTTCTTGTTCTGTCCGTCCAGGCTTAGCTCTACTTCAGCATACGCCTGCTCGAGCTGCTTGATCAAACGATCCTTGTCTTCCACCTCAATCCCTTGCACGGCCTCGATGGACTTTTTGATGCCATAGAGTTTCTGGGCAACCTCGGCCTGATCCTTCGTCCACTTGTCGTAGTTGCGGATGGTCTCTGATATCTCAGAAAGATAGCGGGTACGGGCAGGAGGGATGATGTATACCTTCTCCGACATCTCTTTTGATGTCTGCAGGTTGGAGTCGAATTCCACGCCCGTTTTCTCCGACAGCTTGGCCATTACGGCACGGTATAGCTGGTTCATGCCCGGGTCGTTGAACTGCGAAGCGATGGTGCCGAAAACCGGAATCTCATCATCGTTCACATCCCACAGCTGGTGGTTGCGCTTGTATTGTTTCTTCACGTCACGCAGGGCGTCGAGCGCGCCGCGCTTGTCGAATTTGTTCAGGGCGATCACGTCGGCAAAGTCGAGCATGTCGATCTTCTCAAGCTGCGTGGCGGCACCGTACTCCGGAGTCATCACATACAGGCTCATATCCGAGTGCTCGATGATCTCCGTGTCGGACTGGCCTATACCTGAAGTTTCGAGGATGATCATGTCAAAGTCAGCCGCCTTCACGATATCCACGGCATCCTGCACATACTTGCTCAGGGCCAGGTTGCTCTGGCGTGTAGCCAGGGAGCGCATGTATACCCGCTCGTTCGAAATCGAGTTCATGCGGATTCTATCTCCTAATAGAGCACCGCCCGTTTTGCGTTTCGATGGGTCTACCGAAATAATGGCGATCTTCTTTTGAGGGAAGTCTATCAGGAAGCGGCGCACCAGTTCGTCCACCAAAGACGACTTACCGGCACCACCTGTACCGGTTATACCCAGCACTGGTGTTTTTACTTCTTTGGCTTGCTCTCTCACCTCGTTCAGGATGCTGCGTGCTTCCTCCGGGAAGTTCTCAGCAGCCGAGATCAGCCGGGCAATGGCTTTCGGATCTTTGTCGCGCAGGTGCTTCGCTTCGCCGTTCAGGTCTTTGCCTGTCGGGAAGTCGCATTTCTCCAGCATGTCGTTGATCATACCCTGCAGACCCATGGCACGTCCGTCGTCAGGGGAGTAGATACGGGCAATACCGTATTCGTGCAGTTCTTCGATTTCAGTCGGCAGGATCACACCGCCGCCGCCGCCGAAGATGCGGATATGGCCGCAGCCGCGCTCGTTGAGCAGGTCGTACATGTACTTGAAGTACTCCAGGTGACCACCCTGGTAGGAGGTAATGGCAATGGCTTGTGCGTCTTCCTGCACAGCGCAATCCACGATCTCCTGCACCGAGCGGTTGTGCCCCAGGTGAATCACCTCGGCGCCGGATGCCTGGATGATGCGGCGCATGATGTTGATCGAAGCGTCGTGCCCGTCAAACAACGAAGCAGCCGTTACGATGCGGATGTGGTTGACCGGCTTATATGGTTCTACTTTAGTAAGTTGCATAATTTACTAACAAGGATTTTTTCAAATTTGATGCGAATATAGTCATTTTTACGCAGGATTGACAGGCAGGGCCTGATTCAGAAAAGCCAGGAAACAGAACAGCCGTCTCCAAAGCCGTACTGTGGTATACGGTATGGACAGCTTTAAAAGTAAGAAAGGTCTAAGGAGCAGGTATACACAGGCAAAAGCTGGATCCGCTGCTCACCTGGGCTTAGCCGACCCTGCAGAAATAGGGTTGATCTGATCAGGAAATGTGCAGGCGCTGCAGCTTAGCCTAGACCTGCCTCTTTCCCAAGCGATACCAGGTCAGCCACGTTAGTTGTACCCAGCTTCTTTTGGATGCTCTTGCGGTGGGTGCTCACTGTGTTCGGACTGATAAAAAGCTGCTCCGCGATTTCCCTGGTGCTGCACCCCTTGCAGATCAGTTCCAGAATCTCGATTTCGCGCTTTCGCAAACACCTCACTATCTGGCTGCTTTTTTGCTTCAGCTTCTCCTTAAGCGCCTGTACCAACTGAGCCTCCGTATTCATGCCAGGACTCAGGTCCACATCCACACAGATCACCTCTTTAACATCGCCCTGCTGGTTTTTGCTGAAAGCTTTGGCCCAGCCCACAAACCATTTGTACTGGTCTTCCTCTTTGTGTTTTGCCCGAAACAAGCCCCCGAATTCAGCACCGTTAAATTGCTGGTAATGGGTGACGCTGTCTTCAGGGATATGCTGATCATCCGGGTGCACAATGGCCTCCATATACTTCATGCCGCCCATTTCCAGTATCTCAGACAAGGTATAGCCAAGGCTTTCCTCATTGGTGCGATTGCACCAGACTACCCCCAGGTCCAGGTTGGAGATGTAGATATTGGCAGGCACTTCGTGGATGACCTTCTCCAGGAACTCACATTTCTCCTTCAGAAGTTGAATCTCACGCTCCATAGCGGCAATCTTAGCGGCGCTGGAAGTCTGTTCTGGCATACAGTATCTGATATCGGTTTGCAAAAAGATTCTAAAGTTATAAAACTTATATGCTAAATTCCATGTGTACTGGCAGAATAATAAGGAGGGATCGGCAAAGAGGCCAATCATAAAATGATTTAGGCCGGAATACAGCAACAAACCTACATTCTTCTTAACTTTGTTTTTCGTAAGAACTATTTATGAAGAACATTCGCAATTTCTGCATCATCGCCCACATCGACCATGGTAAAAGCACGCTGGCTGACCGCCTGCTGGAATTTACTTCTACGGTTGCAGAGCGTGAAATGCAAAACCAGCTGCTCGATAATATGGATCTGGAGCGTGAGCGTGGTATTACTATCAAGAGTCACGCCATCCAGATGAATTATCACTACAAAGGAGAGGATTACGTGTTGAACCTGATCGACACACCAGGTCACGTCGACTTCTCTTATGAAGTATCCCGCTCCATTGCTGCCTGCGAAGGTGCGCTGCTGATCGTGGATTCTTCGCAAGGTATAGAGGCCCAGACTATTTCGAACCTCTACCTGGCCATCGGTTCTGACCTGGAAATTATCCCGGTTCTGAACAAAATTGACCTGCCGCACGCCATGCCGGAAGAGGTAAGTGACCAGATCATCGACCTGATCGGCTGTGACAAAGAAGACATCATCCATGCTTCCGGTAAGTCAGGCATCGGTATAGAAGAAATATTGAACGCTATCTGCGACCGTGTTCCCGCACCGAAAGGGGACCCTGCTGCTCCGCTGCAGGCCTTGATCTTTGACTCCGTATTCAACTCATACAGAGGTATTGAGGTCTACTTCCGTATTTATAATGGTACCTTGAAGAAAGGGGAGAAGGTGAAGTTCATCAACACCGGCAAGACATACGAGGCGGACGAGATTGGCGTACTGAAACTTAACCAGGAGCCGCGCCAGGAGATGGCCGCCGGCAACGTGGGCTACCTGATCTCAGGTATAAAGAATGCAAAAGAAGTAAAAGTAGGAGATACCATTACGCACGTCGACCGTCCTGCTGTAGGTATACAGGGTTTCGAAGACGTGAAGCCAATGGTATTTGCGGGTATCTATCCGGTAGAAACGAGCGAGTACGAAGAATTGCGTGCCTCCATGGAGAAGCTGCAGTTGAACGATGCTTCACTCGTGTGGGAGCCGGAGACATCAGCTGCGCTTGGTTTCGGTTTCCGTTGCGGCTTCCTGGGTATGCTGCACATGGAAATTGTGCAGGAGCGTCTGGAGCGCGAATTCGACATGACGGTAATCACTACCGTGCCGTCGGTACAGTTTCATGCCTATTCCACCAAAGGCGAATTGTTGAAGGTGAATGCGCCTTCCGAAATGCCGGAACCGAATTACATTGACCGTATTGAGGAGCCTTTTATTAAAGCGCAGATTATTTCGAAGGCAGAGTACGTAGGCCCGATCATCACGCTTTGCATGGACAAGCGCGGTATTCTGAAAAACCAGACATACCTGACCAGCGACCGGGTGGAGCTCTCTTTTGAGATGCCGCTTGCCGAGATCGTATTTGATTTCTTTGATAAACTGAAGACCATTTCCAGAGGCTACGCCTCCCTTGACTACGAACTGATCGGTTTCCGTCAGTCGAACATGGTGAAGCTGGATGTGATGCTCAACGGCGAGAAAGTGGATGCCCTGAGCGCCATCGTGCACCGCGACAAGGCTTACGATTGGGGCAAGCGCCTTTGCGAAAAGTTGCGTGAACTGCTGCCGCGTCAGATGTTTGAGATCGCCATTCAGGCGGCTATCGGTCAGAAGATCATTGCCCGTGAGACGGTGAAGGCCCTGCGCAAGAACGTACTGGCCAAGTGCTACGGCGGTGACATTTCGCGTAAGCGCAAGCTCCTCGAGAAACAGAAGAAAGGTAAGAAACGCATGCGCCAGGTAGGTAACGTGGAGATCCCACAAGAAGCCTTCTTAGCTGTGCTTAAACTCGACTAACAATACCAAGCCCCGACGTGCCCCTGCACGTCGGGGCTTGTCGCTTATAGTTGCCTGGCAAAGGTACCATGTCAAAGCCCTTCGCCCTATACATCAACACAGAACTCTTAACTCATAACTTTTAACTAAAAACATGATTCTGCTCGACGGTAAAAAAACATCCGAAGCCATTCAGCAAGAGATTGCAGCTGAAGTTGCCGAAATTAAAGCCAATGGAGGCAAGGTGCCGCATCTGGCGGCGATACTGGTAGGCAATGACGGCGGCTCTGTCACGTATGTGAACAACAAAGTGCTGGCCTGCGAAAAAGTAGGTTTTGGTTCTACGCTGGTACGTTATGAAGACGATGTGACCGAAGAAGAATTGCTTAACAAAATACAGGAGCTGAACGAGAGCGAGGAAGTGGACGGTTTTATTGTACAGTTGCCACTACCCAAGCACATCAACACGCAGAAAGTGCTGGAGGCGGTTGATCCCAAGAAAGATGTGGATGGTTTCCACCCGGCGAACGTAGGACGTATGGTTGCTGGCCTGACTTCTTTCCTGCCAGCCACTCCTTACGGCATCCTGCAGCTTATCGAGCGCTACGGCATCGAAACGAACGGCAAGCACTGCGTTGTGATCGGCCGCAGCAACATTGTGGGTTCTCCCATGAGCATCCTGATGGCCAAAGCCGCTTATCCTGGCAATGCCACCGTGACGCTTTGTCACCGCAACACCGTCGACCTGCCGTACTATACCCGCCAGGCTGATATCATAATAGCGGCCGTTGGCCTGCCTGGTCTGGTGACTGCCGAAATGGTGAAAGAAGGTGCCGTGGTGATTGACGTGGGTACTACTCGTGTACCTGATACTTCCCGCAAGTCTGGTTACAGGCTGCGTGGTGACGTAGACTTCGACAATGTGGCGCCTAAGTGCAGCTACATCACCCCGGTTCCGGGCGGTGTTGGTCCGCTAACCATTGCCATGCTGCTGAAGAATACACTGCGAGCTGCCAGAAAAGAGGTATACGCGTAGGTATTTTGCACCTCTTGAAATTTACTTAACCCCCTCTTGGAAACAAGAGGGGGTTTTTTATTTAAAAGAGCCGTTGCTCCAAAGACCTTTCAGCGTGCGCAGCTCCTGTGAGTGTCTATGCCGATCGCCGCGCTATACCCATCCTGTCTATACCTTGCTTCGTAGCTAATAAGACTCCCACATCACCTACTTACCAGAACTTATTAACTGCTCAGGTATTACGGAACATAAGTTGCTCTCTACCTTGTTGCTTTTTTAACTAACTTTGCAAGTTCGGTGCAGGCTTATAATAATGACAGGTATAGCTGCACCATCATTTAATGAAGGCCTGTACCTGACCTTTCAGGTATAGCCAAAGGAATACAGATTTGGAAACGACAAAAGCATACAAAACCGCCTCCATTCATTCAGTGCCCAAAGATGGCAGTGAACTTCCGCTGATGGAGGCTTTTTACACGATTCAGGGTGAAGGTGGCAACACAGGCACAGCAGCTTACTTTATCAGGCTTGGTGGCTGCGATGTGGGCTGTCACTGGTGCGATGTAAAGGAGAGTTGGGACGCCGAACAGCATCCACTCACTCCTGTAGGGGAAATTGTGACAACCGCTAAAACCTTTCCGGGCAAAACCGTCGTAGTAACAGGAGGCGAACCGCTGCTTTATAACCTCAACCCGCTGACAGCCGGATTGCAGGAAGCAGGTATACGCACCATGATCGAAACCTCCGGGGCTTATCCCATAAGCGGTTACTGGGACTGGGTGTGTTTGTCTCCTAAGAAGTTCAAGGCGCCCGATGCTTCTGTATATCCTTTTGCAGATGAGCTAAAAGTCATTATATTTAACAAATCGGATTTTGCATGGGCCGAAGAGCATGCGGCAAGGGTAGGAGCTGACTGCAAGCTATACCTGCAGCCAGAGTGGAGCAAAGCCGGGCAATTGATGCCACTTATTGTCGAATACGTTAAAAACAACCCCCAATGGCGTGTGTCTTTACAGACACATAAGTACATGGATATCCCGTAAAAAAGCTATGCTTAAGCCGCTGCTTCTTCTGATTCTGATCACATTAAGTACCGTTACCACCTGTCTGGCTCAGGGCAGACCGGCCTCCAATTCCAGAAAAGCAGTTACACTTTACTACAAAGCAGAAGAAGCCGCACAGGCACGTGATTTTAACAAGGCGCTTGCCTACCTCGACGAGGCCATCGAGCGTGACCCAAAATACGCTGATGCTTACCTGAAAATTGCGCATCTGCACCGGGCCATGGGCAATAAGCCGGAAGTGTTCGAAAACCTGCAGAAGGGCCTGACTCTCAAGCCATTTAACGCCGGACTGATGAACAGTTACTTCGACCTGGCTGACCTTTACTTCGAGCGGGGCGACTACGAAAACGCCCGCAAGTATTTCGAGCTTTTCCTGCGTGGTAAGCCGCGCAACGGGCGTATGGCAGACTTTGCCCGTCAGCAGATCCAGTCCGCTGACTTTGCTGCGGAGGCCATGAAGAAGCCAGTGAGCTTTAACCCGGTCAGGCTGCCTGACGATGTCAATCGCTTCGAGCTGCAGTACTTTCCCTCCACCACTGCTGACCAGCGTCATCTGATCTTTACAGCACGACTAGGCCATCGCCCTGACCAGGACGAGAACATATTTGTGAGCCAGTACCGCGACAACAAGTGGAGTCCGCCGAGCTCTATTTCCCCTGCCATCAATACCACTGCAAACGAAGGTGCCGCTACCATTTCCGGTGACGGCAAAACGCTTGTGTTTACCTCTTGCAACCGTTCCGACAGTCAGGGTGATTGTGATCTGTACATCTCTTTCAGAAGCGGGGATGAGTGGAGCAAGCCCAAGAACATGGGATCGGTTGTGAATTCCAAAGCATGGGACTCCCAGCCAAGCCTGTCTGCCGACGGACGTACCTTATACTTTACCTCTACACGACCTGGCGGCATTGGCAAAGAAGATATTTGGGTAACCCGCCTGAAAGAGGATGGCTCGTGGCAAAAACCTGAGAACATGGGGGAGCCCGTGAACTCCCGGGGACGTGACATGGCGCCTTTCATACATGTGAGTGGTAGCACCCTCTACTTTGTAAGCGATGGACACCTGGGTATGGGCGGCCTCGACGTGTTTATGACGACACAGGACAACAGGAGCAAGTGGAGTGAACCCGAGAACATGGGTTACCCCCTGAACACGCACGCTGACGAAGGCTCACTCTTCATTACCGCCGACAATAAAAAAGGCTATTACTCCCGTCAGGAGATGACGGAGGCGGGTGCCTCAACTATACAACTTTACGAGTTGGACGTGCCGGAGAACTGGCGCAGCAAAGTCAACAGCACCTATGCCCAAGGCCGTGTTTTCCACGCCGATACCAAAAAGCCGATTGCTGCCGTGGTGCAGCTCTATGATGTAAGTGCCGACTCGCTGGTACAGCAGGTTAACTCCGATAAGGTGTCGGGTGATTATACAATCGTGCTTTCGGAAGGAGGGCAGTATGCCCTATACGTTTCAGCTCCCGGGTTCCTGATGAACAGCCTGAGCTTTGACTATACCTCTGAAAAAGCACTGAGCCCGGTGGCGCTTGACGTATACCTGAAACCGATCAAATCCGGGGCAGCGATTGTGCTCAATAACCTGTTCTTCGACACAGGGCAGTATAAGCTGGAGCGCAAGTCGAAGACTGAGCTTGATAAGCTGATCACGTTCATGCAGCAAAACCCCGAGGTGCGTATCGAGATATCGGGCCACACCGACGACATCGGCTCCGACGCTGACAACAAGGTGCTCTCTGAGCGCCGTGCCCGTTCTGTCGCTGACTACCTGCGCAGCAACAAAGTGCCAAAAGACCGCATCACCTCAGTCGGTCACGGCGAGAGCCGACCGGTCAAGCCAAACACCTCAGAAGAAAACCGCAGCCAGAACCGTCGCATCGAAATGCGGGTGCTGTAGGACTTGTATAAACTTAGAATTTTCCTGTCATTGCTTATACCCGGGCCAGCGGCCCCACTATCGTAGACACGATCGTGGACCCGAATCTAGTCCGGGATCTGCGACTCGCGCCATAATCGCTTATTAGCATAAGCATAAAAAAACGGCCCGCTGCAAATCTGCAGCGGGCCGTTTTTTTATGAATCACAAAGAGATTATCTGTTCTCGATATCTACATAGTTACGCTCTGTTTCACCAGTGTAGATCTGACGCGGACGACCGATTGGCTCTTTCTGCTCACGCATTTCCTTCCACTGTGCGATCCAGCCTGGCAGACGGCCCAAAGCGAACATTACTGTGAACATGTCGGTAGGGATACCAAGCGCACGGTAGATGATGCCTGAGTAGAAGTCTACGTTAGGGTATAGCTTGCGCTCTACGAAATACGGATCATTCAGGGCAGCCTCTTCCAGTTCCATCGCAATGGTCAGGATCGGGTCGTTGATGCCAAGAGCTGATAATACTTCGTCAGCAGATTTCTTGATGATACGGGCACGTGGGTCGAAGTTCTTGTACACACGGTGACCGAAACCCATCAGACGGAACGGATCGTCTTTGTCCTTTGCTTTCGCAATGAACTTCTTAGAGTCGCCACCATCCGCTTTGATTTGCTCCAGCATTTCGATTACAGCCTGGTTGGCACCACCGTGCAACGGACCCCACAGGGCACTGATACCGGCAGATACAGAAGAGTACAGGCTGGCGTTGGCAGAACCTACCAGACGCACAGTAGACGTAGAGCAGTTTTGTTCGTGGTCAGCGTGCAGGATAAGCAGTTTGTTCAGCGCGTCTACTACCACCGGGTTGATCTCGTAATCTTCCGTAGGGAAGGCGAACATCATGTGCAGGAAGTTAGAGCAGTAGTCCAGCTTGTTTTTAGGATAGTTCACCGGATGACCTACAGAGTTCTTGTAAGACCAGGCAGCTATCGTAGAGATCTTCGCCATCAAGCGGATGATAGAAAGATCCATCTCCTCTTTTGTCTGGTTCGGGTTAAGTGACTCCGGATAAAAAGCAGTCAGGGAGCTGATCATAGCAGAAAGGATGCCCATAGGGTGCGCCGCAGACGGGAAGCCGTCCAGTATCTTGCGCATGTCCTCGTTCACGAGGGTGTGCATCTTGATCTTGCCGCTGAAATCATCGAGTTCCTGCTTGGTTGGCAGGGCACCGTAGATCAGCAGGTAAGCCACTTCAATGAAGTTTGACTTCTCAGCCAGTTGCTCGATCGGATAACCTCTGTAGTGCAGAATGCCCTGCTCTCCGTCCAGGAAAGTGATCGCACTCTTGGTAGCACCTGTATTTTTATAACCTGAGTCCAGGGTGATGTAGCCTGACTCCGAGCGCAAAGCAGCTATATCAATTGCTTTTTCATTCTCAGTACCAGTTACAACCGGGAACTTGTAGGACTTCCCCTCTAAAATTATTTCAGCGTGTTCTGACATGCCTGTATTTTTTATGTGTCCGTGAATTGTCTCTTATCGAAGCGAAATTATGTAAAAATGTAATTAAAATGAAATGGAATGACGGGATATATGGTAAATTAACAATGTTTTAACCCGCAGACCAGACCAACCATTGTATAAACGACAATCCGGTAAAAAGTTTGGCCCATTTGCGCGTTATCTTGCATTTCTTCGGCCAATTCCATTACCACGGACCGGAATTATCTTCCTCTTCTGATGATCCCCCAAAACCGTAGCGTGGTGTATAGGGAGTGCCGCGGCCTTCCAGGTGGTTCTGCATATCGAGGTGCAGCTTGATGCGGTCCAGTCTGATAAACTCCGCCCATAGCTCCTGGTCACTTTCTGACATCCGGTCGACCAGGTCTGCCAGTTGCAGGCCACCTGCTGCTTTCTGCAGCTCCCGGATGTAGGGGTCGGAGTCAACCATGCCCTGTATTTTTATCCTGAAATAGGTGTTCAGCTCCATATACCTAGCTTCATCCCAGCTTTCCATTTCCTGCTTCATGATCACCTTCTTTTTTGGTTTATACTCATTCCTGTGCCATATGGCTGCATGCACTTCTTAAAAGCCGTCCAGTCCCTTGTCCGGATCCGGGTCATCAGGCTGCACACCGGGCGGGTTGAACAGTCCCCAACGATCGACGGCGTAGTTCCAGGCGTCAAAGGTTTTGACCCATTCCACAAACAGCAGGCGGTACTCCTCCAGCGCTTCTTTGATCAGGTGCAGGTAGTGTATGTGCTCAAAGCCAAACATGGTCAGCGTGTTGCAGTGGTTCTGCAGGTCGCGGGCCGCCTTGCGGATCAGGGTGGCGCATTCCATCCGGATATCATACAGGTCACCACCCTCAGCACCTGCCACTTTCACGCTCAGCAGTGCGGCATCCTCCAGCATAAAAGCTTTGCTACTGGCAAGGCGGCGGTCATCATCAGGTATAAGGTCACTGATTTTTAGCGTCAAATCATAGATCTCGCGTCCCTTCTGGAAAAGCGGCATCTGGCGTGGGTTCAGGTGTTCTTCGTGCATAGGTGTCGTATTATTCTGCCATGCCCGGCCTGCAACAACAGGTATAGGGATAGACAATTTTGTACAAAATACGTATAGATGTGAAGTTATAAAATATTACCGTTTTTGAATTTAAAATGCAAGTGCGCTGTTCTGCAAATAAAGAGGGGCCGCACCTAACCACAAGGAGGTAAAATTCTTCGTATAACATAACATAGGGCACAGGGGACAGCCCATTTTGTCGCCGAGCCACTCTTCCCCTGTTCCGGGCAATGGAAAGCAGCGCCCTGCTTCATGTGTACGTGTACGCATTTCCTGCCCGCAGACCTGTGCATAAGCACATAGCCTCCTAATATCAAAGGCCTGGCCGATGCGCAGGTACCAGATATACAAACTTGCAAAGCGGCATTCTTTTAAGGGATGCAGACCATAACATACTCAAATGATGACACATTCAGCTGACAGGCAGTAAACGGGTCTTTTTCGGGGCCACTGCTTATTGCTCTCAGGTATAAAATGATTCTCTAAAAATACGCCCTATGAATATTTTAGAAAAAATCAAGACCAATTACAGTGCCTCCATGAACGAGATGACAGTAGCTGCCTATCTTGAGGAGTGCCGGAAAGACCCTAAAATGTACGCCAAGCCCGCTGAGCGTATCCTCGACGCCATCGGAGAGCCGGAGATGCTTGACACGCGCCAGGACCCTAAACTGAGCCGCATCTTCTCCAACAAAAAAATCAAGATCTACCCCGCCTTCCGCGACTTCTACGGGATGGAAAGCACCATCGAGCAGATTGTGTCGTACTTCCGCCACTCTGCGCAGGGGCTCGAGGAAAAGAAGCAGATCCTATACCTGATGGGACCGGTGGGGGGCGGTAAAAGCTCGCTGGCCGAGAAGCTGAAGCACCTCATGCAGCAGTACCCCATCTACGTGCTCAAAGCCGGTGAGCAAATCAGCCCGGTGTTTGAGAGCCCGCTCGGGTTGTTTGCCGACTATGCCGAAGAATTGGAAGAGGAATACGGTATACCTGCCCGGTACATCCCGGGCTGCATGAGTCCCTGGGCCTCCAAGCGACTGCGCGAGTTTGACGGCGACATTAACCGCTTTAAAGTAGTACGGCTTTTCCCCTCCATACAGGAACAGATCGCTATTTCCAAAACTGAGCCGGGTGACGAAAACAACCAGGATATCTCGACCCTGGTAGGTAAGGTCGACATCCGTAAGCTGGCCGAGTACCAGCAGAGCGACCCGGATGCCTACTCTTATACTGGCGGCCTGTGCCTCGCCAATCAGGGGCTGCTGGAGTTTGTGGAGATGTTCAAAGCCCCGATCAAGGTGCTCAACCCACTGCTTACCGCCACCCAGGAAAAGAACTACAAAGGTACCGAACCCATCGGCGCTATACCTTTCGACGGCATCATTCTGGCGCACTCCAACGAATCGGAATGGGCCAAATTCCTCAACGATAAAAAGAACGAAGCCTTTCTCGACCGCATTTACAAAGTGCAGGTGCCTTACTGCCTGCGCGTGAGCGAAGAGATCAAGATCTACGAAAAGCTGATCCGTGAAAGTTCTCTGAAGGAAGCGCCCTGCGCACCGAAGACGATCGAGCTGCTGGCCGAGTTCTCTGTGATGTCGCGCCTCAAGGAGCCCGAAAACTCCAGCATCTACTCTAAGATGCGGGTATACAACGGCGAGACCCTGCGCGAAACTGACCCGAACGCCAAGTCCATACAGGAGTACCGCGACGATGCCGGCATCAACGAGGGTATGCAAGGCATCTCTACCCGCTTTGCCTTCAAGATACTTTCCAAAGTATTCAACTTCGACAGCGAGGAAATTGCTGCCAACCCGGTGCATTTACTCTATGTGTTGGAGCAGGAAGTGATCAAAATGATGCTGCCGCCCGAAACGGAGAGTAAGTATTTACACCTGATCAAATCGGTGCTGGCCAGCAAGTATGCTGAGTTTATATCTGACGAAATCCAGAAGGCTTACATCGAGTCTTACAGCTCCTACGGACAGAACATCTTTGAGAAGTATGTGGTGTATGCTGACCACTGGATGCAGAACAACGACTACCGCGATCCGGACTCCGGCGAGATCTTCGACCGCAGCATTCTGAACGATGAACTGGAGAAAATCGAGAAGCCCGCAGGTATAGCCAACCCGAAAGACTTCCGCTCTGAAGTTACGAACTTCTTTCTGCGACACAAAGCAAACCACGGAGGCAAGAGTCCACGCTGGGACTCTTATGAAAAGATCAAAAACGTGATCGAGAAGAAGATCTTCACCAACACTGAGGACCTGCTGCCAGTGGTTTCCTTCAATGTGAAAACGAACGAGGAAGACGAGAAGAAGCACCGCGACTTCACCCGCCGCATGCGTGACCGCGGCTACACCGACAAGCAGATCCGCATCCTGGTAGACTGGTTCATGCGCGTACGCAAGACAATGGCATAGGAGAGTTTGGGAGTTGAAGAGTTTGGGAGTTTAGGAGTGGAATGAATAGTTTTCGAATTAATCTTCCTGTTCTAGCATTTTAACAACTAAACTCTTTGACTCTTTGACTCTTTCACTCAATTACTCCTAAACTCTTAAACTCCTAAACTCTCAAACTCCTAAACTCTCAAACTCATATGTCCCACATCATCGACAGACGGAAGAACGATAAGGGGAAGTCTACTGGTAACCGGCAGAAGTTTTTGAAGCGGGTGGAGAACCAGATCAAGAAGGCTATACCTGACATCATCTCGCAGGAGAGCATCAAGGACAGCAGTACCGGTGGTAGTGTGAAGGTGCCTGTGCGCGGACTTGAAGAACCGACTTTTCACCACGACCCTAAAACCGGTAAAAAGCAGACCGTGCGCCCCGGCAACGACAAGTATAGCGAAGGCGACCGTGTGCCCAAACCCAAAGGGGGAGGGGCCGGCTCGGGCAGCGGAAGGGGCAAGGGCTCCAACAGTCCGGAGGTAACCGAGGACGACTTTACGGTGGTGCTGTCGCGGGAGGAGTTTCTGAAGTACTTTTTTGATGACCTGGCGCTGCCCAACATGGTGAAAAAACTGATGGACAGCACCGAGAATTTTGAGATGCGACGTGCCGGTTATACCCGCGACAGCGTTCCTTCGCGACTCAACATCAAATCCAGCTACCAACAGTCGCTTGGGCGTCGACTGGCCCTCAAGGGTGTACTGGACAAGAAGTTGGCGTTGCTGGAGGAGCAGCTGTCGCTGGCGACCGACCCGGAACAGAAAGCTGCCCTCGCCGAAGAAGTGGAGAAGGTACGGCGACAGGCCAATACCCTGCCTTTTTTCGAAGACATCGACCTGCGCTACAACAATTTTGAGCGGGTGCCTATACCTGTTACTTCGGCTGTGATGTTCTGTATCATGGATGTGTCAGCCTCTATGGGGCAACATGAGAAGGACATTGCCAAACGCTTTTTCACGCTACTTTACATCTTCCTGACCCGTCAATACAAGAACGTGGAGCTGGTCTTTATCCGGCACCATACAGAGGCCAAGGAAGTGAGCGAAGATGAGTTCTTCAACTCCCGCGAGAGTGGGGGAACCGTGGTGGCGCCATCGCTCAAACTAATGGAGCAGATCAGGCGCACGCGCTACGATGATAGCTGGAACGTGTACTGCTGCCAGGCCTCTGATGGCGATGTGTGGTCGAAGCAGGATGCTACCGAGTGTAAGCGCCTCTTATTAGAGGACATTCTGCCTACTATCCAGTACATGGCCTACATCGAGATCAGCAACAATCCGCGTGAGAGCGATCTGTGGCAGGCCTACAGCCGCATCAGTGACGACGACGCCTTCTCGATCCGGCAGGTATACGAACCCTTCGAGATATGGCCTGTTTTCCAGGGGCTGTTCAGGAAGAGGAGTACTGTCTGAATCTTTGTATAGGGCCCTTACCCCAAGGATATTCAGGATTATATGATTAGCAGGATTAAATTACCTGAACCCTAAATCGATCGTATTTTGTCATTTCGACCTTAGGGAGAAATCTGGGATGCTGACAATGCTCTAAATTAATTCAGATCTCTCATTGCATTCGAGATGACATTTTAAAGTCACTGTTACGAAAGAGTAATAGCTAACGATCTCTAGTTGAGAAACAGAAACTAAGCAAATATTATGTAATATCTACAATCCTGAAAATCCTAGAATCCTGTAAATCCTGATCCATGAATGAAAAAGAGAAATACCGGGCGATGTTTTGTGATCCGAACTGGGATTATGAAACGCTGCAGGCGGCCGATGAGGTGATCAGCCGGATAGGGAAGGAGTACCTGAAGCTGAAGATATACCCGAACCAGATCGAGGTGGTAACGTCGGAGCAGATGCTGGATGCCTATGCGCTCACGGGTCTGCCTACCTCTTACCCGCACTGGAAGTTCGGCAAGGACTTCGTGCTCAACCAGAACAACTACACCAAGGGCCGCATGGGGCTCTCATACGAACTGGTAATTAACTCAAACCCCTGCATCAGCTACAACATGGAGAACAACTCCACCTGCATGATGCTGCTCGTGATCGCCCATGCCTGCCAGGGACACAATGCTTTTTTCGCGAACAACTACATGTTCCTCGACTGGACTTCGGCTGACTCTATCGTAGACTACATGGCCTTTGCGCGGGAGTATATCCTGAAGTGTGAGGAAGAGTATGGCGAGGAAGAAGTGGAGCGGGTTCTCGACGCAGCCCATGCGCTGATGAACTATGGCGTGGACAAGTATAAAAAGCCGAGTAAGATGTCGGCGCGGGATGAGAACGAGCGACTGAAGAAACTGACCGCCATCCGGCACGAAAACTACAACGAGCTCTGGCGCACCCTACCCCAGGGAGCTGACGAACCGGATGTACCTGTTTTAGACGAAGGCCGCTTCCCGAAAGAACCCGAAGAAAACATCCTGTACTTTATAGAGAAATACGCGCCCGCCATGCCACAATGGAAGCGGGAGATCGTGCGCATTGTCCGCAAAGTGTCGCAGTACTTCTATCCGCAGGGAGCTACCAAGGTCATGAACGAGGGCTTTGCCACCTTCGTGCACTACCACATCATCAACAAGATGTTCGAGGAGGGCTACCTCAACGACGGGTTCATGCTGGAGTTCATCAAGAGCCACAGCAGCGTCCTTTTTCAACCCGAATACAACAGCAAGTTCTACTCCGGCCTCAATCCCTATACCCTGGGCTTCAATATTTTCATGGACATCAAGCGCATCTGCCAGGAGCCGACCGAGGAGGACAAAGCCTGGTTCCCCGACCTGATCGGAAAAGACTGGCTGGACCAGGTGCTCTACGTGATGGAAAACTTCCGGGACGACAGTTTTATTCTGCAGTACCTCTCCCCGAAGGTGATCCGCGATATGAAGCTGTTTACGATCATCGACAACGAAGGAGAGTCGGAGTTCCAGATCGGGGCCATCCACAATGAACGCGGTTACCGACGGGTGCGGGAGCAGCTGGCGTCACAGTACGACCGCTCCAGCTACATCCCCAACATCCAGGTCACCCGCGTCGACCGCCACCAGACCAGCAAGCTATACCTGACGCATTACATGCAGAAGGATCGCAAGCTCGAGACCAAGAGCGCCCGCCAGACAATGGCGCATCTGCGCTACCTGTGGGGCTTCCCCGTAGAGCTGCACTCCAAGAATAAGCTGGGGATTAATGAGAGCTCTTTCGAAGTGAAGTAAGTTTGTTTTTGCTCACGGCTGAAGGCTAGCGAGTATATGGCGCGTGTGTCTTCGCTCTTGTCTATTATCGTGGGGCCTCTGGCCCAGTGTACCTATACCTAGCGTAGCTGCTGTATTAGTTTAACTGACTAAACTGTTCTATAGCTTCGCCTGTGCGGCGGGTACTCACTTTTTTCCTTGATGAAAAAATAGAGGGCCCCTACCCCCAGTAAGCAAAAAAAACAAGACGATTTTGAACTCGCTGAACGCTCAAACAAAAAATCGTCGTTGGTGCACCTGGCACTGCTGTCTGCTGCGTAGTTTAAGTGCAGGTTAGTCTTGCTATACCTGCCAGTATTAAATGACTGTAACACTCAGGCTTAAACCTTGCAAACAGTAGTGACGAGAGCTCCCCTCCTTGGATAAGGAGGGGCGGGGGTGGTTTGAACCGGTAATTGTTGCAGAAACTAAAGCGCTTATACCTTAAGACTTGTAGTTACCCAAAAGTCCCCCTTTGAAGGGGCAGGGGGATGACAGTAAACAACTGGTATACCTTTGCTACAACGCCTTATACCTTTCAACTGGCAATTCCAAACTTCCCCGCTGAAGCGATCTATGAGCTGTCACATTCTTCCACGATTATCACTCTTGGAATAGCTATTCCGACTACTTCTGCACCTTCATTTGAATAAACTCCCGCAACCCCTTCTCAAACAGCGCCACTTCCTCCATGGTATTATAAGGCGCCAGGCCTATGCGTACCCAGCCGCCCATAGGATTCACTCCTAGTTTTTCAGCCATGGTGGAGGCGTAGAAATGGCCGTCGGCGATGCACATGTTGTAGTGCTCCGCAAACCAGCTCGATACTTCGCGGGCTTTAATACCGGGGATCGTGAAAGCAAAGGTTGGTGTTTTGTATATGCCCTCTGCCGCACGGTATAACTTCAGCTGTGGTATTTGGCGCAGAAGACTGTCAATTCGGGCCGTCAGCTCCTGCTCGTGCTCCTCAATGCGCTGCATACCCGATGCTATTCGCTCTCTTCTGCTGTCTCCTTCGCCCAACTGCTCTATAAACGTAATCGCACCGATCAGTCCGGCAATAGCTTCGTGGTTTTGCGTGCCGGTCTCCAGCTTGTCTGGTATCTGCTGCGGGGCAGGGGCTAGTTTGTATACCTGCAGTTTCTCAAACAGCGAAGCTGCGATTACGGCTATTCCAATGTGCGGACCGAAAAACTTGTAGGCAGAACAAAACAGGATGTCGCAGCCCAGTTCCTGAAAGTCGATGGGCAGGTGTGGCACGGCATGCACGGCATCAACCACCACGATCGCGTTTACTTCCTTCGCTCTGGCAATCACCCGCCTTACATCGGTCACAGTACCCGTCACGTTCGACGACATGCCTACCGCCACCAGTTTTGTCTTCTCAGTGATCAGCTCGTCCAGCTTATCCAGGTCCAGGGTATAGGTATCTGGATTGAGTTCTATAAACCGAACCGTAGCGCCTTTGTCTTTGGCGAGTGTCACCCAGGGGTCTACGTTGGCGCGGTGGTCCATTTCAGTCACGACCACTTCGTCTTCAGTAGAAATAAAACTGCCCAGGCTGCGGGCGACGCTGAAAGCCAGTGTCGTCATGTTCTGCCCGAAAGCTACTTCCTCAGGAGCGCAGTGCAGCAGGTCTGCTACCGCCCTACGACCTTCCAGCAGCAGGTTGTCGGTGCTCACACTGGTCGGGAAGGCACCGTGCAGGTTGGCCATGCCACCCGTGATGTAGGCCATCATGCCATCGATGGCCTGCTGTGCCATTTGGGTGCCGCCAGGGCCGTCGAAATAGATGTACGGTTTTTTATCGCCTGATTCCTGTAAGGCTGGGAAGGCTGCGCGAAGCTTTTCTACTGCGAACTGACTCATAAGCTGTTTCTCTGGATGGCCTGCTGAAAGGCCGGTTAGTCATTAAAGTGATACAGGAAGGTCACGATCCCGTTATAAGCCGGTTTACGGCTGTTCTCGATCTCGAGGGTAACTTCGATCTGTGTTTTGGCGATGCCGCGCAGGTTTTTAACCGAAAGCATTTTGGCACGCAGGCGCACACGGCTGTTCACGGCTACTGCCTGGTTGAAGCGCAGACTTTCTATCTCGTAGTTCACCTGCATCTTCACATTCCCGATTTTAACGATCTGTCCCCACAGGTAAGGCAGCAGCGACACCGTGAGGTATCCGTGTGCGATGGTCGACCTGAACGGGGTTTCGATGGTAGCGCGGTTCTCGTCGAGGTGGATCCACTGGTGATCGAGGGTAGCGTCAGCGAAGTTTTTGATTTGCTCCTGCGTGATGGTGTGGTACTCCGACACCCCCAGTTCTTTCCCCTGGTAAGACTCCAGTTCTTCCAGGCTGCTGATAGTGATTTGGCTCATGTTAGGTTTAGTGTTTGTGTTGGAGGTATAAACATACGTTTTATTCTGGAAAATTAGTTGTTTCCTATATTAGAGTAAGGGGATTTATATGGTAATAATGTGTTTTTGTTATAGCCAGGTATGGCGCGAGCGTCCACGCTCGAGTCTGCTATCGTGGGGCTTCCCCGTGACTGCACCCAGGACAGACTGGCTCAGGTATACTTTACCGCAAGTTTAGCGGTAGCGTAACTTGTGGTTGTGCATGGGGCCAGTTTGTAACTGGCGTAGTAACTGCCTATCTATACCTTAACTTGTTTTCTTTCATAGTTTCGCCTGTGCGGCGGGCACTTACTTTTTTCCTTGATGAAAAAAGTAAGCAAAAAAATCAAGACGCTCCAAACTCGCTGAACGCTCTTGACAGGGGGACCCCTTCACCCCCAACAGTGGAGCGCCAAAAAGTGCACCTGGCTCAGTGATCTGTTTCATAGCTAAGGGGCAAGTTAGTCTTGCTATGCCTGCCAGTGGTCTGTGACAGTGACTACAGCGCTTATACCTGAGGGCTAGCATTAGCCGAAGCTCCCCTCCTTGGCTAAGGAGGGGCAGGGGTGGTTTGACCCGGTACAGCGAAAGGACTGCTGTAACTACTGCGGTTATACTCTTAGAGAGACAGCAGCAGAAAATCACCTCTCGAGAGCATGCTCGTTTCATTCTCCAAAAACGTGTTAAAATTAACTGTCATTCTATTAAGAAACTTGGTTGAAGGGAGGTTAAGCCTATACTAGTTGCGGGGGTAGGGGCCCTCTTAACCAAGATCCTTACATGATGACAAAAAAGTAGAATGAAACGATTCTGCTCTCAAGAGGGGGCAGGGGGATGACAATCGGGCACACCCCAACCTTCTCCCCCAAAGCACGCTATAGCTAAAATCCACATAACCCAACTACTATGAACTACAGGCAGCTCGGAAAATCAGACCTTCGCATCAGTGAAATTGCTTTCGGATGTATGTCTCTGGGCGCAGACCATGCGGCGAATACCAAACTACTGCGACAGGCGCTGGAGCAGGGGATAAACTTCTTCGACACCGCTGATCTGTACGACAAAGGGGCAAACGAAGAAACGGTCGGGAAGGCCTTTGCAGGTATACGGGATAAGGTGATCATCGCGACTAAAGTCGGTAACCAGTGGCGGGCCGATGGCAGCGGCTGGGATTGGAACCCCACGAAAAGCTATATCCTGCAGGCGGTAGAAGAAAGCCTCCGTCGCCTGCAGACTGACTATATCGACTTGTACCAACTGCATGGCGGCACCATCGACGATCCGATCGATGAAACCATCGAAGCCTTTAAGCAACTAAAGCAGCAGGGCAAGATCCGGCAGTATGGTATCTCGTCTATCCGGCCCAACGTGATACGGGAATATGTGAAGCGGGCCAATATTGCGAGCGTGATGCTGCAGTACAGTTTGCTTGATCGTCGGCCCGAGGAAGAAGTGCTGGAACTGCTGCAGTCGCAAGATATCGGCATACTGGCCCGTGGCAGTCTGGCGCAGGGACTGCTGGCCGGAAAGCCTGCCAAGCCTTACCTTGGCTACACCCTGGAGGATGTGCAGCAGGCAGCTAAAGCCATACAAGACATGGCCGGCTCGGAACGCCCGGCAGCTGAAGTGGCGGTTCGCTATACCTTGCACCACCCGGCTGTCAGTGCGGCGGTTTTGGGAATACGCACCAGTGAGCAGCTCGAAGAGGCGCTGCAGACCGGTAGGCGTGCATCCTTAACAACTGAAGAATTAAAGGCGCTGCAGCAAGCCCTGCAGGCTAACAGGTATGAGCAGCACCGCTAAGCAGCTACCGGACAATCGGAATAGAAACTGACAGGTTGATGCGCAAGCCCCCCCAGCCTGGCTGCACCGTTTTGTTGTTGCTGTTTATAACAAGCTGCTGCTTTGGCTCCCCCGGCACATGAAAGGGATAGTTCGTATCCAAAAAGTAGCCCAGTGAGAGGGTTGTCGGAAAATCCTTCAATGGATACTGCAGTCCCACAAATGGCTTTAGACCCAGGCCATAGGAGTTGAACTTATCTTCACTGCTCTCGGTCGAGCTGTTGATTTTGGTATATCCCTGCAGCTTCATGTTCGTCATCAGCATGTGCAATTCTGCTCCAGCCACATAGCGCACCTTACTTTCCTTGATCGTTTGGTGGTGATAGAACAAGCCGCCAAAGGCATTGTAATTAAGCGGGGTGTCCAACAGAAATTCACCGGAATAGTCCGAATAGGCTACCCGGCCGCCGGTAGAGCCGTGCTCTATGAAACCCCCGATGCGTGAATTCTCCCCCAGGTCAGACACTACATTGAGGCCGAACTGAGCATAGGAACCAAAGGTATCAGTTGCCTTTGCGTTCAGGCCGGTGTTGGCGATCATCACGCGCTGCAGCTCTTTCATCGATTGCATCCGGAAAGTGCCAAAGCCCAGCCGCGGCTCCAGGTATACCCTGGACTGGGCTACGGCTGCACTGGCAGTTAGCAGCAGGCACACTGCCAGCAATAAAGTTTTCAAGTGTGACATAGCCTTACAGTTTCAGATAGCGGTTGCGTGAATACAGTGTGTTGTTGTAGAGGAAAACAGGGGTCGTGTCTACTACTTCGAGTTTGTTGAGTAGCTGGCCCGTCTGGCTGTTGTAAATAAAGACCTGGTTATAATTGCTGCCATAGAGGTGGCCTGTCAGAGGATCCGTATCGGGCATGTACAGTTCCCGTTCTGTTTCAAGGGTTGACTGGAGCGTGCCATCCGTCGTGGAGTAAAAAGAGATGGTTGTCCCTTTGGTGGTGAAGAACAGCGGACTGGCCCTGTGAAAGGTGAGGGTATTCGCCTCCTGACTTGTTAGAGACAGTTTTTTCCAGTTGCCTTTAGACTGCTCTACATACACCTGATCCGAAGCGTTGATGGTTCTCCCATCCGGACTGATCGTGGAATAGCCATACGAGAGGTCAGATTCAACAGCCGTGACAACCTTTTTCTGCTCCATATCAATCACATAGGCATAATCCTTCGTGTCTTCGTAATAGTCCGCGTTGCGGGCCCGCAGAATCAGCCGGTTGGTATTGCTCACCCCATCCAGCATACTGAAATGATAGAACTCGTCCGGCAGTAGTTCGTGCATTTCATAGCTTGCCAGCGTCTGTAGCGTGAGCGGGTCCAGCCTGTGTATGGCATTGTTAATGATGCTATACAGGATTTTGCCATCCTGGGAGATCACGTCCTGCTTTTCACTTCCGATCTGCTGGTACATCACATTCCGCTCCTGCAAGACATGCCGGGTAGCGGCATCCACTATTTTGAGATAGCCTCTGTCAGTAAAATAAAGCTTTCCGGAAGCGGGCATCCCAAACAGACCTTCGACACTCAGCGGTCCCCAGGGAGCGCCTATACCTGATAAGATGGCATAGTCCACCTCGTACCTGGAACTGGACCCCGGGTATGACTTGGGGTAGGTAAACAGCGTGGCATGCAGCTCTTCACCAAAAATATTTGCAGGAGTGGTAATAACCGTATCCTTCGGGTTGGTAATGGTAAAAACTCTGTTTGAATTCAGGGTCAACTCATAATTGCCAAAATTCCGGTAGAAGGGAGTGGCGCTGATCGTGATTTCAAGCTCTCTGGCTGGGCTGACCTTGCTGCTTAGTACTTGCGGTTTCGGGTAAAAGTAAGGGATAGAATTGCTGTAGAGGTTATAATAGTAGCCGTTTACCCGCGTGACCACGTTGTAGGAAACCTGCTCTCCCAGGTAGTCGGTGTCGAACCAGGTGGTCTGGTTCGGATCGGTAATCGTGGCAGCGACCACACTAGTGAACTGGTGGCCCGGATACTGGCGCATGATCTCATACTTCTGGAAGCCGGTTCCCCTGTACTTTTTCCATTCCACCTTCAGACTGCCATCTTCGGCTTTCACGCTCGTGAGCGTAACAGGCTTTGGCGTTGTGTTATCGATGTACACCACCCATGTCCGATATACCTGAACGCCCTCGGCTCCCGCTTTGTCTGCCAGGCTTCCTGTGCCCGAGTTGCCTACCACATTCAGCTGTAGCCTGTAATAGCCGTCTTCAAAATCGGTTGTCTGCAGCTGGCGACTTCCTGTAGCTGACGTAGCCGTGCCCAGCGACCGACTCCCCAGCAAAAGCTCAACAGAATAGATGGTGCGTCCTGGAAGGGAAACGTTGAATTGCAGGTTGACCGATCCCCGCAGCATCAGGGTGTCCTGCTCCGGGAAGTTGTCTAACTGAATATCGCCTATCACTTCGACGTGAGGGTTTACCTCCTCAAAATGACTCCCCGAAGGGCTGTAGTCGCAGGCAAGAAAAAGGCACGGAATGATCCCGAGCAGCAGGCGTAAAATTTGCTTCATAGGCTGGTAGATCAATAAGCTTCAGCTAGGTATAGAAAGATGCAAATATACAGGTTGTCTGCTGTTTACAGGTATAAATCAAGATAATTATATACCTGTTGTTATCGTAAAAGAAATGGAACCGCCTTATGCCTGACCGCTACGTTGCGAAACAAAAAAGCAGCAACCGCTATGGCTGCTGCTTTTCAATAGGCTGTATGCTATACCTGCCAATTGGGGCAGGGCATATACGCTAATCGTAGCTTTTCTTTTTCTTCTCGAGTTTCGCCGCCTGCTTTTCCTTTGGAGTTTTGGCTGGCTTTTTCTTTACGTCCTTTTTTGCGTCTTGTGACTTTGCCATAGGTATAGGGTTAAGGTATAGTTAAAGGTACGTTATTTTTCTATTCAAAGTGCACCTCCAGCTCATCTTCTGCCAGACCGAAGGCAATGCCCCGCATCAGGATCTGGGCGTTGGGGTGGGAGAGGTCCTGCAGGTCCTGCTCTATCTCCCGGATGCTGACGCCCTGCGTGTCGCCTCCAAATATGCGGATGCGCAGCGTCTGAACAACAAAATCGTCTTCTTCACTTTCATCCCCGGCATCCGCCTGTAGCTGCAGTTCCATTTCCTGCAAACGCCCGATCAGGGTGTCGCGGTCTATTTCCCGGTCCAGGAACTGGCCAAACAACTGCCGGGCCATAGGGGAGTAGTGAGGTTGATGGGGCATGGGTGCTAAGCTGTTTATTTTATTTAAACGCAAGATAGGGGAAATGTGCCTGAATTGCCGCCTCTGTCTGCGAAAGAGCACCGGGCAGTTCGTGAAACTCAGGCCAGTCCCTCTACCGCATCCTTCAGGTTGCCGGAAATGGTGTGCAGCCACTTCAGCTGATCCGAGATCAGGCGGGCCTCTTTCAGGTTCTTGAGAAAGCCGGGGGCGATGGGCTTGTATGTGGCGCCGGCCAGCTCTTGCGTTCGTATGGCTACCAGTTCGTTATACCTGCCCTCCAGGTGGTCGTAGGCCTCCACCAGCTCATTTTTCATCACTTCTTCTGCCTCTGCCTCCTCTTGCAGGGTCTGCAGGGCCTGTGCCAGGTTGGCGTCTATCGATTTGATGATCAGGTGCAGGTCTTCCGAGGCAGCCTCTGTTTTATTGTCCCGGATAAAGGTGCCGAGCGCAGCCGCAGCCGCCAGGAAGGTATGGTTCAGGCCGACAATCTCGTAGATCTCCATCAGTTTCAGCTGCGCAGACTTCGGCTCCTGGCTCATCCGCTGGAAAGCCGCGTTCAGGTTGCCCATCTGCAGAAAGGCTTCTTTTCTGGCGAGCTTGTAGGCCGTGGTGTTCTGCGACTTGTGCTGACTATACCTATCAATCTCGGCCAGGTAGCTGCGGTTGGCGTGCAGGGCCTTTACAATGTTGCTCTTTATGCTCAGCGACTCCCACGTAGGCCACAGAAAGGAGATCGCCACGATGGCAATGGCAGCTCCTGTCAGGGTATCGATCACCCGGAACTGGATCGCGTCGAAGGCATCCGGGGTGATGAGGGCGTAGATAAAGATGATGCCGGTGGTCACGAAAATAGAGGAGGTGCGGTAGTTGCGCTGGATAAAAGCAAAGGAGAGGATCAGCGATATCAAGGCCAGCACACTATAGAGGTATACGTTCTGCACCAGGAGCACCACTAGTCCCGCGATCACAGCACCCAGCAAAGTGCCGTAAAGCCTGTGCTTCGACCGCTCTTTGGTCAGGGTATAGCCGGGCCTCAGGATCACCACGATCGTGAGCAGGATCCAGTAAGCGTTCTGAATCGGGAAGATGATGCCCAGCAGATAGCCTAATAACATCGCGATCGTCAACCGGCCGGCGTGCTTAAAGATGGGCGACTCCGGGGAGAAGTTATCCCGCAGGATCCGGACATCATAATCCTGCTGGGTGATAAACTGGCGGCTCTCCCGGCTTTGCAGGCCAATGCTCTGCTGCTCTCCCAGGTCCAGGTATACCCGCTCGATGGAGGTGATCTTTTGCAACAACTTTTCCTCGTAGTCCAGCAGGTTGTGCAGCAGGAGCGCGCCCTCCCGGGCCTGGGGCAGTTTCAGTTCTTCCACGTACTGCCGGATGCTGTCATTGCACTTTTCCAGCAGGGGCTCCAGGTTATTTTCGACCGAAAGTGCTCGTCCCTGCTGCATGCTGTCGGCCAGGTTGTCCAGCTTGGCAGACAATTCAAAAACCAGCTTAATGAAGGGCAGCAGTATCCTGACCGAGTGGCCGAACAGGGCTCTGGCACGCTCGTAATTGGCCGGGTTGGCAAGCGATAATTCCAGGATGTCGATCAGCTCGATAAAGATCAGGAGCTGCTTGCGGTGGTAGTTGGAGGTACCCGAGCTTTGTCTTTCGTGCAGGAGCACTTCGCGCAGGGCCTCGTGCGTCTCGTTCAGTTTCACCTGCAGGTTGTACAGCTCCTTCTGCAGCGCCTCCTGGTCCGGGCTCTCCGTCGTCAGCTTGCCACGCAGCTGTATGTAACGGGCAGTCTGCCGCAGACAGGTAATGATCAGGTTTTCAGCCTGTCGCCTTTGCAGCAACGAATGGAAGACAAGTGAAAGCAGCAGGGCCCACAGGCCGCCGGCGCCCAGCAGCAAGCCGTGAATAAAAATGTCGGCGCCCGTATGCGCATGCACAAAGCTCAGCACAATGGCCATCAGGCCCGCAAAAGATACCAGCGAAGCCCGGAAGCCATAGACGGAAATAAAGGAGATGGCGAACACCAGCACCGCCAGCACCGGAAGCAGCAGGTACAGACTACCCGAAGCCAGGCCAATGGCAATACTGGCGGTCATGGCAATGGCAGCCGAAACGAGAATGCCGACGGTTTTATGCTTCCGGCTGCCCGGCACATCGCTTCCCGAAGCCAGGACAACGCCCATGGCGACGCTCAGAAAGTAGGGCACCTGCTCCAGCCATAGCCCCAGCGAAACAGGCACAGCGGCACCAAAGGTGATCACCAGCGCCTTTACAAAGTCGGTACTCCTGAAAAATTGTCTCAGCTCCTGCAGCATACCGCAAATGTACGGCAAGTGCGGGTGGGAAGCTGTGTCGGGAGGGGGTTAAAATGAGTTACTGTATTAAATCACCGCTGAAGGTTGGGCGTGATTTGGTATTTGCTTAGTTGTTTCTGCCAGAAAGGGGAGAGTGAGTTGAAATCCATTTCGCTGAATATACCTTCGGCTAACACCTGGTTGTTTTGTACTACCCGGTAGCGTACCGGAAAAATGAGCTTATCAGAAACTTTAATGAAGTCATACTCATCCCCGAATCGTTTGTAGTCGCCAGTTTCAGGATCAGGCGTAGAAGAAGTGATTACCTCACCTTTTTGGTTCACAAACAGGTCAAGACGCATGTCAGGTGATTGGCTGTTGTGTACACGCATAACGTCGAGCTGCAGGCCTTTGTAAGGGTAGGTGCCCAGGTAGGTATAGCGCGCCTCCGGGGAGTTGAGCAGGTATAGGAAATGGAAAAAGACGGATCGTCGGAGCGCATCGTGGATCGTCTTGTTTTCCTGTTCCGATAGAGTAGGCTGGCTGATTGCCGTGCTCACCGTTGTTGTGTCTGCCCCACCCACATCCAGTCGCATGATCTGCGGTTGACGCAGGTGCACATACCAGTGCTGGATCGTCCGGAGCGTATCCTCCCCCCGGTAAGCCTCCCGCGTGAGGGTATAGGTCATGAAATCTATCTCCCGCAGTGCTTTGCGTCCCCCCAGGGCTTTGATCATACGGGCCTTCACTGCAGCAGCCTTGCGCTCAGCTGTTTTCGGGTGAGCCGGGCTCTGGGCAAGCAAATGGGGAGCGGAAAGGAAAAAATAAAGGACTATGACAGCCAGCAGCTCTTTCATAGAGTTAAATGGATGATGTTTTAAACGAGCCTTTTACTGTTAAAGAAGCTTCCGTTCTTTTAGCCAGTCGAAGATGATCTGGTCAACGGGCGACACAGCCTCTCTGTCCTGATAGGTCAGCCACACTACTTCCTCAATTTCATTGGCTGCAGTGATGGTGCCGGTGTAGGAGCCGGTATAGCAGGTCATTTTCACCTGTACCCCATCGGGGTGGCTGTCGGCCTGCGCCTGAAATATCCCCAGGAATTGGGTACTGTCCTCAATCAGGGAAATGCTGAGCTCTTCGTTTATTTCCCGCGACAACGCCTCGAAGTCGCTCTCGCCCGGCTCCCTTTTCCCGCCGGGAAAATAGTACTTGGTTCTGCCCTTGCTGCGGGTACTTAGTATTTTGCCATCCTGGATTTCGATCCAGGCTAGTTTGTCGATTAGCTTCAATCCTGTGATGTTTGTTTAAATTATTATTACCCCACTGCCATTTTAGCCGCTCCCTTCCACAAGAAAGCAGGCATTGGCTCATGTAACTCCCAGTTTATACTCATTGGTTTAGAACCCTTATGTGACACATAATTTACAGGACCTAAGAAGTAATAAGGACTTGTGAAACCATATGCGTCTTTCTTCTCCTCCCGCACAAACAACAGAAGGCGCTTCTCGTTTTCCTGGTGCCTAATGTAGGAAATGCCTACAGGACTCTCAGGTGCTGTTTTGTTTTGTGACTGCCAATGGAATATTTTTTCGTTAATGGCATAGTCTTCATACTGTGTACTTGGTGAGAAGTCCTTGTCTGATTTATTGAGTGTAACGAGCAGGAGTTCAGTATTAAGAGCTGGTATATTGATCACGCCTTCCTGTGAAGGAAATGCCCTTTCGGGAGTTGTTTTACCAAAAGCACATAATATTTCATCTCTTGAATAACGAGCATGTAATTCTAATGCAAGTGGATAATCTAATGTAACTGCTTTAGTAGTATGATCGAGTTTGGTTCTTAAATAGGAGATGATTTCATTCAATTCTTCTTTAAGAACAGGATAATTTCCAATTACCCGTAGTCCTTCTTTAATATTTGTAAAGCCATACTCTCCAATTCCTTTTTGCCAAATATCATAGTAAAGCATAAGTGCGAACTGACTGTCAAGCCCATTAGTATCAGTGTAATCAAAATCATGCTCAATAAGACTGGCAATAAACTGTAAATAAGAAGTGGAGTCAATTTGTACAACTCGCTTTAAACCTTTCTCTATTTGGGTATGATATCCACCTCTCTCATAATTTAGAATTCCTGCATCTCTTTTTAATTCAGACCAAGTGGTTGTACTGTAGATGGTGCGGATGTCCAATTGGTGGTACTGTAGAAAGTTAGCAAGTGTCAGTTCCTGATGTGCATGATGCCTAAAGTTGGCAACTTCACGTCGTAGTCTGCGGAGGTTAAAGACCGCATTTCTAATATTCTCTAAAATATACTCCTTTGCCTGCTTTTCCATCCTAATATTGCAGCCTGGAGGAAGGTGTGGGAAGTTATTTTCAACTTCTTTCTGAATGTTAAATCTAGATTTGCCGGCCAATGCTCTAAATTTATCGGCAAAGTTATAGTTAACATGCGCTTGGCTAACAAAATCCAAAACCGTTAAGCATTCTTTACCTTCTGAAATTCTAAGACCACGGCCCAACTGCTGTAGGAACACTGTTAAGCTTTCAGTAGGTCTTAAAAATAAAACGGTGTCAATTTCAGGTATATCTACACCTTCGTTGAATATGTCAACGACGAATACAAAGTTGATCTCGCCTTTTATTAGTCGCTGCCGAATGGTTGCTCTTTCTGTATCATTTCCGTTTCCACTGACTAGAGAAACGGCTCTGTAGCCTGCTGCATTAAACGCATCGCTCATAAATTGAGCATGAGCCTTTGAGCTACAGAAGCCGAGGGTTTTCGATTCAAATGGATCAGTCAGGTAATGCTCTACGGCATCTAGAATCAAAGCCGCTCTTTGCTTGGTTGAGAGTACTGCTGTCAGGTCAGTGGTGTTATATCTGCCAGCCTCCCACCTCACATTTTTAAGGTTTACGCTCTTTTCATCAGAGATACAAAAGTACTGGAAAGGACTGAGCAGCTTTAAAGTCAGCGCATCTGCTAGCCTTATTTCAGCTGCTATTTTATTATTAAAATCGGGGAGCAGACTTCTGCCATCCATTCGCTCCGGTGTTGCTGTAAGACCTAAAAGTATCTTTGGCTCGAACAAGTCGAAGATAGTTCTATAGGTTTCAGCTTGACTGTGATGTGCTTCGTCTATTATTATAAAATCGTAATAGTCTTTCGAGAGCCTTTCTTGAAAGAGTTCTTTCTGTGAGTTGAAGGTTTGAATAGAGACAAAGAGATGTTTTAAATCCCCATCCTGAGGGCTGTAATTGCCGACCCATAATTGGCCGAAGTCATTAAATCCGGCTCCGAGAACTGCTCTAAAAGAAGCTATGGCCTGTTCTAAAATTTCCTTCCTGTGCGCTATGAAAAGTAGGTTTGCCTTGCCCTTTTGTGCTAGGAAAAATCGTTGATAATCGAAAGCTGAGATAATGGTTTTACCTGTTCCTGTAGCAGCAACAACAAGGTTTCTGTAATTGTCATAAATCTCCCGCTCTACTTTAAGCTTTTCGAGCACTTCCTTCTGAAATGGGAAGGGATTAATTTTAAAGTAATCAGTTAAGGAAACGACATTGTCCCGCTGCTTTTCGTGTTGTATTGCTTCTTTAAATTTCGCTATACCGCCGATAGCTAGATCTTCAAAATCAATGCTGTTCCAGTAATGATCGAAAGTGGCTTTAGCCTTTTCTATAATGTGAGGATTCTCCTGACTTGTTACTCTTAGGTTCCATTCAAGGCCTTTGGTTAAAGCAGATTTTGAAAGGTTAGAAGAGCCTATGAATGCAGTATTAAAGTCTGTATTTCTCTCAAAAATGTAGGCTTTTGCATGCAAACGCTCTATTTTAGTCTGGTAAGATATCTTTATATGTGTGTTAGGAAGTTTAGATAAGAAGTCCAACGCTCTTGCCTCAGTAGCACCCATGTAAGAAGTAGTGATTATGCGCAGTTCGGCACCTTCACGAGAAGTAAACTCTTTTAAGGCTCGCTCAAAGATGCGCAGGCCAGACCATCTAATAAAAGAGACAATCCAATAGATCTTATCTGCAGATAAAATATCTCTTTCTATTTCTGTGTCTATCGAAATATCAGAATTACTTCCGGTAAATAGGTTACTAACAGTTAAACCTGTTTGTGGGATTTTGCGGTTTAAGTCGTCTATTAGCTGCTTATCTGTTTTACCAATTTTAGACAATACAGCAGTCAGTATTTGTCCTTCGTGATAGATCAAGCTATTACTTGCCTCCAGGTTTATTCTTTCATCTATAAACTGAATGATCTCATTACAAAATTGCACCTGTTTCTTTAAGTCATCCTTCTTTAGCTCCCGAAGTGCTAGCTGAATCAAACTGATCATGTATTCAGAGAGAATCTGAGCAGCTTCTTCTTTATCTATTTCGGACTGAGCGATAAAGAATTTTTCTGTAGATAAAGCGTCAATTTTGTCTTTTAGAGCAGTTGTGATAAGCTGTTCGTAAATACCTTCTTTGAGCATTTGTTGGGGATTATGCTGAATAGGGAAACCTGTACTTCAATTTAGTTTTTAAACACATAATCCCGATGCCAAGCAAGGTTTGAGGCATTGGGGTAGTGCTTTTCTCCGAATGGCAATGTTAATGGCTTACCTCTGAGATGTAAAAGTGCATAGCTATTTGACAAGTCCTCTGCAATCGCATTAGATACCAGCACTTTCAGATTTCCATCGACTGAGATAAGACCGCGATCAAAGGCACGGTGAAGGTTAGGGCAGAGCGCCAAACCATTGTTGATCTTATCATCCTTGCTGAGGCTGAATGGTACAATATGACAAGCATCAATCATAGAAAACCCGTGATTAGAAACTAATCGCATACCTGTAATACAACAGGTATGGTTGTATACCTGAGGTACAAGTTTTTTGAACATCCCTCCCCGTATAAAAGCTTCTTCTTCGTCTGTATCGTTCACTGCCAAGGTATAGCCAGCAGGACTTTCATTAAGAAGATAGCTTTGCAAGTTCTGAATGTACCCGCCTTGTTTTGTGTTTAGATACTCCGCTTTTGTAGAGGGGAAATAATGATCAAGTATGGCAGTTTTTAAAATATCGCGAGACGCTGAGTTTAGAAGTAGTAGATAGAGGTCTTCAGCAAAACAACCGAAGTCCACAATCTCGCTGAGGGTATGGATGCTTTTGATGTGCATTTGGAGTGGGGAGCCTAGCTTTGTTTTAACATGCCAAAATCCTTCCGTTGCCAGGTGGTAAAACGGCAAAGAGAAGTCAGATGTATGGGCTGTTCTGACCAGTAGTGCAAATGTCTCCTTAAACCTCGCTACCAGTTCAGGTGAAATGTATACCTTGTTCTCTGATAGTTCAGCCTTCTCAAAAAGCTCAATAAATGTAAGCAACAGCACAGGTTTGTGTGGTGCCCTTCCATATTTAGTCACGCCTTGGCGCAGCTTAATGAATTTCTTAAGGTATATAGTTAAGGTTGAGGAATCCGCTTTCATTATGAAAATTTATGCATGAGAATCAGTGCATTAAATTAATGCTGATAACATCTGCCATTAGAATTAGTGGTCATACGCTTACACCTGGCTCCAGCCTTCGTTATACCTGAACATTGAACACTGCCTGTTGAACTAGAGTTAGATGATGCGCTTCTTGTTTGATTAGATGTATTGCTCTGAAAAGTATTAGAAGAAGTAGCAGGAGAGCTACCAGTTGAAGGTCTACAAACACTACATGGAGTTAGTCCCTCTGACTTTGCTTGAGCAACCGTTGTCTCAAAAGAGCTTTTTAAGTACCTGCAAGACTGAACATGGTACTTTTCCCCTGTTCTTGTTTTATAGACCGTTTGTGCCTGACTTGCTACTGTGATAAGTAGGAGTACGAAGAGAAGTAAATGCCTTTTCATAGTGAGCAGTGCTTTTTGATAGCAGCATTATATATGGTAAATGTAATATTATTTACTAAAAAGTGCCTGAATTCTATGTTTTACTTTAAAGAAAGCTCTCTTCCAAAGCCCTCTAAATTTCCAATCTGACTGCCACTGCCTTTCATATCTACCACCCCCAAAAACATCCCAAACCCCTTCCTCCCGTAAAACAAGGCACTGGCATCAGGTTATGCCTTTCACCATTTCCCCCAACTACAACGATTTATGTCAGAACCAGCTACGCCCGGCAAGGGCCGAAAAGCCTTGAAAATTGCGAGCATCGTGCTTTTGAGCCTGGCTGGTTTGCTACTGTTGGCGCTGTTTATCGTCTTCCTTTTTGCCGAGCCCATGGTGGAGCGCTATCTCAAAAAGCAGGTAGCCGAGCAAACCGAGGGGCTTTACCAACTCCACCTCGACGAACTGGATCTGAGCTTCAGCAACTGGGGCGCCACCCTGCATGGGCTGCATCTATACCCTGATACCGCCGTGCACCGGCAGCAAAAGGAGAAGGGGCAGGCCAGTCCCAGCCTGTTCGAGGTGCAAAGCCCGAAGCTGGAAATCTCGGGCATCAACCTCCGGGCCCTCATCTTCAACGACCGCCTGGCCATAGGCAAGGTGGCGGCAGAAGGACCCGTAATCACGCACTTGCACGATGTGTCAGTCGCGAAAGAAAGCGCTCAGCATTCCAAAGGGGGCGGTGGTCTGGAAGAAGTGCGTATCCGGGAGATCGACCTGCAGGAGGCCAGCTACCGCTACCAGCTGCTGGGGGAGCAGGGGAGGCCACGGCATGACATCCCGCAACTGTCGCTGCAGGTGCAGGAGCTGCAACTGGACCTGCAGGCGCAAGGCGATATCAGCCAAATGTTTCAGGCAGATGGCCTTGACCTCGACATCCGGCGCTATACCTACCAGGCACCCGACAGCGTGTATACCATCCGGGTCGGAAGCTTTACCTACGCTTCAGGGCAGCAGGAGCTGAAAGCGCAGCACATAGACGTGCAACCAAACCTGCAGGCCAATGCGGCGCTCCCACAGGATCAGGCCCATCGCACGCTTTACCGCTTCAGCTCGCCGCTCTTCGTTCTACAGGGTTTGGATATAGCCTCGGCCTGGGAAAAGAAGGAATTGCAGCTCGACCAACTGTTGCTGGGGCGAGGCAGTCTGCAGCTACACGAGATCCCGAACGTGCCCGATGCCGAACAGAGCCCCAGTCTGGAAGAGCAGTATGCCCGGCTGTCGCCATACCTGCGTGCGCTGGGTATAAAGGAGCTTCGCCTGAAAGATGGCAGCTTTTCTTACCACCAGGGAGCAGATACAGCTCAGGCTATTCACCGCCTGGCCGAAGCTAACCTGCACCTGGAAGACCTGCAGCTCGATTCCGTTTCACTGTTTGCACCCAAAGAAAAAGCCTTCGCTGAAGCTATCAGCATCACAACAGGTCGCTATACCTACCAACCTATGCAGAGTCCCTATACCTTGCAGGCGGGCGGGATGCAGCTTTCCACCCGCGACAAGCTGCTCGAAGCAAAGGCCCTGCACCTGGCCGGCGACTGGAACAAAAACGACAGGTTGAAAAGTCTGAACCTGGCGAAGCATACGCTCTACAATGTCCGGCTGCCGCAACTGCGTTTTCAGGAAATGGATCTGCTGGAGGCCATCCGCTCGTCCCGGCTTACGATCGGCAGCATAGCGGCAGAGCAGCCGGTGATCGATGTGCGCACCGACCGGCGTGTTCCGAAGTCAGACGAAGGGCCCGATCTGCAGGAGCTGTACCGGCAGGTGTCAGGTATGGTGAGCAGTCTGGAAGTAGGGGAGATCAGTATCCGCGATGCCGCCCTCACGCAGCACAGCAAAAACAGGAAAATACAGCGCCTGCAGCAGCTGGAACATGCCTCGCTGGTAGCTACGGGGCTGGAGTTGGATTCGGCTTTTGTGTTTGATCCGGATCATGTGATCCCCCTGCAGGACCTGGTGGTAACGGCACGGAACTACCGCTACCGGATGCCCGACAACACCTATACCTTTACCCTGGGCGGACTCCGCTACTCCACACGCCAGCAGGAGTTCCTGGCCCGGTCGCTGGATGTAAACTCGAACCTGCAGGCCAATAATAATCAGAAGCGGTTCAACAATGCCAGCCGCAAGCTCGTCGACCTGTCGGCACATTCGCTGCAGATCACCGGCCTGGACTTGATCCGGTCGCTGAACTCCGGTCGGCTGGAGGCAGACCAGCTCGTGCTCCGTCAGCCGGATATAGCCATGCTGCTCGACCGGCAGGTGGCAGAGTCGTCTGGCTCAGGTCAGCAGGACGCGGGAAAGGCCCTTTTTGAAATGGTGGATCTGATTTCGGTAAACACCATCCGGCTCGAAGACGGCTCCTTTACTTTCAGCGAAAAACTCAGGCCCGTCATGCGCACCCATCAGCTGGAGCACGCCAACGTCACGGTATCCGGATTTGAGCTGAACCCCGAGCGTTTTGCCAACCTGAACGACACCCTCCCGATGGAGGAACTGACCCTGGAGGCAACAGACTATACCTACCGCTCCACCGACAGCCTGTATACCATCCGGCTGGATAGTCTGCACTACTCGAGCAGGCAGCAGGAGCTGGTCGCCCGCACGCTGGAAGTAAAGTCTGACAGGGAGGTGAACGAGCGCCTGAAAGTCAATAGTCCGGATTTGGCCAGCTACAACCTGATCGATATTTCCGCCAAAAGGTCGCGCATCTCGGGCTTTAACCTGATACACGCTTACGCAACGGGCCGCTACCACATGGACAAGCTGCTGCTTGCCGGACCCGAGGTCACCATCCTGCAGGACCACCGTGTACCTGCCATCAAGAGCGTCGCAATGGCCGAGCAGGACACAGCCTCAGAAAATGGCGGGGTAGAAGCAGCAGAAGAACTGGTGACGACCTTGCGTATAGGGCGGATCGATGTGACAGACGGCGCCTTTGACTTTGAAATAATCGGGAGCGATACCATCAGCACCAGCCATACCCTGGCCCATGTAACGCTGGGGATAGATCAGCTCCGGCTGGTGTCGCTGGAAGAAAACGACCCGCTGGATATATTTGATGTGGACGACATCGAGGTGCTGATACAGGGCTATACCTTTCAGCTGCCCGACAGTCTGTATAGGCTGGAGATAAAGGAGATTGCCGCTTCCTTGCAGAACAGTTCGCTGCGCATCGACAGCCTTCGCATGCGGCCGCTTTTCAGTAAAGAGGAGTATGCCGGTATTTTTGAATACGCCCAGGACCGGGTTGACCTGGAAGTGCCAAGGGTCGAACTGGTGAACGTAAGTTTGCGGGCCTTATTCAACAACCAGGACCTGATCGCGCAGAGAATGCTGGTCCGGAATCCGAGTGTGGAGATCTACCGCGACAACAGCATCGGCATTAACCCGGAGCGTCAGCCCCCGACCCTGCAACAGATGCTGCGCGATGCTGACCTGTACATCCGGCTTGACACCGTCTTAGTTGATAAAAAGGACCTGGTGCATCCGGTTATTGCCATTAATGCTGATAAACCGGGCGTGTTCCGCCTGGAAGACATCCGCCTGGAGCTGTTTAACGTCACGAACGACACAGCGCTTATTCGCCTGAACAACATCATTACCGCGAACGTTTCGGCCCAGTTGATGGGCGCCAGCACGCTGCAGGGGCGCTATGAATTTGAGATGGACCATCCGGAAGACCGCTATACCTACAAGGGCACGCTGGACCCGATGGACTTCAGGGCGCTTAATCCTTTGTTTGAGAACATGCTCTTTATCCGGATCAAAAGCGGGCAGATCGGCAAGGCTTCTTTCTCGATTGAGTCAACGGGTACAGCTTCTACGGGGCAGGTGCATTTTCCCTACAGTAACCTGAAGATACAGCTCCTGGGCAAAGATGATCCGGACAACCCCGGCCTGCTGCTCCGGGTAGGGACCCGGCTGATAAACGCGCTGATCATCAAGTCCAACAACCCCTCCACGCTGGGCAAATTCAGAGAAGGGGATGTGGAGGAAGAGCGCGATATGCAGCGGGCAGTTTTTCACCACATGGGCCAGTCCCTGTTCGATGGCGTTGCCACCAGCCTGATGAGCAAATGGGTGGAGCGGATCGTTCTGGTATTTGTGGATCTGTAAAAATTCCTTTGCCCCAGCCATTAGTGGACACCTCTTGTCCATTCATGAACAACTCCCTTCTGTTTCCATAGGCCAGCTCCCTATTCACCATCACTTTTCTTCCTTTCACCCCAAATATTAGCCTTTACTAATTTTTGGCATATATCTTGTTAACGGTATTTTATATATGTCACAAATAAAACTATGAAAAGTTCTAGTGTAAAACCCCGTTTATTCTTGCTGTTGGCCGGATTTGGATTTTCCCTGCTAACGCTCACTTCCTGCGAACATGAGGACGTACTGCCTGCCGCTCCAGCCAAACCTTCGACAGGCACGCCAACTACCACACCGCCGACTACCACACCACCCAACAGCCACGAACAGCCACTGGTGACGACCAATAGCCTGCTCAGGCAGCTTGGCAGCCGCACGTTCCGCTACGATTCGCAAAAGCGGCTGGTGGAGCTGAGTTATACCGATCAGCAGTGGCATGGCTATACCGTGATCTGGGAAGGCGACAAGCCGGTGCGGCTCAACTTTAAAGGAGGGGAGCACTACCTGCTCTATACCTACGAAGGCGATAAAGTAGTCAAGGCGATTACCTACTCACGCGATCATCAGCCGATCTACCACTATACCTACGCCTACGAGGGCGACAGGCTGGTAAAGGAGGTCAACATCAGCTATGCGACTTCAGCGGAGGGCAGACTCCATGTCATTGACTATAAGTATGACGCGAAGGGCAACCTGACGGCACTGGTGCAGGCCTGGTCGACCGACAACAAAGCCGAAAACCTGGGCAGACCGGTTGTCATTACCTGGGGAGGCTACGACGACAAGCCAAACCCGCTGCCTTACGTACAGAGCACCATGTTTTTGCCTGGCGTGAAGCTGTTCCAGAACAACCCGGGCTTCCGTGACGAGGAGATCTATACCTACAGCTACCACGAGTCCGGCATGCCGAAGCAGCGCTTTACCAGACTGAAGGCCTACCCGCACGTGCCGGCCATGGCCGAAACCTTCACATACGAGTAACAATTAGTCAAGCTATGAATGAAAAGAGCCGCCTTTCTGGATAGAAAGAGCGGCTTTTTTGCTTTGATGATGTCTGATCACTTTGCCGCATGTTCAGGTGTGGATTGAGAACGTGCGCGCTGCCCCGTGACTTTGCCGTAGAGTTTTGATAAAGGGGTGGAGCTCACGCCATGGGCCAGCACCGAAGTGCAGATCACCAGGCTCACCACATCCCAGATCAGGGGCTCGTGAAGCTTGTGCTCCGCCAGTGAGCCGTAATAGATCGCAGCTACCGCAATCGGGCCGAACCACCCCAGGAACATAGCATCTTTGTACGTTTTGAGATCGGGGAGCAGCGGCTTGAGCAGCAGCAGCACCGGCGGGCGGCGGAGCAGCAGAATGGCCACTGCGAGCAGCAGTCCGCTCCAGCCCAGGCTCCACCAGCCGCTCCAGGGTATAGCCGTGCCGAGCAGCGCGAAGATAGGGTAGGAGAAAAAGCGGTTCACCGCTTCCTGTCCTTTTTCCTCTTCGCCCCGTTCGTCTTCGCTCACCAGCTGCACAAAGGCTGCTCCGGCGGCAAAAACCACCAGCACTTCATCACTTTTGATGAGCTTGCCACCGCCCACCGCCAGCAAGGAGAGCGCCACCGTGTAGATGAGGCGCCAGTTCTCCTGAATCAGGTCTTTTTTTTCCGCAAACCGCAGCAACTTGGCCGCACCAAATCCCAGGAGTAGGCCTAAGGTCGTGGCGCCCAGTACTTCCCACAGAAAAGTATGCGTAAACCAATGGGAGAGGGCGCTGTCAGGCGTTTTGGTGAGCATGAGCAGCGGCAGAAAAACAAGGAGGTAGCTCAGACCGTCGTTGGCCCCGGATTCAAACGAAATGGCATTGCGCAACCGCTCGGGCAGGTTCTTTTCGGCAACGGGCCCTGTTACAATGGGACTGGCGGCAATGGGGTCGGTAGGAGCAAGGATGGCTCCTATGAGCGCGGCCATCCAGAAGGGCAGGTCGAGTATCAGGTAGATCAGCAGCGTGCTGATCGCCCACATCAATACCATGCCCAGGCCGATGAGCGTCACCATCTGTCCCCATTTCTGGCGGGTGTAGGATTTGGGTATACGCAGGGCCACACTCACCAAACCGATGCCCAGCACCAGGCGCGCCACCTTCTCCAGAATAGACGACCGGTCGCCAAGCTCTTCCGGGTCTATTACATCAAATACTTCCGGACCTAAAAGGATGCCGATGAGCAGGGCGACCAGCGTAGCAGGTATAGGACTTCTCTCCAGCTTTTTAGAGCACAGGCCTAATACCAGCACCAGGCCCCCTAAAATGGTTACAATTGTGTTGATCTTTTCAGTATTCATTCTCTTGCATTTGCTCCGCAAGCAGTTGGTATACCTCATACGGCAGCAGCAGCAATAGGTGAATTAATTGTACGAAAAGAGCCGCCTTTCAAAATTGAAAAAGCGGCTCTTGTTGTCTCCAGTATTGCTATTTGTGGTTATTTCTGATCGCAGTTGAACATCCAGTGAATGCCAAATTTGTCTTCGCAACTGCCGTAGTAGTCGCCCCAGAACATGTCCTGCAGTTCCTGCTCTACTTTGCCGCCTTCCGAAAGTGCCTTGAACAGGCGGCGGGTTTCTTCGCGGGAGTCGGGTTGCAGCATGATGTATACGTTGTTGCCCTGCGTCAGCCGGAAGCCCATCGATTCAGGCGCGTCCGTCCCCATGATCACATGCCCACCCAAAATTGGCAAAGCGATGTTCATGATCAGGTTTTTGTCGGCCTCAGGTATAGGGGGCATGTCCTCGGATGGAGGGATGTCGCCAAAGCGGGAAATGCTGCCGATAAACTCTGTTCCGAAAACGGATTTGTAGAAAAGAAAAGCTTCCTCGGTCTGGTTGGTGAAGTTGAGGTAGGTGCTGACTGTCGCCATCGTTTTATTTTGTGGGTTTAAAGGTTTAGGATACGGTTTCGCACATGGCCTTTATTTTCTGCAGGGCCTCTGGCCAGGTTTCCGAGAAGTGGGCTTCAAACTCCTGGTTCGTATCCACATCAACTGCCAGTATGGTTTCGCCCTGTTCCTCCGTAAAGGTATAGTTCTCCAGCGCCCCGGCCCATTCGGCTACTTCCGGTCCGCTCGTGATCTCTTCGTCATCCTGCACCAGTCCCAGGTGCTCGATGCTGATGAAGTGGTTTGGGATATTCTCCTTTATCCGGCTGACCATGCCGCCAACTTTACCATCTTCCCCTATACCCAGAAACTGTATTTTAGCGCCTTTCTCCCAGGAGCCTTTGTAGTGAGAGGTCGGATGAAACACGGCGGTCCAGGCTTTGTACTGCTCCGGATCGAGCATGGTGTGGTATACCTTGTCGGCAGGAGCCTCAATGCTGATTTCATAATGCAGGGTGCGGGGCCTGGCAGCGGCTTCCACGTATTTTTTGAAATTATCCAGAATAGCCTGCCAGCCCGCCTGCTGCATCTCTACCGAGTGGCTTGTGTCTGCGTCAAATATTTCGGTGACACGTGTCTCTGTGCCGTTTGGCTCAAACCTGATCTCTACTTTGCGGCCGTCCTCCAGGGTATAGGCAATACGCTCGTGCTCCTGCACATCGGTGTAAGTGCCGTTGAAGTCGAAGCCCATGCTGCCGTCTTTTGCTTCCATGCGGGAGTTGAATTTGCCGCCTGCCCTGAGGTCGTTTTCTGCCCGTGGGGTATGCCAGTCATCGGAGGCATTGTTCCACCGGGTGATGTGCTGTGGTTCTGTCCAGAACTTCCAGACTTTTGCTACCGGCGCCTGTATGTTGGTGCTAATTGTGACAGTGGCGGTTTTTGCTGTGTTTTCCATAGTATTTAGCTTATTTTGTGATCATTAACTTGTTATCAGGATTGACAAAGTGCAGCATGAATGTACATATAAAAATCAATTGGAATACAGGAGTAATCAATTGAAATTCATGTTGCTGCTGCGCCTGAAACTAATTGCCTCAGGCCGGTTGCCTTCGTTGTTTTAACTATTACAAATGTACACGAATAGCGCCGGAAAGAGGGGGTGAAAACTGACAAATGAAGGGCCATTTGCGACAAAAATGCGAAGTCTGGTTTAGGCGCTGATGCAGGCACTTGCCACAGGTTATAAGCTGTATACCTGTGCCCTCCAATCAAAATTTCTTATCTTAAGAAAATTTTACGACTGATCTCCTGAAACTATGAACACGCACAATACCCTCCGTGCCGACACCAACCTGGAAGCCTTCTCCACCCTGGTGGGCACCCGCTATGAAATGTATAACAGCCTGTTTTCGTCGCTGCCCTTTCACCGGGTAGAGAAAACAGGCGTGCTGCTTTCGCTGCTGGTGCTGCACTGTGAGGACGGCTACCAGCGACAGCAGAGTCCGGAGGAGATCATCCAGAGTTTTTTTGCGCAGTACACCCACTACCGCACCGAGCAGGAGCAGCACGACCTGCTCTTCCGTTTTGTGCAGTATGCCGAGCGGCAGGTAGTGCTGTTCGATGCACTGGAAGAGGCCGCCTTCCGCGATACCCACGACATGCACGGCGCAGGCACCCTGAACCAACTGAGCATCGCGGTGCTGCATGAGCAGGCACAGGAGCAGCTGGCCCGTAAGCTGCAGGACTTTGCGGTGCGCATGGTCCTCACGGCGCACCCCACGCAGTTCTACCCGAGCAATGTGCTGGGCATCATCAACGACCTGTCGCAGGCGCTGGCTACCGACAATACCTCGCAGGCGCATTCATACCTGCGGCAGCTGGGCAAAACGCCTTTTTTCAAGAAAGAGAAACCCACGCCTTATGAAGAAGCCATCAGCCTGATCTGGTTTCTGGAGAATGTTTTCTATCGCGCTGCCGGCGATATTATTTCTTACCTGGATGCGCAGTTTCCGGGTGTGATCCGACCGGGCTTTAAGCTGATCCGGATGGGCTTCTGGCCGGGAGGGGACCGCGACGGCAATCCTTTTGTAAAAGCAGATACCACCTTGCAGGTAGCCGATGCGCTGCGGGTCGCGGCTATCCGTGCCTATTACGCCGACGTGCGCCGACTCAGGCGCCGCCTGACGTTCAGGGGTGTGGAAGATCTGCTGAAGGAGTTGGAAGCCAAACTATACAATCATTTGTTTGTGCCCGGCTATACCCTGGACCTGAATCAGGAGACCATACTTGGTTCGCTGCGGGAGATCGGCAAATTGCTGTTGGAGGAGCACAACAGCTTGTTCTTAAAGCAGGTGGAGGCGCTGATCACCAAAGTGGAGCTCTTTGGCCTGTTCTTCGCCACCCTCGACATCCGGCAGGATTCCTCGGTACACAGCCACCTCTATGAGGAGCTTTCGCAACGTACCGACCTGCTGCCCAGGGACTATGCGCAGCTTCCGGATGCGGATAAGATAACTGCCCTGGCAGGTATAGCAGAGAGTCTGCAAGACGCCGACATGTTTGCAGACGACGAGCTGCTGCAGGACACCCTGCAAACAGTCGCCACTATCCGGACGATACAGGAGCGCAACGGGGAGGACGGCTGCCACCGCTACATCATCAGCCACTGCACCAGCGCCCTCAACGTGCTGGAGGTTTATACCTTGTTCCGCCTGAATGGCTGGCAAGCCGAGGCACTCACGGTAGACATCGTGCCGCTCTTCGAAACGATCACCGACCTGCGGGAGGCGGCATCTGTGATGCGGCAGCTCTACGAACACAAGGTATACCGGGAGCACCTGCAGCGGCGTGGCCATACCCAGACCATCATGCTCGGCTTCTCCGACGGTACCAAAGATGGCGGCTACCTGATGGCCAACTGGAGCATCTACAAAGCCAAAGAGGCCCTGACGCAGGTGAGTCGGGAGTATGGCATTGAGGTCATTTTCTTCGACGGGCGGGGTGGTCCGCCGGCACGGGGTGGCGGCAAGACGCAGCAGTTCTATGCTTCCATGGGCAACAACATCGCCAACAAAGAGATCCAGCTGACCATTCAGGGACAGACCGTAAGCTCCAACTTCGGCTCGGTGGATGCGGCCCGCTTCAACCTGGAGCAACTCCTGCACGCCGGCATCAGCAATAGTCTTTTCAACCGCAAAAAACCGACCCTGAGTCAGGAGGATGACCAGCTGCTGCAGGAACTGGCGGAGGTGAGCTTCGATGCCTATTCCGAACTGAAGAACAACCCGGTTTTCCTGGAGTACCTGACTTATGTGAGTCCCCTCCGCTACTACGGCGAGGCCAACATCGGCAGCCGTCCTTCCAAGCGCAAAGCGGGCAAGCTGAACCTGGATGATCTCCGTGCCGTGCCTTACGTGGGTGCCTGGAGTCAGCTGAAGCAGAACCTGCCTGGCTACTATGGCGTGGGCAAGGCGCTGGAAGCACTGCATGCCAAAGGAGAATGGCCACGGCTGCAGCAGCTTTACAAGCACTCACTCTTCTTCAAGACCATGCTCGACAATTGTGAGATGGCCATGAAGAAATGCTTTTTCCCGGTGACAGCCTACCTGGCGGAGCATCCCACCTACGGAGAACTCTGGAAGCAGATCTATGAAGAGTTTGAGCGCACCAGGAAGTACGTGCTCATGCTGGCGGGTGCCGACACGCTGATGGCCGACAAACCCATGGACGAGCTTTCGATTCAGCTGCGGCAGCGCATTGAGTTACCCCTGATCACGATACAGCAGTATGCCCTGGCCCGCATCCGGACCCTGGAGGAGCAGGACCCGCAGCAAGCGGCAAAGCAGGTATACGAAAAGCTGGTGGTGCGCTGCTCATTCGGAATCATCAATGCGGAGCGTAACTCCGCCTAGATTTAAAGTCACTTTTAACACAAAATAAACGTACACTTTACTACCAGATTTTTAGAACAAAAACACCTTGGTGATGGTAGTCAGCAATTACCGTCCCACCCACACGGCCAGTAAAGAGAGAAAACGTGGGACCATCCTCAAATGGATGCTCTTTGGCGCTACCCTCATCCTCTTGGGAGCTATCGTCGCGGCCGTGCTATATGAAGCCCGTACATCCCGTTTGCAGGCGCGAGAACTAACGCGCTATGCCCGCACCCTGACCTATCAGGTAGAGACTGGCCAAAGCGATGCGATCATATATCCCAAGCCCGGACCTTTTGATAAACGGCTCGGCTATGCGCAGCTGCCCCAGCTGCTCGGCCGGGCGCAGGAACGGGGCATGGAGGTGGTACAACAGGCGCGCTTTTCGGAGGCGCTGATGCAGTATACCTCTCAGGGTTACTTTGCCCCATACCCCGAAAAAACGCAGGCCGGTCTGCACATCGTCGATTACCAGGGCAGGCCCGTCTACGATTTCAAATACCCGCGTCGCCTGTACGCCAGCTACGAGGCCATCCCTTCGCTGATCACCTCCTCTCTTTTGTTTATCGAAAACCGTGAGTTGCTGGACGCTGACAAGCCTTACATGAATCCGGCCGTTGACTGGCTGCGCTTCACCAAGGCCAGTCTGCACCTGGCAGCCAGCCGGATGGGGCTCGCGTACCAGACCATGGGAGCCAGCACACTCGCCACCCAACTAGAAAAATTCCGTCATTCTCCGGCGGGCATTACCGTGAGTCCGCGTGCCAAGCTGCAGCAGATGGTGTCGGCCAGCGTACGTGCCTACCAGGCTGGTCCCGAAACACTGCCGGCCCGGCAGTCACTGGTGCTGTCTTATCTGAACAACCTGCCACTCTACGGTGCGCCGGGCTATGGCGAAGTGCACGGGCTGGGCGATGGGCTGTGGGTATGGTTTGGAAGTGACCTGGAGAGAGTCAACCGCCTGTTGAGTTTGCCGGCCGCTGAAGGAGACAGTCTGCTGGCACAGGGACAGGCACTGCGGCAGGTGCTGTCGCTGTTCATCGCCCAGCGCCGACCTGCTTACTACCTGAACGAAGGCGGGCATGCAGCGCTGAACGAGTTAACCAGCAGCTACCTGCGCCTGTTGGCCGAGCACGGGCACATCAGTCCGGCGCTGCGCGATGCGGGCCTGGCTAAGGACATCTTCTTCCGGGATTTCAGTGCAGCGCCGATTACTGTGCCAGCCGAAACAAACAAAGGTTCGCTGATGGTGCGCACGCACCTGGCAGGTATGCTGGGCAAGACCCTCTACGACCTCGACCGCATGGACATGGGTGCCACGACTACCCTGGAGCATGCGCTGCAGGGCGAGGTGAGCACTTACCTGAATCGCCTGAGCGATCCGGCTTTTGCCAGGAGCGTGGGGCTGTATGGAGAGCGTCTGCTAAGTCCGAAACAAGCAGCTGAAATCAGGTATAGCTTTACCCTGTATGAGCGCAGTCCGCAGGGTAACCTGGTGCGCGTGCAAACCGACAACACCGACCAGCCGCTGGACCTGAACGAAGGCAGCAAACTGGAACTGGGTTCCACCGCTAAGCTTCGCATGCTAGTCACTTACCTGGAGATGATCGAAGCACTCCATACCCGATATGCGGGGAGTCGGCTGGGGAGTTGCGACGGGCACTGGCCGGTTCGCAGGACAACCTGAGTCGCTGGGTGCTGCGCTACCTGCTGCAGGCCAAAGACAAGAGCCTGGCCGCCACACTCGATGCCGCCATGGAGCGCCGCTATTCGGCCAGTCCGCATGAGCGCTTTTTCACGGGCGGCGGCATGCATACCTTCCACAACTTCAGCGACACCGACAATGGCCGCAACCCGACCGTGCGCGAAGCCTTTCTGAAATCGATCAACCTGCCCTTTGTCAGGCTGACGCGGGACGTGGTGCGGCACAGCATACAGCAGCAGACAGGAGGCAGCGGCAGTTTGCTCGGCAACGATGCTGACCCACGCCGCCGGGAATACCTGACCCGCTTTGCCAACCGGGAAGGGGAGACCTACCTGCTTCGCTTCTGGCATAAGTATAAGGGCAAGACAGAAGAAGAGCGCTTCGAAACGCTGCTCAAAGGCATGCACCTCAACTCCGTCCGACTGGCGACGGTGCACCGCTTCTTTTACCCGCATACCGACTCCACCAGCTTCACCCGCATGATGCGGGAGCGGCTACCCTGGGAAAAGAAGCTCAAAGACAAGCGCATCATGGAGCTCTACCACCAGTTCGGACCGGAGGCCTTTGACCTGAACGACCAGGGCTATATTTCACGGGTGCATCCGCTGGAACTGTGGCTCTTGCAGTACCTGCAGCAGCATCCGGAGGCCCGGTGGCCGGAGGTGGCGGAGGCGAGCATGGACACCCGGCTGGAGGTATACAAATGGCTGTTCCGCTCACGCCACAAGAGCGCCCGTGACTCCCGCATCCGCACCATGCTCGAGCTCGACGCCTTTGCCGACCTGCAGCAGCGCTGGCACAAACTCGGGTATCCTTTTCAGCAACTGGTACCTTCCCTGGCGACGGCCCTTGGCTCGTCCGGCGACCGCCCCGAAGCGCTGGCCGAACTGATGGGCATCATCCTGAACGATGGCGTGCGTCACCGCACCCGCCGCATCGAGGAACTGCACTTTGCCAAAGAGACACCCTATGAAACCGGCCTGAAGTGGCAGGTAGGGGAAGGGGAGCAGGTGCTGGCACCGGAAGTAGCCGCCCTCGTGCGGGAAACGCTGCTGGATGTAGTGGATACCGGCACTGCCCGTCGGTTGCAAGGTGGTATACCAGGTACGGATGGAAATACGCTGCGGCTTGGCGGCAAGACCGGCACGGGCGACAACCGGGTCGTGACCATGAATAAAAGAGGGGAGCGACTGTCCTCACGCAGCGTCAACCGCACCGCCACCTTCGTGTTCTTCATCGGCGACAATCACTTCGGTACGCTCACCGCCTTTGTGCCAGGCCGTGAAGCGGCGGAATTTCATTTCACCTCTTCACTGCCGGTGCAGGTGCTGCGGGGTATGGCCCCGATCCTGGCGCCCTACCTGGAGCAAAACAATAGTATAGAGCAGCCTACTCCTCCGGATTCCGTCTTTCTGTCGACCAATATACCTGAAAATCAGTATACTATACATTAGGCTTTAAACGATGAACCGTCCGGTTTCTAAGCCCTGACATTGGGTATAGGGTAGTGACAGGTATAGCCGGATAGGATAATTGACAAGAGATGAGATATTCTTACCGGAGAGGTTTTTCCTGGCTTTTACTATTCACCATACTTGCCCTGGTGCCGCTGGGCCTTGCCCTGGTAGGGCCTGTACCTGCCGCCCGGGATTTCTGGACAGAGCTGGGAGTGGCGCTGGGTTTCATCGCCCTGGCAATTTTTGGTTTGCAGTTCCTGTTCTCCGGCCGCTTCCGCTGGGTGGCGCCTACATTCGGCATGGACAATATCGTGCATTTTCACCGCAAGATGGGGCTGGTCGCTTTCTTCTTCATACTGGCTCACCCGGTCATCCTGATCCTGAACAATTCTGAATTTCTCTCTTATTTCGACCCAAGTGTTAACCTGCTTCGGGCTATTGCGCTGTCTTATGTTTCTGTCGCGCTGATCGCCATTACAGTTACAAGCGTCTGGCGGCTGGCCTTTAAACTGAGTTATGAGAAGTGGCGGCTGCTCCATGGTTTTCTGGCACTCTCGATCGTGTTTGTGGGCGTGGTGCACTCCATACAGGTATCACACTACCTGGACCCACTCTGGAAAAAGATTGTGCTCGCCCTGCTGCTGGGTGCCTGCATGTACCTGGTGCTGCACACCCGTCTCGTGCGGCCCTGGCTGAACCGCAAAAAGCTCTACCGGGTAACGCAGGTAAAAGATGATCGGGACGAGTGCTGGACGCTCACCCTCCAACCTGAGTCAGGCAAAAAGATGCAGTTCAGACCCGGGCAGTTTGCCTGGATCACCGTAAACGACAGCCCCTTTACCTTGCAGCAGCACCCCTTCTCCTTTGCCTCCAGCGCCCGCGACAGTACGATCAGCTTCACGGCCAAGGAGTCCGGCGATTTCACCTCTACTTTCAAAGACATACCCAAAGGCGCCAGGGTATACCTGGAAGGACCTTTCGGGTCGTTCACCCCTGAGCCGGACAGTCACCTGTTTCTGGTGATGGGCGGCATCGGGATTACCCCCGGCATGAGCATGCTGCGCACCATGCGCGACGACAAAGATCCCCGCCAAGCCATCCTGCTCTATGCCAGCAAAAAGTGGGAGGATGTGACCTTCCGGGAAGAACTAACCGAGATCAGCAAAGTGATCGACCTGCGCATCATTCATGTGATAGAAGATGTGCCGGATGAAGAAGAGCTACCGGAAGATATTGACGGGGAGGGAGGCCGGATAGATGAGGAGATGCTGGCCAAATACCTGCCTGACAAGCCGGAAACTTTCATGTACTTTATCTGTGGTCCGGGTCCGTTGATGGATGTGGTCGAGATCGGCCTGCACAACCTGGGTGTAGACTGGCGCCGCATCTACTCCGAACGTTTTGAAATTGTGTAATTAACCAGACAGCCCATGCAAGAGAAATACAAAAAACTACTTTACAAGATCATCAGCCGCCTGGGCGACCTGGTCGGGCTGGTGCTATTGCTGGCAGCTGTTTTATTCGCCTCAAGGGCACTGTGATAGATAAGCTATACCTTTAAAATGAAGCAGGATGATAAAGAAAATAGACATTGGCCACGACCATGTGCTGGCATTCAGAGTGGAGGGAGAACTGGATGTGCAGGACATGAAAGAATCGCAGCAGGTCATCAAACCGGAACTGGAGTCGGCAGCTCCTTTCAATCTATACCTGGAGATGGCAGCCTCGGAAGGAGTGGAGCCTGCCGCCGTTCAGGAGCGGGTAAGCTTCATCTTATCCAACTTCGGTGACGTGCTGGAGAAGGTGAAAAAGATTGCACTTGTCACTGATAAGAACTGGCTGCAGCACCTGATGTCAGGCGTGTTCACAGTGGTGCCTTCCATTGAGCAGCGATCCTTTTCTTTTGAGGAGAAGGAAGCCGCCCGCCGTTGGGTGGCGCATTGAGATTTTATAAAAAAGACGAAATAAATATAGGGCTCAATTGTCTGTGATTCAGCTGTGTAAATTATTTTGTGAAGTGTTTGGTTAGGAGTGTCTCTTTTGCATAAATTTGGTGTTTCTAAGTATCGGAGAGTATTTTGTGTTCATAGCTGCATTGTCAGTTCAAGACAGGAAGAGGGTAGAATTCTAAGTGCTGAAGGTCCGATCAGAATTGCACAGTTTATATGAGAATACTTTTACTTTTTCTGTTCTGTCTTCCAGGTGTGCTGACAGCGCAGGACAGAATTGCCGATAGCTTGAAAGTGGAGTTAGCCAAGGCTGTAAGCGACTCAGCCAGAGTGAAGCTCAATGGCAGCCTGAGCAGGCACTACGGTCTGACGGACGCCTTAGTGTCACGGAAATACGGGCTGGCAGCCGAGCAGCTGGCACAGTCCATCGGCTTTCAAAAGGGACAGGCCAATGCGCAAATATTAGTGGGTAACTCTCACCTGATGATGGGAGAGTATGATGAAGCCCTGCAATACTACTTTAAATCTCTCCGGCTAAGCGAAGCCTCTCAGGATACCCTCCACCTGATCTCTTCCTACATCAACCTGGGCAATGTTTACAATAGGACCCATGATTTTGACCGTGCGGTGCAGCACTACAGCAAAGCAGCCGAAATAGCTGAGCAAGCACGTGACGTGCAGCGCCTCGGCAGTGCTTACAATAACCTGGGAGATATTGCAGAAGCCCGCAAAGATTTCCCTACAGCGCTTAGTTACTATAAAAAAGCCATCAGACTGCAGGAGCAGGCTGGCAACAAAAAGGGGCTGGCCATCGGGCTTCACAACCTAGGCTACCTGCACCTGCACCTCGGGCGACCGGCTGAAGGACTGGTACACCTGTTCAAATCCGTTGCGCTCAACCTGGAGGTGGGCAACGACATGATCAGGATGTCGACCCTGGGCCGCATATCAGAGTTATACCTGGCCATCGGAAAGCCGGAACAGGCGCTGCAATATGCCAGCGAAGGCTACCAGATGGCGGCCTTGAGCGGATCGAGCAAAAAGATAGCGGAGGCCAGCTGGAACATGCACACCGCCTATGCCGCCCTGCACGATTATACCCGCGCTTATGAATACTTGCTTTTGCACAACAAGCACAAAGATGTGCTGCACGAGGAGAGCCGTGAAAAAATGGAAGCGGAGTTGACGGTGCAGTATGAAACTGAACAGATGGAGGCGGAAAACAACTTGCTGAAGGCAGAGCAGGAGCGTCAGGCAGCCGAGCTGAAGACACAGCGCTGGTTCATTGCTTCTGTCATGGGGGTGCTGCTGGTGCTGCTAGTGCTCCTGGTTGAGTTAATTAAAAGCCGCTCGCGTCAGCAGGCGGCCTACAGAAGGCTGGAAGAAGCGCACACGCTCGCCCGTTCGCAGCAGTCCGAGATCGCCCTGCAGTCAGAGCAACTGCGGGTGCAGAACGAGCGCCTTGCCAGGCAAAGTGATTTCCAGCACAAGGTGTTCTCCATTATTTCGCATGACCTGAGAGGCCCTTTTGCTTCTGTAAAAAGCGTGCTGACACTGGCAATGCGCAAGAGCATGACAGAAGCCGACACAAACCGGATCTTTGGGCTGCTTAACCGCGACATGGAGGTTGCCAACAACATGCTCGACAACATCCTGATCTGGGCTAAGGCGCAGCTGGACGATGCAAACGTGCAGCTCCTGCCAGTGAGCCTGCAGACCTTGGTCGATGAAGCCATGGTACAGGTGAAGTCCCATGCCGACAGGAAGGAAATCGTGCTGATGAATCAGGTGGACCCTGCCGCTTTTGCTCTGTCTGATAAAGAGCGACTCACCTTTGTGCTTCGAAACCTGCTAATGAACGCCATCAAATTCTCTACTACAGGAGGTGAGATTGTAGTGGCTGCATCGGTAGCAGAAAACAGCATCGCATTGCAGGTAAAAGACAGCGGGAAAGGAATTTCGGCGACGAATATTTCGAAGCTGTTTACTGAAAAGCGCTTCACTACCCTGGGCACTGCAGGTGAAAAAGGAACCGGACTGGGCCTGATGCTTTGCCAAGAACTTCTCGAAAGCTTCGGTGGCAGCATCCGGGTAGAAAGCACCGAAGGGGTAGGCAGTACCTTCTTTGTCGAGATGCCGGTTGCTATACCTGTGACCGAGGCTGTGGAGAGGGAAGAAGAACTGGTTTGATGATACGTTAAACACGGGCAATCTTACTTCCCATCCGCACAACAAATTCCTCTTCAGAACTGGTGCCCGTCAGCTCGAGGGCCTTCAGCGATAGTCGGGCGCAGGCGTCGGCGTCGGAGGCGGCACGGTGATGCAGGAAGTTGATGCGGTGCATGTTGCAGAGCGTTTTGAGGTCGTACTTGTGCATGCCCTTCCAGATGTTCTTCGAAAATTTCAGGCTGCAGGTATAGCGCGCCTCAGGTAGCGGGATGTTATATGTTGCCAGTGTTTTGCGCAGCACGCTCATATCAAAGCTTGCATTGTGGGCAATCAGCAGCTGCCCTTCCAGGTAGGGTTTTAACTCCGGCCACAACTCAGCAAAATCAGGCTGGTCTTTCACGTCAGCAGGCCGGATGCCATGCACGGCTATGTTGAATGAATTGAAGTGAGGGTAATACAAAGGCTTGATCAGCCAGGAGCGTGTTTCCACAATCTTCCTTTCCCGCACCACAGTTATACCTATCTCACAAGGGCTGTCACGCTGTGGTGTGGCCGTTTCGAAATCAAGCGCAATAAAATTCATAAGGAGGGTGCTTTTAAATGCTGGGAGTACAGATCAATCAAAGTGCAATTTAATCATTTTGCCGCGAAATCTTCTGAATGCTTCTGCTGACAGGTATAAATCCAGTTATAGCGCTTTGTTAGGTAATTGTCGTAGCTGATTGAGGGCTAAGTTTTTAAAAATAAGCTTTAACTTTAAGCTATCTTTAAAACACGATTCTCCACAAACAGCTCGTCTTATGAGAAGTATCGCCCTTTCAGTTTTATTGCTTATACCTTGCCTGACCTTTGCGCAAAAGAAGGCAGCGCCTGACCTGGTGAAGTACGTCAACCCGATGATCGGCACCGCCAAGATGGGCCATACCTATCCGGGTGCCACGGTGCCGTTCGGCATGGTGCAGCTGAGTCCTGACACCGACACCATTCCTTATGAGGTGAACGGTAAGTATAACAAGGACGTGTACAAGTACTGCGCCGGCTATCAGTACGACGACAAAACGATTGTCGGCTTCAGCCACACCCACTTCAGCGGCACGGGCCACTCCGACCTGGGCGACTTCCTGATCGCGCCGACTACCGGCAAACTTCAACTGAACCCCGGCACGGCCGACAAACCGGAGAGCGGTTATCGCTCGGCTTTCTCCCACGCTAATGAATTGGCAGAACCGGCCTACTACAAAGTAAAGCTCGATGACCACAACATCATGGCTGAACTCACGGCCAGTAACCGGGTAGGCATGCACCAGTATACCTTCCCGAAGTCAGAGGAGGCGCATATTATCCTGGACCTGATGTCGGGCATTTACAACTACGACGGCAAAACCACCTGGACTTTTGTGCGGGTGGAGAACGATACCCTGATCACCGGTTACCGCCAGACCAACGGCTGGGCCCGCACCCGCACGGTTTACTTTGCCATGGCCTTCAGCAAGCCTTTCCACCAGTATGGCAACAAAGATTACTCGGAGGCGCAGGTGTATAAAGGCTTCTGGCGCAAGTTCGACCAGACCAAAAACTTCCCTGAGTTTGCCGGCAAAAAGATAAGAGCCTACTTCGACTTTAAAACAGAGGAGGGAGAGAAGATTAAGATCAAGTTTGCCTTGTCGCCGGTTAGTACCGAAGGCGCTTTGGCTAACATGAAGGCCGAGATACCGCACTGGGATTTTGAGCAGGTGAAGCGCGAAGGACAGGCCGCCTGGAACAAAGAACTTAACAAAGTAGTGGTGGAAGCCGGTAAGGATGACCTCGTGAATTTCTATACCGCCATGTACCATTCCTTCCTGGGACCCACCACCTACATGGACGTGGACGGCAGGTATAGAGGCATCGACATGAACGTACACCAGGCCGATGGATTTACCAACTACACCAGCTTCTCGCTTTGGGATACTTACCGGGCGCTGCACCCGCTATTCAACATTCTGCAGCCGGCCCGCAACAACGACATGATCAAATCGATGCTGGCGCACTACGACCAGAGCGTGCACAAGATGCTGCCGGTGTGGTCGCACTACGCCAACGAGAACTGGTGCATGATCGGTTACCATTCCGTGCCGGTGATTGCCGATGCTGTGATGAAAGGCAATGGCAATTTCGATGCGAACCGTGCCCTGGATGCCTGCGTACAGACCGCCCGCACCCGCTACTACGATGGCCTGGAATACTACATGGACATGGGCTACGTGCCGGAGGACAAAAACGGTTCTTCCGTATCGAAGACGCTGGAATACGCCTACGACGACTGGTGCATTGCCCAAATGGCAAAGAAGCTCAACCGGCAGGACATTTATGAGGAATTCAGCAAACGCGCCCAGAATTACAAAAACGTGTACGATGCCAGATCCGGTTTTATGCGCCCTAAGCTGAGCGACGGTACCTGGAAGAAAGAGTTTGACCCGCTGGACACCCACGGGCAGGGCTTCATCGAAGGTAACTCCTGGAACTACAGCCTGTACGTGCCGCACGACCCAGCCCAGATGATCGCGATGATGGGAGGGAAGACCCGCTTTGCCCAGCACCTGGACTCGCTCTTTACCATGGAGCTTCCGGACAAGTATTTTGAAAACACCGAAGACATATCCAGAGAAGGTATCATCGGCAACTACGTGCACGGCAATGAGCCTTCGCACCACGTCCCTTTCCTTTACAACTGGACCGACCAGCCCTGGAAAACACAGGAGCGAACCCGCATGGTGCTCAAGGCCATGTACAAACCGACAGTAGACGGTCTGGGCGGCAACGACGATTTCGGGCAGATGAGTGCCTGGTATATTTTCAGCGCCCTGGGCTTTTATCCAGTTGCACCGGGGTCTGATCAGTATGCCATTACCAGTCCGGCTATCAAATCAGCCACGATCAACCTGGAGAATGGCAAGATCTTTACGATTGAGGCGAAGAACCAGAGTGACAAGAATGTCTTTGTCCAGAAGATGGAGCTGAACGGGAAACCTGTCAATCGCACCTACCTGACGCATGGGGAAATTATGAACGGCGGGAAGATTATCTTTTACATGGGGAGCAGGCCGAACAAGAAGCTTTTTGCTGTAGCGCCTTGATCAGGTATAGCTTGCTTTGTAGCAACTGCTGTTATAGGTATAACATCCCGTGCTGTTCTATAGCTTGCCCTGGCCGGGCGGGCCCTACTTTTTGTCTTGACACAAATCGAGGGTCCCTACCCCCTAAGCAAAAAAGTCAAGACGCTCCAAATCGAGGGCCCCTACCCCCACTCGCTGACCGCTCTTGACAGGGGGACCCCTTCACGCCCAACAGTGGAGCGCCAAGGTGCACCGGGCCAAAGCGATCTGTTTCATTGCTCAAGGGGCAAGTTAGTCTTGCTACCCCTGCCAGTGGTGTGAGAGTAACTGAAACTACAATGTATATACCTGTAAAGTAGTAGCTACAGACTCCCCGCCTTGGCTAAGGAGGGGCAGGGGTGGTTGGACCCGGTAATACCAAAGTACTGCTGTAATTACAACGCTTATACCATTAGAGAGACATCAGCAAAAAATCCGCTCTTGAGATGGACAAGGGTGTGTGATAGCAACTGCCTGTCCTCCCTTTCACTAAGATCCTTTCAGGATGACATAAGGGAAAGCAGTAGCTGAAATTCCCCTCTTGAGAGGGGCAGGGTGTGTCAATCGTGCATGTGAATCCTGAAAATCCCTAAATCCTGAAAATCCTGATTCTGACAAAAAAAAGACCGCAGGCTAACCCGCAGTCTTTTGTCTTTAGTCTAGTGTGCTTTTGTCCGGTATCTATACCTGAGCTTCCCTCACCTTATACCCCACAAAGCCATAATACACAATGTAGGCATAGCAGAGCATTGGGATGATAAAGGAAAGTTGCAGGTCACCACTCAGGTCGGCGAACAAACCCTGTAGCGGAGGCACGATCGCACCACCCACAATGGCCATAACCAGCAAAGAAGAGCCCTGGCTAGTGTGTCGGCCCAGCCCTTTGATAGCCAGGTCGAAGATGGTTGGGAACATGATGGAGTTGAACAGACCAATGGCGATGATGGCCCACATGGCCAGCGAACCTTCTGCAAACACACCAATCAAAAGTAAACCAATTACGGCCATGGCAAACAAGCCTACGGTGTGGTTAGGTATGAAGCGTGCCAGGAGCAATACGAGCACGTTCAGCGCAATCAGGCCTAGTATGATGAGCGCCTGGTTCATGTCATAGAGTGCGTATACCGTCAGGAAAGTAACTAAAGCAATCAGAGAGATTACAGCAAATTTGCCCGTACGTTTGAAGGTACTCAGCGCTACAGCACCGAAAAAGCGGCCGATCATGGCACCACCCCAATAGAAAGCCAGGTAATGCTTCGCCTCCGATTCAGACAAGCCGGTGATTTGCGGAAGTTTAATGTAATTGATCAGCGCACTGCCGATGCTCACCTCGCCACCCACATACATGAATATACAGATGATGCCCAATACCAGGTGCGGATACTTTGTGGCCGCGGCACCGCGCTCTATTTTACCGCCTCCTTCCAAACGCGGCAGCTTCGCCACTTTGATCAGCACAGCCAGGAGCAACAACAAAGCAGCAAGTCCCAGGTAGGGGAGTTTGACAGAATCTGCGGTGTCAATTTCAGCTGAAGCCACCTGGTCGAAGATCAGGTAACCCCCGATGATTGGTGCGATCGTGGTGCCAAAGGAGTTTAGTGCCTGCGACAGGTTCATGCGGCTGGAAGAGGTTTCGGGTGAGCCCAGTATGGCCACATAGGGGTTTGCCGTGATCTGTAGCACCGTTATACCGGATGCCAGCACAAAAAGCGCCATCAGGAAGAAGCCGTAGCTATGAAACACGGCCGCCGGGTAAAACAAGGTACAGCCCAGCGCCGCTACGATCAGGCCGATGATGATGCCGTTCTTATACCCGATCTTCTGGATGGGGTCACCTTTGCTGACGGACAGCAAAAAGTAGAGAAATGACACGATGAAATAAGCTCCAAAAAAGGCTGTCTGGATCAGCATGGCCTGCCAGAGCTGCAGTGTGAAGACCTCCTGCAGTTTTGGGATCAGGATGTCGTTCATGCAGGTGATGAAGCCCCACATAAAAAAGAGGAGCGTAACGACGATCAGCGGCGAGGTATAGTTTTTATAGTCTCGCGTAGACTCTGTGGGCTGAGAAGCAACTTCTTCAGCTGCAATAGGCGTTATGGATGGCATCAGGGTATAGTTTAGTGTTGATAAGGTTTATTTTAAGTGCTGTGTTGCGGTTTTGTCGTTTGAGAAAGAATAAGGAGCTGCACTTTCCTGTGTGCCCCGGCTTTTGTTGGGCTCGGGGCCCATGTCAAATTTCAGCTTGCCACCTTTCAAAATATCCTCGTGTGAGATCCAGTTCTGCTCGTGCTTCTTACCGTTGAGAGTTACTTTCTGCACATACAGATTTTCCTTGCTGTTAGACGGCGCTTCGATCACGAACGTTTTGCCATTTTCGAGTTTTATCGTTGTTTTTTTGAACAAGGGAGCGCCTAGCACATACTGGTTCACTGCCGGAGTAACCGGATAAAAGCCCAGGGCTGAGAAAACATACCAGGCAGAGGTCTGTCCGTTGTCTTCGTCGCCACAGTAGCCATCCGGAGTAGGCTGGTACATGCGGTTCATGGTCTCGCGTACCCAGTACTGCGCTTTCCAGGGTGCGCCGGCGTAGTTGTAGAGGTAGATCATGTGCTGAATGGGCTGGTTGCCGTGCGCATACTGACCCATATTAGCAATCTGCATCTCGCGTATCTCATGGATCACGCTGCCATAGTAACTCTCGTCGTAGATCGGCGGCAGCGTGAACACAGAGTCCAGCTTGGCCACAAAGTGCTGCCGACCACCCATCAGATCGATCAGCCCCTGCACGTCATGGAAAACTGACCAGCTGTAGTGCCAGCTGTTGCCCTCGGTAAAGGCATCGCCCCACTTAAAGGGGTTGAACGGCGACTGGAACGTGCCATCCTGATTTTTGCCGCGCATCAGGCCTGTGGCGGGGACAAAGAGGTGGCGGTAATTCTGGCTGCGTTTCGCATAGAGGGCAATTTCCTCCTGCGGCCTGTTCAGGGCTTTGGCAAGCTGATAAATAGCAAAGTCGTCGTAGGCATACTCGAGGGTGCGGGCTGCATTCTCGTTAATCTTCACATCGTAGGGCACGTAGCCCAGCTTGTTGTAGTAAGGTGCCCCGGCACGACCAATGGCCGTGATCGGACCTTCGTTGTTGGCGCCGTGCTGCAGGGCTTCGTATAGCGTGTTGATGTCGTAACCGCGCAGTCCTTTCAGGTAGGCGTCTGCCACCACGGAGGCCGAGTTGTTGCCGATCATGATGTTGGCATAACCCGGACTTGACCACTCCGGCAGCCAGCCACCTTCTTTGTAGTCGTTTACCAAGCCAGCCTGCATTTCTTTGTTGATGCTCGGGTAAGCCAGGTTCAGGAAAGGGTAGAGCGCCCTGAAAGTGTCCCAGAAACCTGTGCCGGCGAACCGAAAGCCAGGGTATACCCTGCCATCGTAAGGACTGTAGTGCACTGGATTGTTGCTGGCATCAAGTTCATACATTTTATGCGGGAAGAATAAGGTGCGGTAGAGGCAGCTGTAGAAAGTGCGTAGCTGCTCGTCGGTGCCGCCCTCCACTGTAATGCGGCTCATTGCTTCGTTCCAGAGCGCTTTCGCTTTCTGTTTGGTCGCCTCAAAATTATCGTTAGCCAGTTCGCGTTTTAGATTCAGCTCCGCCTGCTCGAGGCTGATAAAGGAAGAAGCCACCCGCAGATTCACTTGCTCACCTTTTGCTGTTTTGAAACCGACAATAGCGCCGACGTGATTGGCATTCATCTCCAGTTTGTCCTTTACCAGCGTGGAGTCATGCCAGGTATAGGCGATGGTGAAAGGCTTGTCTGCATAGATGACAAAGTGATTTTTGAAGTCAACCGGGTTGCTGCGGGCGTTCTTGGTGGTATAGCCTACGATCTTGTTCTCACCAGGTATAACTTTTACATAAGAGCCTTTGTCCAGGGCATCGATCACGATAAAGGAACTGTCGGATTTTGGGTAGGTGATGCGGAATTGGGCGGCACGTTCCGTGGGCGTGAACTCGGTGGTTACGTCGTGGTCGGCCAGGTATACGCTGTAATAGTAGGGCTTGGCCACCTCCGATTTATGAGAGAACCAGCTGGCCCGGGCATCCTGATCAAAGCGAAGTTTGCCCGTCACCGGCATGATCACAAACTGGCCGTAGTCGTTCATCCAGGGTGAGGGCTGGTGCGTTTGTTTGAAGCCTCTGATCTTGTCCGCATCATAGGTATAGGCCCAGCCATTTCCTATTTTGCCGGTTTGCGGTGTCCACAGGTTCATTCCCCATGGCACAGCCACAGCAGGGTAGGTGTTGCCATTCGATAGGCTCACCTTGGAGTCGGTGCCCATCAGCGGGTTTGCCAGCTCTTCGGGCTCAAACTTCTCCTTCTTTTGTTGCGCCAGTAGCGTAAAAGGTGTGCAGAGCAGGACCATCAGGACTAGGGAGCGTATTCGTTTTTTCATATGTATGCGATGCTGGTTTAGCAGCCTGTAAGTTTACTGAAACGATTTACAGGCTGTAAGTTAAGCTGGTGATTGTTCAAGACACCGAATATAGTAAAATATAGAAAGAATATCGTTGTTAAAATAGCTGGTTGTAATTGTATAATGTAGGCTTTTTATACCTATGGCTTGAAATGAAGAAACTAATAAGCTGTCACTGCATTTCTACCTGGTGCAGTAGGTGGGTAAATGCATGTGTTTTCTAGCAGGTAAATCATATTAGGGAAAAAGCATTCGCGTAGAATAAATCAATATGAAATCAGTAAGTAGAGGGGAAAAGGATGATCAGAGTTCAGCGCTATTTTATCATGGCACGAAAGCTGATCTAAAGCCTGGAGACTCGATTGAGCCCGGCTTCAATTCGAATTACGGGAAGCGGAAGAAAGCGGCTTATGTCTATCTGACTGCCACCATGGACGCCGCTATTTGGGGAGCTGAACTTGCTCAGGGGGAAGGCCGGGGCAGGATTTATACAGTAGAGCCGACCGGTACAATAGAAGATGACCCCAATCTGACGGACAAGAAATACCCGGGCAACCCGACGAAGTCATACCGCTCTCGGAGCCCGCTTCGGGTAACAGGTGAAGTAATGGACTGGCAAGGGCATCCAGAGGAGCAACTGAAAGCTATGAAAGACCACTTGGAGCATTTAAAGCAACAAGGTATAGAGGCCATAGAGGATTGATTTGCTGTGTTCTACAAAAACCTCACAGTAATATAACTATCCGTATTCCGTCCCTGATCATCGGTGCAGGATATCTTATACCTGCCGGCCTTTTGCGGCTCAAAAAACACCTTCTCGTTGGCGGGGGTGGCTTTGAGAAACTTGTCGTTGATGTACCAGAATACCTGCTTTACTTCGTTGTGGGTATTGCTATGCAGCATCAGTTGCTGGTGTTCTTCCTGCTCGAGCAAATACTCCATTCCCGCAGCAGGAGAGGTGATCACCGGTGCATGCTCTTTAAAAATGCGGCTGCAGCCTGGGTTGTGCGCCGGAATCTGTTGGTAGGGAATCCGCTCCGCATCGTAAAAGGTGAGCAGCTCCGGGGCATGGTTGGGGTATAGCTTTTGTACAAAGCCTGTAGCTGGCTGGCAACTGGTGCAGTAGCTGTGCCTGTTGTCTGCTGAAACAGCAATGCGCTTCAGGTGACTGCACTTTTGTGTGGACGAGATGCCAGGTATAAAGGTATCCAGCACCTGGTTCTTACAGAAGCTGTTGGAGGGGCTGCCGCTTTCGGCGCACACCGCTCTTAAACCGATGCCCTTGGGTTGCTGAAACCACCCGTCAGAAGAGTTATAATCGATGCTGTTAAAGATGTCGAATAGCAGGGGAGTGGCTGAGTCGGTGCCGTTGAGTTCCGGTACGCCCTCGCCGGAGAAATTGCCCACCCACACGCCCACCGTATACTTTTTGTTATAGCCGATGCTCCAGGCATCTTTGCGGCCATAAGAGGTGCCGGTTTTCCAGGCGATCTTGGGTAGATTCGGACTATTATGCGCATTGTGCGGCAGGTCAGGGCGCGTGAGCTGCGTCAGGATCTGGTTCGTCATGTAGGCAGATGCCGGCGAAAGCAGTTGCGTTTCCTGTTGCGTGGTATCCTGCTGCAGCCACCTGGCAGGCGTATACTTCCCCTGGTTGGCAAAGGAGGCGTAGAGCAAAGTCAGCTCTTCCAGTTTCACATCACAGCCTCCCAGGATCAAGGAAAGACCGAGCTGATTGCCCATGCGCTTCATCTCCGAAAATTCTGCCTGCTTCAGCTTCTGCACAAAAGCATCCACGCCAAACTGGTCGAGCACTTTTACGGCGGGTACATTGAGCGAAGTAGCCAGCGCATGTGCTATGGTCACATTGCCGTTGTAGTTGCCGAAATAGTTTTGCGGACGATACCCGGCATAATCCACGGGCACATCCGTGATCACCGCTTTAGGTGTGAGCAGGCCTTTATCAAAAGCAGCGGCATAAAGAAATGGCTTTAAAGTACTGCCCGGAGAGCGTACCGCCCGAATACCATCAACCTGCCCGTGGTGTGCAAAATCGTTGAAATCAGCAGAGCCCAGGTAGGCCTCTACTGCCCGGGTTTGGTTGTTGATCACCAGCACGGCTGCATTGTGGATGTTCTGGTAGCGCAGCCGCTGCATGTAGTTGTAGGCCAGTTGCTCCACCTTTTCCTGCACCTGCCGGTTAAGAGTAGTTTTGATGATGGGCTGGTTCTTATACCTGCGGAACATACGATAGGCGAAGTGTGGCGCTACTTTAGGCGCCTCCTGCCGGTGTGCCTCCAGTGGCTCCAGCAAGGCGTCTTCAATCTCTGCGGCTGGAAAAGCCTGTTGCTCCCGGTAATAATGCAGCCACTTGTTTCGGAATTCCACGATCCGCTCGTTCTGCTCCCCGATACGCAGCGAAGAAGGCTTGTTTGGAATAACCGTCAGCGTGACCGCCTGCGCCAGGCTCAGCTGCTTCGGCGACTGATGAAAGTATAAAACAGAAGCCGCCTTTACACCCTCAATGTTGCCGCCAAAAGGCACCAGGTTCAGGTATAGCTGCAGGATCTCGTCTTTGCTGTAATACCACTCCAACTGCAGCGCCCGGAACATCTCGTAAAGCTTGTTTGCATAGGTGCGCTGCTGGGGGTAAAGCAGTCGCGCAACCTGCATGGTAATGGTAGAGGCACCGGATGTTTTCCTGTCCCTGATCAGGTTGTTAGCCAGCGCCCTGGTAATGGCAAAGGGGTTAATGCCGGGGTGGTAGTAAAAGTACTTGTCCTCCTTCAGCAGAACAGCCTTCTTCAGGACAGGATTGATCTCATCCGGCTCCAGCTGCATCCGCCACTTATCATCCCGGCTCAGAAATGCATTGATCACGCTGCCATCTGAGGCTGTGATAACGGGAGAGTAGGAGACGTTTACTTTGAGCGGGTATAGGTGGTTGAGAAGAGTAAAGGCCAGGCAAAGCAGCAACACAAGGTATAAGCCATACCTGAGCCAGGGCTTGCTGTAATTAATCAGCCGGCGGCTTTGGTTATACTTTGGTTGTTGTGTTTGCATTTCTAGTTTTACGGGCTTCGCTTCTTCAACTTTTTAACTAGTACCTTGAGCCTTATTGTCATTTCGAACGCAGAGAGAAATCTGGATTTTTTCATGGCTTCCGAAATACTTCAGATTTCTCATTGCATTCGAAACGACATAATTGCTTTCTATAACAGCTCTATTTCACTGTGATACTTCCACCCCCCGAATAACTATTATACTCCGCATTATACATGGCATCAGCTCCAATCGGCCCTAACTGAAACGTACCCTTCGACACGGCTCTTACCTGGTAAAAGAAATATTGCGGCTGCGGTTTTGCTGTCGCGTAAAGATTGATCCGGTCGTCGCGGATGTCAATATGATCCGGGGTGGCGGGCTTTTGGGCTTCTATCCAACCGAACTCGCGGGCGGTCATCAGGCGTGGGTTTTCGATTTCGAAGCTGGCTGGCAGCATGTCAGTAATAGCGATGTTAGGCATGCTTCTGCCATCCAGCGACTGCAGCTCCACCCGCACTACTACCAGGTCGTTCTGGCGGAAAGAGTTGTTAGTGATCTCCCTGCCGTTGCGGTCGAAGAAGGCTTTGCGCACTTGTAGGTAATTATCTTCGCGCTTCACATCGCCGCTCTGGCTGATGCCTTCCAGTTCCCAGAAATAGTAAGAAGTACCGTTGCCTTTGGCGCGAATGCTGATCGGGCCGCTGCCGATGTTGTTGGTTAGTGTCAGGTCATTGCCGGAGAAAGTGCCGATTACTTTTCCGTTCTGGTATACCTGCGCTGTCTGGTTGCCCGGGTTCCTGCTCGTCAGTTTGCCCAAAGCCATCAACGCAAAAGCACGTTCCTGGGTATTATACCAGCGCTTGGAACGCAGTTCATCGGATAAGTGCCTTGCCAGCGTGCCGATCTGTGGGTTATCCGGATCAGCCTCTATTAAACTGTTCAGCGATATCGCCATGTCCCGGATCGGAGAGTAGAAACTGCCGCCGAGTGCGCGTACCGACGTTTCCCCGGCGAAGGAGCGGGGCAGGATCTGGTTGAAGCTTTCGCGGCTGCCGTTCATCGCATAGGTGCTGGCCAGCAGGTAGCGCGCATCAATCGAAAGTAGCTCCGGTTTGGCCTTGTAGTAGTTCATGGTCGACCAATCTACTATCCCGACAATGCTGAGCACATACAGCGAGTAAGTGGTTTCGCGGGCCGCAATATACTTGCTCTGTACCTGGCGGCTGGCATTGTAGTAGCGGTATTCTTCCATGGCCTTGCCTTTTACCTTTTGCTGCAGGTAGCGAACTGCCTTATCCAGCACCTCCTGCGTTACCGGGAATCCTGCCTTCTTTGCCTCCAGCAAAAAGTGTGTGGCATAGGTGCTGCTCCACCAGTCGGTGTAGGTGCCGCCGGGCCAGTAGGTAAAGCCGCCGTCGTACTGCTGCATCAGCTCAATTTTGGTAATCGCCTCCTGCACCAGGTAGTTCGGGTTAAAGGTGCGGCTCTTCTGGTCCTGTTGCAGTGAACGAGCCAGGTCGGTGTAGTATAACAGCGGGAAAGCCGTGGAAGTCGTCTGCTCCAGGCATCCGTGCGGGTAGCGCAGCAGGAAGGTGATATCGTCAGTGAACTGGGCCAGCGGCGAGCGGCTCACCACCAGCTTAGCCGACACCGACGAAGGTATAAAGTCGTTGGCTAGTTTGATGTCGGCGGTGGCGCCGTCTTTCACGCTGCCGGCATCGGCTACTTTGGTCAGCGGCACAATAGGCCGCACCGTGATATCGGTGTTGCTGACAAAAGACTCGTTCAGCGCATTGACTACCACTTTCACGGTAGCCTGTCCGATGGCAGGCGTGGCCACTAATTTGTAGGTTACCTGCGCCTCTGTGTTCGGATTTATACCTGTTGATTTTCGGGTTTCACCTACCACGCGCAAGGGACCAGTCACGGAGATCGTGCTGGCGGCTGTGGCTTTGTTAGCGGTGGTATTACTGAGCGTAACCGGCACCAGGATGGTATCGCGTGGACTGACAAAACGCGGAAGGGCCGTGCTGATCACTACCGGATCGGACACCCGCATCATCTTTTCAGAAGAGCCGAAGGCATTATCTTTATAAGCAACGGCCATGATGCGCACCGCTCCCGAAAACTCAGGTATACGCACGTTCACGGTTGCTTCGCCGTTGGCGTTTGCCTTTAACTGTCCGCTCCACAGCGACACCAGTTTTACTCGTTTGTTGGTAAGCGGATTGATGCGTTTTGCCAGGTCGTAGCCGTCGCCGCCAGTGCTGGAGCGTGCGCCCAATTCCGGGAACAGGTAAGGGTATAGGTCGTAGCCAGTTACTTCCAGCGCACGCTTCTGGTAAAAGAAGCCGTGCGGATCGGGTGTCTGGTAATCCTTGATCTGCAGGATCCCTTCATCTACCACGGCCAGCGTCACTTCTGCGTTTGGAGCCGTTTTCACCTTCACCTGCTGCACCCTGTTGGAGCGGGATGCTTCCGGCGCCTGTATGGCGACAGCCAGTTGCGTGCTCTTCTTAGTAACTGTTAATGGCTTGAATCCGCGGGCAATGGTGAGCGGCATCTGGCTGTCTTTAACTTGGCGCAGCGCAACAGCCGTGATGTAAGCCGTTGGCAGGTGCTCGTCCTTGATCGGCAGGGTAAGCGAGGCGGCTTTCTTGTCGGTTTTAAGGTAGTAGTAACTCAGCACGTTATTCTGCTCCACCGTTACCAGGATCTTACCGGCAAATGGAGACTTGAACAGAATCTTGGCCTTGTCACCTACTTCATACTGTGCCTTATCCAGCGAGATGTCTACTTCGCCTTCGGTGTTCACGGCAAAGGAAGTGCTTTCTGTATCGCCCCAGCCGTAGGCGTAAAACTCCTGCGCCACATAGTTGTGGGCGCCCGGCCGCATCACGCGTATTTCATACTGACCAGACGATACAGGCGTGAAATTAAACGTAGCTCCGTTTTCAGGTATGGCGATGTTCTGGCTGATGATCACATTCTCTTTGCGCTGCGATTTGTAGTTGTACTCGTCGCTGTAGCGCTCTATCACCGACTCGTAGGTATAGCGTACCAACTGCACCCGGGCTGTGGTGGAGACAGGGCTGCCATTACGGTCCAGGGCAATCAGCGGAATGTTTAGCGCGCTGCGGGTGCTCACATAATCATCAAAATTCCGGATACCGAAGAAAGCCTGCTGCGTGCTCACATCAAACCTGTTCAGGCGGTTGACAGGCCGGCCTGTTTCATCGAAAACGGTGGTGTAAAGGGAGCCTTCCAGCAAACCGATATCCCGGAAATTTTCCAGTTCGAATACTTCCTGCCCTTTGCCTTGTGCATCGGTTTCTCCCTGGCGGGTGCTGGTCTGGATGTTAATGGAGCCAGAGGTATGGATGTCAAAGGTATAGTCCGGGTAGCGTTTGGCTTCGAAGGTTTTCTTTTTGAGGCTGAGCTGGGTTTCATAGTTTCGGTTGGCAGCCGGCGGTCCGAACAGGTTTTGCGCTGTCAGGTCAAGTATAAGTTTCTCGCCAGCCTGGTAAGTGCTTTTGTTAAGTATCGTGGTCACTTTCAGGCGGTCGGGCATAAACTCCTCCACACCAATTTTCTTAGCGTTCAGCAGCACATCATTGCCCGAGTATACCTCCAGGGTATAGGTACCTGTGACAGCCGCTCCGTTTAAGATAAAACTTGTTTCGCTGGCGCCCTGGTTGTTCAGTTTGCCTTTGGTGCTGCGGTACTCTTTGCCGTTTGGCAGCAACAGTTTCACTTTGATAGGCAGTCCCGCCACTGTTTTCCAGTCGGGCGTGCGCACCACCGTGTTGACATGAATGGTGTCGCCGGGGCGATAAAGGTCGCGGTCGCCGTAGATAAAGGCATCATAGTTGAGTTCGTTCAGGCGCTTGCCTCCCACCTCGAAGCGGGATGTGTTTACCTGCGTCTGGCTGTAGGGCATGTAGTTAAAGTCGTCACCTTTTCGGGCCGTAATCATGCCGATCTTAAAATCCGGCGCTGCTGTGCCGGTGTTGCTGAACCGGGCCACGCCATCTTTATCGGTCGTAGCCTTGTGCACCACCTGGTTGTTCGTGCTGATAAAGCGGACTTCAACACCTTCCATGGTAGAGGCTTCGCGAATGGAGTTGGCAAACACCACCACTTCATCCTTGCCCTGCTTGGCGATCAGGCCGATATCCGAAACCGACACAATCTTGGAATCCTTCAGCCAGTTTTTGTCGGTGCTGGCCACCGTGATCACATACAGGCCTTTGAACTGGCTGTCGAAGTCGAGGTCGTGCAGGTTGAGGTTGAGCAGGTAGGAGCTGCCTTGCTTGCGCAGGCTCTCGGTGTTGTATTCGCGCTCAAAAAGCGTGTTGCCGTTGTTTTCGTTCACGTCATAGTAGGAGCTGGAGTAGTATTCTTCCGTCTCCTCGTCATAGTAGCCGTCGTACATCTTGCCCTCGCGCAGGTAGTGCAGAATGTTGTTTTCGTATACCTTGCTGATGCTCACCTTTATGCGCGGCACCTTGTTCAGGTTAAGGGCGATGTTGCGGGCTCCCTGGCTGCTCAGGTAAATGCTTTTGGCGTTGGCGAAGCTGATGCCGGGCTCTGTGTCGGCAAACGTGACGCTGTGCCGGTAAGGCTGCCCCATCGGTTTCCCGGCCATGCCCATCAGGTCGCCGGAAAGGGTGAGGGTATAGGTGCTGTTCTGGTTGAAGTTGCCCTTCAGCACCAGACCATTCTGCAGGCGCTCCACGGTATATTCACGGCGCGGGCTCACTTCGATCAGGTTGCTGATGTTGCTGTTGGTGATAGGTTGCGTGGTGAGAACATAGATGCGCTCCTGGCCTTCTTCCAGAGCGGTAACCACTTCAGATACCATCATGCGCTGTCGGCTTGGCAGCAGCACATCCCGCTCTATGGTATGGTCGGTCTGGTTGGTGCTGCCGGCTACGCTCAGACCTTTGGCAATGTGCAGGCGCAGCGGAATTTCTTTATCCTGCTGACCTTCCACGTTTTTCACCCGGATGGTAATGTTGTCGCGGTTGCCGCTGGTCAGCTCTACAGGCAGTTCTTTGCTGCCGGCATACACCTGCAAGTGCTCCCGCAACTCCTGGAATAGCACCGGATAGTTGAAGTCTAGCTGTAAACTTGCTTCCAGCTGGTTCGGGCTGTTTTCGTTGGCCACCCAATAGCTTTTGACCTTTTGCAGCCGGAGGTAAGGGGTATGGAATGTAACACCTTGTCCGGCAGGTATTTTATACTTTTCAGCTGTGTGCCGGAGCAGGTTTTCAGTCAGTTCTGCTTTGTAATTGGTCGTTGGTGCAAAGGGCTTGTCCGGCGAGAAAACCAATTCATTCGGCGCTGTCCACTTATACTTACCGGCCACTTTTGGCGTGAGGTTCAGGTAGGGGATCGTATCCCAGGTATTCAGGAGCGAGTCACCTACCAGGTCTTTATCGAAGGTGAACACCAGATTCTGCTCCCGGGCAATTTCCTGGTCGAAGTTCTTGTTTTGTAGCCGCAGTTCATCGCTTTTGCTGCGGCAGCCTATCATGCAAAGTATAAACAGAAAAACACTTAGCCGGAGCAGGTGCTGAAGCGGTGCGGAGTGGTGGTGTCTTATATTCATAGTATAGGTAGAAGAAGGGCAAAAATTGGCTGGTTGGGGAATACTTTTAAAATGGCTCCTTTTGCATTATTTCTCAAGAAAAAGTGCTACGTAATGATATGAATTTTTGCAGTAGTTGCAAAGGAGGCTATACCTAAATCAGCATGTTTGAGTAAGGATAAAAAGAATTCATACCTTTTATCGCTTCTATCTGTAATGCCGCTCCGCCATGTGAATTAGCTAATGTCAGGACGATTAGCTTAAATTAAGTGCCATAGAATGGGAAATGCCTGATTATCAGCTGTAATCAGGCATTGAAGGTATTGTCAAAATATTTTAGGATAAGATAGCCAACAATTATTTGGTTATGCTTTCAGACTTCCAGGAAATACTAGTCTTTGAAATCTCTCAACACTTTATAAAAAGTATCTGCATACGTATTACTGATAGGGATAATTTGATCCGTTATTCTAATCCTGTTTTTTTCGATGTGATCAATTTTATCGATGGCGACCATAAAGGATTTATGCACCCGGGCAAATTTTTTGTCAGGTAGCAGTTCCTGTAACTTAGCAAAACTCATCAAGGTCATTATCTTCTCCCTGTTGGTATGGATCCGGAGATAATCTTTCATCCCTTCGATGAATAAAATATCTCGAATAGCAATCTTTTGAATACGGGTACCTGCTTTTATAAAAACGTATTCCTGCTCGTTTTTAGGCATTACGTTCGCTTCTATTTGCTGGGGATTTAACTCCTGGTAGATCCGTAGTACTCCTTTGTAAAAGCGTTCGAAAGAAATTGGCTTTAACAGGTAATCTTTCACTTCCAGATCAAAGGCTTTAAGGGCATATTGATCGTAAGCAGTTGTCAGGATGATCATCGGCTTTGGATTCAGCATCGGAATAAAACTAAGTCCGTCCAGATCAGGCATATTTATATCTAAAAATAGCAGGTCGGGCTTGTCTTCGTCCATTCGGTCAACTGCATCCAGAGGACTCTCAAAGCTGCCTTTCAGCTCCAGAAAGGAAACTTTCGCAACATACTTCTCCAGTATTCTCTGAGCAAGGTGCTCATCATCAATTATATAACAACTGAGCTTTTTTCTCATTGTTCTGAGTGTGAAGATTCGTGATTTTTAATTCTGCTGTAAAAAATTCATCATTTTTGTTGATAGCCAGGCTATGCTGATTCGGATAGAGTAATTGCAGGCGTTTTTGAATATTCGAAAATCCGATGCCACCTGGTTCTTCCAATAAGTTACCTGTTTTTTTTCTAATCGTATTCTGAAAAGTAGCAGTTAGTAGATTGTCTTTTACCGCTATCCTCACCTTTATGGATCCTGGTTTTAATCGGGACGGACTATGTTTGTAAGTATTCTCCAGTAGATGAATGAATAACAGCGGTGCAACCTGGAAGGTCTCTGTATTGCCCTCCACCTGAAAGTCTACAATGGGAGTTGCCTTGTAACGTAGCTGCTGCAGGCTTATGTAGTCTTGTAGATAATCTATCTCTATGGAAAGAGGTACAGTTGACGCGTTGGATTCATAGATCATATAGCGCATCAGGGAAGAAAGACGCATCATGGCCTCAGGTGCTGCGGGATCCTGGGTGTAAACTAAGGTATGTATGTTATTGAGAGTATTGAAAAGGAAATGCGGATTGATCTGTGACTTCAAATAAACGAGTTCGCTATTTATGACCTGTTTTTCCAGCTGCTCTTTTTTTACTGTATTGATAATAAGGTTCTGAATAATTCCGACAATTGTGCTGGCAACGATAAAGATAAAAACGATCGATAGAGAGTCACCATAGTAATTCAGAAATCCCATCCATGTATTAAACTTTCCAGCTATAAAGAAAGCAAACAGTAAAAATGGAAGTGGACCCGTCAAAAAGATCAAGGTCAGGTGCCATAAGTAGGTTTTAAACTTCTTCTTATTCAGGCATTTCGTAAAAGTGTATAAATGGGCATAAAAAACATAGAGTCCTATCAATAGTGCCTGCGGCCTGAAGGGCCTGTCATTCACCATAACCTCCAGGGTAAAATTTACCAAAGCAAAAGCCCATAGAATGACATGAATAAGCGCTAAAACTTTTTTGATTCTATTCATAAGACAAAGGTATCTTATCCTGTCATTCCTCTTTCGTCTAATCGACCAGCGCCAGATATAATCTGCAAAATCAGTATTTGCTTCTGCAAGTGATTTGACAGAAGCAAAAGGTCTATTCGTCGATTTTTTCCATCTGTAGTATATCGCTTTTGACTTTCAGCATTGGTACCTGCTCTTTTGTTCTAAAATAAGCAGAAAAGGGTAGAGCCCCCTTCTCACTAACAAGATAATTTAAAAAAATGAAAGCAGCAATAAAGCCTTATCGCCCTAAATGTTTTAGAATCCTACAATAATGGAGGGTTCTGCTTCGGTGGAGAGACCGCTGCGGTGCTGGCATGAAACTGCATTGTGATGAGCATTCCGACAGTCTATAGTAATCAAAGTACATAGAATTATGAAAGATCAAATTGCTTTACGAATACAGAACGTCTCTAAATCCTATTCCAATGGAGTAAATGCGCTACAAAATGTTTCCCTCACTATACCACCCGGCATGTATGGCCTGCTAGGTCCAAATGGTGCCGGTAAATCATCACTTATGCGCACACTGGCAACCTTGCAGAATCCGGATGAAGGTACTATTCACTTTGGGAATATTGATGTGCTCAAACAAAAGGAGGAGGTACAGCAAACGCTGGGTTATCTTCCGCAGGACTTTGGACTACATCCTAAAGCAAAAGCAGAAGAACTGCTAAACTATTTTGCTGTGCTCAAAGGGATAAAGGGAAAAGACGCAAGGAGAGAAGTGGTAGAGGCGCTACTAAAACAAACCAACTTGTGGGATGTGCGCAGGCAAAAGCTTGGAGGCTTCTCAGGAGGGATGCGGCAGCGGTTTGGAGTGGCTGTAGCGATGCTGGGAAACCCAAAGTTGATCATTGTAGACGAACCGACTGCGGGACTTGACCCGGCCGAACGTGTACGGTTTCTCAACCTGCTCAGTGAAATGGGCGAGAACAGCGTTGTCATTCTCTCTACGCATATCGTGGAGGATGTATCCGAACTCTGCACGCGCATGGCGGTGATCAATAAAGGACAGATATTACTGGAAACTGAACCCCAAAGTGCTATCGAAGACTTAAAAGGAAAAGTATGGCGGCGGGTAATAGAAAGGAAGGCATTGCCAGGGCTGGAGCAGGAGCATGTTATCATTTCAACTAAACTTCTTGGTGGCCGGACTGTGGTACACGTCTATAGCGAATCCTCTCCCGGAAGTGATTTCGAACCGGTATCTCCTGATCTGGAGGATGTTTATTTCACTGTGATCGCTCAGGACTCCAGAAAGAACCAGGTACAAGAAACTAAGGAGGTGCTGGTATGAAACTTTGGGAAACTTTCCGATATGAGGTTGTTTACCAGATGCGAAGCGTCTCGACCTGGTTCTTTTTCCTGCTTCTTTTAGTAATTACTTTTTTCATGGCCCGCGACATCTTTACTGAAGAGATGATCATTGGTGGCTACTCCAGAAATGCACCTTATTTTGTTGCTAAAATTACCGTTATAGCCTTTCTGCTGGGGCTATGGATACTGGCTCCAATTTCTGGCAATGTAGCGGCTAGAGACATAGAAACCAGGATGCACCCGCTCCTCTACACTGCACCTGTTAGTAAGCTTGTCTACCTTGGAGGCCGTTACCTCGCCGCCTTTGCCCTTGGAGCACTCGTCATGACCGCCATTCCGGTCGGCCTTTTGGGTGCTTCATTTTTCCCCGGTGAACATCTGGGGCTTCCAGGACCAATCAATCCAGCCGCTTATATCAGTGCCTATTTCCTGCTCCTGCTGCCAAACACCTTTGTCGCAGTGGCATTCATGTTTGCTGTGGCTGTTCTGAGCCGACGAGGCGTTGCGAGCTTTCTTATGGGAGTTTTTATTGTTTTCGCAGCAATCGCCACCTGGCAGCTAATTGCTGTGGAGCTGGAGAACTGGAATCTCGCAAAGCTGACGGATCCACTGGGAATCACTTTAATTCAGGAACTGAAAAGCGTATGGACACCCTTAGAGAAGAACACACATTTGCCAGCAACGCAAGCCTGGACGCTTCTAAACCGGCTCTTGTGGTGCGCTTTTGCGCTTGGTATTCTTGCTCTCACCTATTTGCGTTTCACTGTAAATCCCGTCTTCCAGAGTGAGAAAAAAGATCGCACATGGCTCCGTTTATCAATCCTTTCTAAGATTCCGGACAGCTACCATACTGTAAAAAATGCCGCTGTTGTAGTTCCGCAAGTAAAACAAGCTTTTGGGGTTTCAACCCGGCTGCTACAGCTCGTAACGGTCGCCAGGGAGTCATTTAAGGTAGTGATGGATAGGGGATGGGTCGTTTTTGCCTGCCTCTCAATTTTTGTGGTCATTACGAGCCCTTCCTGGTTCAATGAATATCACTTCGTTCCTGAGCTGCCTGTTACAGGACATCTTTCAATTTTATTAGAAAACATTAATTACAATGCCATGTGGCTTGTGATCCCGCTCCTCATCCTCTACTACGCAGGAGAGCTTGTTTGGCGGGAGCGGGAAGCAAGGCTTAACGAGATAGTTGGCGCCGCGCCCATGCCGGTGTGGGCCTCCTTCGCAGGTAAGTTCGCCGGACTCTTCCTTGCACTTGTGGTATTACAGATGCTTATAATGGTTTCCGGAATGGTAGTCCAGATGCGTCTGGGGTACTATGACTTTGAAGTAGGTCTTTACCTGAAGATTCTATTTGGGATCCGGTTAGTTGAGTATGTCTTACTGGCGCTACTCTCGTTTGCTATCCATGTCGTGGTCAACCAGAAATACATTGCCCACCTGATCACGATCATGTTTTTTATTGTTCTCTTTTTTGGTCCTTCCATGGGCATTGAACCCGGGCTGCTGGTGTACGGGTCTGATCCCGGGTGGACCTATTCAGAAATTCGAGGATTGGAGCCGTACCTGGGGCCGTTGCTTCTTTTTAAACTTTACTGGGTAGCATGGGCCCTGCTATTAGCTGTAGTAGCAAAACTACTTTGGCCCCGAGGCACAGAAAGAAGTCTGAGACAAAGGCTTCGGGAAGGGAATCGCCGCCTGACTCGCCCAACAATGGCAATTGCCACCTTTGCCGGGTTGCTCGTTCTAATTCTGGGAGGTGTGATCTTTTATAACACTAACATCCTGTACCCTCGGACTGCTGCCCCCAAAGGAGAAGAGTGGAAAGCAGATTATGAGAAGCTGTATAAAAAGTATATGAATAGACCACAGCCCTGGCTGACCGGAACAAATCTTCATGTAGAGATCTATCCTGAACGGCGGGCAGTGGAGATACGCGGCAGTTCTGATTTTGTAAACAGGACCGCATCAAAGATCGATACGATCCATTTGGCGACTGCGTTGGGCCTTGAAAATCATCTGATACGCTTCAAGCCTGCTGCCAGACCGGCGCTGGTGGACGGGGAGCTTGGTCATCATATCTATGTGCTGGAAAAGCCTCTTTATCCCGGAGATTCGCTACGGCTAGACTTCCATATGAGCTATAGCCCTCAAGGCTTCCCGAACTGGGGAATTGATGCTTCTCTGGTAGAGAATGGCTCCTACTTCGACAATTCGTGGCTACCTGCAATTGGCTATAAAAGGGAACGGGAAATTGACGATCCTGTAGAACGAGCTGAGCAGGGACTCAAGCCTCACCAGGGGTTCTGGCTGGAAGATGATGAAGCACGCATGGGAATTCCCGGACAGGAGCGTATTTATTTTGAAGCTGTCGTGGGCACCAACAAAGGGCAAATTGCAGTAACCCAAGGAAAACTGCAAGCGAGTTGGACGGAAAACGGGCGTAGCTATTTTCATTATGCAGCTGAGGCTCCAATCACTAATAGATATGCTTTTTTCTCAGCCGATTACGATGTGCTTAAAGGGCAGTGGAAACACCCCGACTCGGCGCAGACTGTAAATATTGAAATTCTCTATCATCCCGGTCACTCGCTAAACATAGAGCGGATGATTAGTGGCGTACAGGCATCACTAAGTTATCTTACCTGGCAGCTGGGTCCTTATCCGCACAGCGAGATCCGTTTCCTGGAGAACTCTGGTTTTAATAAAGGTATGTATGCGCATCCAACCAACGTTTGGTACAGGACTGGAATTGCGCTTCTTAACCCGGATGAGGACCCACGGGAAGTCGATCTAATCTTCTCCATTGTTGCACATGAAGTGGCTCACCAATGGTGGGCACATCAACTTTCTCCGGCCCTTGTGAAAGGGAAAGGGTTGCTGACCGAAACCCTTGCATGGTATTCCGCTCTGGAGATTGTGGAGGAGGCCCAAGGGAAGAAACAGTTCCTCGGGCTCCTCCGCATGATACAGCAGGAACACTTTAGCCCACAATCAAGAGCCGTTCAACCCTTATTGCAAGCAAGCGATCATGATCTGATCTACCGCAAGGGACCCCTTGCCCTGTATGCAGTACGTGAATATATAGGGAAGGAGCAAATGAGTATAGCGCTTCAAAAATTGTTCAGGAAAAACGCCTCCGGGGCTCCGCCATTGCCTACCCCGCAAGATCTTTACAGCGAACTTCAACATGTTACCCCGGATTCCATCCAGTATTTATTACACGATTTATTTGTCGCGAATACATATTGGGACTTGAAAACAGAAAGATCTTCAGCCAGAAAAACCAATGCAGGTAACTGGGAGGTGAGCCTGGATGTGCAGGCAAGAAAATATACCGTTGACACATTGGGCGTCGAAGCAGATGTGCCAATGAATGACTGGATACAAATAGGAATTTTTGAACCTGGGGACGGGCAGAAGGGTGAACGGGAAACTATCTACTTACAATGGCACCGCATCCGCTCTGGAAAGCAGACTATAGTGGTGAATTTGCCACGTAAGCCCGCATATGCCGGTATTGATCCGAATCATCTGCTAATGGACCTGAAAAGACTTGATAATAGTAGTGAGGTGAGTCTTCAGTAGCAGGAATAACAATAAGTGGGTATGAAATTTTTAGTAACTGTTGCTAAATAAACTTAGAGATGATTAAGTCTAAGAAAAACATAAATCTTGTAGCGGTTTTCTCACTGCTAATCGTTTTTGTCTGTTGCACTTCAGATGGCGAATCTGAAATTACTAATAACGCAGGCGGATTTGCAATTAGTGACACTGCGCGTGACTACAAAGTAGAGAAAGTGACCAGATTTCCTGAGCTCCAGGAATATATTGCTACACGTAGTGATACGAAGGTAAAAGTCATCAATTTCTGGGCTACCTGGTGCGCGCCTTGTGTAAAGGAGTTGCCCTTTATAGACTCCCTGCGTTATGCGTATGGTCCGGATAAAGTTGAGGTACTGCTTGTAAGCTTTGATTTTCCGGATGAGCTTAGCAAGGTTAATACGTTTATTCAGCGTAAAAAAATAGGCTCTACTGTTTGGATACTGGACGAGTCTGACCCCAATCTTTTTATTGATCAGGTGGATCCTTCCTGGTCTGGAGCCATTCCTGCAACCCTTCTTATAAGAAATTTTACGGCTCAAAGAGTCTTCCTTGAGGGAGAACTTACAAAAGCAGAGCTTGAAAAACATATTAATAAACTTTTAAAAGATTAACTCTATGAAAAACGTAAATCTAATTGCGGTTTTATCACTGCTCATCTTTTTTGCCTGTTCATCTTCTGAAGGTGATCATGAGGGTGATGGCGTTACTGGCGGATATGCTGTTGGTGACACTGCTCGTGACTTCCGGTTAAAAAATGTGGATGGAAAAATGGTATCAATGGCTGATTATAAAGAAGCCAAAGGATATATCGTTGTTTTTACCTGCAATACTTGCCCTTTTTCAGTCATGTACGAAGATCGGATTAAAGCGCTGCACACCAAATTCGCAGATAAAGGCTATCCTGTTATTGCTATTAATCCAAATGACGCGCGGAAAAAATGGGGTGATTCATTTAAGAACATGATTGAACGAGCCAAAGAAAAGGGGTTTAGATTTCCATACGTCCAGGATGAAACACAGGAAATAGCCAGGGCATATGGAGCTACGAATACTCCCCATGTTTATGTGTTAGATAAGGATCGTAAGGTTGTATATATTGGCTCTATTGATAATAATGCCAGGGATGCGGCAAGCGCAGATAAACATTATGTAGAGGATGCGATTAAGGCGCTCGAGAGCAGTAAAGCTCCGGAAATCTCTAAAACCAAAGCGATCGGCTGTACGATTAAGTGGGCATCCTAACATTCTCACTCTTCATATAAAGGCCATCTGTTTAGATGGCCTTTTCTATTTCAGAACAGGTGCACCATTAAATATTGCGATTTACTTTCCGATGCAGAAAGTATGCTTGGTTTATAAATGATTGATAAATAGAGTGTTAATTGTGCTATGTGCCTGATTAGGTACAAATGGGGGACAGGATAAATTTACTTTCGGCAAATCAATATTTAGCCAAAAACAAAGGTAAAAAATTTTTCTCTTTCTATTATCCGTATCCAGCAAACCACCCAACCTATCTGTGACATTCAGGTATAAAATAAACCTTTCCCTCACTTGTCCATGTAGGGCTGCCAGTTGACGATGAGCACCTTCTCTTCAGGCAGAAGCATATAGCCATAGTCATAGCACAGGTGGTAGGTGTTTCCCTTCTGGGTACGGTAGACCTGTGTCAGGTAACGGAAATCAAAGCCCGCTAGCTCCAGGTACTGGCGGGGCAGGGTGGTCTTACCCTGCGGACTGAGCTGCTTGAGGATGCTGCGGTTCTTTCTCAACGCGGCATTGATCTGGAGAATCCTGCGTTCGTGCTGGTTCTGTAGCTTGACCGCATTATTGGCCAGGTGCCGGCAGGGGTCAGAGCAGTAGCGCTTGTCGCTTCTGCCCACGATGGCTGTTCCGCACTGGATGCATGTTCTGGCTTGGCTCATAACTTACCCGCGTTTATACCCGCGTATACTCGCGTAATAACGCGGCTAGGGTATGAAAAGGTTTTACTTTTGTCGGCAGTAATACCCTCAACTGCCATGGCTTACCTACCGCAATTACCTGTTGTGTATCTGAATCCGCTGGAACATGGCGGCAAAGCGTTTATACGTATCTGGCATAAGCCTAACCCTTTTATCTCCAAACGCCTGAAAGAGGCTGGTTGGATCAAGTACAGCAAAACCTACAAGTGCTTTGTCATGCACCGCAGCGGCCAGGCCATTGAGATGACGCACCAGCACTTCCAGGGGCTGGCCAAGGTGGATACAAGTTACTTGTACCGGCCCAGGCGCCTGCGCCCGGCGGAAGGAGCCGTTATCCTGCAACAGGACAGGCAGGTGGCAGAGCCATTGAAAAAGGTGCCTGCACGTCCCGTCGTGCGTTTGCAGCCCCTGGAACACCAGGGTAGGCCGTATGCACAAATCAGCTACCAATACAACCCGGAAATCTATACCTGCCTGAAGCAAAGCAAAGTGGCCAGGTGGCTGCAAGACATGCAGTGCTTTGTCATCAGCACCGAAAGCAATAGTCTCCACAGGCTTTTAATGGAGCTGGAGGCGGTAGCCCAGGTGTGGCTGGCGCAGACCATGCAGGTAAAGGACATGGCCCTGCAGGCCCGGCTCTGGGAACAATGCTACCAGAAGGGTGACGGCTATATTGGCTGCCCGCTTCACTACGTGGAGAAGCTATTCCTGCTGAATTACAGCCTCAGTACCATCCGCACATACCACAGCCTGCTCCTGCGCTTTCTGAACGCGCACAAGGGCAGCGGCCTGGAAGGCATCAATACCTTCTCTGAGGAGGCCACCACTACCATAGAAGCATGGTGCAGGCAAGTACCTATTCCGTATCGTTTATCAACCAATCCATCAATGCCGTCAAGTTCTACTACCAACGGGTGCTGTTACGTCACGAGGTACAGCTGAACCAGGTGGAGCGGCCCGAGAAGCCCGAGCGTTTACCCCAGGTGCTCAGCAAGCAGGATGTGCTCAAGATCCTGTCTGTGACTGAGAACCTCAAGCACCGCTGCATGCTGCAACTGCTCTACGCTGGAGGCTTAAGGATTGGGGAGGTGATAGGCCTGAAGCTGACCGATGTGCAGTCGGACAGGAACCTGCTCTTGATCCGTGGCGGTAAGGGTAAGAAAGACCGCACCACACTGCTCTCCCAGAAGCTACTGGAAAGCCTGCGGGCTTATTACAAACAGTACAGGCCAAAAGTGTGGCTGTTTGAGGGGCAGACGGGCGGGCAGTACACGGTGGAGAGCATTCGCAGCGTGTTCAGGGCCAGCAAGGAGAAAGCGGGTGTGAAAGCGCCCGCCACACCCCATACCTTGCGCCACTCGTTTGCCACGCACCTGCTCGAGCAGGGGACAGATCTACGCTACATTCAAGTGCTGCTGGGGCATCGATCCAGCAAAACCACCGAGATCTACACCCACATCACCACCCATGCTCTGGATAAAATTGTCAGTCCGTTGGATAATCTCTAGCAAACGCTTATATTAGCTTAAACATAAACGATCATGCACGCATCATTCACTTATATCAAATCCAGCCAGCAAAAAGATGCTAAAAGAGGGTTTGGCTACTACGTGCATAGTGCAGATAAACGTATGTTGTCTTATATCCGGTAGTTACCTATCATAGTAACCTATAGAACTTTGTCTTGGAATCCATCGTTAATGTAATAACTTTGTAATTACATTAAATAGAAGTGGCATGGAAGTATCAATCATTCAAATAGGAAATTCTAAGGGACTTCGGCTGACCAAGTCCATCCTTGACAGGTATAACATCAAAGATAAAGTTGAGCTAATACTGGAAAAAGGTCAGATTATTTTAAAACCAGTTGAGCATCCAAGAAAAGGCTGGGACAAGGCATTCAGGAAAATGCATGAGAACGGTGATGACCAGCTTTTATTGGATGATGTGTTTGGCGATGAAAGCTTTGACGAATGGAAGTAAGCCAGTATGAGATAGTCTTGGTGAATCTGGATCCCACTGTAGGAAGTGAAATACAGAAGACAAGACCCTGCGTGGTGGTATCCCCTGATGAAATCAATCATAATCTAAGAACAGTCGTTATCGCGCCGATGACTACCAAGAGTCGTAGTTACCCAACCCGTGTAAAAGTGAAACACAATAACCAAGTGGGGTGGGTAGTGATTGACCAGATACGGACTATTGATAAAGTCCGTATCGTCAAAGTGTTAGGAAACCTAAATCCTTCCGAAATAGCTACCTGCAAGAGTGTGATAAAAGAAACCTTCGTGGACTAATAAAAGAATAACGAATAGGTAACCCAGTGCAGCCTTAACCCTCGCTGCGCTTCGGACTTCTGCTGCACTAATCCGTTGGCAGGTATATAAACTAAAAAATTTGAGATCTTTAAAAATCCTTTTCACACTATTTCTCTTCTCATCCACTATTCTCTGTGCGTATGCGCAACGAACCATTAAAGGGAGAGTAATAGACGAAAACTTTGAGATACTACCTGCGTCTAGAGTTTATAACGCAGACATGCTTCAATTAGGAGAGATAGATTCAGAAGGATTTTTTGAAGTAAGTGTTCCAACCGAATCTGATAAACTACTCTTTGGTTTCCTCGGGTATGAATTTGCTACTGTTTCTATTCCCACAAACTGTAACTACCTTGAAGTTATCTTACTTTATCGTGGAACTAATCATTATAGGTCCAATCGGAAAGTAGACAGGCTTCGAAAAAAGGAATTCAATAAATTACCAGAGCTTCATAAAAAGGCTGTTGAAAAAGGGCTTTTCAAAATGGATAGCCCCTGTTATACAAGAGAGTTTATACCTGATAAGCCGCAGCTCGACCAGATAGGAAAAGAGTTGAAAGCGAAAAGGAAAGCTAATAAAAGGTATTATAAAGATTTAGCAATCGGGGATACTATAAGAATTCCTTATAGTGGCAGTAATGGTAGCGACAGAACAGGCAGAACGACTTTGATCCCCTATTCTTACGTTGTGGGTGGGAATCAATTTGATTGCATCATTGAAGGGGTCATAGTAGACAAGAACAAGAGTTACAATGGCTATAATTTTAAGTATAAAGTGACAGATACTGGGCAATGTAAGTATGATTCCATAATACATGAAGAAAGGGATATGAAGAAAGGGGAAGTTTTCAGGTATAATATGAAGTACTTCAAAGTAATAACTGAATAAATACATCTGCCAACACAGCACAGGCACCATGTTCGGCTAATGCCTCACCCGTTGCCTGTACCAACACGTTATGAAAAATAAAAGATGAATAGAACCCCTTTAAAAATTGCAGGAATAGTGAGTGCTATAATCGCAGTTATTGTAATAGGTGGCTTCATATATGTCTTAATATCAATTAATAATAGTTTTTGGGTGACTTCAAGAACAATTAGTATGAAGTTGGATGACCGAGCAAAAGAAACTTTTATTGTAATTGACAAACAGGCAATTCATCCTAATTCAATGGAGTTAAGAATGACTGGTTCTGTAGATGGACAGGGAATACTGAAATTTGGATGGAGTGATTCTTCATTTTATCGTTCTGACACAGTAAATGGAGACTTCAATATTTACTTTGAAAGACTTGATTGGTATAGTGACACATGCTTTTTTAGGTTTGAGCCTTTGACAGCTACAATTGGTGACTTGAAGATTGAATGTGAAATCTTCTCAAGTAGAAAATGACATTTCATAACCACACCCATAAGCCAGCTACGCCGCCTTATGGCCAAGTCCGTTGTAGGTAATACTAATCATGAACATCATAGTTCTTCTATTGACTCTCCGAGCTAAAACTTGGCTTCATATTAAACAATGGGTATATTAATTCTTCCTTTTATACTGGGTTCCTTGATAGCATTTATAGCTTCGGCAGTAACGATAGCTAAATTGGTTGCCAAAAAAGAAGTAAGACTGCCATATCTTATTTATGGTTTTATATTGGCTGCCACTGTCTATGGAGCGATAATAGGCAGCTATGCAATTGAAAAAGAATATTGGGCATTAAGTCCTTTATTTAGATTCCCAATATTTATGTTTTTAATCCCTTTTGGGATTGCAGTAGTTACTAAAAGCAGTCAAAACAATGCCCTTAGGAGAACAGCTATCTTGCTATTTATTAGCATCTTATTCTCTGGTTTATACTTTGCTACTTTTAACAACCTTACGTTTGAACTTCTGGAAAAATTGGGTAATCATGGACATTATTAAAAAAACTTAAAAAGTACTTCCTACAACAACTAAGGCTTCGTTGGGTACGAAGTGCCCACAATGAAGCCGTGGTTGCACGGAACCGTGCGACGCGTTATGGGTTTTAAGTCGGAAGAGGTTAGCTCAACGCTACCTGTCCAAGGCTTTCAGGTAGCTGGCTGGCCCATTGGAGGTGAGCCTGGAGGGGTAAAGAAAGGTGTTTCTGCTGTTTCCGGGAGAGGGTTCCCGCTTTTTTCAGTGCATTTTCTGCCGCATGGGCATAGCTGCGCCAGGCCACCTTTTCAGGCGGCTTTTTTTATATCCCTACTCGAACTCCCGGTACTTGTGCTGTGTCCTTAGACCCTGCGGCGGTCCCCTTTTGGGCAGCACCTGCAGGGTGACCATCGTCTCTTTTTTGCAGCAGGGGCACTCGAGCGGGTTATACTCCTCGAGCTGGCGGACCGGCTGCTTCTGCCTCTTCCCCTCCGGCAGCTGCTGGCGGATCACGGGAATGGCCGCGCCCTTGCCAGTGCCGCTCAGAATGCCGTAGTGGCGTATCCTGACAAAGCCCTTAGGCAGGATGTGCAGGGCGAAGCGGCGGATGAACTCCACGCCCTGCAGCCTCATCTCCAGCTTTCTGGCCCCCTGCCGGTAGTCCCTGTAGGAGAAGGTGACCGTCTGCCCGTCCACCTCCTTTATCCTGTGGTTGCTGATGGCGATCTTGTGGGTGTAGCGGCCCAGGTACTCCACTACGTGCCCGGGTCCCGAGAAGGGGCGCTTGGCATAGACCACCCACTCCTTTTTGAAGAGCGCCCTGATCAGGGACTGATCCGCCCCGGGCAGCTTTTCCCTTAGGGCCTGGACGTACTTTGCCCGGAACACCCGGCTCATGGCCTTCACCGGGAAGAGGTACTTTCCTTTGCCGCGGGCCCCTCGCCACCTGCCGTGCCCGGTGAGCCCGCCGCCCGGCACGATGCAGTGCAGGTGGGGGTGCAGCGACAGCGTCTGGCCCCAGGTGTGGAGCACGGCCACCATGCCCGGCCTTGCCCCCAGGTGCTTTCGGTCACTGGCGAAGGTGAGCAGCGTTGCCCAGGCGGCCTCAAAGAGGGTGTCGTAGACGAGCCTGGGCTGATGGAGGGCCAGCTGGTTGAGCGCCTCGGGCAGGGTGAAGACCACGTGGAAGTAGGGCACGGGCAGGAGCTCGGCCTGGCGGGCCTGTATCCACTCCTCGCGCCTGCGGCCCTGGCACTTGGGGCAGTGGCGGTTGCGGCAGGAGTTGTAGCTGACGCGCACCTGGCCGCAGTCTGAGCAGGCGTCCACGTGCCCGCCCATCTGCTGGGTGCGGCAGCGCATGAGGGCCGCCAGCGTGCGCAGCTGCCAGGAGTTGATGTGGGGGCTGGACTCCACCGCGGGCCAGTGCGCACGAAGCACATCGGCCACTTCAAAGCGGGGGCGCACTAGGCGTAGAGGGTGTCGAGCGGGGAGAAAGGCCTGCGGCTCCCGGACTGGGCCACGTGCAGATAGACCATCGTCGTGTCGATGCAGGCGTGGCCCAGCAGGTCCTTGATGGAGACGATGTCCAGCCCGTCCTCCAACAGGTGGGTGGCGAAGGTGTGGCGCAGGGTATGGGGCGTGACCTGCTTGGAGAGGCCGGCCGCCTGGCGGGCCGAGCGCACCACCCACTGGATGCCGGCCGTGTTGTAGCGCCTGTCGCGCAGCCCCTGCTCGTTCTCCTGCACCTGGCCGTTGAAGAGCCAGGTCTGCGGGCACTCGGCCTGGATATAGGCCTCAAGGCCGCGGACCAGGTGCCCGCTCAGGGGCACGTAGCGGTCCTTGCCGCCCTTGCCCTGGCGCACGTGCAGCATCCGGCGGTCAAAGTCCAGGTCTACTAGCTTCAGGTTGCAGGCCTCACTGCAGCGCAGGCCGCAGCCGTAGAGGGTGGCCAGCAGCACGCGGTGCTTGAGCAGCTTGGGAGCACGGAGCAACCTTCTGACCTCGGGCTTGCTGAGCACGACGGGCAGCTTTCCCTCGCGCCGCAGGGCAGGCAGCTCGATGCGCTTGTCCTTGAGGCCTTCCATGCGGAAGACGTAGCGCAGGGAATAAACGGTGAACTTGAAATAGGAGTTGGAGGGGGTATTGTGCTCCTGCTTTACCAGGTAGAGGTAATCGTTGATCTGATCAGCATCCAGCTCGGTGGGCAGGCAGTTAAAGTGCAGGGCCACCTTGGCCAGGTGGTGGCTGTAGTTTTTGAGCGTGCTCTGGCCGCGGCCGGCGACGGTGATTTTTTTGGAGAACTTCTCGTAAAGCTCGCTGAATCCCGCTACATTAGAGCAGGCGGTCTGGATAAGGGTTGGCTCTTTTTTTTCATCTTAATTAGAAGTTAAATGTGAATCAAAAGATAGCCCTTATCCGCTGCTTTTTAAAACCAGCTACCGAAGGTTTAGTGCAACAAAGTGCATAATTTAGGCTCGGCTACGCCTCCCCACATTATGCACCAACACGTTGGCATAAATAAACCTAATAGAAATGAAGCACACTCTTTTTACTTCAGTTTTTCTTCTAATTGCTCTAAACGTTTTAGGCCAGAACCAGAGTAAAAGTCTAACTAAGAGCCTTGAGAAGCTGAGCGAAAGAAATGTGCTTCCTGGTTTCGCAGTCTCTGTGCTCAACTCAGATAGTATAATGTACTCTCACTCCTTTGGGTACTCTGACATTTCTTGCCAAAGACCATTTACCCAAGAAACAGTACTCAATATTGGCTCAGTGAGCAAAACTTTTGTTGGTTTAGCCTTGATGAAAGCCATCAACGAAGGAAAATTGAGTTTAGACTCAAACATTAATGATTTTTTACCCTTCAAGGTTCAGAACCCATATTACCCCAACCAGCCCATTAAGGTATTGCATTTAGTCACACACACCTCTGGAATAACTGACAGAGAAGAGATATATAAGCAGACATATACACAAGAGTTGGATATCGACGCATATAAGGCGTTCTTGAAGGAGTACCTAAGCAGTAAGGGGGCAAACTATTCTGAAAAGAATTTCTTGAAGCACAAGCCAGGAGAGTGGCAGGAGTATAGCAATATAGGTTCTGCACTGGTGGCTTTTGTGGTGGAAGGGGCCACCAAATTACCCTTCAAGGAATATACAAGGCGGCATATAACAGACCCTCTAGAGCTTAGCTCAACAAGCTGGTTTCTTAAAGACATCCCGAAAAATAAGCATGCAGTCTTATATACTCCTCAACGACAATCTATTCCACTTTACTCTTTGCTGACATACCCGGACGGTGGCTTAAAGTCTAACCTCAATGACTTGAACAAGTATCTACAGGAAATCATTAGAGGCAGTGTCGGCAAGGGTAGAATTCTAAACGATTCTTCTTATAAAATTTTGCTTGACTCCAAATTTGAAGACGGCTTCAATCCCAATAACATTAATCCCAAAGAACCTAATATCGGAGTTTTTTGGGTGCATAAGAGAAATGGAGAAATAGGACATACAGGAGGGGATCCAGGTATAACAACTTTCGTTTTCTTCAATCCCAAAACAGCAACTGGAAGAGTATTCATAACTAACACTTTACTAGAAGAAGAAGAACAGGTTGAGGTGTTCGCAAAAATTTGGCAGCTTTTAAAAGAGTATGAAGAACAAATTACTGATGCCGACAAAAGCTAAAACACACCAAGGCGTGCATTAGCCCAACCGTTGTGTGCCATATGAAAACTAATAACTGAAATGAGTTTTTGGAAGAAAATATTCGGAAGTAAGAGCGAAACAAATGAAGATAAAGCTGAATCGCATTTTGATAAATATAGAAGCGAGTTAAATGAACTGAATTTGAAATCGATCTCTGATTTAGAAAATTTGGTTAAACCATTAATAAGAAAAACAACTAAGCTCGAAATTCAACCATCTTTAAGACCACCTGAAAATTCTCAATTAGAATCTCATTTTGGAGGGCACCCATACTTTGAAAAAGGTGAGGAATGGCCAAAGGGTAAAAACGGAAAACACTTGGACTTCATTTTTCAAGTTTTCAACTCACCTGAATTAGAGTTGCCAAAAAGTATAGAGTTAGTGCAATTCTTTTACGATTGGGATGAATTTCCGTGGGACACAGAAAATGATGGATGGTTAGTTAAAATATATGGCGAAATAAAAAAAGAGAGCATTGAGTTTATAGATAAACCTATTGATTTAAATAAATCAAAATTCTGCAAATTGGAATTTAAGCCAACTCAAACATTACCTGATTGGGAAGGAATCGATTTATTTGGAAATGACGCCTCTAAATTATCGTGTGTACTAAATGAAGATGAGCCTTGGGATAGTTATGACCAAGTCGTAACCAAATTAATTGGAGAACAAGATTATCAAAGTCAGTTAGGAGGTTATCCAAAATGGGTACAAGGAGAATCGACACCAAAAGACAATGAAGGAAACCCAATGAAACTTTTATTTCAAATTGACTCAGAAGATAATGCAGGATTGATGTGGGGAGATGTTGGTTTGATTTATGTATTTTATGATGAAAAATCAGAGAGAATTGAATTCACTTTACAATGTCACTAATCAAAAATAAAAATACGATACATAACAAAACCTAAAGCACATTAAAACGTGCCCTAGCCCAGACGTTAGCAAGTATTTTAATTTATGAAATCAACTTTTAGTCTAATTATATCGCTGCTTTTGAACTTGTGCTTTGATAATGGTGGAGAAAAGCTTCAGACGGGGCAATACTTAATTGAAGAAAGTGGATTAGTAGAATGCCAGCTTGTAGGTAGTAATGAAAAATACAGGCTTAACTCTTCTCCAATATTAACCACTAAACACTTCAAAAAAGCTATGATCGGTTATTACGATATCGGTAGCAGACAAGCACCATTTATCTTGATTGAGCTAACTCATGAAGGGCGGAGCAAGTTCAAGGAGTTCACAGGTAACAATGTCGGGAATGTATCTGGCACTGTTATAAACGGTAGGTTATTGACAGCCATCGTTGTGCAAACAGAATTAGAGATTAATTTTTTGGAAGTTCAGGCTAATGTCTCTAAAAAAGAAATTAAAAGGTTGGTAGAAGAGCTGAATGAAGAAATAAAAACCAATCGCTAACCCGGCACAGGCTCCATACTCGGCTACGCCTCGTTCGCAGCCTGTACAATCCGTTAGCGTTAACAGGTAATTAAGAATTTACGAAATGGATGAAAGGAGAGAATCTATTCTAACCCTTAGGAGAATTACATCTGAATTCCTTAAAGGAGACCTTGACTTTATAAAATATTACGATGTACTCTCCTTTGAATTAGGTTCTACCTTTGACCCTTTTGATTGGACAACGGAAGATTTGGAAAGTGAATTAGTTGAAGAACTAAAGCTATACTTGAAATTTTCAGGTGGCGAGTTTGGAGAGCATCAAGACTTCATTCCAAAGAATAAAGACTGGAAATATGGAGAATCAGACGTGAAATATGCATGGATTGATTCTACAGAGTATAAAGAACTTCTAAAGAGAGAGTATTCTTTAATTAAACTGAAAAGGCTGTAAAACTGATTACGCTAAAAGAGCACATAAGCCAAACTTCGGCTATGCCTTGTTCGCTTTATGTACGAGCCGTTGTGCGGCATTAACTTATTCATATGAAGCTAAAGTTTTTGATATTACTGTTATTATTTACAAGCTGCCAGGCCCATAAAAGTGGACTGTCATCAGATATATCAGAAACTCTTAAAAAGTCAGCAAATCCAACTCTTCTTGCACTTCAGTTTTTAACGGTTAAAATGAAGTATGATCAAGGAGAATGGGCAGACAGCGTAACAGATTATAAAGAGAGTTTTACTGATAGTTTAGATATGTTTTTCTCAGAATTTACAGAAATACAGTTTAAGCAACAGAAGGACACGCTAATGATTCTATATAAATTAAAAGACCCACTAAAAGTTAAGAACTTGGATATAGAATTTGTAGACCCTCAGTTATATACAGAATCTGCAAAGATTAAATTTGTGAGTGAAGCTAAGCCCGTGAATAATAAGAACGAATTCAAAGTGAATGAAGGAAGGATATGGTTTTTTGAGAGAAGTGATCATGTTTCTGTAATTCATGAATATCAAGGTGGGGTTTCAAAGAATAGAATAACGCCCGCACAACAATAGCTATAACGCATTATAATGCCCCATAGCCCAATCCGTTGGGTATAAGTAACAGTATGAATTTAGAACAATTAGCTCAACGAGAAAATAACCTTTGCCTTGTCGTAACAGAGTTGTATCATCAAAAACAGTCGGCAGAAAATGACGAGAAATTAAGAGAAGTGTTTACCTCTTATAAGCACATACATCAACAATATTCCGAAATGGCTGAAATGGATACTGAGGCTTTAAAAAGAGCGCTCTTTATTCAATGGTATGCACTAACTGAACCCAACTATTTGAGTGGTATTAACACTGTCGATGAACAAGCAGAAATTAAGGTAATTACCATCTTAGATGACTTGATTGTCCGTAATGCAGTTGACCCAGAGCTTATTTGGATGCTTAATTACTATGCTACTTGGGATTACGTGTTTGATAGATTTCCAACAAATGTGAATCTGAAAGCATTTGTGGCAAATGTAAATCTTGACACTCTTCCAGAAAAAATAGATAGAAAAGCAATGGGAAAAAGAGGGCAGATGGGCAAATATTGGAACTCTCTTGATAGATACAAAGAATAAAAAATACCTTTACCCAACCAAGTTCAGCCTTTAAGCTCGGCTTCGCCTCGCCCATCGGCTGCACGAGCACGTTATATGCAATAAGAGTAATAATGAAATACTTCGACAAATACATTAAATTAAGAGAAGAGCTATGGCTGGAATTCGAAAAGCTTGTTAGAACAGGAGCAAAGTTTCCTGAATTGTTAGAAGTCATTTACCCAATAGGTATAAACCCAAATGGCTTATCTAAAACGACTGAAGGGAATAGCTGGTTTTATGCGACTGAATTGATTGCTGACCCTAACTATAATTTGCATATAGGTGAAGATATAATCGTTGGGACTGCGAAAGTGACCTTTAAGGACACCAATGGTAGGACCCATAATTTGGAACCTGATATTCTGGATTTATACTGGCTAAGCGAGTTACTTGATAAGAGTAAAAAACCTTAAGACTTCATCCATTAAAAAGAGTTATTCCAAAGCACAAAATATATGTAAGTTCTTTGGAAAAGATTAAAGCATATAACCACGTGTATACTTTATGCTGCGGCTACCGCCTTGCACTTCGTCTACACCAATCCGTTATGCTAAACCAAAAGCATGAAAACAACAACAGACATAATACATCTATACCTAGACGAAAGCATCAGGACTGGTGGTTTTTATGAATTAAGCATACAGGTTTGTCCAAGTGTAGAAACAGAGCCAATTAAGCTATATACAGACTACATCTGGAATCTTCCATATGTAGAAGGTCCTTTTGATTTGAGCTTTGACAAAACTGAAGTTAATATTAATAGCTTTGAGCATCGGGGTATACTTCATCTTGGAAAATTTTCTATCCCTTTCAAGACCTTCAACATTCGGGAAGAAGAGCCTGTAGAAACTGGGTTTAATTGGTTTGACATATGCTTCTACACAGCAGCAATTGAAAAGGTATTTGGCGAAGAGTATCAGACATGGACAGAGAACCCAAAGGTACCTAAGCCCTTAGATGAATTTCTTTCAAATACAATGAAATCGCTTCACAGTCTACACCCATTCCTACTAGCAATTATCGACTTTGAAGTGTCAGGACAATACTATCTCAATGACTTAAAAGGTGACTTTCTGAATTGGACTTTTTCAAGGTTTTTCGTGGGCAAAGAAAATATCGGACTAATAGCTGAGAAGAATAGACACCTTGTAACTGTAGTAGATTGAAGAAATGGCGTAGCATAACCCTGCATAGGCTCCATACTCGGCTACGCCTCATTCGCAGCCTGTACTAACCGTTGTAAGTAATCCCAAACGAAATGAAAAACCTATACATCACCTTTTTACTTCTTACTGGCCTATTTATAGGCATCTCCTACAAAATTAAGGATGACTACTTTATCTTACCCTACCCAAATGCCATTGAGTACGTGTTGGTTTTGCTAATACTGCTACTCACAGCGGTAGTTTTAATTTGGAAAGAACATCGGCGAAAGAAATTGTTTCTAGGCCTGGCATCAGCAGCCACTTTATTAATAGTAGTCAATGTCATGAACTATTTCTTGGAGTGGCATCCGCTCAATCTTTCACTTCCCTTTACAACTTCACAGTCTTTTGAAGTCAGCCACGAGCCTTACAAATGGCAATCTGCCACTCCAACAAGTGCAGGATATAATCAGGAAGACATAGAGCTATATCTTAAGGAGATTGAAGGCTGGGATAGGCTAAGGGGGCTAATAGTAATCAAAGATGGTAACTTAATAGTGGAGAAGTATCAGAAAGGTGCTACCAGGTATAGCGCATTCAATGTGCATTCTGTCACCAAAAGCATCATGTCAGCCCTAACTGGATTATCGATACAGGAAGGCTATCTTAGTTCCGAAAACGATTATGTAATGCCATTCTTTCCTGAGTATCAAAAGAGTGAGCAGAATCTATATAAGGAAAAATTAACAGTAGCTCATTTGTTGACAATGCGGGGTGGGTTTACAGGTTGGGACGGCCCACACAACGTAGAGCAAGTGATACTGAAGGAAGAAGTATCGGATAGTAAAATAGGACAGGAATTTAATTACTTCACAGGCTCCCAGATGGTTCTTTCTGCTTTGATCACGAAAACCTCTAAAACAACCACAAAAGAATTTGCCCAGGAGAGGCTATTCAAACCACTCGGTATCCAATGTGGCTTTTGGCGGAACGTGGATGGTTACTATGCAGGCGGAGACGAGACTTATTTCACGGCAAGAGACCTCGCCAGATTTGGAGAGTTATACCTTAACAGAGGGAAAGTCAATGGGGTGCAGCTATTGGACTCTTTATGGGTGGATAAGAGCTTCACCAACTATACACTTGAAAGTAAGACTTTTAGAACCTTAGACTGCTATCAGGAAGTGGGGTATGGCTACTTGTGGTGGCTTCTAGACTACAACGGTGAACTTGTATACACTGCCAGAGGTAAAGGGGGGCAACACATCCTGATTCTGCCAGAAGAAAATGTTGTGGCTGTTATTTTGCAGGAATGGAATATGCAGAAAGACGTATTAAAGGAAAATGCATATTTATGCAAGTTGCTCTCTATTTTAACTAAAGAAAATAAAAGGACTGCTTACAACACGGCACATGAGTAAAGCTGTGCCTACGCCTTGCTCTCTTCATGTCCTAATCTGTTACATGCGATTTTAAGAATGAAAAAACTCCTAATCCTTATAATAATCCTCAGTTCATGTAAGGCGAAAGAGAGCGTCAAAATGGGAACCATAGATTTTGGCCCTTTTTCTATTGACTTACCAACTAAGTGGCAAGTGGTGGAAGTGCAAGGAATAGATTCTTATGTCAGGGAAATTGTCACAGGAGACGGAGATACCATCTACTTCGACTATGGCTATTATTCTAATTCATTAGAAGAAGAGAGTGTAAGAATGTATCCAAGCAACATGATTCCTTGGTTTCTGGAAAGAGAAATCGACACGACTGGAATGGTGTTCCTTAACAAAGAAAAAATAACAGAGACAGACAGAGAAAAATTTAGAAAGCAAATTGAGCTTTACGATACCATTGACGGATTTACAGCGAAAATTGTAGAACCAAAAATCACAGGAAGTGGAATGACAGGAGTCTACTTTGATAGCTTAGGAGTAGGCAGCATAGGGTAAATCATGTTGCAGGTTTCAGGTGTGGACTTAGCGCCTGTGAATAACGACTTATTCCTTAAGTCAATTAGAACCATCAAAATCAAGAAAGAATAACAGCATGTAACAAGGTTCAGCCTTAACCCTTGCTACGCTGCGGGCTTTGGCTGCACAAGTACGTTAGCTTCAATATAAATCATGAAAATAATCTACACACTCATAGTACTTGCGGTACTCTCATCCTGTACTAGCGAAAAGCAAAATCTAGACAGCATTGATTCTGCTGAAAATGTAGCATTGTTTCCATTACAAACTATCAAAGAGAAATCTATTGAAAGGAAAAGCTATTTCGCCTTGGACTCTGTAGGCCATACTGAACTTGAAGCAATCGATAGTGCATTTTATAAACGGTACTTTCTGGATTTACCTGTAAATAATCTCAATGACTATAAAATGGAGTTTGACCCCTACTCCAGATACTACTTCTTCGACTATAAAGACGTGGGAGATTTAGCTCTCTTCTCAATTATTCATGATGACGAAGTAGGCTATGCTAACCTTTACCACTTTACCTTTGACAAAACAAAAAATAAGCTGCTGCAGGTTGATTTCCTAGCTGCAACTGGAAGTGACGGTGGACACAGGAACTTTGATAAACTGAATTTTAGCCAATCAGGGGACTCCTTGATTCATACAAGTCTTTCGAGCTATCAGAAATACATAAAAGATGGTGATGGTTCTGTTACCCAATACGATTCGGTGATATACAAAGTCCTATTCAGTAAGAACAGCACGAGATTCATAAAGCTCGATTCTTTGGTTAGAATGGACACAGTTTGGACAAAGAACTAATAAATACAAAAGCTAACCACAGATTTACTGTAGCTGCGCCACCGCAAAGCCAAGTCCGTTAGCATCCATTTCATTCACATGAATAATAAAATAGAGTTACTAAAGTCAAACACGATACTTTTCACAGGAATTGAGTTAGTGAAAGGTTCCCTCTCAGAATGGCTGATTGATGAAATTTTTGAAATTGATGAGAAGTATAAGAATGAGCAGATGCTAAAGGGAAAGCTGAATTCCAAATATGATCTAATGAAGCTGAAGGAATTTCTTGACAGAGAAATAAAGCATCAAGATGACGCATTATATTACTCTTGCATAGAGGAACTAAGGGAAATGAAGGAAGATTTAAGGTGGAGCAGTTCAAAAGATGGAAAGTTTATCATAAAGCTTGAGGACTGGGTGCTTGATGCGAGGAACAGGATTTCGCAACAAGGTTGGGATAAGATATTTATCGGTAGAAGTATTATTGACCCTAAGGAGTTGAACATAGGTGGTTGGATAAGGAACAATAAGGAGTCCGTTGAGATCAAGGTACAAATAGATTCGTGGGCACCGCCTGTTTCTCCAAGGTATACTTTTGAGATAGAATAAGAAAAACAGTTGCTAACCATGTATATGATCAAAGCATCGGCTGTGCCTTGCTCACCTCATGTACGAGTACCGATTAAACAGACAGGTTTAAACAAAGTCTAAGTCCTTCTGCTTGTAGCTACTTTTTTTGCTGTTTTGGTAAACGTAAGTAGCTACAATAGCTATTGAAAATACATTAGAATTCTCTGCAAGCAACGCTATACTCATTTGGCTTTTAGAGCCGAATGAGTATAGAGGTTAATTTATTTGCGGTATGATAGCATAACGTGATGGTTGCACGCTAATAAAGTTCAAGTCGAAGGAACATTAAAATGAAAACTCCGACTCAAATAGCAGCACCCAACATGGATATTAAGAGAGGCTGCTCCCTTGCAACAGTTTCTTGTTGATGTTTCGCAGGAAAGATTCCCGGTAGCTTGTGCCTATGACGATGGTCCGTTTATCTTCCAGCGTGATCATATTTCCCTCTATCACTCTGATTCTCGAATTATTGACAATGAACGATTTGTGGATACGGGAGAACTTCTTTTCCGGGAGACTCTCCTGTAGTTTCTTCAGCGTCAAATGCGTGACGATGGACTCTCGTTGCGTGTGAATCTTTACATAGTTTTGCAGTCCTTCAATGAAGATGATTTCATCATACTCTACCTTCACCATTTTCCCCTTCATATCACTCTTTACATAAAAGAAGGGTTCATCTGCTTCGAGTGGCACTACTTTTTTGGAAAGAACACGTGCCTTTATCCTACTGATAGCTTGCAGGAACCGTTCATAAGAAACAGGTTTGACCAGGTAGTCGATCGCGTTCTTATCGAATGCCTGCAACGCGTAATCCGGATAAGCTGTGGCGAAGACCACCTCTGTATAGGGGCGAATTAGTCCGGCCAAATCTATACCCGACAGTTCCGGCATGTCAACATCAGCAAAGACAACATCGGGACATACGGTTTCGCCAGTGATAGCATGCAGGGCTACTAAAGGGTTTTCCTCCGTGCCTATTAATTCCAGTCCAGGAGTTTTAAGAATATAATCTGAGAGGAGATGAATGATGTGTGCTTCATCATCTACGATATAACATTTAATCATGCTAAATTGACTTTTAAGTTTGTCGAATAGTAGAGGTCAGTTTCTTGTATTTGCAGGTGGAAATCCTCTTCCCGGTAAAATTCCTTTAACCTGGTTTCCACGTTTTGGACTCCTATTCCAAAGCCTGTCTTGATGTAAGACTTCCGTTTTTTATTCTGGATTTGAGCAGACAATATGTTGTCTTTACATCGTATTGTGACAGTGGCTGGGTGTGCGGCATCATTGAGAATGCCATGTTTAAATAAGTTCTCGATGAAGGTGAGTAAAAGCAGTGGAGGAAATCGGTGATTAAGAAAGTTTCCCTCGATGTGCATGTCTAAATGAAGGGGTTTACTAAACCGAAGTTGGTTGAGTACCACATAGTTTTTGACTTGCTCTATTTCTCTGGATAGGTCGATCTTCCCATCCTCATGCACTGGCCCCAGCGCATAATGCATGATGTCAGAAAGCAGCATAATGCCCTCTGAGGCTTTTTGAGACACATTGTACACAGAACTGTATACAAAACTGAGTGTGTTAAACAGTAAGTGCGGATTGATTTGCGCCCGTAGGTAAGCATTCTGAGAACGAGCCAGGTTTCGTTCCAGCTCTGCTTTTCCAAGCTCCAGCTCTGCTTTTCTGCGCTCCATATCAGCTTGCTGGACCTTCATCTTACTTATCCTTTTATTTCTGTCGATGGTGCTTAGGACAAACCAGTAGGCTGTGCTTAGACCGATGAAATAGACGCCCCGCCAAAGACAGCTTAACACAAAGTGCTGGTTAAAGCTAATGGCATGGGGAACGGTTCGAAAATGGTTAAAGACATGCTCTAAGCTGTATTCAGCTACTGCATAGAGAAGCAATTCTAGCGGTACAAGTAAGGCAATTAGATACCTCTTTTGTTCTTTCTTAAAGCTATAGGACAGAACCAGATGGGCATTGGCATAAAATAAGGCAATGTTCACACTGTAGTAGCCAAGATACTCCCACCACAACGTTGAGCTAGGCGTCAGAATGAGGACAATGGACACCTCATAAAAAATAAATAAAGCCCAAGCCAGCGTATGTTGCAGGATCTTGTTGAACAAGGGTGATGGGTACATAAGTCAGGCAAAAAACTGATGTGTAAGATAAGGTATTGTTCACACCTAGCAAAGGCCTATTGGTGGAATAAATTGCCTATCGGTTTTCATTCAACTTAGATTTATCTCAATAACATCAGAAAAAACCATCAAAAAAACATGAAAACGAAATCTAAAGGCCTTCAAGTCAGAGCGAAACAGCTTTTTAAATTTGAGCAGGGGAGTAACGATTCCTTTCTTTCTACACAACCGACTGTTACCCTCACAGGAACACAAATGACCTCTTTGACTTCTCTAATTTTCACTAAAAAATAAGGTATAAAAAGTTGTAGCGAGGCGAATGCCATGATACTACTACCTGCGCTCATCAAGTAACAAGATGAAGGGAAAAGGAGTCAAGCTGCAACGCTTCAAGATGTTTGGCAGGAATTTGCTCTGTAAGCGATAGTGAACCCACCCTTGTGTAGCCTATCAACATGACAAGAGCAATATTCCTGTAAAACGGTCGGAAATCCTGAAACAGCGACCTAAAACTATCTTCTGAAAGTAGGGAAAAATTTCATCTTAAAACATTATGAAAAACATTTTCAAAGTAGGCCTGGCGGCCTTCGGCTTCGCACTGGCAACATTTGCCACCACCAATGTAGTAACTGCCAACACCACGCTTGAGTCCGAGGCTGTCGCTCCGGGCGCCGGTTGTGTGGGGAGTGGTGACTGTGGCGTGTCTAACGCTGGTGTTTCCCTCACTGGCAAGTGGAGAGAGTGGTAAGCCAATAAATGTGCAGCAGCCTCTGCTCTTCTTTCAGAGGCTGCTGCATTCTCTTCAATCTAACAAAGATCTTTATGAAAAACATGTTGAAACTAGGCCTGGCGGCCTTCGGCTTCGCGCTGGCAACATTTGCTAACACGAATTCTGTGACTGCCAACCCCTCTTCAGATTTAAAGTCTTCTGATCCCATTATGGTATGTTACGGATCAGGTACTTGTGGCGTCTCAAGCGGTGGTGTTACGATCACAGGTACGTGTGGAGAGTGCTAATACAATTCATAGGAGGTAGCCCCTCGTTTTCGTATCGGAAGCTGCTTCATTTTCCATCAATTTATTTAAAAACATTATGAAAAACATTTTCAAAGTAGGCCTGGCGGCCTTCGGTTTTGCACTGGCAACATTTGCCACCACCAATGTAGTAACTGCCAACACCACACTCGAGGCCGAGGCTATCGCACCGGTGGGTGGCGGTTGCGTAGGAGGCGGTGACTGTGGCACCTCTCCGGCAGGCGTTAAATTAACAGGTAAATGGAGAGAATGGTAGACTTACCATTTTTAGAAAGGATGGGACCCTCCTCAAGCTTTGTTGAGGGTCCTTTCTCTCAAAAATTTACAATGATTAATAGAGAAACCGAGTCATGTGTTGCTTTGTCTGATAGCCACTCTTTCTTCAGGCTTTTCACGTGACTTGATGCTGGTACACGCTCCATATAATATTTAGATGAAGTACATTCTTATTCTTGCCGCATTCCTATTTTCGGGTACCTACGTTATTGCGCAGCAGCTACAACCAATCAGTGGCGTTGTGCAAGCAAGTGACAGCCCCATTGCCGACGCCATTGTTTTGATCAATGGGAACCATAAAACTATGCACCTCATAACCGATAAGGAAGGCAAGTTTTATGTGAAGGAGTTTGCTTTGACGGGTGATTCCTTAGAAATGATCGTGACAAGGCTGGGTTTCCGGCCTTATCGGAAAAAATTCGCTGCTACAGAGATGCGCTATCCTTTACATATAGGGCTAGTGGCAGACAGTGCCCAGCAGCTACAGGAAGTGGTGATTACGGGCAGTAATGTGACCAATACGGCTGGTAAAACGATCTATAATCTGAATAGCAAAGAATATATCATCAATGCGAAGGCGAATGTGGCCCTGCAGTCTCTACCCGGCTTAGCCATTACGGGAGAAGGGGTCTTGGTGGATAATCATAAAAGAGCCTTGATATTCATTGATGGTGTTGAGTCCTCTATCGAGGAACTTTACAGACTGAATGTGAGTGAAATCAGCACGGTAGAGGTGATAACCAATCCTTCAGCGCTCTATGGAACGGATCATCTGGGCGCCGTTGTGCAGGTAAATACCAAAGAGAAAACTTCGAGCTTCTTCAAAGGAGAGCTAGAGACCTTTGCTGGCGTGCGACTCGGTAGCAGAGGCATCACGCCTACCTTATCTTATAAATTTAGGTCTCTTACCCTCAAAACCTTTTATGGGTACCAAACCAATAATCAGTTTATAAACACACAGACCGAGCGGCAGGAAACAGACAGCTACTACACGGAGAATAACAGGCGTAGTATTGAGGGCTGGCAGGACTATTTAAGTGCCCGCATGAAAGTCGATGTTTCTGATAAAGCCGCATGGGTACTTAGTGGCAACATGTTCCGCTATCATTTCGATGGCCTGACCAGGGGAACTTACAGCATTGAGAATGGAGAAACAGGATTCACCATGAAGGATGAAGAATCCTTAAGCAAATGGTTTCTCTCATCCGTTTACAGTCATCAGTTAAGCAATAGAGACAAAGTACTCTTCAAACTGAAGTATTTTGATTACACCAACAAAAATGCATCCCGTTTTGAGGAAGGGAGTCAGGAGGGACTTTCCTCCAATGCCATTGCTTCCAAAACGAAGGAGTATTCAGGGGAGTTGGTTTGGGAAAAGGATTCTTTGAAGCTTATAACAAAGGATGCAAGTTATACAACAGGTCTAAAAACGATTTTTAGGGACTTTCGCTTCGAACCTTCGGCATTTGAGCTCAAACAGCAAGTGCATACCCTGTTTGTCGATACAGACGCAACACTGAGCGACAGACTATCAATGGCGACATCTTTTTCCCTTGACTTCACGCATAATAACGGGGAGGGCGTAGATCAGCACTACACTTATCTGTTACCGAGTGCTACCTTTCTCTATAAGTTTGAAAAGCAGTATAATCTGAGAGCTAACTATGGAAGAAGAATTATTCGTCCGAGCGCTAACAATTTAAACACAACGCCATTCAACCTAAATGCGGGCCTCGCCCTGAAAGGCAATAATAACCTGATGCCTCAGCTGCGAGACCTGTATGAACTTAGTCTTTCGAAAACGTTAAAAGGGGGAAAATCAGTATCCTTGCGCTTCTTCTCTGAACACATAGACAATGCTATTGTAGAGTCTTATGAGAGAGAGGGGGAAACGTTTTATATGACTTACGAGAATGCTGCTAATTCTCAGGTTACCGGGGGCAGTGTTGGATTCAATGGCAGGTTCTTGAATGCGCTGCGTGTAAACTTAACTTCCGGACTTCATTACAGCAGTTACACCAATGACGCAGCAAGCGCTCTAGTCAAAGCAACACAGGGGATAACGTTTAATAATAACTTTTACATCAATGCCCTGCTAAAACAAAAGGTGTCTTTCTCCTTTTACGGATCCTTCGCCTCGCCCCGATACACGATGATTGCAAGGACTTTCCAGCAGCCACGGCTCAATTTAGAGGCTGAGTCCACCTTTTTCAAAGATAAACTGAACGTCAGGCTCACCTATATGGATATTGGTGCCCTGCATGCCAAAACAATCAACAAGGTTCGGTCAGAACAGCTTCAACAGGTCATCAGAACCAGGAACAACACATCAAATATCAGCTTGACCTTAACTTACAACTTTGGAAAGGTTTTCAATGATCGATTCCAGAATCAGATGATTTCGAATGACGACATGATTTTAAAATAAGCTTTCATCCTAATAACTACACAATGAGAACACCTTTAAAACTTATCTATCAGGTGATGTACTCCTTCCTGATTCTGTTCATCTCCTATACATTGATGAACAAGGTTGTGTCCCTGGAATCCTTTCAGGTGAATCTGCTGAAGACCGGCGTATTCAATACTGCCTACATTCCTTATGTTTCTTATGCTGTGATTGTATTAGAACTAGGTGTATTGCTTCTGTTCATCTTCTATAGCCGTGTAGGCATTCCCATGATGCTGGGTATGTTAACAATGTTTACCCTCTATATTGTTTTCTTGCGGGTAACGGGCAAATACGAGATTTGTGGCTGCGGGGGCGTACTGAATGGGCTCGCCTTTAAATATCACTTCATGATCAATATGGCCCTGATAGGTTTTACCTATTTCATTTATAACTTCTCAGTTTCTTCCACCCTAAGACTTTCCTCCAATGAAAATTAATGTAAAACTCTGGGTCAGCATTATCTTACTTTCTTCACTTATCATCGCTGTGCAGTATTTTGAGTCAGTGCGTAGCAGGGAGTTTACTTTTTCAAGAAGCTTCAAAGAAGAAGTGGCATTCAAGGAGGTGAAGGAAAACTTTAATCCTGAGATCAGCGATTATTTCAATCTGATACTGAATAAAGATCATGTTGCCGCCTATAATTTAGTGAGCAGTGATTCGGTTGGGAAAGCTTTTTCTTTACATTATTATGATATCAACAGTGCGGCTAAAATCGGCTTATCCTCAATTCAAATACCCCTAACCGCAAACATCGTTGCTTCTACACGCAGTCACATCTACTATATTGACCGATTCAAACTCTACAGCTATGATGTTGCCAAACATGCGCATCAAGTAATGGACGTTCCAGGTTTGAAGGTGGCGGACGTTGTCGCCTTAGAAGGTGATGAAAATAAATTACTTTGCTTTGGGGAAATAGAAACTGATAAGGAGTTTGTCACAGGCTTCTTCGTGATGCAAAGGGGCGCTGTCGGTTTATGGGAAGCTGTTCATATCGTTGAAACGAATCATGAAAGCAGGGTTGCAGAAAATGCGATGCGCTATGCCGGAAGCTTTCAAGTGAGTGAGGACGGCTTTGTTTCCTACGTTTGCGATAAATATTCAAAACTGTATTTCTTTACCGGGCAGGGAGCGTTTTCAAAAGAAATCACCACGAAGGATCAAGCGCCATTGCCCACCTTAGTTTTTGATAAAGATTTCTTTTTTTATAAAAGAGGCGAGACGTTCACGACGAATACCGGGATGGTGAAGGACCGGGACAAAGTGCTGGTTTTCTCTTCCAGGACAGACGAAACGAAGCAGATGACAGTAGACCTGTATGATTTTGGATCAGGAGCGTACCTGAGTAGTTACGCGTTTCCTCTATCCGGTAAAATGTGTGCTGACATCAACTATTTTTCTGTGAATAAAAACAGGGTACTCATAGGTCTTGATGAGCGTATTGCCGTTTTGGATTATCAGTTACTTTAACACAGCAGATAGGAATAACCTCGTGCAGGGTATGCCCGTCCCTTTAGCAAAAGAGGGGGGGCGCCTCTTTTAACAAATTAACAGGTACTTTTGCACATGTTACCCTTGGCCACAACTAGCATAAGTCGAGTATACTCCATCTAGACCCGCCTGACCTTTTGGCACTATACCAATCCAATTTGGGCGCATCACCTGGTGAGGAGCGAAAGGGCGGGGTACCAATCATGAGGTTAAGGTAAACAGTTTTCGCAGTAGAGGATGATACAGGGAGGACCCATTATAGGTTTTACGATTGCGCTGCAGCGGGGTAGCCGGGCAGGGAGTAGGTTCAAGCGCATGCACCAGCATCAGGCGGAATTAAAACATCAGGCAGTCATAAAAAGAGCCCCCGTAAGCGGTTACGGGGGCTCTTTCATGGGATGAAAGCGGCTAGATCGTCATTCCCTTCCGGCGTGACTGGCGCTTTTCTGCCGATTCCTTCAACCCATGGGATTTCTCCGGTAATTGGCGCTTTTCCGGAGTCTCCTGCTGCGCCTGCTGCTGGATCGTCTCCCGCATCACTGCGTGGCGCTGCTCGTTGTAGACATTGATGGTCTTAAACTGCGGGCTGGCCTCTATAAAGCGCTTGACCGCATCACTGCCCTCCAGTGCCGTGACCGGGTGTTGGTTGCCTTTTCGGAGGGAGTGGAGCAGCCTCTCTTTCTGCAGGGGGTCCTGCAGTTCCCTGATTTGAAACTGCTGCAGGGTTTTGTCCAGGTCATAACCGTAGTTGTCATGGTACTGCTTGACTTTGTAGTTGCCCGATGGTTCCCGCGTCTTCAGGTCCAGCTGCACCCAGGCCTTATAGGGCTGTTCCTCGGCATTGAGCAGTTCTTTGTAGACGGAGCGTCCCTGCAGAAGATTATAGGCCTCTTTGGTGGTGATGCCGCCATTGCGATTCATGTAAAAAGTGTGGCTCCTTTCTTTGTCCAGGTCAGGGGACCGCAGGACCGCCTCATACTTGTTGAAAAAGTATCTGTCCGTCTGGTCTGACCGGCGAAAGTGCAGGGTGTGGTCCACCGTGCTGTTATGATAGGTCAGCTGCAACTGGAGTTGGAACTGGGGAGCCTGCTGCTTGAGTTGCTGCTCCAGGTCGCTGTACAGCTGCTCACCGAAACCAGTATACTTAAGCTCGTCTTTCAGGAAATCAAAGTTTTTGGTGTTCATAAAATCAATAGTCTTAACAGGTTATAAATGAAATAGGATACCAATTATTCAAAGAGCAGGGAGCTTGCCTGGACCAGGTGTCTGTCGCTCAGCCGGAGGGTTAAGTGCCGGGAGCCGTTACGCTCATAAAGCTCGATGACCTGCTCTTTCCCCCGGCCAAGGGGGAAGCGCTCCAAGGCAAAGAAGAAGACCTGGGATGCCCCGGCTTCCATGCTCGCCTCCTGGGTGCCCCAGGCATAATAAGGCTGCAGTTCGACTTCCTGGCTGGCCGTGCGTCTGGCCTGCCGCCTGTCCCGCGTGGCAAAGCGTACTGACTCCAGTTCGAAGGGAAGCGAGGACATATTATAAAGCACGAGCCGGTAGACGAGCGTGTTTCCTTTCGTATAGAGCCCCTCCAGAACGAAGCGCATACCGCCCGCCCTGGCCTTGATGCCATGGTAAAACCGGGTGTCATGGACCAGTTGCCGGGAAATGTTATCCAGCTGCGCCTCATGCAGCCTGCCTCCCGGCAGCAGCACCGACGTTTCGGTGGGGGTATGCGCGTCGAGGGTGATCAGGGTTGCAGCAGGAGCAGCGGCATAGCGCACCGGAAAACTGTAGAGTTTGCCGTCTTTGGTGATCACGGTCAGGTTCGTGTGGGGGAAGTGCTCCCGGCCCCCTTTGACCTGGAGCACGTTGGCTGTCTGCTCGGGAACCTGGGCCAGGATATCACCGCTGCCCCGGTCCACGCTCAGGATGGGGTAAGGAAAAACCAGGCTGGTCGTCTGGCGCACGCTCAGCTCCAGCGGGGGCTGCGTACCGGGCTGGGCATAGAGGGGCGCTTGCAGTAAAAGCAGGCAGAGGAAGAAAATGAAGCTGTTTTTTTTCATGGTAGGATCTGTTTGAAATTGGAAAAATTTAAAAGCATCATCAGCGGTTTCGCAAAAGCAGGCGGTGACCGGCCTTTACCGTCACTTTTACCTGCCGGGTCTGGCGGCTGAGCATGTCCCGGGCGGTCGCCATGCCGGCACTGGCTGCCTGGATACCCACCGATGGGGAAAGGGAGGGGAGTGGCAGGCTTTGCTGCAGGGCGCGGCCCGCTCCCTGCCGTACTGCCTCCTGCCTGCTGGTTACCGGCATATAGAGTCCTTCCTGGCCGTCCAGGTCGTAGGCTGACAGCGCAACGGCCAGGCTTGTCTTGCCTGATAGCACGGAATTGATCTCGATGGCGAGGCGCTCCCCGCGCAGGCGGCAGGTGCCGTAAAGGAAGCTGCCTTGGGGGATGCGCTCGCCTTCCAGCTGCAGGTCCTCCAGCAGGCGCAGCTTCACAAGAGAACCCGGCTGAAGGGTTTGTGTGGTGGGAATCACGGCTTCAATCGTATTGCCACCCGCTATAAGCGGGGACTGCAGCGTGGGCAGCGCGTAAAAGCCGGCTGCTGCTCCCGCGTGTAGAGCCGCCTCATCTGGCTGCACGCGGGCAGGGGGCGGAGGCGTTTCCAGCAAGGTGATGGCCGCCTGCCGGCCGCTGCCCTGCACCGGTGCGGGTGGTGGCTGCTGTGACATATCTTCTTCTCGTTTCCCTTTTAGGCGCTCCGGGTGCTGGATATCCAGGATACGCTCGAGCAGGGCTTCCATTTGCTGCATTTCCGGGTTCGGGGCGCTAGGGCTTCCCATGCGCTGCATCAGCGCCTCCAGCCTGCTGACATCCTCGCTGAAACGACTGTCCGGTTTGTCGGTCTGCCCGGTGACGGGAAAGGCGGCAGGCCCCGTACGCGGGCTAGTGCCGGCCGCCAAAGCGGAGAGCTGCGCGAGTCGCTGGTTGATTTCCGCTTCGGTTGGATCAGTAGGAAGTGGGGCGCTTTCGGGCGCGCTTCCAGTAGGTAGTGCAGCGGTAGGGCCCAGAAGATCGGGTGCAGCCAGGGCATTCGCTTCCAGGGAAACCAGGCCTCTCCAAACCGGGGACTCACGCTCCGGGTCAGTTCCCGGTTTGGAGAGGCCACGGCGGGCCTGCTCGTACAGGCTAAGCTTGTCTAGCTCTTTTGATTTCTTGAACTGCGGGTCCGGGAGCGTGAGGCTGAGCCCGCCGCTTTCGGTAGCGGCAGGCAGGGCGAAGGGGGTGCCCCGGCCGCCTCCGAGTGCCCAGAAAGCCAGGGTCAGGAAAGGAAATACGAGTAGGGGCAGCACCAGGAAGAATTTCCGTTGGCGGAGCGTGGCCTCATTTGGTGTGTTCATGGTCTACAAGTTTTAGGTGGATGATCGTGTCAGGGGACTAGTTGTATCCGGTCCGGGTAATGCTAGCGGGGCTTAGTGTGCAGGTGCCTGTTCTCCAGGGTGGTCCAGCGCTCGATCAGAAAGCCATGGGGGTTGTTGTCGGAGCGCGACACCGGGCGCAGGAAGCCTTCGGTGATGAGGTTGCGCGTCATCACCGAGGTGGTGCGCAGCAGTTTCTGGTGGGCATAGCAGCGAAAGCGGTAGGGCGTTTGCCCTGTGTCCACCTGCACGCTGTCAATGGTGATCTCCTGGCTGATGTTGGCCGTGATCAGGTTATAAAAGTAGCCGCTCTCCCGCAGGTTGTCATACACCTGCTTGGCTGAGTGGTCGGCCAGGTACAGGGCACGCTTCATGGTCGCCTCAATGGCTTTGTCATCAGGTGCCAGCGTAAAAAAAAGCTGATGGAACTGGCGCACGTGCTCGCGCGCCTCCACCGGCAGGTTCTCCCTGCCTCCGGCGGCGAACGCTTCCAGGGCTTTTCCGCCTGCCAGGATGTAGACGCGCTCCTGCGCGTGCCGTACCTGCCGGTAACTGTAATAAAGGGACAGGCAGCTGAGGGTGGCGCATACCAGGACCAGTACCAGGCTGAAGGTGCGGATGTAGCGAAAGGCGGTGTCGATGTGCTGAAATTTTCTGAACATAGCGCGAAGGATTAGGGGTTGGGTTTTCCGGATAGCCGCTCCTGCTGATAGCTTTGGTGCGTGTTGTTACTCGTTGGAGCCGCGCTTGTCTGGCCGGGACCATAGAAGTCGGCTAGGCCCTGGGCCAAGTGCTGGGATCCGGCAGCGAGCGAACCGGCCGCATAGCCGGCTGCCGTGCCGCCGCCGGAGACGGTGGTGTGGCTGGCGCTGCTCAGCAGGTTGGTGACCTTGTAGAGCAGGGCATTGCCGCCGCCGGCGTGGACGATGTAACCAGCGACGTTGGGTACCGTGAAATAACCCACAATGCCCATGAGCAGAAAGATGAGGTAGGCCGTATCGGTGGCGCTAAAGAAGGTGTCGCCGCTTGTCTCCACCTGGCTGATGTCGAGCAGGAGCATGTGTTCCTGTACCTTGCCAATGATGGCGCCGAAAAGATTGGCCACCGGGAGCCACAGAAAGACATTGATGTAGCGGGCAATCCAGACCGTAAGGGTGTGGTGCAGCCCGTCAAAGACGGAGAAGCCAAAGACCAGGGGCCCCAGCACCGAGAGCACCACCAGGTAAAAGGTGCGGATCGTGTTGATGCACAGGGCGGCCGCCTGGAAGAGGACCTCGAGCACCTCGGACATCCACTGCTTGATGGAGTGGCGGAAGCTATACGAGGCCCGGGCCATGGCAAACTTCATGTCATTGCCAATGCTCTCGAGCAGGCCTTCCCCTTCCCCGAGCGGGTCTTCGGGGTGCGCATAGCGGTACCACTCCGCCCGGTCGCCTGCCCCATCCAGTCCCACGTACATCTGCCAGGCGTCGGATTGCTGGATGGCCGCCTGTTTTTGCTGGAGAAGGCGGGCAATGGCCCGGTCTGAGTCTTCCACCATGGCGCCGGTCGCATGGACGGTCGGTTGCAGCACGCCATTGAGGAGTGCCAGCACGGACGGAAAGAGCAGGATGGCCAGGCCCAGGGCAAAGGGGCGGAGCAGGGGATAGAAATCCACCGGCTCGGCATTGGCCATGTGGCGCCAGACGCGGGAGGCGATGTACCACAGGGCGGCAAAGCCGGCCAGGCCGCGCCCGACCCCGATGAGCTGCTCGCAGAGGGGAAGCATCTCCTCGTGGAGTTGGGCCAGCACCTGGTGCAGGCTTTGCATGCGGTCCGCCAGCCCCTGTGCCTGGGAATCGGTGGGCCAGACCAGACACAGGACCAGCAGAAAGAAAAGGAATCGGTATTTTTTCATGTGCTTTGAAAAGGTTAAGGGGTGGGGAGGTGGAGACGCTGCACTGCCTGCCAGTCGTTTTGTTCCCTGGCCCGTTGGAGGGCCAGCCGGGAAGCCTGGCGGTTAAAGTGCCGGAGAAAGGAGAGTTTATCGGCCGTGGCTTCATAGAGGCGGTCAACGGCCTCCAGCCGTTCGGCCTCTGCCATGCGCAGCTCCCCGGCTGTGAGGACGAGGACCAGCTCCTCCAGGTGACGCAGGCTCTCGGCCAGCAGCCTGTCGTAAACAGCGGACAGGTAAGCCAGTTCCCCCGGTGTGAAGGTGCCGGCCTCCCGGAAGCGGCGGTAGGCACCGCGGTACTCCTGCACCAGGCGTTGCTGCAGGGTGATCGTCTCGGCCACGCGCCGGTAGTGGCGCACGGTTGGGCTCACGGCCAGCAGGCCCTCCAGAAAGGTGTGGTGCAGGCTGAAACTCCCTTCCGAAATATCCCGGACAGTGCCGTACCCCCGGTGCAGGATCTCATAGCCCTGCTTCATATCCGAGAGAATGCTTTGGAGCTGCCGGAGCTTTTCCACGTTGAGCAGCAACTGCTGCACCTCGTCTGTCTGCGCTTTCGCGCGGTAGGGTAGTCCGGCTCCCAGGAAAAGGAGCAGCAGGAGGGCGTAGCGGTATTTCATCGTCTATTCAGTTAAGGTAAACCATAAGTCTTTTGCAGCTTCGTGACTTCCTGTCCCTGCCGCTCGCGCAGCCGGACCAATGCCTGCACATCGGCCAGGAAGGCCTGCGCGAAAGCCAATTTTTCACGGGTGCTGGCCTGCAGGCGTTGGATTCTTTCCAGCCGTACCGCGTCAGATAGCTCCCGCTCTCCGGCCGTAAGCGTCTGCCGGAGTTCCTCCCGGTCCGCTGCAAGGCCATTCAGCAGGGCGGCGCGCACCTGTTCGAGGTAGGCACGCTCACTGGCATGGAGCAGGGGCAGGGAACGCACCTGGTTAAAGGTTTTCTCGACCAACACCTGCCAGGCCAGGATGTCCTGTAGCTGCATGAGCCCGGCGAGGGCAGGGTTTACTGCCTTCGGGGAGGAAAAGAAGTCCTGGTGCAGACCCAGGTCACCGTTTTTGATCGTGTGCACGGTCTGGAGCCCCTGGCGGACGAGGGCATAGCCCTGCTGCAGGGTACCGGAATAAGCCTGTAAGGCGGCGATCTGCTGCACCAGGTATTCTTTTTGGGTCTTTCGCTGGCGGAACCACTCATCAAAGGTCTGTGCCCGGAGCGTGCCCCCAGCCAGCAGGAGCAAGGAAAGGAGGAGGTGCCGTTTCATATCAGTTGTGGGTGGTGATGCCGTATAGTCGTTGCATGGCCTCCAGGTCTCCCTGCTCCCGGGCGCGCTGCAGGCACAGCTGGAGCTGGCTGGCATTGAAGCGCCGCAGGTCGCTGTAGTTTTGCCGGATGCCCGCGGCTGCGGCCTCCAGGCGCGCCAGACGTTCTCCGTCGCGCATCTGGGTGGCCAGGGAGCTGGTCACCAGCAGGGCCTGGTCCAGGTGCTGGATGCTCTCAGAGAGAATGCCGGCGTACACGCGGTAGAGGTAGTCCAGCTCCTTCGGGGAGAGGTTTCCGTCCTGGCGGAACAGGCCGTAGGCCCGCCTGTACTCGGAGACCAGGGCCGCCTGCAGGGTGATGATCTCCCGGACCTGGTGATAAGTGGCGATGGCTTGCTTGACCTGCCAGAGCTCGGCATAGTAGTCCGCGTACAGGGTGCGCTGCCGCTCGCTCCACTCGGAGATTTCGGTGAGGCGGAGTTCGGAGAGCTTGTTCTCGAGCACCTTCTGGGCGTTCTGCAGCCAGATGGTCTCGTTCTGGATGCGTTGGACCTGCAGGTCCAGCGCGACGATCACCTTCTTCACGCCGGCCTTGATGGCTTCGGAGATGGGGTCCTGCGCGTAGGCCGGTTGCAGGCTGGCTGCGGTGCTGAGCAACAGGGTCAGCAGTAGGATGCGATGGGTTGGTTTCATGGGATTATTCTTTTTGGGTCCGGATGTGTTGTGCCAGCTCGGCGATGCCCTTGGCCATGTCACCGCCCCAACGGGCGGCATAGGCCTGGACCTGGAGCTTTTCCTTTTCCTCCGTGGTATAGGCCAGGTACTCCTCGAGCGATACCTCGGTGCGGTAGACTTTGGAGAGGACGCCCCCCAGGCTGATAAAGACTTCCTTGTAGGTGCGGGCGGGGTCATTGGCCCGGTTGACAGAGAGCACCAGCGCCTTTTCTTTCTCCGTAAGGCCCAGCAGCTGCTGGATGCCGTCGAACTGCTGCAGGTACTTGCGCTGGTCCAGGAGGATCTTGCAGTCGGAGTTGTTGATGATCGCCTGCTTGACAATGGGCGAGGAGATGATGTCCTCCACCTCCTGGGTGACGACGATGGCCTCACCGTAGAACTTGCGCACCGTCTTGAACAGGTAGCGGATGTACTCGGCCATGCCTTCCCGGGCAATGGCCTTCCAGGCCTCCTCGATCAGGATCACCTTGCGCAGCCCCTGGAGCTTGCGCATCTTGGAAATGAAAACCTCCATGATGATGATGGTCACCACCGGGAAGAGGATCGGATGATCCTTGATGTTGTCGAGCTCGAAAACGATGAAGCGCTCGGACAGCAGCTCCAGGTTCTGGCGCGCGTTGAGCAGAAAGTCAAACTCGCCTCCCCGGTAGTAGGGGCGCAGCACGTACAGGAAGTTATCCAGGTCAAAGTCTTTCTCCTTCACCCCGTCCGCCTGCAGCCGCGCCCGGAAGCCGTCCCTGACAAAATCATAAAAGGTGTCAAAGCAGGGAAACAGCGCCGGCTGCGCTGCCAGCTGCCGGTAGTAGAGCTCCAGTGCGTTGGAGAGGGCCACGTACTCGGCGCGGGTGAAGGTCTCGCTGTCTTTCTTCCACAGGGCCAGCAGCAGGGTCTTGATGCTTTCCTTTTTCTCGGTGTCGAGTGCATCCCCCTTCCCCAGGAAAAAAGGGTTGAAGCGGAGCGGACGCTGGGCATCGTAGGTAAAGTAATAGCCATTCACCAGCTCACATAGCCCTTTGTAGGAGTGCCCCACGTCCACCAGCACGATGTGGGCGCCCTGCTCGTGGTAGCTGCGCACCAGGTGGTTGGTGAAAAAGGACTTGCCGCTGCCCGAGGGGCCCAGGATAAACTTGTTGCGGTTGGTGCAGATGCCCTGCCGCACGGGCTCGTCTGAAATGTCCACGTGCACGGGCCTGCCGGTAAGGCGATCCCCCAGGCGCAGGCCGACCGGGCTGCGGGAGGAGCGGTAGGCCGTCTCCAGGTTCAAAAAGCAGCAGGCCTGCTCGAGGAAGGTATCAAAGGTCTCGTTTAGGGGAAAGTCACCGGCATTGCCGGGCAGCCCGGCCCAGAAGAGCTGCGGTGCCCCTTCCGTCTCCAGCTTGGGGGTGGCGTCCAGTTGGGCGATGGCGGAGGAAACTGTGTTGCGCAGTTCTTTTAACTTGCCGGCCTCCGCTGTCCAGGCCAGGAGGTTGAAATGCGCCTTGACCGGCAGCCGCTGCTGGCTGACAGCCTCCTGGAGAAATTCCTGGGCCGCATCACGCGCCAGCGCATTCCCGCGGGAATAGGCGGCCAGGGACTGCAGGCGCAGGCGCTTGCTTTCCAGGCGCTCGAGCGTCTGCGGGGCATCCCCTGTGAAAATGTACTGGTTAAACAGGTGGTTGCAGGGCAGCAGCTGCCCCAGCGGGGAGGCAAAGCCCGTGCTGCAGCGAGAGCGCTCGGTGGAGTAACGGTCGTAGTTGACGCGGGACCCGCACAGGGCGGGCAGGTCTGCCGCGTCCGCCAGCGTAAAGAGCAGGCAATGCTTGTCACCGACGCGAAGGCCCTCGCGGAAGTGAATGTCCTGAAGCAAAGGGGCACTGCCGGCCGGGAGCAGCCCGCAGTAGCGCTCGAGCAAACCCGCCCGCTCCTTCGTACCGGTCAGCTCATCGTCCGGGAGTCGCCGCAGGGTGACAAAGCCACTGTCCTCGAGCACCCGCACAAACTGCCCTGCCTGGTCCACAAACTCCTGGTAAAGCTGCGGCTGCAGGGTCTGCTGCGGGGCAAGGGAGCGTCGCAGCAGGCTGGAGAGCAGCGAGGCAGAGGGTTTGACATCCTCGGGGACTTTGGTGAGCAGCACATAGCTGTGGTGCTCGAAGAAAGGGCGTTCATGAAAGAAACGCTCGCTTGCCCGGGACAGAAAGCCCTGCCCTTCCTGTTGGAAATCCGCCTGGTGGAGGTTCTCCACAAACCAGTCCTGCTTGTGCAGCACGCAGTGGCGGGGCAAAAGCCGGATCGCTTTGACCAGGGCCTGGTGGAAAGCCTCATACTCCTGGTCCGAAAGGGTGAAGATCTCGGGCAGGGTGACCTCAAAAGCCAGGGTGGTGTCTCCCCGACGGGAGAGGATCGTGTCCTGCTCCACCCCGTAGATGGGCAGCAGGCGCTCTAAATCAACGGCTGTGGCCATGGCGGAACTCCTTTCTGCTGAGGTGTAAGAAGAGGGCGCGCGAGCGGAGACGCAAAAAGTCCGGGATGCGACGGCGGGCAAGCCGCTTGCCGAGCCCATGCTCCCCAAACCGCTTGTTCAGGTGGTAGACGCCGGCAAACAGGGCGCCGCCCAGCAGCAGGACCACCGGCAGGCAGAGGGCCAGGGGCGTTCCCACCAGGTAGAGCAACGTGAAAAGCAACAGCAGCCCTACCAGGCCCACGGCCAGGTAGGCGATGTATTGGGCCCGCAACCCCTTGAACTCCAGGGGGCGGTTGATGCCTTTGTTGATGCGGTAGACACTGGTAGCCATCGGATTTGCCTTAAACACCAAAGAAAGATTTAAGAACCGTGGCCACGATCACCAGGAAGATGCAGCTGCCAAACCAGGCGGCGGCCACCTTGCCCGTGTCAGGCTCCCCGGCGTTCCACTTCTGGTAGACTTTCACGGCCCCCACCAGGCCGACGATGGCGCCGATGGCATACATCAGGCTGGTGCCCGTGTCAAAATAGCCGCTGATCATGTTGGTGGCCTGCTGGATGCCGGCCTGGCCGTCGCCTGTCTGGGCTTGAGCCGCCAGCGAGGAGAGGAGCAGCGCGACGGTCAGCAGCGCTGGGCTGGTACCCTTGAGCGGGCGGGAGCGGAAAGGGAAGAAGTTTTTCATCGGTTGCATTTTTATGTTAAGAATTTAATGACATTATCAGGTTAGGCTGGCAGGATCTTGCTCCGTTTCGGCCAGGTCGTTGGCGGTAAGGGGAAAGGAGAGCTTCGCGGGGCCGTGCTCCAACAGGTAGTCCTGCACCGCCTGCCTTTCTTCCGCTGCGAGCATATGACGCTCGTCGAGCAGACGCAAAAGCGAAAGGAAAGCCGCTTTGTCCAGTCGCGTTTCGGCGGCACTCTCCAGCAGGGAATCCAGCTCTGCCAGCATGGCAGCCTTCAGAGGGGAAAGCGCTTGGGGCGGGACCGGTTCAGCTGGCGCTACCAGCAGGTCACTGGCCGAGGAGAGGGAAGGTGCCGCCTCCGGAAAGGCGGCACCCAGGATGGACTCCTGCGGAGGGGATGGCCGAGGGGCCGGCAGGCCTGCCCGATGAAAAGTCTGGCTAAGCTGGCGCTTGATGTCGTGTCTGTAAAATAGGAGCAGGACGGCCAGGTAGTAGAGCACCAGGACCGTTCCGGCAGTCAGAAAGAACTGGGACCAGGAAATGTCGGTAAGCATGGCGATTTCGTTTTAACCCGACGCCCCGTGCGGCGGGCTTGGTGAGACAAAGGTGGGGAAGGCCACCGCCCCTTCTTCACAAGGAATTCCGGACTTGGGTAATTTTTCTGGGGAAATAATTTTCAAACCCTAATTCACTAAAACCCACCACTACCAGGGGGTGGGTATGTGGGAAAGTCCGGCGGACCTTTTCCATATAGCCACGCCCTTTGCGCCAGGCGCTGGCATCAGGCGCCGTCCAGCGCGTCCATGCGGTGCAGCAGGCGCTCGCGCATCAGGTCCAGGAACTTGGTGCGGCTGTCCTTTTTGCGCTGGCGCACTTCCTGGAAGGTGCGGTACACGTTGCCCAGCTTCACCCCGAAAAATGTCTCCAGCCGCTCGGTGATCTCGCACAGGTCGGCCATGCCGTTGTTGATCTGGCCGGACTCGAAAAGGCCATAGGCCAGCTCGATCAGGTACACCTTGGAGCCGGTCCAGTTCAGGACGGGCCCGTTCTGGGCGGCGTTGAAGTCCACCTGTCCCTGCTCCAAGCGGTGGATGGTCTGGATCAGGTATTCCCCCAGGCGGCGGTTGGCCTCCAGGCGCGCGACGATGTAATCATAGTGGGTGCTGAAGCGGGTATCGGTATCCATCGAGGAGGTGCATTCATGATAGGGCAGGTCCGCCTTCCCCCGCACAAAAAGGCGGCTGTCCAGGTAGGTTGCCCCCGACAGCAGGTACTGGTAGAGCTGCACGTGGTGGTCGTAGAAGACGCGGATGAGGAGCAGTTCATTTTCATAGTGCCGGCGCAGGTCCTGCAGGCTGCCCAGCGGTTTTTTGAGCTCAATCAGGGCCAGGCGGGCATGGTAGATAAGCAGGCTGGTGAATTTGGGCTTGATCTCTTTGAAGAAGAAAATTTCTTCCGCCTCATCTGCGAAGGTGTAGGTGATCACCTGCTGCTTGAGTGCCTCGATGGCCCCCCGGATGTGCTGCAGGAGCCGCTCCTGGCGTTGCGCCGGAGCGGAGAAGGGCATTGCCTCCGTTTCCCGGAGCTGCTGCGTCAGCTCCTCATAGAGTTGGTTCGCTTGCTGTATCATATCAATTTGCTGAATTGGTGTACCAAGGTCTTGTGGCTTCAGTCACGACCAGATAAGGCCCGGTAAGGCGAACCGGTGCTGATGCCGCTGGGCAGCGCAAAGCCGCTAAGGAGGGGTAAGGAATCAGCGCGGAGAGGTTGGTGAATTTTGATGAAACAAGCTGAAAGACAGGCTGTTGCTATTTGTAATTAATTGAAATATAGTAATTTATGATTTTAAACAGATGTTAAGGATGTGATGAACCTTTGGTAAGGATAGAGGCAACGATGTCCCGTACCTCCTGCTTTACCTGCCGGTACTGCCGCTGCACCGTATCGGTGTCCACCTGCCGGATTTGGGGAATGGGGCGGTAGTGCTTTTCCTCACGGGCAATGGCCTGGTGATCATTTAGGATAGCGGCGTGAAAAGCCTTGAGGTGAATCGGGCAGGAAGGTTCATCGGCCACGATGCCGACAAACTCCCCCGAGGAGAGGGAGGCTATGGTGGCAGGAGGCACGGCCGCCTCCAGCTGGGTGGAGCGGCTCACGGAGGTGTCGCTGCTGTTGATCGAGAGGCTCTGCCGCTCCTGCACAATCTTGCCGAAGCGCTCCGAGAGCTGGCGCGCCGTCTCCCCGGAGACCTGCCCGCTGATGATATTGCCCACGATGTTCATCACCACCTCCGCCTGCTCGCGGCCATAGTCTTTCTTGAGTTGGCTGTAATCCTGCACCCCCAGGGTGGTGGCCACCCGGTTCGAGCGAGCCGTGGCGATCAGGCTGTCAATGCCGTTGAAGTAAATGGTCGGAAACTCATCAAAGACCAGGCTGCTGGGAAGGCGGCCTTTTTGATTCACCAGCTTGATGGCCCGCGACACATACAGCGACAGCACCGCCCCATAGACCTGTTGCTTCTGAGGGTTGCCGGCCAGGCAGATGACTTTGGGCGCCTGCGGGTTGTTGAGGTCGAGCGTGAAATCGTTGCCCGAGAGCACGTAGTAAAGCTGGGGCGAGGCCAGGCGCGCCATGCTGATCTTGGCGCTGGCCACTTGTCCCTCCAGCTGTTCCATGGCCTCATGCTCGAAGGCCGAGACAAAGGGGTTGATGAGCACCTCGATCTCGGGCTCGGTGCGCAGCACGGCGAAGAGCTCGGCATAATCCGTCTGCATGAGCTCGATCACATGGGGCAGGGTGCAGTAGCGTCCCTGCTGGTAGCGGCGCAGAAACCAGATGATGGCGGTAACAAAGTTGATGGGGGATTCGACAAAGAAGTCCCCCTGCTTTTTGATCCATTCGCGGTTGAGGCCCAGCATGATGGTGCGGGAGGCCTCGGTGGCGTCAGTGATGTCTGTCATGGAGACCGGGTCCAGCGGGTTGCAGCGGTGCGTGCGCGACAGGTCATCGAAGTTGATGAGGTAGAATTTCCGCTTCTCGTCTTTTTGCCGGAGCAGCGCATTAAAGGCGATGCGCGTCAGGTCATCGTACTTGAAATCATAGAGAAACAGGGAAAAGCCCTTGGCGATGTGCTGCGTGATCACATGGCGGATGACAAAGTAGGACTTGCCGGCTCCGGGCGTGCCGATCACCAGCAGCGCCCGGAAGGGATTGATGATGTTGATCCAGCTGCGGCGCACCTGGCCCTTGAGCGTATACTCGGCCGGAAGGTTCACGGAATACTTATTTTCCAGCAGCCGCTCCTCCTGCGGAAAGGACTGGTTGTGGCGGTTGAAGATGTCGGTGGAGAGGCGTTGCCGCAGCAGGCGCGAGCAGCGCGTGCCCCCGGCCAGCAGGAGCAGGTAGCCCAGCAGGGTGGTCCCCAGATAGGCAACAGCTACCCGTGTTGAGGGACTGACCAACAGCAGGTGACTGGCACTGTAGAGCAGTCCTCCCGGCAGGAGGTAAGCCAGGAGCTGGCGGTATGTGAGCCGCTCATCCTTTTTGCCGCGGGCCCCCAGAAGGGAAATCCCCAGCAGGAGTCCGGCGGTGGCCTTGGCGCGCCAGGGCTCCTGGAAAAGGGAAACCTGCGCGGCGTTCCAGGCTACCCGGTCCACCAGCGGGTGGGTCATGCCCCAAACCTGGAAGCTGTCATAGCAGGTGATATAGCCGTGCAGGAGCAGCACCGCCAGGCTCAGCAGGCGTGTAAAGTCCAGGACCTGGCGCAGTCCCTGTACGTTTTCCCCGGTATTCATGGTATTACAGCTTTGGTCTTCTTTTTTTGCGTTTTCTGAGGTGTTTCCGCAGGTCATACGCCAGCCCCTCGACCTGCGGCTCCGCGTGCAGCAGCACGTGCAGGAAGTCCGGGGTCTGAAAGTCCTCCTGTGGCATAAAAGCTTGCTGCAGCGGCGCCTGTGGAAGTTTTTCTACCTGGCTGCCGGCCGGGACATCCCTTGCAGGCAGGCGGGCCAGGAGCGCCTTGGCGCTGTAGGACTTGCCCAGCTCGCTGCCGTTGAAAACCGCCCGCTGCCCGTGATCCAGGAAAGTCACCCCATAGACCTGCCCGCCGGCGCTCTCCCGAAAGAGAACCTGCACTTGCACCCGCTCCAGGCAGGCGGCCAGGGAGGCCCTGTCCTGCGGCCGCTGGGTGTACATGGTATCGTCCAGCGTTTGCCTGAGCTTTTCGCGCAGGGGTTTGCGCAGCAGCTTGTGCTGGGCGAAGCGTTTTTCCAGCGAGGCCAGGGTGGGTCTGCCCGGCAGGCTGCTGGCTTTGAGCGGCACGCCGACCGGCTGGCCCTGCCGGTCCAGGAGGCGGAAGTGCAGCCCGCCTTTGCGATACATCTGCGTCCCCTCGTTCCCCCGGTCCGCCCGCACCCGAAAGGCGCCTAGCGCCGCATTGAGCTCGGCCAGGCTGGTGTAGCTGTAGGTGCGGGTCACCACGCTCACGATATGGGCGATGCTGCGCTTTGTTTCGGAAACCCCATAGCGGGCAGGGGAGAGTGGCAGCCGGAGCAGCGTGTCGAGGGGCGTTTCGGTTTGCCCTTCCGCCGGTTTCAGACCATAAGCCAGCTCCAGCGCTTTGCGGGCCGGCTCTGAGCGGTCCCTGCCCAGGTTGTGCAGGGGAATGCGCGTTCCGTCCGGCTGGAGGTTGGTTGTCACGATGTGCAGGTGGGGATGCGCCGCATCCAGGTGCTGGTAGACCAGGTAGGGCTGCTCCCCAAAACCAATGCGGTCCATGTAGTCGGTGGCCAGGCACTGCAGGGTCTCTGGCGGCAGCTCCTCACCCCTGGCAAAGTTCAGGGAGATGTGCACGCAATTGGTTTTAACCCGCGGGTTTTTCTCAGTCAAGCGTTCAAAGCGCCTTAGCTTGTCTTCCCAGCTCAGGGACTGGGGCTCCTGCAGGAAGCGGTGGGCCAGCAACAGCGTGGCCTGCCCTTCTTCGACTTTTTGCTCGTTGTAGCGCAGGGCCCCGCGGATGCTCTTGCCGGTGCTGATGCGCGCTACCATCGGCGGGCCAGCTGGGAAAGAAGCGTGAGCAGCGTATTGATTTTCTGCCCGACCAGCTTATACTGCTCCAGGGCCTGCTGCGCCAGGAAGACGCGCTTGTGGGCCTGGGTGGAGGCGTTGAAATGGCGCGTGATCTGGTTGATGTTCACGCCAATGGCCCGGAGCTCCTCCCGCACGCTGGCCAGCTCTTCCACTACCCCGTCCAGGGAGCTGTCTTTGTGAAAAACCAGGATGCGCCGGTTCTCCAGGATGCGGCGAACCACTTCGCCCACGGAGCGGCAGTCGCTCTGCTGGGCGAGCTGCAGCAGCTTCTCATACTCCTGCTGCCTGACGCGAAACAGGATGGTCTGCGAAAGCAGGGCTGCCGTGTCTTTTGTTTTCTTTCTAGCCATGGGTATGCACGTTTATAAAATCAAACACCGAGTTCCGAGGGGTGCCGAAAAGGGAGAAACTGGAAGCGAATATGTATGCAAAAGTACATCTTGCTCGCTGCAACAGGCCGCAGCGTGTCCTTTCGGCAAGGTTTTGGCTGCACCAGGAGTTAAGAGACGGACAAGAGCGGTCATTGCTTCCTGTTTTTTGCGGAAAGATGGGCAGGCAGAGGCAGCGGAATTCACAAGCGTGGCCGGAGGGGGGAAAGAAATGGCAGCAAAATTTCCCCTCTTGGGGTTTAGTTGTGAAGGGGGATGCGGTGGATCCACCACCTTAGAGGCCTAACCAAAACCTGACCGTTATGTCCGTAGAACTGATTACCAAGGAAGACCTGCAACTGTTTCGCAGGCAACTGCTCGAAGACCTGCAAGGGCTGCTGGGCAAACCGCAGCGCCAGGCGCTCCTGCCGGTGCTCAAATCCGCTGAAGTGCGCCGGCTGCTGCAAATCTCACCCTCGACGCTGCAGACCCTGCGCCTCAAGGGCACCTTGCCCTACGTGAAGGTGGGCGGCACGCTTTACTACCGCACGGAGGACATCAACCGGCTGCTGCAGGGAAAGGAGGCACAGTCATGAACTACATCTCCCACCTGAACGGTTTTTTCGGACGTGTCTCCCGCGATTACCGGCTCAACCCCACGCACATCAGCCTGTATATGGCCCTGTTTCAGCAGTGGAACCTGCACCGCTTCCGCAACCCCATCTCCATTGCGCGGGAGGAGGTAATGGCCACCTCGCGCCTCCACTCCCGGGTGACCTACCACAAGTGCCTCCGGGAACTGCATGCCTGGGGCTTCCTGCACTACATGCCCTCCTATAACCATTACCGGGGCAGCCTGGTCTATATGCTGGAATTCGCAGCTGAGGGGCAGGGCAGGCAGCAGCAGGATATTTCTTGTACCGGAGCTGGACAGGAGCTGGACGCGGGCTATACCGGAAGTGAACAGGAGCTGAGCCCTTCCTTAAACAGGACAAACCTCTTAAACCTTCTAAACAATTTAAACAGGAGAAAACACGCGCGCACAAACGAAAGCGGTGTAGCAAAGGAGGAGCAGAAGTCGCAAAGCAGCGAAAGAAAAGAAAAAGCTTGCGCCGAAAAAGAAAAGAAAGAGGGCCAGGCCCTCATACCGCCAGAGCTGGAAGAGGTGCGGCGCTTTTTCCAGGCGAATGCCTATGGGGAGGTGGAGGCCACGCGCTTCTTTCACCACTACAGCGCCAACGGGTGGCGCGTAGGCAGCCAGCCCATGCAGGACTGGCAGGCGGCGGCGCATAAGTGGGCCTGCAACGCCTTCAGCCAGGTGGAGGCAGGTGCTTTTGCAAAGGATCAGAAAGACGTGAGAGACTATGCAGCCCCTCTCTAACCTGACGGAAGACAAACGGGAGAAGTCGCGGCTGCTTTGGCTAGAGTGGCAAGGGAAGCGGTTTTATGGGGAGCATTTCCAGATCTACGAAGAGGACCATGCGCTGCTGAGCAAGCTACTGGCTTACTTCAGCGGAGATCAGGCTGCGGCTGAAGCAGCGGAGTTGTCTTTGCGGAAAGGCATCCTGCTCACGGGGCCCATTGGTTGTGGCAAGACCTGTCTGATGACCCTGCTGCGACTGCTGCTGCCCCCTGATCAGCGCTTCCGGATCCTGTCCTGCCGGCAAGTCAGCTTTGCCTTTCAGCGGGATGGCTTTGAGGTGATCGGTCGCTACAGCAGTGGGGGCGGCAAACCGGCCGTGTACTGCTTCGACGACTTGGGCGCAGAGCAGGTGCAGCGGCATTATGGGAGTTCCTGTCAGGTGATGGGGGAGGTATTGCTCAGTCGCTATGATTTGTTTGTCTCCTCCGGGTTGAAAACCCATCTGACCACCAACCTCACCAGCGCCGAGATCGAACAGGTATACGGCCTGCGGGTGCGCTCACGGATGCGGGAGATGTTCAACCTGGTACCCTTTCCGGCGAATGCGCAGGATAAACGGCGGTAAACATACAGACAGCTCCTTCTTTCTGTTTTTTTAAAGGGAAAAATAGAGCTGTAGGAGCTGCCAGTCTAAAGTTTATTTAAATATTCAAAATTATCTATATTAGAGCTTTTCAACTGCACCATACGATCTAGCTATGTTCAAACTTTACCCCGGGCTGCTCCTGCGCACGCCTGCTTATCCCTATTCCACTTATGCGACGGCCGATCTTCGTCAACTGCTGCAGGACCCTTACTTTCGGGCGGCCCTGCAGCTTGCCAGCCGTTCCCTTTTCCAGGCCCTGGAAGCGGCGGGGTTCCACTATGATGCCTTGTCCCCAAAAGTCAAGTCGAGCCTGGCCAAGTACCTGAACAGGATGTGTTTCCGGCCCACGCCCTTTGGTCTTTTTTCCGGGTTTTCCCTTGCTTCCTGGGGAGCCGCCACGGGCCAGCCCCTGCAGCTGGAAGAGAGGGCATTAAAAGTGCACCTCCACCTGGCCTTTGCCGAAACCTTGTCCATGGCTGAGAAGCTGCTGGCTGAGGAGCTGGCCCCCTTTCAGCGTTACAGGCCGAACCGATCGCTTTACAAGGAGCAGGGCGGCTTTCGCTATCTGCGCATTAAGGAAGATGACCGGCAGCGGAAGCGGAAATTCTCCGTTGACGGCCTATCCAGTGACGCTTTGCTTGGGGATGTACTGCGGTTTTGTGAGACAGGACCCTCCAGGCAGGCGATCATCGAATTTGTTTCGTGCCAGGCAGGGGTGGAAACGGAGGCGAGCGCAGCTTATGTGGAACAGCTGATAGAAGAGCAGGTGCTCGTCTCTGAGCTGACTGTGAATATCACGGGGCATGATTACCTGCTGCGCTTGCTAAGGCTATGTGAAAAGCATGGGGTGGATACGCCCAGGACGCGGCGCTTACAACTATTGCTGCAGGATCTTGGGGCGGCAGGAGAGTCGGGCGCATGCCTGCAGCAGACCTTGGCATCCTTAAAAGTAAATACGGAGCTGCACCAAGAAACCTTTTATGCCAACCTGGAAAAAGGCCTGGCAGCTGACAGACTGTGTGACTCCTACCAGACTAAAATTTTGGAGGCACTGCGCTGCCTGCAGCGCCTGGTCCCGCTGGCAGCGCCTACAGGGCTACAGGAATTTGTGCAGGCTTTTGAGAAAAAATTTGAGGGCCGTGCCGTGCCGCTGCTCCTGGCACTAGACCCGGAGTTGGGGGTAGGGTATGAGGAGCTGGCTGTGAGTTACCAGGTGCCGAAGCTACTGGAGGGGCTTTCTTTCGTTCCCCCGGAAACCGGCAAGCAAATGTTGGAGTGGTCGGCGGCGCATGCGCTGCTACTGGAGAGATGGCAGGCAGCTGGCCCTTACCCTGCTGCCATTCGTTTGACGGAACAGGATCTGGAAAAGCTTCCCGCAGTGGAAGACGAACGCGTACTGCCGCCCAGCGCAGCGGTCCTGTTCCGGGTACTGGGTGAGCAGGTCTACATCGAGCAGGCGGGAGGCGTGAGCGCCACAGCCCTGCTGGGGAGGTTCACGCCATTGAGCTCGTCCGTGCAGGATATGGCGCGGGAAATCGCACAGGCCGAAGAGCAGGCTAACCCGGACGTGGTGTTTGCCGAGATTGCCCATGTGGGGGATGCCCATACGGCCAACATTGACCGGCGGGCTGCTATCCGCTCCTATGAAATTCCCGTGCTTGTGCAGTCCACGCTTCCCGAAGAGCGACAAATCCACTTGTCGGAGCTCTGGGTAAAAGTGGAGGGGGGAAAAGTGGTGTTGTGGTCTGAGCCCCTGCAAAAGGTAGTGGTGCCGCGCCTCGGTTCAGCCTTTAATTTTGTGCGCGATGAGCTGGCCGTGTTCCGTTTTCTGTGTGACCTGCAGTACCAGGGCGTGCAAAGTAATTTCAGTCTGGATCTGAGCCGCTTTTTCCCAAAGCTAAGTTATTACCCGCGGGTGGAGTACCAATCGGCTATTCTGCAGCTGGCCAGTTGGCAGTTGGGAAAAGAGCAGTTGGAACAGATCTTTCAGGCAAAGAAGGAACAGCAACAGGCGCAGTTGATGCGGTTGGCCGGAGCGCTGCAATGGCCAACGTGCCTGGCCCTGACGCAGCAGGATCACCAACTCGTATTCAATCTGGAAGAAGAGCAGGACCGCCTGTTGCTGCTGGAAAACCTGAAAGGCAAATCGGAAGCGGTGCTTCAGGAGTTTCCCTTTGCTGGAGAGGAGGCACCTACGGTGGTGGATGGTGCCGGCCAGGCTTATGTCCATCAGTTCCTGGCCGCGGTGCACCATCAGCAGCCGGTATACCGGCACAGCGTACTTCCTGCTCCCTCCCAAAGGCGGCCCTTGCTAAAAAAGCGGAAGCTCGTGCCGGGAGATGGCTGGCTGTACTTTAAAATCTACTGCCACCCTTCCCGCGCAAATAGTATCCTGACACAGACACTGCAACCCCTTCTCAGGGCGCTTGAAAAAGAAGGGCGCATCACGCAGTGGTTCTTTGTGCGGTACCGGGATCCGGCCTATCATGTGCGGCTACGGCTTTGCCTGGCAGAAGGATCGGAGCATGTGCTGGACCAGGTTAGCCGGAAGCTGGGCAAGCTCCTAGCCCATGGGAGCGTACAGGATTATCAGCTAGCCGTCTATGAGCGGGAGCTCGAGCGATACGACCCAGTCCTGATGGATAGCGTAGAGCAGGTGTTTTGTGCCAGCAGTGCCCTGGTGGCAGCTTATCTGAAGGAAGCACCTTTCGCTGAGGATAGTTACCTTTATTATAGTATGGCTTTCCAGGGGATGGAGGTGATGCTGGATGCCTTCGGCCTGGATAACCCCGGGAAGGTAGATTTGCTAGGAGAAATGCACGCCTCATTTTTCAAAGAGTTCGGGGCGACAAAAGCGCTTAAAGTGCAGCTGGCCTCCAAATACAGGGAGATCAGTCAGTTTTCCGGCGTCCTTCCAGGAGCAGGCGGCAAGTACTTGCTCCCAAAGTTAAAGTTGAGTGGATTGCAAAGAAGATTTGAAGAGGCATTAGTCCACCTGGCGCGGCAAGCTAGGTTTCTTCAGCCTGAAAGGAAAAAGCAGTTCGTATCAGACCTCATCCATATGCACTTGAATCGTCTGCTGGTGGATCAACCCAGGCAGCAGGAGCTCGTGCTGTATTTCTGCCTTTGGAAGCATTACCAATCGGTTGCCGCCAGGATAAAGCAGGGGAAACAGTTCACAGGTTGACACCAGCTAATTAGTGGTTCCATAGCTTATTGTCTCACCTGGTGGGCGATGTCGTGAATGGTGATCCAACCGAGAGGCTTTTCAGTTTCTACTCCAGTTTCAGTGATGAAGAGAACATCAAGGTTTCTTTTTTGTTTGTTGATATGCTCCAAAAAAACAGCATATGCTTCGTAGATATCCAGGTTCCTGGAGATGAATTTATAATTCTTGGGAAATTCAATATGCGGAAGAAGGTCTCTCACTGTGGTGGGAGCCTGCATCAAATTTCCCTCTTCATCAAAACAAGAAGAAAGCCATCGCGCGATGGTGTTGGTATTCACCAACTCGACCACTCGCTCATTTTCAAGTACCGGAAATTGAGAGTAGGAACGTTGGCTCACTTCCTTTAGGATGCTATCAATGGGCTCATGGAGGGAAGCGCCGGATAGGTTGGAAGCGAACGTAGGAATAACTCTTTTGGGATTAGAGATGACCCCATAAATGTATTTGATTCTGCTAACGGTATGCTCATGCGGTTCGGCTATCGCCTGACCGCCTAATCTAGGATGATGCACAATGGCATTCCGAAGCTCAGCCAGGGAAATCAGCTCGTCTTTAAACTGCCGGACGAGGTTGAGTTTTTCCGAGAGGTCTCTTACTTTTTGGGTAAAGGGGGTATAGGACTCTAAGCGTCCTTTTTTGTTTAGCAGGTTATCCAGCCGGTTATAATAGTCAAGAAACTGATCGGATGTTTTCATGTTAAAGCTAAGCGTTTAAAAGTTGTTGATGTCTTCATTTTGCTATGCTGAACTAAGTTGTGCGATATCATTCTCTGGTTTCGGTTTTCACGGATCCTTTCTACGAGCGAACCTGCTGGTCGACATGAAGGCCCTGAAACAAGGATTGAACCGTTAAGTTAGGGCAGACGCTTGCTCTTCCAAAGCCGGGCATTTACCTTTTCCAGAAAGGGGGCTCGGTAGTTGGCGCCCAGCGGCAGCACTTCCCCGTTATCGAGTACAAGCTGGTTCCCCTCCACCGCCTTCACGCGGGAGGTGTTGACGATGAAGGATTTCTGCACCCGAAGGAAACGCTCCTTGGGCAGGTATTCCTCCATTTCCTTCATGGTCAGGTAGGTGATGTGTTTGCCCTGCATTGTATGGATGCGGATGTAGTTCTGCAGGGCCTCCACGTACAGCACATCTTTCAAGTCCAGTCGCGTGATCCTTCCCTTTACATCGCTCTTGATAAAGAAAAAGTCCTCCTCCTGCTGGATTGACTCGCCGGGGGGAGCAGCCTGGATCCGCTGCACCGTTTTAAGGAAGCGCTCATAGGTGATGGGCTTGAGCAGGTAATCCACCGCGTTTTTGTCAAAGGCCTGCAGGGCGAACTCCTCATAGGCGGTGGTAAACACGACCCTGGCGTAGGGACTAAGGAAATCTGCCAGCTCAATGCCGGAAAGCAGGGGCATGTCCACATCGACAAATACCAGCTGCGGGCGCACCTCTCCGGTGCTGATGGCCTGCAGGGCTTGCAAGGGGTTGTCCGAAGCGCCGACTAAGGAAAGCCCTGGGGTTTGTTCCACATAGCGCGTCAGGATCTGGATGGCATGCGCCTCGTCATCGACAATATAAGCAGTAATCATAGCGTGGTTATTTGAAGTTGTACCTTATAGAAATGCTCGTCCTCCTGTATGGCGAGGGAGTGGTGGCCGGGGCCATACGCATTCAGGAGTCTGGTCCTTACATTGCGGAGCCCGATGCGATGCCCGACTTGGACAGGGGAGGTCCTCTTCTTATTCCTGGTCTGAAAGGAGAGGGTGCCCTCTTCCTCTCGGAGACAGACGCTGGCCGGGTAGGCCGGGTCCGTCAGAACGCCATGGCGGAACATATTTTCCACAAGGGTGAGCAGGAGCAGGGGCGGGATGCGCATGCCCTGCAGCTGGCCCTCCGCCTGCAGGCTGAGCTGCAGCGGGTGCTGAAAGCGAAGCTGGTTGAGGGCGATGTACTTGCGGATGTGGTCCAACTCACGGCTTAGATCCGTTTTGCCATCTTCGTGTACGGGTGCCAGGGCATGGCGCATTACCTCGGAGAGCAGGAGGACGCCTTCCGATACCCTGGGCGATGTGCCGATGGCCTGGTTGTAGAGAAAGTTCAGCGTGTTAAAGAGAAAATGCGGGTTGATCTGCGCCTGGAGGTAGGCATTCTGGGCCTTGACCAGATCCTTTTCCAGTTCTGCTTTCTCCTTCTGGGCGCTCAGTTGCTGGAGCTGCAGCTGGGTGATGGTTTTCACATGTTTGATGGTGCGCCGTACCAGCCAATAGGTGGCGCTTAAGCCAATGAAGTAAACCCCACGCCAGAGGTAGCTGAGGATAAACTTCTGCTGGAAGAGAACGAGCTTGGGTTCTGGACGGAAAAGGTTGTAAAAGAGATCAAATCCAAACTGGAGGAGGATGTAGAGGCCCAGCTCCAGCGGCAAGAGCAGGAGAAGCAGCCAGGGGGCCCTGCGGGTTTCAAAACAATAAGGGAGCAGCCCGTGCGCAGTCACATAAAAAAGCAGCATGTTGCCCAGGTAGAAGCCAACGTACTCCCACCAATAGACCCGCTGGGGGACAGCCGTGAAAAAAATAATGGAGACTTCATAAGCGATAAAGATTGCCCAGGCCAGACCATGCGTCCCTACCCGGCGGAAAGGGAAATGAGCCATAGAAGTTTAATTACGGTAGCCTATGAACTATACGCATTGCTTTTATAAATATAGCGATATTTTCATGTAAAATATAGTACGGTTCGTCTAAATATTTTCCCTTTCAGCACAGCAGCCTGTAGGTTTGGGTTAAAAAAAAGTCATGAAGAAAAGAAAAGACAAATTGAACGTGCGCACCAGGTCCTTATTTGCTTTCCGAGTGCCAGTTACTGCCGGAACTTTCTTGTCCGAGGATCCTACCACGACGACTGTCACCATCACCACCTCCCTCACCACGATCACAGGGGCACTGCGCTAGCGGCATGCCCCCTTTTAAGCAGGAGGCATGACGACGCAGGTGAACAAACTGATCCAGACGCTCATAGAAAAGCTGGGCGCTGAGAAGCCGGGCAACGGCTGGGCGCCGGAAAAGCTGGAGGCGCTCCTGACGGATATGCTGGGGGAGAGCCGCTATGCGCAGCGGCAGCTGCTGCTGAGCGCCGGGCAACGGCCGGAGCACCTGTACTATGTGGCGGAAGGACTGCTGCGCGGCTACTGCTACGATGATGCCTCCGGCCGGGCCATCACGCTGTATTTGTGGCAAAAGGCCTCTTGGGCCGTGCCCCTGCAAGCTTTTATGAAGCGGCAGCCTTCGGACATTTACCTGGAGGTGATGCCGGGCAGCGTGCTGCTGTCCCTGTCTTATGGGCAGCTGACAGCGCTAAAAGCGCAAGTGCCAACCACCGAATCCCTGCTGCGGGAGCTTCTCCTGCACTATTACGCCTTCCATAAAAAACGCAGCCAGGACCTGCTCACGCGCTCGGCCTGGGAGCGCTACCTGGACCTGCTGCAGACCCACCCGCGGATCGAGCAGCAGGTGTCCAAGGAGGTGATCTCTTCCTACCTGGGGGTGACACCCCAATCGCTGAGCAGGCTGATCCGGGAGAACGGCCACCCCTGAACCTATCCAATTCTGATCCTTTGTTCGGTCATTTTGTATCCTTTCTTACCTGCTTTCCTATCCTATGGCAAGCAATTTTGCCCTGCCTGGCCACTACCTTTAGCATAAGCTTTCAGCGGAACAACCGGGTATAGGAACTGGTCAACAATACCGGTCCGCCAGGCCATCCGGGAGCTGTCCATAAGGTGCAATCAAAGGCAGTAGCATGAAGAAAACAGAGAAACACCTCCTGATGTGGGTGAAGCTGGCCCTGCTCACCTGTGGCGGTGTGCTGAGCCAGCTGGGATGGCGGGAGCACCTGGTCTTTAACCTGCTGTTCACTACCCTGGCGGTCTATGGTGTAGTGCTGTGTAAGAAAGAGATTGGAGGGGGCGGGATCGGGAGAGCCGCCTCCTCCGGTGCGGCGGCCTACCAAAGTGGCGGCAATAATTAATTTTTTAAAACTTAAATTTTCCGAGCATGAAAAAGCTAAAAGTAAATTTCCTCGCGCTGGCTGCTGTGTTGGTGGCAGGCGGCACGATGGCCTTCAGTGCGCCGGCCACGTTGCAGTCCGGCTGGTACCTGGTAGAGGGGGATGCCATTGGCAACCCGACCGCCGGACCGGGCGGTGATTGCCGTACAGACTATATTAACAGACTGTGCATGGTGCGGTTAGAGCTGAACCCCAATGAACCGATCCCGGAGACCGTGTCTGAGGCGGAAGCCAACGGACAGGTGACGGCTGAAGCACGCAAACAGTTCTAAGAATGTCGTAATCCAGTAGACAGGTACCCGGGGCAGGTCATAAAAGCTCCGGGTACCTGTTTTTTTTATCTAGCCGGTGAAGGAATTTGTGCAAGGTATGGAATAGGGAAAAGGCGACCCTGCAATGCGGGGCCGCCTTTTAGGCTAATCTATCTCACCTTAAACAAAATAGGGGTGGTGGGAGGGAAAGGAGGAGGAGCGCAGCACGCTCCCCTCCACAACCTAACATAAACAAACAGCAGAAATTTATAGGTTAACCCCAAAGAGTGACTTCCCTACTTACCGTTCTTCATGGCTCAATGCACGATCCGTTTCGAGGTGGAAGGGACGTCCAGGCCGCAGCGCAGCCAGTCCCCATATACCTGCTCATCCGGCGTATACCCAATGGGCTGGTTGAGCAGCTGCTGATCCGGGCTCAGGAGCACATAGAGGGGCTGTGTAACCTGTCCGAAGTGAAGGGCCTGAAAGGTGGACCATTTGTCGCCTATAGTGCGCACCTCCCTGGAAGTGCCATCCGCGCCGGTGTACGTGAAGCGCTCGGTGAGCGGCAAGGGTTGCCGGTCGTCCACATAGAGCGAGACCAGGATCACCTCCTCCCGGAGCAGTTTCGAAATGGCAGGCGCGGTCCACACCTGCTCCTCCATCTTGCGGCAGTTCACGCAGGTGTAGCCGGTGAAGTCGAGCAGGAGGGGCTTTTGCTGCTCCCGCGCCAGTTGGAAGGCTTTCTCCAGGTCGTTCACGACCTGGGGTTGAACCGAAGCCTGCGTGTCCTGCTGGTGCTTCTCCCTATTATAGAGGCTGTAGTGCCAGGGAGGGGGAAAGCCGCTCAGCAGGCGCAGGCTGCCCTGCGGGCTGTTGCCCAGACCCGGCGCCAGGTAGAGCGCAAAGATCAGGGTCAGCAATCCGGCTATACGGCGCACCCGCCCGATTTCTTGGTCTTTTGGTTCACCTGGAAAACGCAGAATCCCCAACAGGTACAGGGCCAGGCCGATCGCCAGCAGGAGCCAGAGGCCGATGAAAACCTCCCGCTTGAGCAGTCCCCACTGGGCCACCAGGTCCGCGTTGCTCAGGAACTTGAGCGCCAGGGCCAGCTCCACGAAGGCCAGCGATTTCTTCAGGGTGCTGAGCCAGCTTCCACTGCGCGGCAGGCGCTGCAGCCAGCCGGGAAAGAGGGCCAGCAAAGCAAAAGGGAGGGCCAGGGCGAACCCAAAGCCCCCCATGCCCGCCGTCAGCTGCCAGGCGCCGCTGTCGGAGGAGAGGGAACCTACCAGCAAGGTGCCCAGAATAGGCCCGGTGCAGGAAAAGGAGACCAGCACCAAGGTGAAGGCCAGGAAAAAGATGCCGCCCAAGCTGCCCAGCCCTGCTTTGGCATCGGCGCGGTTGGTCAGCCTGCTGGGCAGGGTCAGCTCAAAGACCCCGAAGAAAGACAGGGCAAAACCGATGAAGACCGCAAAGAAAAACAGGTTGACCCACACATTGGTGGAGAGGCTGTTGAGGATGCCCGGCTCCACACTGTCCAGCACGTGGAAAGGGAGGCTGCAGGCCAGGTAGATCAATAGGATGCAGGCGCCGAAAAGTGCGCCATGGCGCAGGGCCTGCCCCTTGCTGCCTGCCCGGCTGGTAAAAAAGGTGACCGTCAGCGGCACCATCGGAAACACGCAAGGGGTGAGCAGGGCCAGCAAGCCGCCCAGGAAGCCCAGCAGAAAAACAGTGGGGAAGGAGCCGTCGCCGGAGGCCGCCGTTTCCCCGCAGGCCGAGGCCCGCGCCAGGTCTATGGAAGCAAGCCGGAGGCTGCCTGCGAGCGGAGCGCTTTGCTCTTGCCCGCCGGGAAGCGCGACTTGCAGCTCCTCGCGCAGCGGCAGAAAAGTCTCCCCACGGACGGCAAAGCCGGTAAGGGTCAGCGAGAGCCAAGCCGGCACCGGCCCTGGAAGACAGAGGCGCTGCGCCAGGGCCACGGTATCTCGGTAGCTGGTGACCCACTCGTTTCCGAGGAGCGGGTCCTGCCTGCGCGGGAGCGGCAGCAGGGGCCTGGGCGCATCCAGGATAGAATAGGGATCGGTCGCCTCCAGGCGCAGGGGGGCCAGCCCCAGCTGCGGATGGGCTTCCGCATACACGTGCCAGCCGGGCTGGAGCCTTCCCTGCAGGGTCAGGGTATAGCTGTTGTCTGCCTCCAGCTTTGCCGAAAGCTGCCAGCGTGACGGAGGCTGGGCGGAGGCAGCTGCCAGCGTAAAAAATAAGAGCAGGGCCAGCATAGCCGGATAGCGCAGGAGGGGGAGCTGTGGTGTTGCGTTCCAGGTCATCATCTTAATCGAGGGCTATGGTGAAGGCCACCGTTTGGGGCGGGAGACAGCGCGTGGCATCACAGGCCATGAACTCGACCGTACCGGACAGGGCCGTGGTGACAGGACTGCGCAGTTTGACGAGCTGCTCGAAGGTGACCGTGCCGCGGTAGTAATGCACCTCCACACCGAAGTTGCGGTCGTGCTTTTGCTGACGCTCGCCTTTCTCCCGGATGCCGCCTTGCGGCAGAATCATGGGGTTGGGGTGGAAGGTGATGGTGGTAGGCAGAGGCCCTCCGGCCGGGGTTTGAGGCGCATAGATAGCCCAGGGGCTGTCCATGGTCGCGGTGAGCAGCACCTTATAAGATTGAGGGGCCACACGTTCCGCCTGGAAAGTCCACTGCACGGGCTGGAGGTGCTGCGCCTGGCCGCTCCCCGAAAGGAGCAGCCAGCACAGCAGGGGTAAAATGATTCTTAGGGGAAGCATAAGCTGAAATTTAGAAGTTAACGGGGGTTCTGGGGCAGGCCACTGGCCTGCACGACATTGTTCGGGATGGGCCACACGTAGCGCGGGTCGTTGGGCGGCAGCTCATAACGCTGGCCGTCGATAAGGCGCACGAGCGTTTTGGCAAAGCGCGGGTCCTTGTTGAGGCGGCGCAAGTCCTGCCAGCGCAGGCCGCGGAAGAGCAGCTCCTTGCGCCGCTCGGCCAGGATGCGTCCCAGCACATCAGGCGTATTGGCGGTGGTGAGCGGCTCGAAAGCCCCTGCCTTGTAGCGGCGGGCCAGCAGCTGGTTAAGCGTGTGCAGGGCCTCTTCCGGTTGCCCGAGCCGCGCCTGGCACTCGGCTTTGGTCAGGTACAGTTCCCCGGTGGTCAGGGAGGTGGATAAGACCGTAAACCCTCCATAGGATCCCTTGAAAGTGAGTTTTTCCCCCTCGTAGTAGAAGTAAGCCTGCCGGCGCAGGTCCAGCGTGTCGTAGGACTGGTACAGGATGGAATCTACCTGCACCCGTCCGGCAAAAAGGATCTCCAGTGCATACTGGCTGCTGTAAAAGACGACTTCCGGGTTTCCTTGTCCATCGGCGGGGAAGGGAAATTCAGCGCTTGTGTCCAGGGTATTGTAATCGAGCAGGGCGCTGGTGAGCTGGAGGGCGCCCTCCGTGGCGGCCAGGGCCTGGGGATAGTCGCCGAGCTGCAGGTAGGTGCGGGCCAGCACCTGGCGGGCGGCCGCCTTGCCCGGTCGCTGCAGCACGATGGGGCGCTCGGGCAGCAGGGCCTCGGCCCCCTGCAGGTCCTCGAGGATCTGGCGGTAGGTCTCGGCTACGGACTGGCGGGTCGGCACGGCATCCACATCAGCGGAAAGGCGGAGCGGAATGCCCAAGTCCTGTGCGGCCGTAGCGGCATCATAGGGTTTGGCAAAAAGCTGAGCCAGCTGGAAAAAGGCCCAACCGCGGTGAAAGAGCGCCATCCCCTTGGCCTGGTTCCAGGCCTCCTGCTGCGCCGGAGTTGGCTGCAGCTTCTGGAGTCCCTCCAGGACGGTGTTGGCATACAGGATACGGCGGTAGGCGTAGTCCCAGTCGTTCACCGGCTGGCCTTGGTCCACTTCTTTTGCCCAGATATAGCCGTTCTTCTCCTCGGGCCGTGGTAGCAGCTTCCAGGTAGCCGTGGAGACAAAGTAGTCATCGGACCCGATCTCGGCGAGCGCATGGGAGGTGCCCTGGTACATGACAGCGCCGTGGTCCAGCAGCGCCTGCAGGTCTTCCAGGGTGGAAGGCACAACCAGGGTCCTGTCGGGTTTGAGTTCGAGGAACTCCTTCTCACAGGCGGGCAGTACCGCCAGGGAAAGCAGGCACCAGGCCCAGGTAAAAATGTTGTTATTTTTCATGGTGGCAGAATTAAAAGGTTAGTTGCAGGCCGGCGGACAGGCTGCGTGCTGGTGGATAGGTGGTATTGACATAATCGGGGTCCAGGCCATAGGCATTGGCCCGCCAGAGGATGCCCAGGTCGCGGGCATAGAGGAAGAGCTTGAGCTCACCGAAAGGCAGGGATGGCTGCTGCCTGCGGGAGAAGGTATAGCTCAGCTGCGCGTCCTGCAGGCGGAGATGGTCGCCTTTTTCCACGAGTACCTCACTGTAAGTATAGTAATCCTCCCGGCTGTAGTTAAGGGAGGCGGGCATGGCCGGCACCTGGGTGCGTGTTTCATCCCCCGGCTGCTGCCAGCGGGCCTGGTAATCTACATGGGCCACCCCACTGTTGAAGAGGCGACTGTAGTCGATGCTGCCGCGACGGAAGAAATAGCCCGCTTTCCAGGTCAGGTTGGCGCTCAGGGAAAAGTTCTTCCAAGAGAAGGTGTTGCGCAGGCTGCCGAACCAGGTGGGCACGGCACTGCCGTGGTAGACCAGATCTTCCGGTGTCAAACTTTGCTGGTAGGCGCTGTAGCCGGTTCCCAGCTGCCCTTCCACGGGCACCAGCGGGTCTCCGGTCTCAGGGGAGAGACCATGCCAGGGGTAGCTGTAAACTGGGGTAATGGGTTTTCCCGCCACCGGGGGCGGACTGGCAAAGAAGTAGTTGTTTGAATTGACCGCCGGCCGCTGCTTTTCCTCGTAGCCGGTCACCTGGCTCTGCACCTGGCTGACTAGGAAATGGGTTTGCCAGCCCAAGGCACCGGTGAGGTTGTCGGTGCGCAGTGCCAGGTCCCAGCCCGTGGTGCGCACGTCCGCGTAATTGATCCGGTTGCGGACAAAGCCTCTGTCGCCGGAGACAATGCCCGATGTCGGGTCGATGAACACATCGCCCAGCAGGTCGGTGCCCTGCTTGCGGTAATACTCCAGGCTACCGGAGATCCGGTCACGGATGAAGCCAAAATCGATCCCTGCATTAAACGTCACGGTCTTCTCCCAGCGCAGCTGGGGGTTGCCGGCACTGCGCAGGATCGCGTAGGGCAGACGGCTCAGGAGATCCGAGGACGCATAGCTGATCGTGGGGTAGGCGGTCACACTTTTGTCCGTATTGCCGGCCAGGCCATAGGTCGTGCGCAGTTTGAGCTGGGAAAGCCAGTCCTGTTGCAGGAATTCCTCCTCGCTGAGCAGCCAGCTGAGCCCTGCCGACCAAAGGGGTACGCCTTTTTGGTTGGTCTTCACCCCGTAGAGGTTGGAGGCGTCCCAGCGGCTGCTGGCCGACAGAGTGTAACGGTCCCGGAAGACATAGGAGGCATTGGCGTAATAGGAGAGGAAGCGGTCAGTGCGCTCGGTGCGTTTCGTGGCCGGAGCAGGAATACGCGCTGAAGAGGAAGGGCGTGTCTTGTGGAAGGAGAGAAAGTCCAGCACTGTCTGCCCCTGCGCTACTTCGGGGTTGTAGCCGTAGAGAAGGGCGCCCGGGTAGTTGATCTGACGTACTTGACGCGCCTCGGCCCCGGCCAGGGCACTCAGGTAGCCCTGCTTTCCCATCGTACGGGCATAGTCAAGCTGCAGGCGGCCGTACTGGGCGACCAGATTGCTGGAATACTCGGACAGGGTGCCGCCCAAGGGGATGATGCGGGTACCATCCGGTTGCGTGTAGCGGTTGATCAGGTTGCGGGCATGATAGGTCTCCACGCTGTTCAGGTCCGTAGTGTGGTTGGTTTGCAATTGGTGCTGGTAGAGGGCGCTGGCTTTCAGGCCGGGCAACAGCTCATAGGCCAGGCTGCCGTTTAGGCGCGTCTCGGTGACGGTGCTGGTCCTGTCGCGCAGTCGTATTTCATCCAGCGGGCGGAACTGCCAGTCCAGCAGTCCCATTTCGGGCGCCCGGCTCGTATAGGCGCTGCGCAGGTCGCGTGCGATGGGCAAGGGGGTACCTTCGGCATCGGCCAGTCGGGCATAGGGGTAGATGTTGGTCCAGTCGACCGTGCTCAGGCCGCTGATGCCCAGGCCATTTTCGGCAGCTTCGCGGCCGGTATAAGTCAGGCCCGCGGTCAGCTCCAGCTTGGGCAGGAGGCGGATGCTGTTCTGGCTGGTAAGCGTCACGCGGCGGTCTGCGTTGCCAATCAGGGAGGAGAGACCGCGGTCGTAGCCGGCCGAGAGGTAATAGCGGTAGGTGTCGCTTCCCCCGTTCAGGTTGAGGGCATACTGCTGGTGCAGGGCCGGGCGGTAGAGGTGCCGGAGCGCCTCCTCGCGCACGTCCACCTGACGCATGGCGTTGATGCGGGCGCTGGCCTCTTCGGGGGACAGCTTGCCATCCCGTTCCAGTATCCAGGTCTCCACCGCCGGGGAAAGGACTCTGCGGTCGTTTTCCGGATAGAATTTGCGCTCGAAGAGGAGGCGCTCGATGTCGATGAAGTCGGAGGCTGGCAGGAAGCTGCGGCTGTAGTGCAGATCCGGCTTTTCGGTCAGCTGCACATTGGACTGGAAGGCGACCTGGGGAGCCTGGCGGGCACGACCTTTTTTGGTGGTGATGACGATCACCCCGTTCCCGGCACGGGCGCCCCAGATGGAAGCAGCCGCAGCATCTTTGAGCACGGTCACGCTTTCTACGTCATTGGGGTTGATATTGGCGATGTCTCCTTCGTAGGGGAAATAATCCACCACGATGAGCGGGGCACGATTGGCATAGAGGGTGCTCAAGCCGCGCACGCGCAGTTCGGGTTTGCTGTCGGTGCGCTCCCCGTACATGCCGCGGCGGTCGAAGTCCAGGCTGTTGGTCACGCCTTCCAGGCGGCTGAGCAGGTCCGGGCTGGTGCTGCGGGTGAGCAGCTCCCGGTCCACCTGGGTGAAGGAGCCAGTGGCTCTTTCTTGGGGGATGTCCTGGTAACCAGTGGAGACCACGCTGACTTCGCGCAGGCTGTTGCTGCGCTCCAGCAGGGTGAGCTGCAGCGGCGATGCCGGCAGTGAAGCCAAAGGAAACTCGCGGGGGGCATAACCCAGGAGCGTGACCACCAGTGTATCGGGTAAGCTGGAAATGGGGAGTGAGAAACCGCCGGCGCCGTCGGTGGTGGTGCCGGCGCGTCCGCTTTTGAGCAGGACGGCGGCACCTTCGAGCGGCGCAGCGCTCTGCTGGGAACGCACGATGCCTTCCAGACGCTGCTGCGCATAGCCGCAGATAGGTGCCAGGAGGAGCAGCAATAGGGGTAAACTTCGTTTCATTTGGTTGTGGTTTATAAAGATTAGAAATGGTATTCGTTCGTTCAGGCAAGTAATGGGGCACGGGGGAAGCATCCGCTTATTTTGCGCGTGGCGTTGGGGGCACCTCCGATAGTACCAGCATGTCCATCTTGCGCCGTGCCGGGCGCAGGTCCAGGCCATAGGCTTGCAGGGTTTCACGCAGCTGGCCCAGGTCATCAAGGGGCTGGGGCAGGCGGATGTCGATGTGGCCCGTGTAGCCGGTCTCGTCTACGATGGGTAGGGGCTGCCACATGTACCCGTACTGGAGGGCGCTCAGCAGGTGGCTGAAGGGCTTGTTGCGCAGCTCATAGTTTTGCTCGTCCACGTTGCGTTGCGCGGCTCCGCCCTTGCTGGCCAGCAGGTCACGGCGTGTGGTGCGCACGAGCACCAGGCAGTCCACCTTGCGTCGCTGCAGGGAGCCCTGTACGCCCAGGTAGGGGCCAAAGAAGCGGTTGAGGTCCTCCAGCATGATGGCATTTAGCACCTTTCGTGGCTGTTCCTGGGGGAACACCAGGTTGTAGCAATACATGTTCCGGTCCATCCAATTGCGAAATGGGGCATCGATGGTATCGTTTCCGGTGAGGGTCTCAGACTTCTCCCAGAGGATGCGCTGGCGGAGCGTATCGGATACTTCCAGCAGCAGGCGGTTTTGTTCATCGTGAAAGCGGAAGGTTTCGCTGAAGGCTTTGAAGTAGAGTTGCGGTAGTGGGACATTGTAGGCCAGGATGCGGTCTTTATAGTGAGCGGTACCGCCGATGTCAACCGGCAGGCGGGTGGAGAGGGCGGACTGGTAGAGCAGCTGTTCGCCCGTGCCGCCGTTGCCGTTGACGAAAAGCGGCTGATCCTTCTCCAGGCGGACTTCCCGCTTTTCTTTGAACTGAAAGCTCGTGCCGGCGAGGGCGGCGCGGATGTTCTGGGCCGTGGCATACTCGCCTCCGGTGATGGCCAGCACGCGGCCGTCCCGGATCCACACCTGGTGGGGTTTGCCCCGGTGGGGAAAGAGGCGGTGGAGCACGGTGTCCGCAGTAAGGGTCGGCAGGCGCCAGCCCCGCTTCTGCCAGAAGGGAGCCACCAGGCTCACAGGCTCTGCCGTGACAGGCAGCACCACCAGGTCCTCGCCGAATTCCTGCTGCAGGGAGTCAAGTTTGTGGAGGGAGGTGATACAGGGGGAGCACCAGGTAGCCCAAAAGTCGAGCAGGAGCAGCTTGCCCTTGAAGTCGGACAGGTTTGCTTCCGTACTAGCGCCGTTGTGGAGGTTGGTCAGGCGCAGCTCCGGCACGGCATCCCCGATGGTAAGTCCCTCGCTGGTCGAAGAAGCCTGGGCGATGGCCTTGCCCGGCTCCAGGAATGACTGCAGGAGCCAGATTAGGGACAGGCAGAGTAAGGTTCTAAATGGGTAAAAAGAATAAGCGGTGTGTTGCATGGTAAATTAATTAGAAGTGAAGAATAGGTTGTTGGGGGAAGTTTGTTTAGTCGGAGGGCGCCACAAGCAGCGTCCAGTAGGGCGTCAGGTTCAGACTGAGCTCCTCCAGGGCCAGCGCCAGGGAAGAAGGTGCGTCTCGTTTCTCCGCCAGCCGGTAGAGGGCGGAGAGCACCGCGCGCAGCTGTTCATAGAAAGCGATCAGCGTGGTGGTCCGCACAGAGGTGAGGCCGTCGTAATTGGCTTTCAGGGCCAGAATAAACCAGCGCCGGATCTCCAGTTGCGCGGCCTCTTCTGTGTGGCAAGCACAAAAGTCCTGCACAATCTCGGCCGGTGCTGGGGTAGTGAAAGTGTTGATTGCGTTGTTCATAGGTCTAATGGTTAAGTGTAAGCAATAGGGTTCCTGTCAGCCCCTGGTAGGAGCTGCGGCATTCGTAAGAAGTCAATTGCTGCTCACCCGTTTTGTGGCTTTTAGCTGGTGTTAGGGTGAGAGGTGGGAAGGGGGTTAGATTACTCCGGGGGTGAAATCAGCAGCATCCAGGAACGGCAAAGCGCCGGTGCGTCATTACCCGTTAGTGCCGGCTGTGAGAGGAAGAGCGGCGGCTTTTGACCGGCAGGGCCAGGAAGCGGATGTAGAGCCGGAAAAAAAATCGGAGTGTTTTCATAGGCAGAGATAATTGTTGAGGTGCAGGTATAAAAGATGAACTGAGTTGTGAGGGGCATGGCAGCAGCCATCCTTTTATTTCCTGAAGAAAACAACAAATAAGGCGCAAGGGATACAGAGGAAGTCCGTAACCTTAGTCTGCAGGCTGAGCGTGTTTCAGAGGAAATGGAAAAGGTGCTTCTGGTCATTTTTCTGTTGTTACCTCCCTAGCAAGGGAGTGCTGTTATTGGTGGTGGCTGTTTGTCTGCTGTAAGCGTACCTCTCGGTGCTGGAGTTTGGCGACACAGGAGGATGAAATATTCAGCTTATAATATGTCTGAAAACTGTATATTAGCGTCGGGTACAGCCTAACCCTAGCACGAAGATGCAGGAAGAAGTACTTGTATGAAATGTGGTACGCTTGTATTAAACAACTGACAACGTGTGAAATACAAGTGTATTAAAATTGGATTTATTAAATAATTTTCGTAAATTATTCCTATGGAAACAGCAGCCAGAAGACGACCACTTCACCTGGGCGACCATGTGAGAAGAATGCGGACCGCTTTGGGAGTGAAGCAATCCGCCTTAGCCAGCGAACTGGGCACCACGCAGCAGAACATCTCCCGCATCGAGCAGGAAGAGGAGGTAGATGATGTGACGTTGGAGAAGATTGCGAAAGTCTTAGGAGTATCGGCTGAGGCGATTAAGAATTTTACGGAAGAGGGTGCTGTTTTTCATATTCAAAACATGCAGGATCATGCTTCTGCTGGTAATTTCAATCAATGTTCTTTCAATCCCCTAGATAAGTTAATGGAGATAATGGAAGAGAATAAGAAGTTATATGAAAGGCTGCTTCAGAGTGAGCGGGAGAAGGTGTTGTTGATGGAGCGTTTGCTAAAAGATCCTAAGGCTTAGATAGGCATATTTATTTTTTTATATAGGCTTCTTAAAGCAGTAGATCTTTTGTGCGAATCCGAACGGGATTACTTCAGTATCATGCACTTATAAGGTAAAACTTGTAAGTGCTTTTTTTATTTGCACATATTTTGCACACGTTTTATCCCCTTCTATAAAATCTATACATAATGTAGCCTGAAAGTCTACATTAAAGCATCTTTTAGTTTCAAATCAATTTAAAATTGATCTGGTCTAATATTCATGTAAAATTTTATTCACCACCTGCTAATGATTACATAATGATTACAGCCTGCTGCTATAGATGTGACACAAATTTAGTTAAAACCAATAAAACTTTTGAGCACATAATACCCAATGCTATTGGAGGCAGAATTGGCTCCTTCTGGTTACTATGTAGAGACTGTAATAGCTTTTACGGCAATGCTTTTGATTCTGAAATTAGCAGACAGATAGGCTTTCAAGCTCATATTATAAATGCTAAAACAGACCGCTCCCTTCCTGACAAGATAATTGGGTACACTAAAGATGGTGAGGAAATGCAATTTGCTCCCGGCTTAAAACCTTTGAACAAAGTCACTATTAACCTGAAAGACTTAAAGATTGATACTTTTATGAAGAGCAGCGAAGTCCAAAGGTATGTAGGCAAAAAGAACAGAGAAATGGCTAAAAAGGGCAAACAAACTATCTACATACCATATACACGCCTTGCAGGTGACACAGTTTTCTTTAAAAATAACCACTCAACAGAAATAGGTGTTTTAGGATTTGGGGGTGAATTATATTTTAAAGCTATATCTAGAATAGCAGTTAACTTCTATTTATATAAATCAAGTGATATTCGTTTTGTAAAAGATATCATCAACGAACTAGAAGATAATACTGCAGCTCCAAGAGCTAGGTTCTACTATTCTGACACTAACTTGTTAGTAGACACTCAAAAAGATCAAATATGCCACACTTTAGTTCTTAAGGGTGAACCTAAGAAAAGAATCCTGTATGCTTATATCAATTTATTCAGCTGTCATAGCCATTTAGTAAACCTAAATACAGAATATGAAGGCCCAGAACTAAATCACACATACTCTTACGACTGCGTCGGTGGGGGCGAAGTAGACGTGAATGAGTGGCTGTATATCACAAGACCAGAGCTAACTGACTATCCTCTTCTAGATCACAATAAGAGACATCATTTCTCTATAGCATTACATAAAAAAGCACTTGATAATTTTTCTAGAATTGCTGAAAGCCTTCAAACGAGGCATCCAAAACCATAAAAAAAATAGCATTGCAATAATAGCTAACAATACGTTTTTGTCTATAAAGCCTAAGTTTATTTGAAATTCAATAGACTCTCAACATTTTCTGAAGGCAGGTATACCAGGTACCTCTACCAGAAGCATAATATTTCTCCTTTTGGTTTTAAGTAGCTTGCGAAGTTAGATTACAAGGATATAACCGGTAGGTATACCTATTTTTGGTTAAAATGTCCAGTTTTTTAATTAAAAAACTGGACATTTTGTTATCTTTGAAGTGCTAATATACCTATGAAAATAACTGACTACATAGCATCTACAATAGATAGGCTTCCAAAGGGATACATATTCACCTATGCTGACTTTATGACACAGGTGGATAAGAAAGAGGCGGTTATAAAAGCGCTTAACAGGATGGCAGGAGCAGGCAGAATAGCCAAGCTGAGCAAAGGGAAATACTACAAGCCCGAGCAGACACCATTCGGAGAACTTCAGCCCAGAGAGGCGCAGGTCGTAAAAGACCTCCTGGAAGACGATGGGAAGCCAACTGGCTACCTAACAGGCTATAGTATTTATAACCAGTTGGGCCTTACCACTCAGGTAAGCAACACCATCCAGATCGGGAAAAACGATGTGCGGCCCGCTTTCAAGAGAGGAAGGTATACCATCTCCTTTGTCAAGCAAAAAAACATTATCACGAAAGAGTATATTCCCTTACTTCAGCTACTGGATGCCATCCGCTACATCAGGAAAATTCCCGATTCAAGTATTGCAATAGCCTGTAAGAGGCTGCTGGTTATCTTAAAAAGCTTATCCATAGAAGATAAAAGTACCATGGTCAGGTTGGCCCTGAAATATCCGCCGGCTACCAGAGCCCTCCTTGGCGCTTTACTGGACGAGATTGAAAAACAGGTTATCACAACACCATTATACAAATCGTTGAACCCCATTACAAAATATAAACTGACTGGCGTTGCAAATGTGCTGAGCACCGCTAGGAAATGGAACATAGTATGAAGCTGCATCAAGATAGAACTCTCTTTCGGCAGGCGGTGCAGTTTACGGCCGACCAAATGCAAATACCCGCTGTTTATGTGGAGAAGGATTATTGGGTAACTTTTGCCTTGTTCACCATTTTCAGGAGTGAAATAGGGAAAGACACTGTCTTCAAAGGAGGGACGGCCCTATCGAAATGCTACCAGATGATCGACCGGTTCTCAGAAGACATCGATATGGTGCTGTTAAAGCGGGAGGGTGAGACAGCGGCAAAACTGAAGTCCAAGCTGAAGGCTGTGAGTAGTGTTATTGAGGCAGAACTACCTGAAGTAGCCATAGAAGGCGTTACCCGCAAAATGGGAATGAATCGCAAGACAGCACACACCTACAATAAGATAATTGAAGGAAATTACGGGCAGGTACGGGATGTCATTGTGCTGGAGACAACCTGGTTGGGTTATTCTGAACCTTATACTTCCAAAAGTATTGTCTCTTTTGTCGGGAATATGATGCTCAACAACGGACAGCCTAGTATGGCTGCAGCAAATGGATTACTGCCATTTGAGCTGATTGTGTTGGAGCCTGTCAGAACGATCTGCGAGAAGATTATGAGCTTGGTTCGCTTTTCTTACAGCGATAACCCGCTAGAAGATTTAAAGAAGAAAGTCAGGCATACTTATGACCTACACCAGCTTTTACAGCAAAAGGAGTTCAATGAATTTATAAACTCTCCCGCTTTTGATGAGATGTTGTTGAAGGTGGCAAACGATGATGTCATCAGTTTCAAAAACAATAATCTATGGCTTAATAATAAACCAGTTGAAGCATTGGTCTTTAAAGAGATTGACTCAATCTGGCATGAATTGAAAGCGGTTTACAATGGGGATTTCAAAAACCTGGTTTATGGGAGCTTGCCTGATGAACAAGCCGTATTGAGCACACTGAAGCAAATCAAAGATAGACTAGCAAGTGTCAATTGGAACATCAGGGTAGATCCTCGCTAATGGCAACAGGGATACCCTGTTCCAAGAATATAGACGTGCCCCAAGTATTACTAAGAGTATAAAGCCATGACCCCTCAGGAAGCGCGGCAACACCGCAAGAACTTCTGGGTTTACAACAAGGCACAACATTGGGATTTGTATACCGAAATCCTGGAGCACACATTAGCCAAGATGCAATTGGTTCATCTAAATCGAGCGCTGCGCGGTAAACAGGCACTCCAAAAGATGCATGTAAAGCTTGGGATGCCTCGGCAGCTGATCGGTTATTAGTTACTTTCCATCAAGGGTGTTGCCTTTATGCTGTTCTCAAGAGTCTGTAGCTAGGCCACGCGAGGGCCACATGTGCTGCTGACTTTCAGATGGGTTTTAGCACACAACGCATGAAGGGGCTGGCTTATGGGGAATAGCATCAAAACCATAGCGGTATGTATGGGAAATATGTAAAAGCAAGAAGCCGCTCTCAATTTGGAGCGGCTTCTTGCCTTAAATGGTGTATTATGGTCTAATCTGCTAAAACCAGCCTTTCATTCTCTTCCACGGCATAACCTTGTCTGAGTGCCTGTGCAATGCCAGAGGCCATGGCCATTTCCACATTAGCCCCTAAGCGGGCATAGCCGAAGAGCCTGGAGGTCTCGCGGATCAACTCAGCTTTCGGAAGACTGATCTGGTTGAGCAGGACCTCCCGTATACCGTTTGCGATCTCTTCCGGCGGCAAATCATCCGCCTCTCTTTTCTGGGTTTCTTCTTCACTTAGTCTGAAAGAAGCATAGGTATCAGGCGCGTGCTCTTCTTTCCACAGCATCAAGTTTTTCCCCAGCTGTGTCCTTTTGATGGGCAGCTCCGCAAAAAGGCTTTCCAGGTGCGCATTCACTCTGGCTCCGTTGCGCGCTATTCCCCAGGCGGCCAGCACGCGCCTGCTCAGCAGGTTCTGGCTGATGGGGGATTCGATGCTGAGCACCTGCATGATCTGCTGGGCAATCGTAGCCCGATTGCCAGGCTGCAGGAAATCTTCGGATGAACTGGTCAAAACAGGTTCCAGCTGGCACACTTCATAGGGGAGTGCAGCGGTGGCGCAAGCGACTCCGTTAGCTCCATCCCCGGCTTCTTCCATGAACGGAGACGGGCTGGGAACAGTGCCGTTGAACACCAGCTCTCCGGAGGGCTGTGGTACATTGCGCTGATGCCTCATCGCAACAGGAGGGTGAAGGGTCGTGTCTTTTTGCTCCTCTGCTTGTTTAATGGCCGAGAGGATATCGCCGATCGTCTTCTGTGGGTTTTCCCACCAGTCCATCGACCACACTTTGTGTATGTTCCAGCCAAGGAGCCGCAGTACATCGGCCTGCACGATCTCACGGTCCCGGGAGGTCTTGGCACTGAAGTAGCTATGGCCATCGCAGAGCACACCCAGGATATACTCGGCAGGGTTGGCTGGGTTCACCACGCCGATGTCTACCTTATAGTCGGAGCAGCCAATGGCCGTGTGCACCTGGTAGCCAAACTTCCTGATTTCCTCGGCCAACATTTGCTCGAATGAGGCCTCCCTGCCCACCGGAAGCACAGAGCGGCCAGGCAGCGCCGACTTGCCTTTCTCGGCGTAGGCCAGGAAAGCCTTGAGGCCTGCCACGCCTTCCGAAGCCGTACGCGTGATGTCAATCTGGTCGGAGCGCAGGGTGGAGAAAACCTTCATTTCATAGCGAGCTCTGGATACGGCCACATTCAGGCGACGCCAGCCACCTTCGCGGTTAATGGGCCCGAAGTTGAGGCTTACCTTGCCGTGTTTGTCAGGTCCATATCCGATGGAGAACAGGATAACGTCGCGTTCGTCGCCCTGTACGTTTTCCAGGTTCTTGATGAACAGGGGCTCCTCGCTTTCCAGGGCAATCGCCTCCAGCTCAGGCCTTGCCTTGAAGACCTCGTTGAGCAGATCCTCGATCAGGTTTTGCTGCACCACGCTGAACGTGACAATGCCGATACTCCGTTGCGCCAATACCGGATCTGACAGGCGCTGAATGACTTCGTCGACGATGGCTTTCGCTTCCTCCTGGTTTTGACGGGTCTTCCCTTTGTCATAGTAGCCTTCGACTGCCACATGCTGCACCTTGGTGGTGATGTCATCCGTGGAAGGGAAGGTGAGCAGCTGGTTGTCATAGTACTTGGCATTACTGAAAGCGATCAGGCCTTCGTGCTTACTTCGGTAGTGCCAGAGCAGGTAGTGGGACGGCATGGACAAAGCCAGGCAGTCATCGAGGATACTCTCCAGGTCCTCCAGTTCAATATTGTCCTCATCCAGGGCGTTGGACCCGAAGAAGCTGGTAGGTGGCATCTGCTTGGGGTCCCCGACTACGATCACGCTGGTACCCCGGGCAATCGCTCCGACCGCTTCACAGGTGGGCATTTGGGAAGCTTCGTCAAAAACCACCAGGTCGAACTTCGTGGAGTTGACATCGAAGTACTGGGCCACCGAGATGGGGCTCATGAGCATGCACGGGCTCAGGCGTGGCAACAGGTTCGGAATGGAGTCGAACAGCTTCCGGATAGAAGTCGCCCGGCCATTGTTTCGGATGTTGCGCTGCAGGATCCCTATCTCAGAGCTCTGGGAGGCCTCCTGTGCGAAGGAGGGTATTCTGGAAGCGAGGAGGGCGTACAGCTCCTCACGGGTCAGCTGCTCAAAGCTCCTGCTGAGTTCCTTAAACTTCTTGATCTGCTCTTCGAATAGCTTCCCGTTAAAAGCGGAGAGCTGCGGTTCCTGATCAATGATGTAGGACGCGCAGGAACGGTAAAGACCCTTCCTGAAGCAAAGCCCTATTTCCTCGGTGGTGATGCCACCGTTTTCATAAAAGGTAATGAGCGGCTCCAAACCTATAGCGAGCGCCCTTTCCCGTATTTGCAGCCAGTTGATCCAGTCCCTTACCCCGTCAATGGCACTCAGCCACCTGTTGGTATAGGCAAGGCTATTCAGCAGCCAGTCAGGATCTTCGATCTTGAGAGCGCTAACCTCAATCCCCAATAGTTGCTGCAGCGCGCTTTCTTTTTGTTTGATCTCTTGAAAGAGCTGGTGAAAGTCTTGCAACGCGCTTTCATGGGAGGCAAAGTAAGCTTTGCTTCCCTCTCCAAATTCGCCGGCCAGGGCATGGCGCCACTCCTTGGACCTGGAGGCGCTATGGAGCGTGATTCCATGACGGTTGATGGCAATGAGGGTATTGCCTATTTCAATCAGGTTATCCCAGTCACAGGTCTCCTGCTGCCACAGAAAGCCCAACAGTTGTGGGAGGTGGGTTGCCTTTTCGAGTGGTTCCTGCTCGGCCTGGTAGGCGATGATTTGCTTCAGTACTTCGGGGACTTCCTGCTTTGCTAAATTGCCTGTTAGGCTGAGCATTTTTAGTTCCTTGGCAAGAGAAGCCTGTTTCAGGAATTTAGGGAGAAACCACTTTTGGTCGGCTATTGTCCAGGCCTGTAGGGTCTGTTCGGCGGGAAACGTAAGAATGGATTTGCTGAACCGCTGCAGCAACTGTTGCTTGAAGGCATCGCGCTTCTTGCCATGCGCTGCCAGGCCGATTACCTGGGACAGGCTTTGCTCCAGGTGTTCTACCTGCAGCAAGGAGGCGGGAATATCGGGCAGGCGGAGGAAGAGTATTGTCATTTGAGCCAGAGCTTCTGCCTCTTCCCTTCGCAGGAGTGGTGTGTTTAATTTCAGGATAGGGGATACAGAGGCCACCGTTTCCTGGTATTGTAGCAGCAGGTCTCTGTAGCCATTGATCAGCTGCCGTGCATCGCTCTTTAGCTGCTGGGCATACTGCTTTACCTTTACCGCCTCCAGCGGGTGCTGGTAGGGGTGCCCGCCTACGGAGCCTATTACCTGGACCTGGTCCACGATATCCTGCCATTCCGTGAGCTGAGAGGGCGTCAGGGTTGCCAGTTGCGCCGGCGTGAAAGTAAGGCCATCCGGCACCTGGCCCAGTTGGCTGTACTGAGAGAAGGCTTCAAAGAGGGAGAAGCCAAATCCATGCTGTTTGTGGAGGGCCTGCACGTAGTCATTGAGCTCCGTACGCGTGGCCAGGAGACGCTCAGCTTCCGCCTCAAAGTGTTGAGGTGATACTTTGCGGCTGATTTCCGAGGCCCGTTTTAATTGCTCCAGCACGGCTGACTTCTTAGACTTGTTGGAGTGAAGTTCCAGGCAGAAGGCGCCGATGCCAATGGATTCCAGGCGATTCTCTACTACTTCGAGCGCAGCTTTCTTGGCGGAAACGAAGAGTACCTTCTTCCCGGCATACAGGGCATTTGCGATGATGTTGGTAATGGTCTGGGACTTCCCGGTGCCGGGAGGGCCGTGCAGCACAAAGCTTTTCCCCTGCGCGGAACTGAGGATGGCCTCGAGCTGTGAAGAATCCGTACTGATGGGAAGGGCGACCTCGGTCGGATGCAGTTCCGTGTCCAGTGCCTTTACCGTGGGGATCGTTTCGGGTTGCCAGGCCAGCATGCCGGTGATAAGGCTCTTGACAATTTTGTTCTCGCTGAGCTTGTCGGCATTGTGATGTATGTCATTCCAGAGGATGAACTTACTGAAAGAGAAAGTGCCCAGGAGTGCCTGCTCTTCTACATCCCACCGGGTATGGGACATAATGGCTTTCCGGATGATGTTGAAAACAAGCTTCACATCCACGCCACTTTCGTCTTTTGGGAGATTCTCCAGCCCCCCAATCTGGATACCGAAGTCCTGGCGCAGCATTTCCAGCAGCGTGATGTTCATCATCGTCTCCTCTTCCCGGCTGCGTATCACATAGCCTTTCTGCGCGGACTTGCGAATGATTTCAACCGGCAGGAGCAGGATAGGGGCGTAGCGCGGACGCTCACTGGCCGGCGTCTCATACCACTTCAGCAGACCGAGGGCGACGTAGAGCGTGTTGGCTCCGTTCTCCTCGATTGCCTGTCGGGAGCTCCGGTAGATGTTAGTGAGACTGTGCTGCAGCTCGGTTTCAGTGAGGTAGGAGCGAAGCCGCTTCTGCGTAAACTCATGCCTGACCAGGTCTGCCACGGGATCGGACTGGTGGAGCGCCTGGTAAATACCCGTGTTTCGCAGCGAGTTCTCCCAGTCAGCAGGCTTGGGAAGAATCTGGAACTCCTTTCCATCGGCCAGGCTGTCCTCAAAGTGGCCCAGGTTCATGGTCATTAACTGCAGGGTACTCTTGGTCAGCCTGATGTTGAGGAGATTGTTGCGAAGCGTCAGGTCCAGGAGCTTGCGCTCCCAAAGACGCTGCTTGGAGACTTTGACCTGGTCTACCTCCTGCACTTCAATGCCGGCGGTTAATGTTTCAGGGGCATCGCTTTTGCGCTCTTTCAGTGGTGGCTCCTGGATAATTTCCCAGCCATCTGCGCTGTGCACCCTGAGCGGTAAAGGCCTGATGCCGCTGAAACGGGTGCGCTGAATGTCTATGAACAAGCTGAACTCATCATCCCGTTTCATATGCAGATTGGCCGCCGAAACCGCAGCATCGAACGATACAGGCCTTCCTGCATTCATACTAACAGCTTCCACCAACACGATCTCATTAATGCCGTCGGCCGTTCGCTTTGTCAGCAAGGAAGGATCATCATTGACCGGGTCGGCGAAGGATTCTTCGATTAGCCAGCCTCCGACAAAGGCATGGCCTTTAATCAGGACCAGAAGGGGACGAATGCCAACTGCCTCCAGACAGGCGGCATAGAGTAGGGAGATGTCCAGGCAGTTGGCAAGCTTGTGAGTGAAAATAGTGTCACACATGCGAATGCGCTGACCGTCTTCCTCAAAGCTGGCGGGTACACTGCAGTAAACGATTTCCAGACCTGCAATAGCTTCGTACAGGGCAGCCATCTGCTTGCGCACTCTGTCCGGGTTCCGGCTTTGGTATTCATCAAAAGACGGGCTTCCTGTCCATCTCTCGAGGATAGTAGCCGCCTGTGAGATGATCCTGGAAACCTGCGCATGATTGGGCGTCACAAAAGCGGCCAGCATTTCTGGGAGCACAGCCGCCCCGCCCCACTGGTCGTAGGCCAAAACAGCTACGGGGTAATTACCTGTGTAGAGCGTGCTGCCATCCGCTGTAAGAGTGAGCGTGAAATTCCCCGAGACCCGCTCTGTCAGATTGGACAGGTAGGAGGATGACACTTTCAAGTGCACAGCATCGAGTTCAAAACTTTCCCCTGCTTTTAGGACATCGACCTGGTGCTCCCAAGGGGTAACAAAATCCGGATCGCTAATTAGCCCTATGCTGATATTCTGGACGTCGCTCTCGCCAGTGTTCTTAACCAGTATCTTACGAACCACGGTGACGTGGTTTTGTTGCATCGCGAAATTAAGGGAGGGGGAGTAAATGAATTCAACTTCTAGCGGTGTCATCGAATAGGAGGTATATAAGTAATGGGTATAGGACTTTTCTCTTTATAATTCTAATTAAATTAAGTCAATATTGCAACTTTTACTATATTTATTTTAATAGATATTATATGGCTCTGCTAGATCTATGCTAATAAGGGGATGAACATCTCGGATGCGGTGTGTTAGAAATAATATAATTTAAGCGCAGTGTGCTACAGTAGCGTGTTACTTAACTGTAAGGAGCAATCTGCTCCCAAAATTTCGCCAGCTGAGCATCTCGATGGATATAAAGTGAAATAACAAACTCCAAAACCCAAGGATAAACTGGTGATTTGAGAAAGGAAGGAGCAGATAAGGCTGGCCTTCCTTTTTTATGGGGTGATACAACAGCAAGGAGCGAGGCTAGTAAGAAGCAGCGCACACTAATTGATTAGAAATGAACCCTTTCCAAATATTACATATAAAAGCTCCTATATAAGTGAAAAACAATATAAATTTGCAGCATTATTAAATTTTTACTACTGCGTCAGGCGGGTTTCGAGACGAAAACAAACAACTTTAATTTTATAATGATAGCAAAAAGGATTAGCGTACTGGCACTTGGCTGCCTGGCATTGTTCTCCAGCTGTGAGAAAGACAGTGATTTGCAAGGCGAGGTGGACCGCCTGGAGAAAGAGTTGATCGCCGAGAAGGGGAAAACCGTAGTGGACATCAAGAAGGAGGGAGAAAACCTGGTGGTGGTCTACAGCAACGGGACATCCCAAACCCTGCCTTACACCGAAGCGATCAAAGGCAGCATCGGAACGCAAAGCGGCACCGGCATTGAAAGCATCACTTACAGCGAGCAGTCCGGGATCCTGACGATCAAGCTCACAAACGGAGAGGTGTCCGAATTTAAAATATTTGATAACGGTACGGATTGGAAAGCCGTCCTGGTGGGTGATACGAATGGTCGCCTGTTTATCGAGGAGGCCCTCTTGGGTGCTGTGCCGATCATCAAAGCCACCTACAATGATAGCTACCAGCTCACTTTCCTGGAAAGTTACCGGGCGGAGCAGATGCAAATACGCAAGGCCTTTGATCTTTCCAAAAACTATGCAAATGGTGTGCTAAACCGTTACACGCATAAAACCTACGCTTTATCGGACCGAACAGAGGAGTATATATATGAGTATGTGCGTGAAAACCATGTATCACAAGTAACCTTTGGCCAGTATCGGAATTACAGCTTTCTGGAAGCAAACGGGGACGGTACCTACAGTCATTACCGTCACACGAATTCCCGTGACAACCAGCACCAGTATACCAAAACATCCATTTGTATACTGATTCCAACAAGCAACCCGGAATCTGACAGCTACACGGTCATCCGGAAAGTAGGGGATAACCAGTATTACTATTACACTTCGCTTGATCAAACGGAGTCGGGCAAGGTGTATGCCTTGGAACGCATTGTGACGATGCTACCTAATGTCAATGCAGGAGATATTTTAAGAACCCACACTGTAGACTTAGAAACAGACCCACAGGGGCGTGTGCTGAAGTCCTACAAAGGAGACGCAACGAGCGCCCCGGCTACCAGCTACATCAGTTACGAATACAACAGTCTTGGGTTGGTGAAGTCCACCAGGTCTTTTTTCAGGAACGATAAGGGCAGCTGGGTAGCGGATGGACGCGTGGAAACCTACCACTACAACAAGGAGAACCGCCTGGTATCGATCGTCCGCACCTATGCCGATGGCAGCACGCAGGAAGTGCAAAAGGCGGTGTACGACAAAAATGGCAACCCGCTGGAGATTTGGGCCTGGGAACCTGCCGTTTACAGTTATACCTGGAAGCTGGATCCACCGACAGGAGAATACAGGCCTGTCGAAAAGCTATTGCAGGAGGCCGGGCTGCGCAAGATCGCCATGCTGGAGTATGATTATGCCTTTAAGAACTTCCTGGGCAATACGGTGCAGGCCCTGGTACCGGAACTAGAAGGATACAAGATCGTCAATGCCCTGAAGCGTGCTACCAGACCCAACTCATATGCTTTTGCCAACATGGAGTACAAGGAGTTTGATGAATACGGCTATCCGCGCCGCATGAAAATGGATGCTTCTTTTACTGATGTGCATGATGCCTTCAGTGCTAACCTGGAGGTGGTGCTCAAATACAAAGTCAGAGCGAAGTAACATTAACGGAAGCCCTCTGTCACAGCAGAGGGCTTTTTCTGCTATGCGGTTTCCGGCCTTTTTTTTCTTCTTCCTCCTTTTTCCGCTCGGGCTGTACGGTCAGGTGGGGGGCCATGTCTATGATGAACAGAGCAAACAGCCTGTCCCTCAGGTGCTGCTCCGCACATCTGACACACTGGTATACAGCGATGCCCACGGTGCTTTCAGCATACCTGCCAGGCCGGAAGGTGGCAAGCATGTCCAGATCAGCCTGAGTCATCTGCTCTACCAGGATACCACGCTGGCCGTGGATCAGGAGGGACTGGTAACGGTTTATTTAAAACCAAGGACCTTTGGTCTGGCTGAAGTTGAAATCACGGCGGCCACCCAGCTCTCCCGATCGGGCACGGAGGCGGCAAAGCTGAGCAGAAAAGAGCTGGACAACATGGCCAAGCCGCTCGGGGAGGCTGACCTGATCAAGGCCATGCAGCTTCGGCCGGGCGTCTTGCAGACAGGGGAGACGCAGACAGGGCTCTTTGTGCGGGGGGGCAGCAACGCCCAGACGGCGGTGCTCCTGCAGGGCACGCCTATTTTCAATGCGGCCCATTTGCTCGGCATCAACAGCTCCCTGGATCCGGACGCGTACTCGTCGGTCACACTGACCACGGGCGGGTTCACTGCCCGTGAGGGCGCCTGGCTCTCGGCCTACCTGCAATCGGAGCCCAGGGCAGAAACGGTCGAGCGGCATCAGTTAAAACTGGGTGTCGGCATATTGAGCTCCGAGGCTTCTTACCAGCGCCAGTTTCCGGGCGCTAAAACCAACGTATATTTCAAGGCAAAGTCCTCTTATTACCAACTGCTGGCAAAAGCGTATCGGCAGTTGCATGGAGCGAGTGAAAACAGCAACACGCTGCCGGACTATGCCTTCAGCGACCTCAACCTGCAGACCTTCACCAGGTTTCGGAACGGCAGCCTGTCCCTTGCCCTTTTTGGTAGCCAGGACCAGTATGACGGCACGACGGATCGGTTTTCCCTGGCTTCCGGCTGGGGTAACCGGCTGGTGTCAGCCCGTTGGAAGCAGACCCTCGGTCCCGGCTGGCTGGAGCTCACGCAGGGCTACAGCAGGTACGCCTTCACCATGCAGCATCAGCGCCAGGAGCAGGATAATGTAAACCAGGAGACCACAGGTTCCTTTTCCACCCTATTACTGGGCCTGCCCCTGGGAAAGAACGGTTATTGGGAAGCTGGGGCATTTCTGCAGCACATGCAGGCAGGCATGCAGGCTACCCAGCAGGATGCGGACAGCCGGTTGCTCCTAGGCGATTCAAATCTGGAAAAGCTGACGATGGGAGGACTTTTTTCAAAGGCACAACTGAGGCTCGGGGCTTTCACGGCCACGGGAGGAGGGCGTCTCTACCGTTATGACCGGGGCTTCTTGCTGGCGCCCCGCCTGCGGGTTCAGCTGAGCGAATCCGCCTGGGCACCGGGTGTGTATTATGACCGCACCTTCCAGTTTCACCACCAGGTCAACATTCTGGGGGTGAACATGCCCTTTGACTTCATGCGGCTGGCGTCAGCGAAAATGCCCGTGCAGCAATCAGACCAGGTAGGGCTTTCCTGGAGCAGGCAGTTACACCAACACCGGCTTACGGGCGGTATCTACTTTCGCTGGTTGGCAGGGCAGCTTTTTTATGCCAATGGAACCGCCCTGCTGCGGGATTTTGAAAGGCGCTTCGAGGCCCATGACGGCAGGGCTTACGGACTGGAGCTGGAATACCAGGCAAGCATTGGCCATGCGACACTGACCACCAATTACACATTGGCTTACAGCCAGGTGGCGGTGGCCAACGCGGGCGGGCTGGTGGAATGGGCTTATCCGGTGCAGGACACGCGGCACCAAATCAATGCCAGCATAGGGTATACCTTCGCCCGGCATTGGCAGCTGACCGGGCAGTGGTTCCTGCAGTCAGGAAGTCCCTATACCTTCCCCACGGGCATTATCCCCGCACAGGGCATGAGCCCGGGCGTAAAGCCAAGGCTGGTACCCTTGTTTGAACAGATAAATAACGTACGGACTCCGCTGCGGCACCGGCTGGACATCGGCCTGACGCGTAGGGTGCAGCACCAGAAGCGTACCTCGGAATGGAGTTTTGGCATTTACAATGCCTATAACCAGGCGAATCCTTACTTCCTGTACTTTGATGTGATCCGGCAGGAAGACGGCACGGGCCAGCTAGTGGCCAAACAAAGATCCATGTTACCCCTTACCCCAAGCCTCCGTTACACATGCACTTTCGATCTGTAAGCTACTTGCTGCTGCTGCTCCCGCTTGCCGCTGCCTGTACCCTGAAGGAAGAGGCAGACATCGTTTTTCCTAAAAGCCCGGATAAGCTGTTTGTGGAGAGTTACCTTTCAACCGGAGAGCCCATCCAACTCAGCCTGTTGCGCTCGAATAGTTTTCAGGAGGATCTGTCACTCCAACTGGTATGGCGCGCCAGGGCAGAGCTGGAGCTGCCTGATACCACGATTTCGCTTCAGAACATCTACTACACGGATAGGGAGCGCGGCAAGGTGGTGAACTATGTGAGCACTTACCGGATGCCGTCCCTGCAGCCGGGTGATTCTGTGCGGCTGCGCATTATCTCTGAAGACAGGAAAGACACGCTTTGGGCTGCTACTGAACTGGTGGAAGCCATTAACATCACGAAGTGGGCTGTCAGCGGACAACAGTTGGTACTGCAGTGTGCCCATGGCACGAACACCAGCAATCGCTTTTATGGGATTTACCTGGAATATGAGAGGGGAGGTGACCTGGTAAGGAAGTCGGTTTTTTATGACTACTCCCGTATTGAAAGCCCTGATATAACGTTTCGTCTGGAGGTCCCACGCGGAGAACGTTCCTATCGTGTGATTGTATACCGTATTACACCGGCGAACTATCACTTTCAAAGAGCCTTGCAGCAGGCCTCCCGCTCCAACGTGGATCCCTTTGAGGCGCCAGTTCTCCTGCCTACAAATATCCGGGGAGGGCAGGGCATCTTCACCTATAGCACAGCAGACAGCCTGGAGATAGTGTTTTAAGCTTCTATACTGAATCAGGAATTCATATCCGGTATATCGATGTATTGTAGAAGCAGCCTGTCCAGTTTTTTAACTAAAAAACTGGACAGGCTGGAGTTGCGCGGGTAGGGAATGATGACGGTTGCTTGATCCAGGCGCATAAACGGTGCCTAAGGTACGATATGCACCTGTATGGGCTTTGTGGAGCAGGTGAAAGGTAAGTGGTAGCAAAGTTCCTGATTAATGCCAGGTGCACGCATCAGGGAAGGCTTATGTGCATGCTGATGGAAGTGCCTCCCCGAGAGGCCCTCAAGCCTGATACCTACGCTGTGCAGAAGTTTCATCGTCGCTGCTCGGCTGAAATGGTCAGAAGAATGAGCCAAGGGGCTAGGTGTTACATAGAATTTAAACTATATTTGATGGAGGGGTAGGTGCGGGCCATGGCTAGCAGTTGAGGCTTACCAAGGCCAATCCCTGGTGCCCCAAAACTTTTAACAGATCATGCAAGCGAGAGGAGTGCAGCTAAGTTTATTTTCAGAAACCAAAGCGCCAGCGGAGAAAACCTGTCATGTGGTGCCTCGGAGCATAGCGCCCCGGTGGGTCTTTGGCCGGATCGATAAAAAGGAAGGCAGGCACCTCTGGGTGCAGAAAGAGCATCCGGATGCTGCCGTGATCTGCGTCGCACATCCACTTCACAAGCAAGCCGCTGATCCCTTGCTTCCCTAACCCCCTCAAATCAAACTGGAGCTAGGACCTGAGCCCAATTCGGAATGAGTAAAGTCGGCAGACGGTATGGCAGTCACAAAATGGTAAGCGGGAGTCACTGCTTACCTGGCCTAGCCCTGATTGGCCTTGTCTTTAATTTCCCGGAAACGCCCCAACAATTTTTCAGGTATTCCCTGTCCGGATGCCGCTGCCTGCAGGCGGGCATCATCCAGTACGAACCCCTGTTCGATGTAGCGACTGATCACGCTCGTCATCCACCTGCGAAATTCCGATGCCTGAGCGGACTGGGCCCGAAAGCCCAGCGTAATGACGGCGTCCAGCCGATAGTAGAGCAGCTCCCGGCTCACCACGCGTTTGCCCTCCTGTTTGCTGGTACGGAACCTGCGCATAACCGCGGCCTCTTCTAGCTCGCCATTGGCGAATAGGGTCCGCAGGTAGCTGTGCAATAGGATGACGTCAATGCCAAAGAGGGTTTCCAGCTGCTTGAGATTGAGCCAGTAGGCATTGTCCTGATACTGGGCCTCCTGCAGCACAGTACCTTTGGTATCATGCAGCTGGGTGAGGAGCTCGTGTATGGTCAGGACAGTAGGCATAAAGCCTTAAACGGCAACTGCCCTTGTATCGTTCAGGCGGGTGCCTTCCTTCAGGCGGAGCTTCCGGGGGCCAGAAACGGTTTCAAGCGGGCCCATCGCGGTGTTTGTATGGACATTCGGCAGGTTGGTGTAATAAGTTATTCCGTTCGGGATGCATGTTGTAGCTTGAGGGAAAAGAAATCAGGCAGTACAGGCTTTCCTGATCAGCAATGGAAGTAGCCTTTAAGCCAAAACCCTATTTGACCATGTTGGAAAGTGCTTTCGCAAAAAGGCTGGACCTAGTCTCACAGGCCTCCGGCTTAGCCTGGCGCATGCCGGCATAGCTGGCTTTTCAGAAGAAGGGAGTACCATCACTTTTGATAAGTAAAGCAGGCCGGAACCCGCACTCCCGGGCTGACGGGCAGCCACCCAACCGATTGACATGATGAAACGCTTGTTGTGTTATGCTACAGGCCCATGACCGGAATGACCGCGTCCTGGTTACCTTTGGCCACGGGCACGCGCTGGCACTGGAGCCGGCCCTCCAGCAGCTCATTGCAAAGAAAAGAAAATAACATAGTGCTGCAGCGAAAGCGTAATCAATCGATGACGCAACAGGCACTGTGCCTGTTGGAAATTTATCAATTGCTCCCTGCTGTATGGGCGCTTCGCCTGTTCAGGCGCGTGCCTGCCAGGCGAAGGATGGGTGAATGAAGTCGCTTATGAACGTATTATTCTATTTTTTTGACAGGCTCCAGCGATGCGTGGACGGCAGCCTGCTTTGGGAAGCAAAACGAGGGTCCGACAGGAGCGTCTCGAACGGCATCGAAGTCCTGCAGATCTGGCTGCTTTTGTCCTGCCTGGTGTATTATACAGTCAGTGTCAGGGAAGAATTGGTGCCATCGTCTTTACAGGCGCCGGTCTTTGGGGCGGTCATACTCTCCCTAACCCTTGTCAATTATACCGTGCTGGAGAACAGGAGACCTTGGCGCAGGGACAGTAAGTCGGTTGATTTATGGACAGGGAGGGAGAACAGGAGGGGAGTAATGCTCGGATGGCTGTTCGCTTTGCTGGTACTGGTCAATATAGCATTCACGTCCTACTTGCTGGACTATATCGACTGGGAGGTATACCGCTAGCCAAAGGAGACCAACCCAAGCCCTGGGCCTTGCCTGACCTTCGTTTTCCTAGGTAACCTCCCTTTTGACCAAAAAAGGCATAAGAGCTTGCGATTGTGCATATGAGGCAGCTGATCAGAAATAAGAGCGGTCATCAAGGCTTCAATGACCTAAATGTACGTGTTATTGCCGAGGAGTCTTACGAATAGACAACCACCGTATTCTCCCATGTCCCTCTGGGAACAGGACGAGTTGCTTTCATACCTGTCAGGGAATACCTTTTACAACAGCCATTCTCGTGCCCGGGCGGTATCCAGGAAAAGCCGGGTTTCGATCGCTTTACGCGTTGAACCGGCGTATTTGGAAAAATGCTTCACCAGGCGATCCGTGTCCATGAGTTCCAGGCTTATGTGGGAGACCACGCAAGCCTGCAGCTCCAAGGCGGTGGCGCTGAGCAGCGGGATCAGTTCTTCCATCAGCCAGTGCTGATCTGCCAGTTCCAGGTAGAGGATAGTCCGCGTATCATGGAGCAGCCAACGGCATTCGCAGTCCAGCAATAGTTCTGCCAGCAGGTAACAGTTTGAACGGAGCTCGACGCTGGATGGATGCTGCAGCCACCTGACGATCACCATGCCTGCCGGCTCGCCCAGCCATACTTCCAGGTAGTCGTTTTTTAAAAGAGGAAGGATGTCTTTTTCATTTATCTTCATGGCAAGGGAAGGGGGCTGATATGGACGCTTAGCAGTTGTCCTCTAAATTAACATGTTTATTATGCAAATATAAAGATGATTTATGATTTTATTTATTAAATCAGCTTGCTGCAGGCATCTGTGTTTCTGTGCTGTCACCAACCAGATGGCGTACACAAACGCTGGCTAATCGACTTTATTTCCCTGGGTTGCAAAGTGCGTAATCCTCGCAGGTCCACGGATCTGTTTCCCGTTGGAACCAACACGCCGGCTTGTTTTTATTCAGGTATAATGCCGCTCTGCTTTGAAGAGACGATCGAACACAAGCGCCCACCGCTGGATTTGAGCTAAGACCACCGCCGGCTGTGCTGTCCCCGAGCTGAGGGCGGTGTTGCTACCTGCCTTGTCTTCCAGGTCCACGAAACGCAGTCGTGGGCAGGAAGCCCACATTCCCCTTACAGGTCCCGCTTAGGATTCCCACAGACGAACAACAAGCTTGTCTTCCTGCGTGCAGCCGGGTGCTCGCATGTGCTGAAGGGATGGATCTGCATCCATGATAGGAGCTGTGCTACCACCTGCCTACCGCTAGATGGCAAAAAAAAACAGTAAATATTTCAGCGATTTTACCGCTTGCTGCAGAAGCAGTTGCGCTTTTTAAGTTGCCTGATTTACGGGAAAGGGGAGGATGCACAGAAGCAAATAACTGACTTGTCGCTTGCAAAGTGAAATATAATTTCTACCTTTGCATCCCCTTAGAGAAGCACCCGAAACAGTGTAGTATAACATTTTGGTGATAGGCTTTAAGGTGAGTGCCGGCTGGTACGCTGCGGAAAGGAAGACTGTTCCTTTCGAAAAGTTCTTTGAAAGATTGATTGAGACAGAAATTTAAGGTAATCCGAGCGGGTGATTCTAATATCAACCGCGTCAATTCAAATTTGAATTAAAAAAGGAAAAGGCCACGGGTCGAACGGACACATTGGTTCTAGCGATAGAGCCTGAAAAGTAAACACTACAATGGAGAGTTTGATCCTGGCTCAGGATGAACGCTAGCGGCAGGCCT